>CAYVSV010000001.1:0-128553 GCA_964454205.1 uncultured Ruminococcus sp.
ACGGCGGGTTCTTCCTGCGCAACGACCTCACCGACAAGAACAAAAAGGTCATCACCTCCGTTGTGTCTCTGGCTAAGAGCCTTAATCTCGAAACGGTCTCCGAGGGCGTTGAAACGCAAAATCAGGTGGACTTCCTAAAGGGTCTCGGCTGCGATATGATACAGGGTTTCTTCTATTACAAGCCCATGCCGAGCTCGGATTTTGAGCAGGTCATCTCTTCACAGATAAAGCTCAATTGATATATTCGACCGCCGACATTTTGTCGGCGGTCGGTCAATTTCTCCAAATTGTCGGCTCGGTTTTGTGCAAAGCTACAAAATCTATTTTCTTTTAAAAAAGGTGTAATGTTTACAGAGAAATACAATCTTTTTTATAAAAGGGTAATTATACCTCTCAAAATACTTTGGGAAAGGTTGTGCATTTTATGAAAAAAATCAAAGCATTAGCCATGTTATTATTTATCGCGTTTGTCCTCACGGGCTGCGATATGGATACATCCGTCGTTAGTGGCACAGATGACAGCTCCGATATCAGCGCGGTAAGCTACAGCGCAGAGAATGTTTCCGTTTCACTGCCTGCCGAAAGCGTATCGAACTCCGCGGACGAGCGGCTCACCCAAGCCGAATTCGATGAGATAATAACGCTTTTCAACAAATGGGCGTATGTCGGCTGTGATATACACCCCGATTTAATAAAGAGCACCGTGCCGTATTTTCCGCTTTGCGTGGACAGATTTGATTACATCACAGATGAGCTTATAGGACCTCCGCGTGATCCCTCCATAGGATATTACACAGAATATTACTATAAAGTGGTAAGCGGTGCATGCACAACCGAAGAAGGCTTCAACGCGAAGCTCGATGAGATATTTACGGAGAAGTTCAAGGAAAAATACCTTGGTTCAAGCGAGAAACAAAAATTCAGGATAAAAGACGGAGAGCTATATGTTTCACATGTAACTTATCTGTCTTTGAAGCCGATAACGCATGATCTGAAGTTCTGCGTTGAGCGACCCGACGCGGACACCATTGTCTTGACGATAAAACAAAGTGATCTGGATTCCGGGTTTCAGCAAACGATCGTCAGAACAAAGAACGGTGTGTATAGGATAGACGACGGCGAGTTGTTTAATATTCAGGAATTTTTCAGCTTTGCGCGTGAGGTGAATGTCACCTGCGGGGATCTCACATACAACCGTCCGTCAACATGGAACACGTCGGTCACCTCGGAGATCACTGAGCTTTGGGATATAACGGAATTCGAATGTGCCATTGCTCTTCTTAAAGATCTTGAGTACGTCGACTACGAGCTTCATATACCCGAGCTGAAATTCTGCACCGATCCCGAGCAAAGTATCTATGAGAGCTGGACGGAAGATCCATTTAACAAGGTAGTAAACAGCCCCCTCAGCGAAGCGGAGGCGTTCCTTCGCAAGCTGGACATAATGTTCACGAAGAGTTATAAGCAACGTTATATTTCCAACCCCGACAGACGGTTTACGTTCAAGGAGGGGATCTTGTATACGGCACCGCCACAAAAGGATAATTCCCTGATAATAAATGTCAAGCGTTTCGAGCTGAATTCCTTTGACAGAATTGATGAAAACACCATTCTTATGACTCTTTCCTGCACATGCAATATCAAAGACTCTGACAGAAACGAAGAGAACCCCACATACGAATACAAGATAAGGCTCGTGAAAGACGAGGATTGGTCTTATTTCAGAATAGACGACATCAGCGGCAGCTATCCGCCTTTTTTGGACATTGCCGCATGTCTCTGGTGTTATACTTCGACGCTGTATTACGGTGACATCTCAATAAGCATATAACGCCCGCGCCGCCGACATTTTGTCGGCGGTTGGTTATATTCAACAAAAAGCACAGGAGAAAGTTATGCAGGCATACAATTTTTTTACACTTCACGCACGATTTTAACATCTTAGGAAAACCGTATTGACAAAAGACAAATGCTTGCATTATAATGATAGTAAAAGATCACAACAAAAAATGCGGAAGGCTTGTGATCACAATAAATTTGTGAAAGAAGATTGCTACAATAGATATTTAACCGGCAACACAAAAGCATGACAAATACTAAGAAAGGTCGTACCCTCATGAAAAAAATCAAAGCATTAGCAACAGCATTACTTATTTCGCTTGTCCTCACGGGCTGTGACGCGAGCGATAAGTCGTCTGTAACCTCTGCCGACAGCGCTTTAGCGAACGCTTCCGTTGAGGTTTCGGATACCGGCTCTTTGACCTCGACATCAACCCCGACTTCGACCTCGACCTCGACCTCGACCTCAACCTCCGAGCCTTCGACGAACGAGCCGTTTCAGCGTGCCGAGCTTGAGCAAATGCTTAACGTTATCGATGAATACGCGTATTATGCGCGCGATTTGCATCCATATTGGAGTGTGAATGAGGAAAGGTTCGTCTATATTCCCGATTGTGTAAGTGTAACGCAGTTTTTTACCGAAGATACCATGGAACATTACGGTGAGTACTATACATCTTATTATTACAAGGTAATAAGCGGAGATTATGCTACCACATATGGCGTGGATGTCAAGCTTGACGAAATTCTTACCGGGAGATTTAAGAGAAGTGTCGAGGGTTCTCGTCGGCACATAAGCGGTGCAACATATGTGGCAAGAAGCTACAATCCAAGCTATCCGCCGAGCAAATACAGTATAACGCTTACCACGGAGCGTATCAATGAAAATACCGTTGTTTTGGTGTTTACAAATAATCATACGGTCGGAGGAGACCACGACCCCGAAACCGCAACGCTCATTAAAGGTTGGGACGGGAGATACAGGATAGATGATATGAATAGGTATTACTCGACTATACCGGATTATTTCGCTTTCGACAGCGATCTGGAGCTCATTTACGGAGACATCACGATAAACTTTCCGTCAACTTGGGAGCCAATACCGGCTTCCCAAACACCGTAGCTCCGATTTGTCACACGTGAGGGACTTGTACGCTTTTTATGCGGTTTCCCCCGCCGCAGGCGGGGGAAAATCGCTCTTAAATACAGAACCATATTTATTTCAGAAAGGCGGTATCCGCATGAAAAAAATCAAAGCATTAGTTTCACTTTTACTTATCTCATTGACCCTAACGGGCTGCAATGTAAACGACGGCGCTTCTGTGCCTGTTTCCGCACCGGACAGCGAAGCGGAGAATATTTCGTTGCAAGAAAATTCGACAAGCTCCGAGGAAAGCGCGCCGAGCGTTTCCTCAACGCCGAAAAACGACAATTCCTCAACCGTTGAGTATCAGACCCTCACCCGCTCGGAATGGGAACAGATAATTTCGCTTTTTAAAGAATGGTCGTTTCTGGATAGCGGGATACACCCTTTTATGGATAGCACGACATCCCCTGTCGAATACGATTTCCCGGAGTGCGTTGACAGATTTAATTACATCACCGAGGAACACACTTGGAATACAAGAGGAGGTGTCGTTACCGAAACCGAATATTACTATAAAGTGGTAAGCGGTGCCTGTGCCACCGAGGCGGGCTTCCACCAAAAGCTCGACGGTATTTTTACGGAGACCATGAAAAAGAAGTACCTCGAATCGCCGATGATGAAAGAATATCGGTTTAGGGACGACGGCGTGTATGTGGGGATGTTATGGCCAAATTCATATATATCAATGGACATACCAAGGTCAAGAAACGCTTCGATAACATTGACGCTTTCCGCCGGACAATTAGATGACGATGAGGTTCAGATAACCGTACTATACGGTGAAAGCCAAACCTTTAAGTTCAACACGGTATTCAAAAGAACAGAAAACGGGGATTTCATTCTAAACACCATATTCGGTTCGGATGAGTACCTCATAATGCTCCCGGTTTTGTTTGACCACAAAAGTATCAATGTTACCGCGGTTGAAAACACAAGGGGGTATAATGTTCCGATTGAAAATCCAACGCAGTTTAACTTTTCTTTATGAGATGTATCAGGCATATAACGACCGCGCCGCCGAGAGATCGGCGGCGCTTTTGTAACATCGGGGTATTGACAAATCCGTCTTGTTGGAGTATACTGGAATTAAAGGAATTCGGGGCGGTGACGTATTATGACAAAAAAGATATTCGACTTTGAAAAGCTCGACGACGGTTGGGAGCTTGTCAAGTACAACTACAACGCCGATCCGCGCATTACCGCGCTTGAGATCCCCGAAAAATACAAGTTCCACCGCGTGAAAAGCATCGCGCCGAAAGCGTTCAGCTCGGCGAGCTTTCTGAAGTCCGTCGTCCTGCCAGACACCGTCACGAATATCGGAGCGGCGGCGTTCGAGTATTGCGAACAGCTTGAGGAGATCGTCCTGCCGCGTACGCTCAAGATCATCGACTACAACACCTTCAAGCTCTGCACCTCTCTGCGGAGGATAGATCTCCCCGCGAAAACCGCCGTTATCCGTTCTTTCGCGTTTTCCAAATGCGGCTTATTGGAGGAGACAGTGCTCCCCGAAATGCTGTGCGTTATCTATAACGGAGCGTTTGAGGACTGCGTAAATCTGCGCGTGGTTCGTTTTCCGGATTCTGAGGTGACGATACTCGGCAAGGCTTTCAAGAACTGCCCGAAGCTCACTCCCGAAACCGCGATGTACTCCCTTATAGGCACGAACGATCTTGACAAGCCGTTCGCGGGCGGGACGGATTTTGAGTGGGACATCGCGCTGCGCGAAGATATTTTCCCTCTCGCCATAGAGCACAACAGCTTTGAGAACATAAACCGCGCCGAGCTTTTCAAGCAGCTTATTGACCGCGGATTGATCGACTATATGCCGCTCGCCGAAAATATGCTGAACGATCAGGTTTTGGAGGAGCTTATCGGCTATTCCGCGGAGCGAAACAAAACCGAATTCACCGCGCGTTTGCTGAACTTCAAAAACGGCGGGAATTCGGCTGTTGAGGATATTATAGACGCGAGGTTTAGCTTGTGATCTCGCGTTTGCTGTAAAGCGCGATCGAAATAATCAAAGAGACCGCGTAGATCACGATAATTGCGGCGGTCACTATCAAAACGAGATAGTTCGTTTTGATAAAGCTCTCCAGCTTGTCGGCGGATCTCAAAAGAAGCGCCGACATAGCGAACACAAATACAAAATAGAAAATCCGTCCCTTTTCCGTGCCGAATTTAAAGCAAAACGGCAAACTGAACGAGGGTATCATCAGCGAAAAAACAAACATTCCGCCAAGCGAGAGCGCCGCCTCATAGAACGTGATGCCGTCCATGACATTTACCCGTATGATCAAAGCCAAAAACACTGCAAGCGTTGTGAGCACCTGAATAACAAGTCCGAAAATGTACTTTGACAACACCATCTGCGCCGAACTGTACGGCAGCGCCCCGCTGTATTTTACCCACTTGAATTTCTCGTCAAAGCTCAGCAAACTTATCCCGAGCACACCCGACATCAGCACGGGATACAGCAAAAACATAAAGCTATCGTTTGAGATAAACGACAATGCGATAAAAATAAGGTCGATAAGAAAATACATTTTACAGCATTTCATCGTTACATAAAAATCTTTTAAAAGCAATCCTTTCATACGTTTCCCTCCTTAGCCGTCTGTACAAAAAGCTCCTCGATCGAGACGGGGCTTATCTCCGTGCCGCGCGGTACGGCGCTTCTTTTGACGATAGCCTCCGCGCCGTAGGGCGTGATTTTTTTGTGCTTTATCGCGGTCGGGTCGAGCTCCGACAGCCGGCTTTCCGAGCAGTGAATTACGCCGTATTCCGCTAAAAGCACGTCCTTTTCCTCAAACAAAATCAGCTTTCCTTTGTGCAGGAACGCAATGTAATCGCATATCTTTTCGAGATCGCTCACGATATGCGAGGACAGCAGAACCGAGTGCTCCTCGTCGCGCGTAAAGTCGTTGAGAATATCCAGAACGTCGTCGCGCGCGAGCGGGTCGAGACCGCTTGTCGCCTCATCGAGCAGCAGGAGTTTGGAGTTGTGCGACATTGCGACAGCCAGCCCCAGCTTCATCTTCATACCGCGCGAGAACTTCCCGAACGGCTTGTCAAGCGGCACGGAGAGCCTTTGCAGCAGCTCGCTGTAATAGTCGGAGTCCCATTTCTTGAACGTATTGCGCATTATTTTTCCGACTTGCCGCGCGTTCAGACATTCGGGAATTCCCACGTCGTCAAACACCGTGCCCACGTCCTCTTTTATCAGACGAATTTCCTTGGAATTGTCGCGCCCGAGTATTTTTATGCTTCCGCCGTCGCGCTTTATCATATCCAAGATCAGCTTTATGGTCGTGGATTTCCCCGCGCCGTTTTCGCCGATAAGCCCGAGTATACAGCCGCCGGGCAACGTGAGATCGAGCTTGTCCAGCTTAAATCCGCCGTATTTTTTTGTAAGTCCTTTGATTTCGATAGCGTTCATTTTTCTCCCTCCAACGCAAATTTCATAATTTCGAGAACCTCCTCCGCGCTTAATTCACACGCGGCGGCAAGTTCTATGATTTGGTCGATATGCTCCTCGATCTTTTTGAGATTTGTCTCGCGGATAAGCTCGAGATTTTTCGGCGCGACATAACACCCCTTTGCCTGAATGGTGTAGATATATCCCTCTTTTTCAAGCTCCTCATACGCGCGTTTTGTGGTGATGAAGCTGATCTTGAGATCCTTCGCCAAGCCCCTTATCGAGGGGAGCATTTCGTTTTCGGCAAGCTCTCCGCTTATTATCTGCTGTTTTATCTGCGAATATATCTGATCGTAGATCGGCGTGCCGCTTTTGACATCTATAAATATGTTCACCTTTTCACCTGCCTCAATCTGTATATATCTAATTATACACAGTTTATACAGTTTTGTCAAGGGGTTTTTCAAATTTTTTTGAAATTTCTTAAAAATGGCTTTACAATGAGTTTTTCACGCTTTTAACCGAGTTTTCAACAAAACAAAGGCTTGTACAAAGCAAAATAGAGTGTTTTGTGCCGAAATTGTTGAAAACTCTTCACTTTAGCGGAGTTTTCAACCGATTTCAACAGCTTTTCAACAGGTTTTACCGTTGAAAATGTGGAATATTTCGGCGGATTTTCAACGAGATGTATAAAAAAACCGCGTCTTGTTATCAAGACGCGGCAGATTGTATATAAGCGTTGTTTAATAAATTACTTCGGGATACGAAACATTGATCTCATCAACCGAAACGCTGTTCTCGGCGTTCGGGTTCGCGGAACCAACATACTCTGCAAGATATTCGAGAATGCTTACCGTTTCCTCCTCGGAAAGCCCTCTTGTGTCAAGCCCGACAGCCAGCGGCTCGACAGCCGCCGTTTTTGTGGTGAATTCCGCGTAGTAGCCGCCTGTACTGCGCTTTGCAATGCGCATTTCAACGCCCGCTATCTCGGACGCGGGAAGCGAGTAAAACGGCTCGGTAGAGTAGTAACCTCCGGAGTAGTGACCTTCGTCCTCCACATAAGACAGTATACCGCAGCGGAGCCAATCCACTCTTTCGTCATGGTCGAAGATGACAACGGCGGATCTCGTGCCGTCTTCGCTCTCGAACACGAACTCGTCATGCTCAAACATCTGATGAAGCTCCTCCCAGTGTTCGACGGGATAGCCGTTTTCTTCTATGACATAGCCGCGGCAAAATCCGTGCTTTCTGTCCCTATTTAAGATGCCGTTTCTCGGCGCGGTTTCGCGCAGTCCCTCAACAACTCCCGACAAATCGAGCTCCGTGCTAAGACCGAAATGCTCCAGAACCTCGTCGCGCGTCATCTCATACAATGGAGGTATCATATATAAATTGTGCGTTACGCCAGTCGCAATTTCCACCTCACCGATATTGAGCTTGTTTTCGTATTTCGGCGTGCTTGCGGCAACGCTGTTGACCGTCTCCTGCGCGGAGAAAACGCCGCTGTTGTCGAGCCCACTGCTTACAAAGCAATTGTCGTATTTGGGCGTATTTATTTTGCGCTCATACATGACCGCGGCGGCTCCCGCGACGACCGCTATTCCGCAGACGGGCGCGGCGGCTTTAAGCGCGAGCGTGCGTTTTCTGCGCCTTTGCGCGGCGAGCTCGTCACAGCGCTTCAAAACATATTCGTAACATTCTTCAACTGTCCTCATATTCAAACCCCTCTTTCTCAAGCTCCGCTTTCAGAGCCAGTCTTGCGCGGTGAAGCAATACTTTGACGGCAGACGGCGATTTTTTCATTACGGCGGATATCTCCTTAACGGAAAGCTCCTCGAAATACATAAGCCACAGCGCCTGCGCGTGTTCGGGCTTCAGAGCGCCGAGCGCCGCATAAAGCTGTCGGTTTCGTTCCTTGACCAAAAACTCCTTTTCGAGATCGAAGTCGGCGGGAGCTTCCGCTATATCGTCCAGCGGCTCGGCGACGTGCTTTTTGTTCTTCCTTATATACACAAGAGCGACGTTTCTGCCGATACCGTACAAAAAAGTCTTGAACGACGAGCTTTCCCGAAAATTCGGCTTTTTATCGGCGAGCCTTACGAACGTCTCACAGCAAAGCTCGTCGGCAAGGTTCAGGTCGTGAACGTAGCTGTTGAGGTACATCGTAAGACCGTTTTTGTATTCGCGGATTATTTCCAGAAGCGCCGTGCTGTCACCGTCAAGGTATCGCTTGTACGCGTTGTTTTCCATTGTGTTTCCCCCAGGGTTGACGCAAAACGTCAATTCGTTCAAACGGTAGTCGCGACAATTTTCCCGTTCACTTCTTTGTTGCTTTTTATTTCAGAAAGGTTACGGTTTTTTAAATTTTAGACATTTTCCCCGCCGAGGGCGGGGAAAATAGCAGGTTTTTATATTCCCCCGCCTGCGGCGGGGGAAACGGATCTTTATGCTTGTGAGTTTATTCAGCACGGACAAAATTCTCAATTATCCGTTGTCAAATGTTCAATAAGCCCCTCACACCCGAGCTTCACATCGCGGTAGGTGCGCTCGAAATCGCCCGTGTACCACGGGTCGGAGATATCCTCGCCGCGGCGCTCGGTGAAGTCGAGGAGCTTGTATATCTTGTGCTGCTTGTCGCCCCAATAGCGCTCCATATTGCGGATATTTGCCGCGTCCATTCCGATAAGAATATCGTATTCGGAGTAGTCCGACATGGTGATCTGACGTGCCCTCTTCGCGGAATAGTCTATCCCAAGACGGTCAAGAATACCCGCCGTTCCGCGGTGAACGCGGTTGCCGAGCTCCTCGGTAGAGGTCGCCGCGGACGCGACTTCAACGCCCGTTATCCCGCGCTTTTCGAGCATATCCCTCATGACGAACTCCGCCATGGGGCTTCGGCAGATGTTGCCGTGGCAGACGAAAAGAATTTTGAGCATTTTTATAATTCCTTTCAGAAGCGATGTTGATCGCGTTATATTGCAGTAGTCTTGTGTAATATCAAATTCAATCATCGTTTGGTAAATACCAACCGTGTTCACGGTGAGGCGGATAATTAAACTCTTCGTCTTCGTTACTTACTCTTGCTTGTCGCCTTCTTATCTCCGCATCGTACATTTGTAAAAGCCCATAAGCATTTTCATCTCCGGCACAATGATCCAATCTAGCTTTTTCTCGCGCTTCATCTAGCTCTTCATCAGACATTGGTTCAAGTCCCTTTAATACAAATTTTCCGGCAACAACCACTGCAATAAAACCACCGGCGGCAAGAATCATTTTTAAAATTTTCATTTGAGATTTCCCTTTCATCGGAATAAAATAACATTATCCCTGCAATTACACCAGCCCCCGCTGCGCGGGGGCGTTGTTTTCAAAAAGTGACTCCATCGATAAGCCGAGTTCTGTCGTGTATGATCATCTATCTAGCCGCGTTGTCGCCAACGCGGTCAAGCCGCCTTTAAGCGGGCGCGCCGAGCAGACGCGTTACCCCCGCCGCCAATCGGCGTTGCATCGGATAGGGTTTACATGGCAGTACGGTCTCCCGCACTCCGGTGAGCTCTTACCTCGCCTTTCCACCCTTACAGCGTTTCCACTGCGGTATCTCTCTGTTGCACTTGCCCTAAGGTCGCCCTCGGCTGACGTTATCAGCTACCCTGCTCTGTGATGCTCGGACTTTCCTCATTGCGCTCTCGCGCACCGCGATCATATAATGAAGTCACTTCCTTATTATAGCATATTATTTTGGAAATTGCAAGCGGAAAATTCCACACACTCAAAAAAGCACTTGAAATTTCAGAGCCTTTGTGATATAATATAATCGTATTTTATCGAAAGGAGATACTTATGTATAAGATAGTAAAAAAACAGGTGCTTAATCCCACCGTTACCCTTATGGAAGTAGACGCTCCCCTTATCGCGAAAAAGGCGGAGCCGGGACAGTTCATTATTCTGAGAGTTGACGAAAAAGGCGAGCGTATCCCGCTTACCGTTGCGGATTTCGACCGTGAAAAGGGAACTGTTACAATTATCTTTCAGATCGTTGGAGCAACTACAGAAAAGCTCAATCATCTGAACGAGGGCGAGTTTATCCACGATTTCGTAGGACCGCTCGGCGTAGCTTCTCACACCGAAGGCTTGAAGAAAGTTGCCGTTGTCGGCGGCGGCGTGGGCTGTGCCATTGCGTATCCTATCGCGAAGAAGCTCCATAATCTGGGCTGCGAGGTGCACTCTATCGTCGGCTTCCGCAACAAGGATCTGGTTATCCTTGAGGACGACTTCAAAGCTTGCAGCGACGTTATGAAGATGATGACGGACGACGGCTCTCACGGAACAAAGGGCCTCGTTACCGACGCTCTCAAGGAGCTTATCGACGCGGGCAACAAGTACGACGAGGTCATCGCTATCGGTCCGCTGATCATGATGAAGTTCGTGTGCAAGCTCACCAAGGAGTACGGCATAAAGACCGTCGTTTCCATGAACCCCATTATGATAGACGGCACGGGAATGTGCGGCGGCTGTCGTTTGACGGTCGGCGGCGAGACAAAGTTCGCGTGCGTTGACGGCCCCGACTTTGACGGTCATCTTGTAGATTTCGACGAGGCTATGGAGCGCGGCGCGATGTACAAAGAGTTCGAGGCCAAGAAGCGCGAGGAAGTATGTAATCTTTTCAAGGGGGTAAACTGATATGCCTAATATGAGTTTGAAAAAGAACGAAATGCCCGTTCAGGAAGCGAACGTCCGCAACAGGAACTTCCAGGAGGTCGCTCTCGGATATACCGAGGAGCAGGCTGTCGATGAGGCGGAGCGCTGCCTTAACTGCAAGAATATGCCGTGTAAATCGGGCTGCCCCGTTGCTATCGATATTCCCGCGTTCATTTCCAAGGTAAAGGAAAAGGATTTCGAGGGCGCTTATCAGATCATTGCCAAGAGCAGCTCCCTGCCCGCGGTCTGCGGACGCGTATGTCCGCAGGAAACACAGTGCGAGAGCAAGTGCGTCCGCGGAATTAAGGGCGAGCCCGTAGGTATCGGGCGCTTAGAGCGCTTCGTTGCCGATTGGCACAACGCTCACAGTACGGAAACTCCTTCCGTTCCCGCGAAGAACGGACACAAATGCGCGATAATCGGCGCGGGTCCCTCGGGACTTACCTGCGCAGGCGATCTCGCGAAAATGGGTTATGATGTAACGGTGTTCGAGGCTCTGCACCTTGCGGGCGGAGTTCTGGTTTACGGTATCCCCGAGTTCAGACTGCCGAAATCTATCGTTCAGCACGAGGTGGACAACCTCAAGGCGCTGGGCGTTAAGGTGGAGACGAACGTTGTCATCGGGCGCACTATCGAGATAGACGAGCTGTTCGAGCAGGGCTACGAGGCTATCTTCATCGGTTCGGGAGCGGGCTTGCCGAGATTTATGAACATTCCCGGAGAGAACCTCAAGGGTGTGTATTCCGCGAACGAGTTCCTCACACGCGTGAACCTCATGAAGGCGTACAAGGAGGGCTCCGATACACCTATTAAAAAGAACACGAGCGTTGCGGTAGTCGGCGGAGGAAACGTCGCAATGGACGCGGCGCGCTGCGCGAAGCGTCTCGGCGCGGAGAACGTCTACATAGTTTACCGCCGCGGCGAGGAGGAAATGCCCGCGCGTAAAGAGGAGATAGAGCACGCGAAGGAAGAGGGAATAATCTTCAAGACCCTCAACAATCCCGTGGAGATACTCGGCAACGAGCACAAGTTCGTTACAGGAATGAAGTGCATTGAAATGGAGCTCGGCGAGCCCGACGCTTCGGGACGCCGCCGCCCTATCGAGAAGCCGGACAGCGAGTTCGTGCTTGATGTGGACTGCGTTGTTATGTCTATCGGAACGTCTCCGAACCCGCTTATCCGCAACACCACCAAGGGCTTGGACACCAACAAGCACGGCTGTTTCATCGCGGACGAAAACGGCGCGACCTCGCGCGAGGGCGTATTCGCGGGCGGCGACGCGGTCACGGGCGCGGCAACGGTCATTCTCGCAATGGGCGCGGGCAAGACCGCCGCTAAAGCTATGGACGAGTACATCAAGAGCAAGGGCTGATTTTTTGGATAAAGCAAGCCGCGTTGGAGACAGCGCGGCTCTTTTTGTGTTTTGAAATTTTTTTCGTCATTTTAGACAAACTTGCCAAAAACCCCTTGACAATATATATAATGGTATTTGTATGGAATTTTTCCGACAAAATATCGAAAGGAACAACAAAATGAAGAAGAGAATTTTAGCCGCGTTTGTTTGCGCGGCAATGGTACTTAGTCTTGCGGGGTGCGCGAGCGACGCTGAAAAAAACGCGCTTGCGAACATAGCAAGCAACGCGGCGAACCAAACGAGCAAGCCCACATCATCGGCGGCAACATCGAAAGCGGACGCGACAAGCGGTGCCGCGACCAACAGCACCGCAACGAGCAAACCTGCCACATCTTCGGGCGACACGACAAGCAGTGCCGTAAGCAGTACGACAAGCAATACAAGCAAGCCCAAAGATAATTTGGCGGACTGGAATTACAGCACATATAACGATAACGGTGAAACCGTAATTCGGATCAACGGATACAAGGGCACGGACGAAAAGGTTGAAATTCCCGCGGAGATAAACGGCTTAAAAGTTACAGTGATATCGAGCGGCGCATTTAGGAACAACATAGATATAACCAGCATAACCATTCCCGAAAGTGTTACTATTATCGGCGATTCGGCTTTTGATCAGTGCTTAAATCTCAGTGAGATCACATTCAAGGGCAGTGCGCCGACTTTGGATAATAACTACGATCCGATGAGTGTTTTTAACGGAACACCTTGGTTAGAGGCAAAGAAAGCGGAAAACTCCAACTTCTTTATCATCGGAGATGTTTTGTATAGGGGCTTGGAGTGCGAGGGCGATATAACTATCCCCTCCGGCGTGAAAAAGATTGGCGATCGTGCTTTTAACACTAATAAAAACATTACAAGTGTAACTATTCCCGATGGCGTGACCGAGATTGGCGCTTATGCGTTCCAAGAATGTACGGGTTTGATAAGCGTAACTATTCCCGACAGTGTAACTGTAATCGGTGATGGGGCATTTTATTACTGCACCAGCCTGCAAAGCGCAAATATCCCTCAAAACATTGTCACACTCGGAGAAAGAGCTTTCGTGAATTGTAACAAATTTGTAGGACGCTTTACCTTGCCCGACAGTATAAGAACGTTTGGTGATTATTATTATCCTTTCAATGCTAACAACATAGAGTTGGAATATAAAGGCACCACTTACAAGGGGAGCAGCGGTTACAACGAATTGCGTAAGGCTATACAGCAAAACGCTATTGCCGAGGAATTCGGCGACAACGACTTTGTTATCACCGACAACGTGCTTATGAAGGTAAAGCCCGGCGTAACAAAGATAGAGCTCCCCGACACCGTAAAGGGCATTGACGCAAAGGCGTTTGACGGCTGCGATCAAAGCATTATCATCTCGTTCAAGGGCAAAAACTACAACCTCGCAAACCTCGACAAGCTTAAAGAAGCTGTAACCGCAAACTAAACATTCAAAAGCCGCGTTTTCAAGCGCGGCTTTTTTCTTGCGAAATTCACTTGAAATTTTCGCGCGGATATGCTATAATAATAAAGTACGTTTATTTCTTTTGGAGGACATAGATCATGAAATTAGGAATGGTGGGTCTGCCGAACGTCGGCAAAAGTACCCTTTTTAACGCGCTTACAAACGCGGGCGCGGAGAGCGCGAATTATCCGTTCTGCACTATCGAGCCGAACGTGGGTATCGTTTCCGTGCCCGACGAACGTCTGGACAAGCTCGCGGAGATGTATCACCCCGAAAAGTTCACGCCCGCTACGCTGGAGTTCGTGGACATTGCCGGTCTCGTAAAAGGCGCTTCTAAAGGTGAGGGTCTGGGAAACAAGTTTCTGTCGAATATCCGCGAGGTGGACGCTATCGTTCACGTTGTGCGCTGCTTCAAGGACGACAACATAATCCACGTTGACGGCTCGATAGGCGCGGCAAGAGATATCGAGACGATAAATCTCGAGCTCATCTTCTCCGATCTGGAGATACTCGAGCGCCGTATCGACCGCGCCAAAAAAGCGCTCAAGGGCGACAAGTCCGCGCAGGCGGAGGTGGATTTCTTTGAGGCGCTGAAAGCTCACCTTGAGAGCGGAAAGTCCGCGCGGAGCTATGATTATTCGGACGAGGAGCGTGCAATGCTCAAAGACACGCCCCTGCTCTCGAACAAGCCCGTTATCTACGCGGCGAATTTGTCCGAGGCGGATTTCACGGGAGACATCAACTCCAACCCCGAATATCAGGCGGTCGTAAAAATCGCGGAGGAGGAGAATTCCGAAGTCCTCCCTATCTGCGCGCAGATAGAGGCGGAGATCGCGGATATGTCCGACGAGGATAAGCAGATGTTCCTCAGCGATATGAACCTTGAAAGCTCGGGGCTCGCGCGTATCATCAAGACGGGATACCGTTTGCTTGGGCTTATCTCGTTCCTTACGGCGGGCACGCCCGAAGTCCGCGCGTGGACGATAGCCGACGGCACGAAGGCTCCGCAGGCGGCGGGCAAGATACAC
Source organism: uncultured Ruminococcus sp. (assembly GCA_964454205.1). GTDB lineage: Bacteria > Bacillota > Clostridia > Oscillospirales > Ruminococcaceae > CAG-115. Next base: position 14,995 of record CAYVSV010000001.1, read on the forward strand.
ACCGACTTTGAAAAGGGCTTTATCCGCGCCGAGATCGTCTCGTTTGAGGATCTGATAGCGTGCGGTTCTATGGCGGCGGCAAAGGAAAAGGGTCTCGTGCGGCTCGAGGGCAAGGATTACGCTATGCGCGACGGAGACGTTACTCTGTTCAGATTTAACGTCTGATTTTAAGATAATTCAACAGCGGTTCTCCCCGACTCCGGCGGGGAGAACCGCGAAAAATAAGAGGTAATAATGAACAAGTTCATTAGGTGTAAGAACAACAACAACCGAAAAGTTTTTGTACTGTTGCTTTTGCAGGTGTTTCTGGGTGTTTGCCCCGTGCTTCTGCTGGCGCTTTTCGTGCTTAAGGAGATGTACGAGCAAAAGCTGCTGGCTATTGTGATAATCGTGCTTATATTCTTGTGCAACGTGGCTTACAGCATCGTGGCAAGGCGGTATAACGTCCTGAACAGTGGAAGGCGCGGCGAAAAACGTCTGCAAAAGGCGATAAAGCACCTCGACGGAAACAACATCGTGTTCTGCAATCTGCCCGTAAGATACAAGCGCGGACGCTCTGAGCTCGATATGCTGATAATCAGTCACAAGGGCGTTATCATCATCGAGGCGAAAAATCATTCGGGAACTATACAGGGCGGCTGGAAGTCCGATAAATGGGAGCAGCGCAAGTATTACAAAAACGGTCAGAACACCGTTCTCGAAATGGATAATCCGATAAAGCAGATGCGCCGCCAGCGCGATATTGTCAAAAGCATTCTGAACGCGGCGGGCGAGGACGTGTGGATAGACAGCGTGCTGTATTTTTCAAACACCGGAACAAAGCTGAAGCTAAACCTCCGCGAGAACGATTATGTATGCCTCGGCAGCAAAGAGCTGCTGAACTTTCTGAACAGCTACGACCGCGGCGAAGTGATCTCTAAAATACAAATGGAAAAGTATGTGAGGATACTCAACGAGGCGCGCGCGAAAATTTGAGGTGTTTTTATGGAGCATAAGGGAACGGTCACGCTTGAAACGGAACGTCTGATATTAAGGCGGTTCGCAAGCTCGGACGCGGAAAGCGCGTTCAAGAATTGGACTTCAAACGACAATGTAACGAGGTTTTTGCGGTGGCAGACCCACGCGGATATTTCGGTAACGCGCGGCTACATAAGTTATCTGCTCGAGAATTATAACAAGCCCGATTTTTACGATTGGGCGATAGAGCTCAGATCGCTCGGAGAACCGATAGGTTCTATCGGCGCGGTGGAGCTGAGAGAAAATATCGGCGCGGCGGAGATAGGTTACTGTATCGGTGAGAAGTGGTGGCGGCAGGGCGTCGCGAGCGAGGCTCTGACGGCGGTCATGAGGTTCTTCTTTGAGGAGGTCGGCGCGAACCGGGTTTATTCGGAACACGATGTCAACAATCCCAATTCCGGAAAGGTAATGCAGAAGTGCGGTATGAAGTACGAGGGCACTCTTCGTCAGGCAGACCGCAACAACACGGGTTTATGTGACACGGCGGTCTACGGACTTATCAAAGAGGAATATTACGGGAATGGAACTGGTAATAAAACACTTTGACGAGTTCACGAATGAAGAGCTTTACGATATTCTGAACAGGTTCTTAGATAAAAACAAACCGTTCGGCTAAGGCGCGTGCGGTATAGAAGTATTTCGGTGTCGAGCGAATACGCTTGACACCGAAATTTTCTATGAAACGAAATGCCAAAGGCGGCTCGCCTTTGCTGAACGGTTTTTTGTATGTTTTTTCCTTGAATTTTCGGAAGCCTTTCTCGCAAAATAAGTCCGAACACGAAAATCATTTCGCTGCCGAAAACGAGACAGCGGGAAAGGATAGATCATGAATATCTCCAATCAAGAATACGGGGAGCTCGCGAAACGCCGTTCGCCTGCCTCCGCTATGTACAAGACCGTGCCCATGGCGTTTGTCGTGGGAGGTTTTATTTGCTGTATCGGCGAATTTTTCCTCAACCTGTATAGGTTTATGGGGCTCGCGGAGGATCAGGCGGGAGCCTGGACTTCCGTAACGCTCATTTTTTTGTCGGCGCTGTTTACAGGGCTGAAGCTCTACGACAGGATAGCTCAGCACGCGGGCGCGGGAACTCTTGTGCCGATAACCGGATTTGCGAACTCCGTGGTATCGCCCGCGCTCGATTTCAAAAGCGAGGGCTTTGTGCTCGGGCTCGGCGCGAAAATGTTCGTAATCGCGGGTCCAGTTATAGTTTACGGAATTTCCGCGTCGATCGTTTACGGCATAATTTACTACCTTATGCAGATGATGTAGGAGGGAAGAAATGGCTGTTTGTGAAGGCAAAACGTTTAAATTCGGCAACGCTTCGATAACCAGCTTTGCGAGCGTTGTCGGAAAAATAGAGAGCGACGGTCCTTACGGGGACGAATTCGACGAGGTAGTCGAGGACAACAAGGGCAGCGCGGAAACTTGGGAGCAAGCCGAGGCGCTGCTCCAGACCAAGGCTTTGCAGCACGCGATGGACAAGGCGCAGCTTGTTCCCGAAAAGATGGACTTGATCTTCGCGGGGGACTTGCTTAATCAATGCACGGGCTCTAGCTACGGCTTAAAGGATTTCTATATACCGTTTCTGGGAATTTACGGCGCGTGCTCTACGTTCGCGGAGGCGCTGCTTCTGTCCGCTTCAATGGTGAACGCGGGGTATGTCGACAACTGCGCGGCAGTAACGAGCTCGCACTACTCCTCGGCGGAGCGGCAGTTCCGTTTTCCGCTGAACTACGGCGGAGTGAGAACTCCCACGGCGCAATGGACGGCTACGGCTTCGGGGGCGGCTATCGTTACGCCGGCGCTCGAACCGCCTTATATCCGCGCGGCAACGGTCGGGAAGATACAGGATATGGGCATTTCCGATCTCAACAATATGGGCGCGGCAATGGCGGGCGCGGCTTATGACACGATCTCGCGGCACTTCAAGCACATGGGCACTCACCCCGAGAACTACGATCTTATCATCACGGGCGACTTGGGGCAGGTAGGCAGCGATCTGCTTTACGATCTGTTCAAGCGTGACGGCGTAGCACTTGAAAAGTGGCACAAGGACTGCGGTCTTATGCTCTATGACCGCGAGAGCCAGGACGTTCACGCGGGCGGTTCGGGCTGCGGCTGCTCCGCTTCCATGATGTGCGCGCATTTTCTTAAACGCGTAAAGAGCGGCGATCTCAAGCGTATTCTTTATGCCGCAACGGGCGCGCTTATGTCTCCGACCATGGTACAGCAAGGCGGAAATATCCCCGGAATTTCACACGCTGTGGAAATTTGCTTTAATTGAAAGAGGTATGGCTATGGAAATGTTTATGGAATACTTTTGGGCGTTTGTTATAGGCGGCGCGTTCTGCGCGGTGGGTCAAGTGCTCATCGACCTCACCAAGCTCACCCCCGCGAGAATTCTTACGACTTATGTTGTCGTGGGCGTTATACTCGGAGCGCTGGGCTGGTATCAGCCGATAATCGATCTTGCGGGCGGCGGAGCTACCGTTCCGCTTACGGGCTTCGGCAACCTTCTCGCTAAAGGAGTGCGTGAGCACGTTGATCAATACGGTATTCTCGGCGCGTTTATGGGCGGATTTACCAACGCCGCCGTCGGAGTTGCCGCAGCTATATTCTTCGGGCTCATTGCCGCTGTTGCGTTTAAGAGCAGCGGCTCGAAGATCAACGAATAAATTCGATCCGCGGTTCTTTTAAACCGCGGATCGTTTGTTCTTTGATAAGTGCGCCCGCGGTTCGTCCGCGCAAGCGGACGAACCAAGCCGCCGAAGGCGGCTGCCTTGGCACGAAGTGCCAAGGCGCGGGCGCACCAAGGGATTTTCCGCGCGTACCCCGAACGAAGTGAGGGGTGCCGCGGAAAATCCCCGCTGCCCCGCGGAGGTTTTGGGAAAAGGAGCCGCGTTTTGAGCCCTTACCGAGGCTGGGTGCGGCGCAGGACGTTTTTGTCCGCGCCGCTCACATCGAATAGGAAAGCAACCCGATTAGTAGCCGTACCTCTTCCTCTTCGCGATGAGGAAAACGACAGTCAGAACGCACGCGGCAAGCTCCGCGGCGGCAACGGAGAGGAAAATCCCGTCGGTTTTGAGAAAGAGCGGAAGAATGAGCACAGCGGATATCTGAAACACAAGCGTTCTCAAAAAGGAAATGAGCGCCGAAATAAGCCCGTTGTTAAGCGCGGTGAAGAACGACGAACCGAAAATATTCACGCCCGCAAACAAAAACGACAGCGCGAAGAGCTTGAACCCGCGGACGGTAAGCACGTAAAGCTCGGGGTTTCCGCCAACAAATATCCCGGCGAGCGCGCCCGCCGAAAGCTCCGAGGCTATCAGCATCACGAGCGATGCTGCGGTGATCACGCAGACGCTCTTGCGGCGGAGACTGCGGAGCTCCGCGGAGTTCTTCGCGCCGAAGTTGTATCCTACTATCGGGGCGACGCCAACGCTATAACCAATAAAAATAGCAAGAAATACAAGATTTACATACATCATAACCCCGTAAGCAGCAACGCCGCCTTCGCCGGCGTATTTGATGAGCTGGGAATTGTAAAGCATATTCACAAGCGACATCGAACCCTGCGAAACAAATTCCGAGGAGCCGTTTGAACAGGTTCTGCCGAGAACCCCGAGCTTAAGGCGCGTCTTGCCGAGCCTTAAAAGACTGTTGTTCTTCCGTAAAAAATAGACGAGCGGGACAATTCCGCCCACCGCTTGGCTGGAAGCCGTGGCAGCCGCCGCTCCGATAACTCCCCAGCGAAAAACCGCCATAAACAGCGCGTCTAAGACCATATTCGTAACGCCCGAAGCCACTATAACAACAAGCCCGAGCTTGGGCTTTTCGGCGGTGACAAACAGACTTTGAAACGCCATTTGCAGCATAAACATCGGCAGCGCCGCCACAATAATTCGCCCGTACAGCACGCATATATCAAGCATCTCGCCCTCCGCGCCCAAAGCCGCCGCAATGGTTCTCATAAAAGCAAAGCCGAGCGCCGCGAGAATAATTCCCACAACGAACGTGGTGTACACGATAAGCGAAAAAATGCGGTTCGCCTTGACCTTCTCGCCTTCCCCGAGCGTCTTGGAAACAAGCGCCGAACCGCCCGTTCCGAACATAAATCCCACCGAACTGAACACCATAAGCACGGGCATAATAAAGTTTACCGCAGTAAATTCCGTTTCTCCGACTATGTTGGAAACAAAAAGCCCATCAACAACGCCGTATATTGACGTAAAAATCATCATAGCTATTGATGGAAGAGTAAACAAAAACAGCTTTTTAAAGCTGAAGTGTTCGGATAAAGATATTTTCACTCGTTTCTCCTCCACAGTCTAAAATTACACAATACTTATTATAATACGAGAACCGCCATTTGTCAAGGGTTGTCGAAAAAAACGTGTAAAAATTACAAAAAACCCTTGATTTTGCAAGCGAAAAGGGGTATAATGTATTCATACTGTATATAAACTCACGGTTCTCCCCGCCTGAGGCAGGGAAAACGCCGGATCATTATACAAACCGCAAAAGGCTTTGTCCGCAGCATTATAATATGAAAGGAAAGGCGATAATCTTGTCAACACGAAAACTCAACGTATGCTTAATGAACGATTCTTTCCCGCCTGTTATAGACGGCGTTTCAAACGCCGTGATGAATTACGCAAACATAATAAACGAGGAGTTCGGCAGGGCGACGGTCGTAACGCCGCTTTATCCGGGTGTAGAGGACGATTACTCGTTTAAAGTGGTGCGCTACCGCAGTATGCCGATAACCGAAAAGCTCTGCGGATACCGCGCCGGCTATCCGTTCTCCTCAAGCGCACTGGACAGGCTTGTCGCGGACGAGTTCGACCTGATACACTCGCATTGCCCCTTCGCTTCCACTATGATGGCGAGAGTTCTGCGCGAGAAAACCAATATCCCCATCGTAATGACATATCACACGAAATTCGATGTGGACATAAAGCGCGACATCAAAAACGAAACGCTGGCAAATCAGGTGATAAAAATACTCGCGGAAAACATCTCCGCGTGCGACGAGGTCTGGACGGTAAGCCGCGGCGCGGGTGAAAACCTCCGAAGGCTGGGCTACGAGGGGGATTACGTCGTAATGGAAAACGGCGTGGATTTCCCGAAGGGCAGAGCGGACGCCGCCGAAGTCGCGGAGCTCCGCGCGTATTACGGAATTCCCGAGGATACCGTCCTGTTCCTGTTTGTGGGAAGATTGGTATGGTATAAGGGAATTCGTATGATACTCGACGCTTTGAAGATAATAGACCAAAAGGGCTTAAAGTATCGTATGATGTTCATAGGAGACGGACTTGATAAAGACGAGATAGAGGATTACGCCGAGAAGCTCGGACTTACGGAAAAATGCGTTTTCACGGGCGCAGTAACAGACCGCGACGATCTGCGCGTTTTCTATACGGCTTCCGAGCTGTTCATCTTCCCTTCGGAATACGACACACACGGAATAGTGGTCCGCGAGGCGGCAGCTTGCGGAGTCGCTTCCATACTTATCAGGAACAGCTGCGCCGCAGAGGGCATAACGGACGGGCGCACGGGGCTCCTCACAGACCCATCTCCCGAGGCTGTCGCGAAAAATATGGAGTTCGCTGTAACGCACCGCAATGAGCTGCGCCAAATCGGAGAGAACGCCATGAACGAGGTCTACGTTTCGTGGGAGGATTCGGTAAAACGCGCATACGAGCGTTACTTCGTCGTGCGCGAGCACTGTATGAGCGGACGCACGCAGCGCCGCGAGAATTTCTTCACGGGCTCTCTTTTCAAAACCGTGGACGAAATAACAAGCGCCGTTCAACAGGTAAGAAAGCTTCCGAAAGAAATAAGAATAACAAGCAAAAAAGTAAAGAAAGTGTGGTCGAGGCAGTTGAAGAGAATAGCCGTCCCGCTAAGGGCAAAGCTCCCCGAGGGCTTCACGGAGGACGACGTGCGCGTTGAAAGCTCGGTGTGCACGGGCGAAAAGACGATAGGATTTTTCTCCCGCGCAGAAAACAAGCTGGTGCTCGCGGAGCTTGTGCGCAGCGACGACGATATTGAGAAGTTCTACAGGAAATACGACCTCAAGCGAAGATAAAACGCAAATAGCGGACAAAAAACGCTCCCTTTTTCAGCGGAGCGTTTTTTTACTTATGTTTTACTTATGTATCCTCTTTATCATCTTGAAGGCTTGGGTGTTTTCCGTGATGAGCGGTTTTTTGTGGGCGAAGAAAACAACTCCGTCCGCGGGGGCGGTTATCTCCGCTATTATCTCGCCCTCATAGGGGTGAATAACTCTCGCGAGAACGTCGCCGCGGTGAGCCTCGTCGCCCGCGTCCAACACCTGGCGGTATATCCCCGCCGCCGTGCTTTTGACGTTTATCATTTCGTCCTCGTCCACTATCATTCCCATATATCCGCCGTGACAGCGGTATTTGATGATCCCCATTCTCGAGAGAAATCTCAGAACCGACGAAACGCCCTGATCCGCGGAGGTCTCGTCTATCGTTTCGGTGGCGTTGGTGTAAACGGAGAATGCCGCCGTTCCGGAAACCTGCCAGTTGAAGTTCAGAGTGGAACGATCCATGGCGATGGGCGTTCTCAAAACGATATACGGAAGCCCGAACAAATTTGCGAGCGAAGTGTTTTCTTTGCAGGTCTTCATCATGCGGACGTGCGGGATAAACACCCCGGGAATGTAAAACGAGGCGAACTGCACGCCGTACTTGTACTGTCTGATCTCCTCAAAAACGCCCGCGGCTATTCTTTGAGTGGTCTCGCCCTCGGGATCTCCGGGGAACATTCGGTTGATGTCCGTGTTGTCGAGACACCAGAACCGCCGCCCGATGTTAGTGCTGAAATTGTTCAGCGAAGGGATAACGAGGACTTCCCTGTCGTGCGCGAAGTCGCCTTTTTTCTCTATCTGTGCCAAAGCTTTCACAAGAAGACTGCACATATAAAGCTGCTGTATCTCGTCTCCGCGGAGACTTCCGATTATACAGCAGGTCTTTTCGCCCTTGCCGAAGCGGTAGCCCGTTACGCGGAACTCGTCGCGGTACAGCCCCGAAAGGCTGTAAATAATGTCCTTCTTCACTCAAACGCCCTCTTTCGTATAGGCAGATTTAATCTATCGGCTCAACATAATAACCGTTCGCGCGGACGCCGTCTATCGCGTTGATAAAATCGCTGAATTTCGTGTAGCCGTAATCCGTGAAATCGAAATTCTTGTATTTCCGCCTAAGCTGCATGGTGAGCGACTTGATGCTTTTTTTCTCGTCGTTTCTCGCAAAGTCGTAGATGAACTTTTCAATTTCCTCGGTGCGCTTGATGAAGCTCTTGTTGAGGGAAACCACTTCGTTTTTAACGCTCACGCCGTTTATTTCTGCGAGGAGCTTTTTGAGAGTTGTGAACTCGAGCTCCTTCAAATACCCCTTGCCGTATTTATTTGTGAGCATATTGCCCGTTGCGGAAAGCGGCGCCGCGTTGTCGTTCTGCGTGACGAACTCGAAAATATCACGCTTGACAACATTGATGTCTGCCTTGACGATCTCCTTCTTGGGTCTGCCGGCTTTCTTCTTGGGAGCTTCCTCGGGCGCGGGCTCGTTTTTAAGCTCTTTGGCGGGCTGTTTCTTTTGAGAAGCGGGAGCTGTTTGGGGTTTGGATTTTTTCGCGGGGGTCTTTTCGGGCTTGGGCTTCTGCGCAGGATTTTCGGGAGCGTTCTCGCTTATCGTAACGAAATTCTTTTCGACCTTTATGCCCGAAACGGAATTCATCGCCGCCGCGAAATCGGGAAATCCGAGATCCGCGATGTAGCTCTTTCCGTATTTTTCGAGAAGCATATTGTTGAGCTGTCCGACGTTTCCTCCCTTTTCGCCGTTATCGGCGGCGTACTTCTTTACCTCCATATCAAAAAGCTGAGAAGTGATGCGGAGCGTGTGAGCTTCCTCGGTTTTCACGGGCTCCGCGGATTTTGTTTCCGGTTTTGTCTCGGAAGAGGTCTGCTTCGTAAGAGAGACCATGCTGCCGTCGCGCGAAAAAACGGACTGCTTGTCGATAAACTTCGCGAAATGCTTCGAGCCGAATCTCGAGAAATCCACCTTGCCAAGCACCTTTGTAACATAATTCGCGACCTTGGAGAGATCGTCGCGCTCTCCCTTCTGACGGCTCAAATACTCCACGATAACGCGCGTTATCTCCTTTTCGTCGAGGGCATTCAGGGCTTTTTTGCGCTTGTCTGCCTCCCTTGTCATAACGAATGTTCCCCTGCGAACAATCTGGGGTACGCTGTCAACGAACATCGAAAGCCTGTTGAAGCCAAGCGCGTTGTAGTCGATGTTGCCGTAGCGTGAATTGAGATACGCGTTGATCTTCGGCAGATCGAGCTTGCCGTCGTCGTTTTCCTTGACGTAATTTATGAGGTCTTGGCGGAGCGTGGTCTCGTCGTATTCCCCGAGATTTGCGCACACCTGGTCGAGATAGCTGAAGCTGTGGCAGCTTGAGGTGAACGCAAGCGGCGTTTTCACCTCGCCGATACCGATAACCAGCATACCCGACTCGCGCAGCCTTATCGCGAGCCGCGTGAAGTCGCTGTCGCTTGTTACAAGCACAAATCCGTCCACGTTTCCCGTGTAGAGAATATCCATAGCATCGATTATCATGGAGAAATCCGTGGCGTTTTTCCCCGCGATGTAGCTGTTCTGCTGTACGGGCATTATGGAGTTGTTCATGGCGGGTATCCGCCAGCCGGAATTGTTTTTCTCCCAATCGCCGTATATACGCTTGTATATAAGGTTTCCGTACTTGGAAGCTTCCTGCATGATAAACTGCGAGTATTTCGGGGAAACGTTGTCGCTGTCGATAAGCAGCGCTAATTTTTTCGTGTTCGTCTCATTCATTGGATTTACCTCATTGTTCTAAACGGCTACCGGGATTTTTTCGTTGAATTCGTGGTACTTGTAATTTTCCGCGGTGAAGCTTTCCTTGGTGAACGCGTAGAAGTCCGTGACATCCTCAACGCGCATTTTCGGAGCGGGAAAGGGTTCTTTTTCGATAAGGCGCTTTACCGCCTCGATGTGCCTGTCGTAGATGTGCGCGTCGGCTATCACATGGACGAGCTCGCCCGCCTCAAAGCCCGTTGACTTCGCGAGCATTATAAGCAGCGCGGCGTATTGGCAGACGTTCCAATTGTTCGCGGTGAGCATATCCTGCGAGCGCTGATTAAGTATCGCGTTGAGCCTGTTTCCGCTCACGTTCAGTGTGAGAGAATACGCGCAGGGCGCGAGCGCCATTTCGTTCAGGTCGTGGTGGTTGTACATATTCAGCAGAATTCTCCGCGAGGCAGGGTTGTGCTTCAGGTCGTACAAAACGCGGTCTATCTGCGTGAACTCGCCTTCGGGGTACTTGTGCCTCACGCTCATCTGATAGCCGTAAGCCTTGCCTATCGAGCCGTTTTCGTCAGCCCACGCGTCCCATACGCGCGAAGAGAGCTCGCGGACGTTGTTTGAATGCTTCTGATATATCCACAATATCTCGTCTATCGCGGAACGGTAGTAAACACGGCGCAGGGTCATTATCGGGAACTCCTCCGACAAGTCGTAGCGGTTCACCAGCCCGAACTTCTTTATTGTATGCGCGGGAGCGCCGTCCTCCCAGCGCGGGCGCACGGGAAGGTTTTCGTCTGACGTACCGTTTTCGAGAATATCGCGGCAGTTTTGTATGAAGATATCGTCTGCTCTGCTCATTATGACCTCCAAAATCACGTCATCACCGCGCAAAACCGCGCGGTGACGCTTACAATCGTTATTCCTCGCTCAGAATGAACATATCGTAGATCACGCGGATAGCGTTCTCGAAATCCTTTTCGTCGATGCCGACGATGATGTTCAGCTCGGACGAGCCCTGATCTATCATACGGACGTTGATGTCCGCGTGAGAGAGCGCCGCGAAAACGCGCGTAGCCGTTCCCTTTTGCGATTTCATTCCGCGTCCCACTACCGCTATAAGCGCGAGACCGTCTATTATCTCGAAATGATCGGGGCGCAGAACGTCCTTAAGCCGAGCCACAAGCTTTTCGCGCTTGGCGGCGTCTCCGAGCTCGTGCGTGTTCACAACGACGGAAACGGTATCAATTCCCGTGGGCATGTGTTCGGGGAATACGCCGTGGTTTTCAAGCACCTGCAGCATACGGCGCATAAAGCCGTTTTCGGAATTGAGGCGGTCTTTTTCTATCGAGATAGCCGAAAAATCCTTTTTCCCCGCGATGCCCGTAACAAGATAATGCGTGTTGCTGCCTGCGGAGGGAACTATCAGCGTGCCTGCGTCGTCGGGGGCGTTGGTGTTCTTGATGTTTATCGGGATATTCGCGCTGCGCACCGGGAAAATAGCATCCTCGTGGAGCACGCCCGCGCCCATATACGAAAGCTCGCGGAGCTCCGAATAGGTGATCACCTCGATACCGGCGGGGTCTTTTACGATGCGCGGGTCGGCAACCAGAAATCCCGAAACGTCAGTCCAGTTTTCATAGAGCGAAGCGCCCGCCGCTTTAGCCACGACCGAGCCCGTAAAGTCCGAACCGCCGCGCGAGAAGGTCTTTATCGTGCCGTCGGGAAGAGCTCCGTAAAAGCCGGGAATGACAGCCTTCGGGGTCTTTTCGAGGATAGCGCCGAGACAGGCGTTTGTTATGGAAGCGTCGAAATTCCCCTTGTGGTCGAAGAAAATGCCCTTTGCCGCGTCGACGAACTCATAGCCGAGGTAGTCCGCCAAAAGAATACCGTTGAGATATTCTCCGCGCGAAGCCGCGTAGTCGCGGTCGGCGCCCGCGCGGAACGCCTGACCTATCTTCACATACTCGTCATTAAGCGAGACCTTTAGACCCAGCTCCTTGATTATCTCGTCGTAGCGCTCGCGAACAGGCGCGAAAGCCTTCGCAAAGTCCTCTCCGGTGAGCACGAGCTCATAGCACCGATACAGAAGATCGGTCACCTTGGTGTCGTCCTTAAAACGCTTTCCGGGTGCGGAGGGCACAACGTAAACGCGCTCGGGATCGGCGTGAATGATGTCGGCTACCTTTTTGAACTGCTTGGCGTCCGCAAGGGAGCTCCCGCCGAATTTAACTACTTTGCTCATAATTATGTCGCCTTTCTTTCTCAAAAATTTTAAATATATATATCTATTTTACCACATATCCCTTTAAATTGCAATACGTTTAGAAAAAATATTTAAGGGGACATATCCAACGGCGTTTTTTCCGTTTGCGGCGGGGGAGCAGTCTGTATATAAATTCGCTGTCCTCACCGCCTGCGGCGGGGAGCACAGCGTTAAGTCAAGGAATGTTATACTATTTCATTGCCCGGAATTGACAATCGGGAGAATTCGTGATAAAATACAAATATGATCTATAATTAATTTCTATGTTCTCACCGCCTGCGGTGAGAACATAAAAACAAACAGGTGACTTTATGAAACGATGGAAGCGCTTTGAAGAGCTGCCGCGCCGCTTTCGGCGAGCATACGAGAGCAATCTCGAAAAAAGCCCCGATTTTTCCGAAAACCTTTTGCCGAACGGAGCTTTGATATTCCAGAACGGCGGAGCTTTTCCCACGCTGCGGTTTCGGCGCGTCGGAATGAGCGGCGTTTGCTGCGGCATAATGGCGGTTTACAACGCCCTTGTTCTGTCGGGGATAAGGGCGGATTATCTTAAGCTCGCGGCGGAGTTTGAAGGAGGCGCGGCAACCCCCGCGGTGCCCGCCGGAGCATTCGGCACGCTGCCTTGGCGGATAGGCGCTTGTCTTTCGGCGTATGGCGCGGAGTTCGTGAAATGCCGCAGTCTCGCGGAATTCGAGGAAGCCCTGACGGTCGGGAGGATCGGCGTTTTGTGTTACAGGTTCGCCGCCGCCGACCCCCGCGCACACACCTTCGCCCTCCAAAGAACGTCGGAAGGCGTTGCCGCGTACAACCACTTCTCCAATTATCGGGAAGTCGAGAAGCGGAAAACCGTCAAAGAAATTCTGAACGCCAAAAACGTGTTTATGGCGGGTTTTGTTCTGAAAAAGGCAATGTAAATCGTTACAAAAACTCCTCTGAAAATTTCATTGTTTTTTCACAATCAGCCCCTTGACAAATTGTGGAATATGCTGTATAATGTTTAACGTCAAACAAAGTAGTAGCATATCCAACATTTTACGAAATAAGGGAGATGTTATTGTGGAGGAAAACGAAAACAACGACATAGGTATGCGGCTTCGTATGCTGAATAACGCGGTGCGGCGGTTCATAGACCGCAATTCGGAGCTTAAAAAGGAGCTCGACAATATGACGTGCTCCAACGGCTGGATAATCGCGCACTTAGATCACATGGAGAGGCTGGGTAAGGTCGTCTATCAGCGGGATTTCGAGGACAACTTCGGAATAACGCGCTCAACCGCCTCGAAGGTTCTGAAGCTGCTCGAAAAAAAGGGCATGATAGAACGCGCGCCCGTGTCGCACGACGGGCGAATGAAGAGGATATTGATGACGGCGAAATCCCGCGAGATAAGCCGAAAAATGCGCGAGGAATACGAGCGGACCGAGAAACAGCTCACGAAAGGCTTCACAAGAGAGGAACTGAAAACGCTGTTCGGTTTTCTTGAAAGATTACAATCAAATCTGGAAACAGACAAAAGCGAAGGGAGAGATGCTTAAATGATAAAGACGCTGGCAAAATGTATCCGCGACGCTAAATTGCCCGCGATATTAACGCCGATATTCGTGCTTTCCGAGACATTTTTCGAGGTTCTTATCCCGAGGATCATGAAAAATATGATCGACGAGGGCATAAACAAGGGAGATATGAACAACGTTGTAAAATACGGCGTGATCTTGCTCGCCACAACGCTTGTCGCGATGTTTTTCGGCGTAACGGCGGGCTTTACCGCTTCCCGCGCGAGCTCGCGCTTCGCGAGAAATCTGCGGTGGGATATGTACTGCAACATACAAAACTACACGTTCGCTTCTATCGACAAGTTTTCCCCAGCGAGCCTTGTAACGCGCCTTACAACGGACGTTTCGCGCGTTCAGATGGCGTTTCAGATGATAACGAGAATTACATTCCGCGCGCCCGCTATGCTGATCTTCGCGTGCGTGTTCTCGTTCAGAACGAGCCCGAAGCTTTCGCTTACGTTTTTGTACGCGATACCGTTTCTGGCTGTCGTGTTGGCAATTATCATCAAAACGGCGTTCCCGATATTCAACAAAACCTTCAAGGCTTACGACGACCTCAACGAGTGCGTTGAGGAAAACGTCCGCGGCATACGCGTGGTAAAGAGCTTTGTGCAGGAGGATCACGAAATATCGAAGTTCCGCGTCACCTCCGAACGCATTTTCGGATTGTTCACCAAGGCGGAAAAGACCGTTGCGTTCAACGCGCCCGCTATGCAGGTGGCGGTCTACAGCTGCATTATCGCTATCTCGTGGCTGGGAGCTCACGCGATAGTCGAGAGCGGAAACGGCGCGATAAACCCCGACGGTCTCACCGTGGGGGGACTTACCTCGCTGTTTACCTACACCATGCAGATACTTATGAGCCTTATGATGCTTTCGATGATCTTCGTAATGCTCACGATGTCGAAGGCGAGCGCGGACCGCGTAACGGAGGTCCTGCGCGAGGGCTGCGATATCAACGACGGCGAGCGCAATCTTAAAGAGCTTAAAGACGGCTCTATCGAGTTTAAGGACGTTACGTTCAAGTATTTTGACACCGCCGAAAGCAACGCTCTCGACCACATCAGCGTGAAGATAAACTCGGGAGAAACAATCGGGATCATCGGCGGCACGGGCTCTTCAAAGTCCACCTTCGTGCAGATGATACCGAGACTGTACGACGCGACGGGCGGCGAAGTTCTTGTCGGCGGAGAGAACGTCCGCGACTATAATCTGGAGGCACTGCGAAACAACGTCGCGATGGTTCTCCAGAAAAACACGCTGTTCAGCGGCTCGATATACGACAATATCCGCTGGGGCGATGAGAACGCCTCCGACGAGGACGTGCAGCGTGTGTGCAGACTCGCGTGCGCCGATGAGTTCATACAGAAATTCCCCGACAAATACGATACGCATATTGAACAGGGCGGCTCGAACGTTTCCGGCGGACAGAAACAGCGCCTTTGCATTGCGCGGGCGCTTCTGAAGCACCCGAAGATACTTATTCTCGATGACAGCACGAGCGCTGTTGATACTCACACCGACGCCATGATAAGAAAGGCGTTCCGCGAGGAGATACCGAACACCACCAAGATAATCATAGCGCAGCGTGTTTCATCGGTATGCGAGGCGGATAAAATAATCGTTCTCGATAACGGAAAAATCGCCGATATGGGCACGCATGATGAGCTGTACGCCCGCGGCGGCATCTACCGCGAGATATACGATCAGCAGACAAGGGGGTCAGAGGATAATGGCTAACGAAAAACAACCCATGCCTATGCACGGCGGACGCGCTCCGCGCGGCGCGAGAGTTCCGATGAAGATCGACAAAACCGTAGTCAAGCGGCTGATGTCATACCTAGCTCCCTACCGCGGAAGAATGTTGATTGTTATAATATGTATCCTGCTTACGTCGGGAGCTTCGGTAATGTCCTCGCTGTTTTTGGAAACGCTTATTGAGGATCACATCAAGCCGATATTACAGGATCCCTCGATCGGCTACGGTGGGCTTTTAAAGGCGCTTATCACAATGGGCTCGCTGTTCCTTATCGGGGCGCTTGGGGCGCTGTTCAACGCGCGGATAATGGCAAGCGTTTCGCAGGGTGTTCTGAAAAAGATACGCGACGATATGTTTTCGCACATGCAGAGCCTTCCGATAAAGTATTTCGACACGCATCCGCACGGAGACGTTATGAGCTTTTACACCAACGACGCGGACGCTATGCAGCAAATGCTTTCGCAGGCGATACCCTCCGTGCTGTCATCGGGTATCACGATAATCGCGGTGTTCTTTTCGATGCTGCATTTGTCGCTTTTGCTGACGCTGATCGTTATCGTGTTCCTGTTCTTTATGATGATGATCACGGCGCGTATCGCGAAGAAATCCGGCACTTTCTTTATGAAGCAGCAGCAGTCCACGGCGGATGTGAACGGATATATTGAGGAAATGATTAACGGGCAGAAGGTAGTAAAAATATTCTGCCACGAGGAGCAGTCCAAGCGGCAATTTGACGGCAGGAACTTCGAGCTTTGCGAAAACACCTACAAGGCGAACGCCAACGCGAACATTCTTATGCCGCTGAACAATTGCCTCGGCTATGTTCTGTACGTTATCCTCGCCGTTATCGGCGGAACGCTGGCTATCAAGGGCGTAACGAATTTCGGGCTTTTCGGCACGGTTGTGAAGGACGGCGCGGAGCGCTTCGCGGTCATCACCGCGGAGATCCTTAATCTTGGCGCTATCGTTTCGTTTTTGCAGCTCTCGAGAAGCTTCATCGGTCCTATCGGGCAGGTATCGCAGCAGCTCAACTCCGTCGCGATGGCAATGGCGGGCGCGGAGCGTATCTTCTCGCTCCTCGATGAGAAACCCGAGGTCGACGACGGCTATGTTACTCTTGTAAACGCAAAGAGAAACGAAAAAGGCGAGCTCACCGAAACGAGCGAGCGCACAGGTCTCTGGGCTTGGAAGCACCCGCACACAGCGGACGGTTCTGTTACATACACGGAGCTTCAGGGAGACATCGTACTTGACGACGTGGATTTCGGGTATGTTCCCGAAAAAATGGTGCTACATAATATAGACCTCTACGCGAAGCCGGGGCAGAAGGTGGCTTTTGTGGGCGCTACGGGCGCGGGCAAAACCACAATAACCAACCTTATAAACCGTTTCTACGACATCGCGGACGGCAAAATACGATATGACGGCATTAACGTCAATAAGATAAAGAAAGCCGACCTGCGGCACTCGCTCGGCGTGGTCTTGCAGGACGTAAACCTGTTTACCGGCACGGTAATGGAGAACCTCCGCTACGGCAAGCCCGACGCTACTGACGAGGAGTGTATCGCGGCGGCGAAGCTCGCAAACGCCGACGGATTTATCCGTATGCTCCCCGAGGGGTACAACACGGTGCTCAAGGGGGACGGAAGCGGACTCTCGCAGGGACAGAGACAGCTCATTTCCATAGCGAGAGCGGCGGTTGCCGATCCGCCCGTTATGATACTCGACGAAGCGACGAGCTCTATAGATACGCGAACCGAGGCGATAGTGCAGGCGGGCATGGACGCGCTTATGAAGGGGCGCACGGTGTTCGTTATAGCGCACAGGCTCTCCACAGTCCGCAACTCTGACGTTATTATGGTGCTCGATCAGGGTCAGATAATAGAGCGGGGCTCGCACGACAAACTTATCTCCGAAAAAGGTCAGTACTACCGCTTGTATACAGGCGCGTTTGAATTGGAATAAGTTGTATAAGGTCTCCGGAAAGCGATTTTCGGAGACTTTTTCTTAAAAAATCCCCAAAAAGTGCTTGACAAACGGGCGCGGTTGTGTTATAATAATTAAGCCGCTTGTGTAAGGTATAGGGAAAGTATGCGCAAATTGCGAAAGCAAAGCGCGTCGCCTTAGCACAGCGAGTTCCGAAAAGAGGTATAAAATATGTACGCAGTTATTGAAACGGGCGGAAAGCAGTATCAGGTAAAAGAGGGCGACGTTCTCTTTATCGAAAAGCTTGAAGCCGAGGGCGAAGTAACCTTCGACAAGGTAATTATGGTAGGCAAGGACGACGGCAACATCAGCGTCGGCGCGCCTTATGTAAGCGGAGCAACCGTTAAGGCAACGCTCCTTAAGAACGGCAAGGCTAAGAAGATCACCGTTTTCACTTACAAGCCCAAGAAGCACGTTAAGAGAAAAATGGGTCACAGACAGCCGTACAGCCAGGTAAAGATCGAGGCTATCAACGCGTAATGCTTAAATGCTGTTTTCGTTTGGGAGAGTTCGGCGATATCAAGACGTTTTCTGGCTTTGATATAAGCGGGCACGCGGGCTACGGCACGGAGGGGAACGACATCGTCTGCGCGGCGGTGAGCTCCTGCACAATGCTGGTCTGCAACTGCATAACCGAGAATTTCAAGGCGAACGCGGACGTTACAGTCGAGGAAAACCGCATAACGCTGCGTCTGCTCGCATACAGCGAGGCGGCGGCGGGGCTCATCTCGGCACTGTACGAGCATCTGGAGGCTCTCGCGGAGGATTACAGTAAGATAAAGGTAAGCGTTGAATGAGTTATTTTAAGGAGGAAAATACCATGATCAAGATAGGTTTGCAATATTTCGCTCATAAAAAAGGTATGGGCTCGACCAAGAACGGTCGTGATTCCGAGTCCAAGAGACTTGGCGTAAAGCGTGCGGACGGTCAGTTCGTTCTCGCGGGAAACATTCTCGTAAGACAGCGCGGCACGCACATTCACCCGGGCAACAACGTGGGCATCGGTTCGGACGATACTCTGTTCGCGCTTGTTGACGGCAAGGTGAAGTTCGAGCGCCTTGGTCGCGACAGAAAGCAGGTTTCCGTTTACGCGGACTGAGTTCCTGTATGTAATGCAGCTAAGCCGGATCACTCGTCCGGCTTATTTGTGTATTTTTGCGAGAACGGGAAATGATAATTTTGATGAAAGCGGGGGATCGGGATGTTTGTGGATAAAGTCGAGATAATGATAAAGGCAGGCGACGGCGGCAACGGCGCGGTGTCATTCCATAGGGAGAAGTATGTCAACGCGGGCGGTCCGGACGGCGGCGACGGCGGCAAGGGCTCGGATATCGTTTTCGCGCCGGACGACAGCCTTTCCACGCTTGTCGATTTCCGCTATAAGAAAAAGTACATCGCCCCCAACGGCGAAGCGGGCGGCGCAAAGCGGTGCTCTGGGAAGTCTATGGAGCCCACTGTGATAAAAGTCCCGCGCGGGACTATCGTCAAGGACAGAAACACCGGGCGAATTCTCGCGGACGTTTCCGACGAGCCCGTTGTTGTGGCTCGCGGAGGAAAGGGCGGCAGAGGAAACGCGCGTTTCGCCACCCCGACGCGTCAGATACCGCGGTTCTCAAAGCCCGGGTTTCCGGGGGAGAAGTTCGATGTAACGCTGGAGCTCAAGCTGTTGGCGGACGTGGGTCTTGTCGGTTTCCCGAACGTCGGGAAATCCTCGCTGATAAGCGTGGTGAGCGCGGCAAAGCCCGAAATAGCAAATTATCATTTCACCACGATAACCCCTGTTCTGGGAGTGGTCAAGCGCGGCGAAAGATCGTTCGTTATGGCGGACATTCCGGGGCTTATCGAGGGCGCGAGCGAGGGCGTAGGGCTCGGACACGAGTTCCTGCGGCACGTTGAGCGCTGCCGGCTTATCGTTCACGTTGTGGACGTTTCTGGGATAGAGGGTCGAGATCCCAAGGAGGATTTCGACAAGATAAATCTCGAGCTCGCCAACTTTTCCGAGGAGCTTGCCGAGCGCCCGCAGATAGTCGCGGCGAACAAGTGCGATCTCGCGAGCGAGGAACAGATAGCGGCATTCGAGGAATTCATAAAAGAGAGCGGTTTGCCGTTTTTCAGAATATCCGCGGCGACAACGGAGGGCACGGACAAGCTTATGGACGCGGTCATCGCGAAGCTGGACACTCTGCCGCCCGTAAAACGCTACGAGGCTGTTCCGCTCTCGCTTGAAGAGCTTGCCGCGATAGACGAGCAGAAGCGCTCATTCACCGTCACAAAACAGGACGACGTTTATATCGTGGAAGCGGAATGGCTCGCGCCGATACTCTCCGTCGTCAATATGGAGGACTACGAGAGCCTGCAATATTTTCAGCGCGTGCTGCGTTCAAGCGGCATAATCGACGAGCTGGAGCGGCAGGGAATACAAGAGGACGACGTTGTGTCGATCTTCGATTTCGAGTTCAATTATGTGAGGTAAAAGGCTATCGGCTCTGCTCCGAGCGGGAAAATTTCGGGGGTATAACATCAATGGGCAGCTTTTTAAACGCTATCATAGAGCAAATGGACAGGTCTACCGCGGGCAGCGAGGAAACGGCGCGGCAAGTGCTGAAAATGTGCAAGGCAAAGCCAAAAAACGCGCTGTTTTTTGGCGACGACGTCTTTACGCCGCGGCTCATAGCCGAGGAAACGGGCGCTAAGGTGCTGGCGGCATTCGGGGAGCGCGAACGCGCCGAAAAGGCAGCGGCGCTCGGATTGAACGCGCGCACGGTCGGGGCTTATGAGATAGTTTCCGCGGAAAACGGCTGGGATATGATCTGGTTCAACGGACTTTGCGAGCCCGACGGTATTACGCGGCGGCTTGAACAGCTCCGCGAGCATCTTTCCGCTGGCGGCACGGCTGTTTTTCGGACGCTCTGCTGGCTTATCGATCCTTCCCCCGACACGAGGAGCTATATCACGCATAGATTTGGCAGGCTTGTGCCGCTTGACGAGGTGCTCAGAGAAGCTAAGGCGCAGGGGTTCTCGACAGAGGACTTCTACATCGCCCCGAAGTCCGATTGGAAAAAGCACTTCTACGATCCCATGACAGAGCTTGTCCGTAAACTCGAGGGCACGGCGGACGGCGAAGCCGAGGCGGGCATAGGCGAAATAAACAAGGAAATTTATATGTTCGAGCTCCATAGCGAAGAATACAGCTTTGTCTATTATATTTTGAGACGTAAGGGGTAAGCTATGACAGAAATGGAAGCGCAGGGGTACAGCCCGAACGTTCTCGCGTTCTACGGAGACAGCGTTTACGAGACAATGGTGCGCGAGCGCGTGGTGAAAAATCACCAAACGAACGCGGGCAAGCTCCACGAAATGGCGGTGCAGAGAGTTCGCGCAAGCTATCAGTCCGATGCGGTGAACGTTATAGAACCGCTGCTTACCGAAAAGGAAGCGGAAATTCTGCGGCGCGGGAGAAACGCGGGCGGGATATCCGTGCCGAAAAGCGCGAAGCCTTCCGAATACCGCCGCGCGACCGCGCTTGAAGCGCTGTTCGGCTACCTCGCTCTTACGGAGCAGAAGGAACGTATGGAAACGCTGTTCGACGCGATATGCGAAGCGCTGCCGACGGACGGCGACATTTGAATAATAACGGAGGATCATGAAAAAAGAACATTCATTTCATCGTTGGTTCGTTGACATAATGATAATCATTATAGCGTCCGCGGTCTATTCGTTTGGGGTGGAATGTTTCGTTTCTCCGAACAATATAGCTCCCGGCGGCGTTACGGGCATATCCGTCATACTGTCGTCGCTTGTTCCCGTAAAGGTCGGAACTCTGATCTTCGCGCTCAATATCCCGCTGATGATCTTGGGGTTTATATTCCTCCACAAGGCGACTATGATAAAGACCCTCATTTCGGTTCTGTTTATTTCGGTGTTTACGGACGTTTTCGATATGTTTGTGCCGACATACAGCGCCGAGGGCGGAAACGGCATTGTGGCGGCGCTGTTCGGCGGAGCGCTTATGGGGATAGGTCTGGGGCTCAACTATCAACGCGAGGGCTCGACGGGCGGCACGGATATCCTCATCAAAATGATACAGAAAGCTCGTTCCGATATGAAGATAGGCACTGTAACGGCGGTGCTGGATATTCTCGTTGTGGGGCTCGGGGCGCTCGTTTACGGAGATATAAACGTGGTGCTGTTCGCGGTGGTGGCTATTTTCGTGCAGTCGAAGTTCATAGATTTTCTGGTGTACGGTTTGCAGGAAAGCCGCTTTCTGATGATATTTTCGGAGAACTCCCGCGAAATATCGAAAAAGCTCCTCGAACAGGAACACGGCGTTACGCTCTTCAAGGCGGAGGGCGCATACAGCGGCGAGGAGCGGCAAGTCATAGCGACGGCTGTTCAGCGAACGGCTTACAGCAAGGTGAAAAGGATAGTCCGCGAGATTGACCCGAAGGCGTTCGTTATAACAACAAGCGCGGGCGAGGTCTTTGGAGAGGGATTTTCGGAGTTGGTTTAAACAAAAAAGCGGAGCAAGCCGTTGATACATCATATCGGAGCGAAGCGGAGATGTGATGTATCAACGAGGCTAGCGGGTTGCTTCGCAACCCGCGGTGCGAAGCGGATTAAAATAAGGAGGAAGAATTATGTCGGGACATTCAAAATGGAGCACGATCAAGCGTAAAAAGGGCGAGAAGGACGGCGCTCGCGCTAAGGTATTTACAAAGATAAGCCGTGAGATACTTGTTTGCATCAAGGAAACCGGAAGCGCAGACCCCGCGAACAACTCGCGGCTCGCGGCGCTCGTTCAAAAGGCGAAGTCCAACAATATCCCCAACGATAACATCGACCGTCTGCTGAAAAAGGCTGCCGGCGGCGCGGAGAAGAACGATTACGAAAACTGCGTTTACGAGGGCTACGGTCCCGGCGGAGTTGCAGTTATCGTGGACTGCCTCACCGATAACCGAAACCGCACGGCGGGCGAGATACGCCACTACTTCGACAAATTCGGCGGCAATCTCGGAACGGCGGGGTGCGTAAGCTTTATGTTCACGCTAAAAGGCGTTATCGTGCTGAACAACGAGGACGGCGACATCGACGAGGACAAGGCGATGGAGGATATTCTCGAAAGCGGCGCGGAGGACTTCTCTTTTGAGGACGGCGTTGTGGAGATAACCACAGACCCGAACGAGGTGCAGAACGTTTCCGCGGAGCTTGCGAAGCGCGGATATGAAGTCCTTTCCGCAGAGGCGGCGCAGGTGCCGAGTACTTACACTACCCTCACCGACGAGGATCAGCTCAAGAAAATGGGCTTGATGCTCGAGACGATGGAGGACAACGACGACGTTCAGAACGTATGGCACAATTGGGACGCTCCCGAGACGGACGATGAATAACAGAAAATAAATAAGCGGCAGTTCTTTTGAACTGCCGCCTTTTTGTTATGTAACTTTAAAATCCAGATCAAGCGTAAACCGCAAACAGAGCGCCGGAGCTGTATGCGTAATTCGCCGTTCTGTTGTAGTTGTACCCCATCGCGGAAGCGCTGCTTACAAGGGAGTTTATCTGGTTCGCCTTATCGGTCACCTTCTGGAGGAATCCGCCCTCGCTGCCGAAGGAGTACTTGATGTCCCTATCGGTGAGCTTCGCGAGCTCCGCCTCGCTTGCGAGAGAGAGCTTGCCGTTTTTATCAACGTTTATGCCCGAGTGCTGGAGCGAGTATTTGTACGCCTGCGCGCCGCTCTTAAGTGTTGTAGCTCTGTTGCGTACGGAGCTGTTGTCGCTCTTGGAAGCCTCGTCTACGAAGCTGTTGTATGTATCAATAAAATCCTTGGCAACCTTTGTGTAGTCCTCGGGCTTATATACATTCTCTTCTGTTCCGAGACCCTGTGCATAGGACTTAACGGCAGTCGCGAGCTCCTTTACCTTAGCGGCAAGCTCCTTCATCGTGCCCTTGTTGTCCTCGGTTTTGTTGCCCGACGCGCTGCCCGAAACGACCGCGCTCGCGGTAAACGTTCCGCTGCCGCCCGTGAGCGTGTTGATCTGGCTTGCCTTTTGGATGACCTTATCCGAGAAGCCGTTAGAACCGAAAGCGGACTTGATATTGAGCGCCGTTACTTTAGAAAGATCCTTGTTCACGGTGAGCTTGTTATCAGAACCGACGGTGATACCCGCGCGTCTGAGTGCTCCGGTGTATACCTTTCCGGAATTTACCATCAAAACGCCCTTTTGCAGAACGCTCTGATTATCGGAGCTTCCGACCTTGTCTACCATAGCGTTGTAGCTGTCGACAAACGCCTGCGCCTGCTTTCTGTAAGCGTCGACGTCGAACTCCGCGCCGTATTTCAGATCGTCCGCGAAGGACTTGATGCTCTCTGCCGCGTTGCCCGCGGAAGCGGAGGCTGTCTTTATCGACTGCGCGGAAGCAACGTCGCTGTCGTCGCTGTCATCGTCCGCGATGCCGAAGATGCTCTTATAAAGATCGCTGAATTGGCTGCGGAAATTAGCGTCCTTGCCCTTGAGCTTGCTGCTCTTCAGAAGGTCTTCAAGAGTTGACTTAGCGGCGCTCTTGCTTGTGCTGCTCAAACCGTACTTGCTGAGCCTGCTGTTCGCGTAATAAGAAGACTGCAAGCTGCTTAGCTGGTCGCCGTACTTGGTCTGCGCCTGCGCCATACTGATTTGTAATCTGGCGGTGTTACCTACTGTCATAGTTCATCAATCCTTTCCGAAAATATTTAACGGAGGCGGAATCATTCCACCCCATACGTTTTGCGATACTCTTTCATCCTGCCGACATACTCCGCGCCCGCGACAACGCCGTTTTCAAGCGCCTCGATTATGTCGTTTATCGTCACGATGGAATAGACGTTTACACCGAACTCATCGTGAACCTCCTGCACGGCGGTCTTGTTCGATTCAAGACCTCTTTCCGCGCGGTCTACCGTAATTATCATGCCCTCGATCTCGATGTTCGCCGCGCCCTTCAGCTTGGGAAGGACCTCTCTGAGAGCTTTTCCGCTTGTCATAACGTCCTCGATGATAACGACCTTCTCGCCGTCCTCAAGCGCTTTTCCGACAAACATACCGCCCTCGCCGTGGTCTTTAACTTCCTTGCGGTCGAAGCAATAATTGCAATCCAGACCGAACTTGTTGTACAGCGCCACGCAAGCCGCCGTTGCCAGCGGTATACCCTTGTACGCGGGACCGAAAAGCGTCTGCGGCTTCAAACCGTGTTCGTTTATGCACTCCGCGTAATACTCGCCGAGCTTCGCGAGCTGCGCGCCCGTTTTGTAATTTCCGCAATTTATGAAATACGGAGCCTTGCGCCCGCTTTTCAGCGTGAACTCTCCGAAGGTGAGAACGCCGCAATCCGTCATAAATTTTATGAAGCTCTCTTTGTAAGTCATATAGTACTCCCTTGGATATATCTGTACAGATACATTATACCATACAGTCTCAGAAATTTCAAGGGGGTTTCCCTATTTTTTTCAAAAAACTTTATACACGACCGAGAATTATGTTTACTTTCTCAGTTTGTCCGCGGTGTAGACGACCTCGGCGTATATCGCCGCGACTATCTGATACAGCTCCTTCGGGATAGTCTCGCCGGAATTGAGCATTACAAGCAGCGCGGCAACGCTGTCGTCCCGATAGATGGGAACGCCCGCCTCGTCCGCGATGTTTACTATCCTCTGGGCAAGCTCTCCGAGACCCGAAGCTACCACCACGGGCGCGTAGTTCATATCGGGATTGTATTTTAACGCCACCGCCGCGTTCTGACCGTAAAGGCGCTTGTTGTTCGCGGGGGACATGGGGTGTTTTTGTCTGGGCATAATTCGTGTTCTCCTTAATTTTTCTCCCACTTCTATGTAAATACACAGAACATCAAGATTTATTTGAAAATATGCTTTGCTACTGAAACAACCATTCCTGATCCAAATATGAATCTCTACAACAGTACTTACTTCGCCTGTACCCTCTCATCTTCTATTATATCGCTGCTGTCTCTCTTCTCTACGACGAGCATGTTCATCATTCATACGCTGAATTCGTTCATTTCTCTCATTTCTATAACGGTTTCTCCTCTCCATTTCATCTATATGACGTGCTTGTTCATCTTTTCTGCGCTGTGCTGCTTGCTCTGCTCTTTCACCTTGCAAACGTTCTTCTTCGATGCGAAGCCTTGCCAATTCATCCTTACGGCGTTGTTCCTCCAATCTATCTGAATTACGTTCAGCGTATGTACGATTATCGGTCATCATTTTACCACCGTTTATAGCCAATGGAATACCGCACCCGGCACATATTACAAGAAAAATAGACAAAACAATTGTTGGTTTCCACGCACTTGAAATAATAAGGAAAATTATCGCTGCTAAAATAAGTCCAAGTCCAACAAATAAAATGGCGCGCCCCATTCTTTTGCGTTCTTTTATTTCATTTAAATATCTATCACGTTCAAATTCCAGTTGTCTTTCTTGCAACCTCAATTCATTTAATCTTGCCTCGTCACGAATATTTTGATTTAAGTTTATTGTTGTAGACCCATCATCAAAATACAACTGTGTACCACAAAAAGGACATGTGGAAATCTGTTTTCCTTCCTCAATTTCAATTTGACCTCCACAATTCGCGCAAATTATAGGCTTTATTTCCATAATAATATCACCTTTCTATATAATTAAATTATACAATATTATATCACGTTTTGAAAGATTTGTCAACTAAATTCACGATAAAACCTCCCATAATCCTTAAATACTGTCTTGAGCAAACATCAAATCTCTTGTGCTTTAACTATTGAGGATACATGAGATTTTTGTTTTCCCCGCCGGAGGCGGGGAAAACAAAAGACCAATATATCTTAAACCCGCTTATTCAATGTGATCCTCTTGTCCGTTATCTTCGGGAACACCTCGACCAGATTATGCGGCTTTTTGAGCGGCGCGGTCTCGAAATTCTGCGTCTTGTATCCGATGTTTCGGATTATCTTGTTCACTCTGTCCTTCATCGGCTCTATCTCGCGCTCGAACCTCGGGGGATAGAGCAGCGAAAGGTTCACGTCCTCGCCGAGAGCGTACATATTCAGCTCGAACCTTCCTATGCTGTCTATATCAAACGTCAGGAACAGATGATAATTCCGCTGCGTTCCCGGGGTGTTGTTCGGGTTGTTCTCGTCGTTGTCCACCCACAATTCCCCGAATGCGCGCGTATTTGCCACTTCAAGAGGGAGAATGTAATGCGCAAGCGGCGTGAACACTCCCGGCGCGTTCAGAAGGCTTTGCAGAAGGTTGGAGGCGTTGAAGCTGTCGAGCGATTTCAGCGCGGGGTTGTTGATGTTCGTCTGGATAAAATCCGTGAGGTTATCCAGCGTGGAGCTTACGGGCGGGCGCACTCCGTGCTGAGGGAGCTCGTTCTTTACCGCCATTTTGTCGATTATATCCACGAAAACGCCGTACAGCCTCTCGCGGAGCGGAACATCGGGCAAGTCCCTCAAAAGAGAGTTCAGATCGTCTATCATCTCCTGCATGGTGTTCACCTTGGCGAAATCATCATGCATCATGTTTATCTGCTCCTGCGCCTCCGTGTCGTCCTGTCCCATAAACAGCCCGTCTATTATCGCCTTGATAGCGTCCATACCGCTGAATTTTCCGCGGTTATACGCCCCGACTATGCTCTCGAGATTATATCCCGAAGATTTGAGCTGCTGAGTGTACCCCTGGTTCGACATCATATCATTAAGGAACTTGTGCCAGCCGGTTATCTCGTGTTCTTCCTCCTCAACGGGGCTCTCGAAGATCGGGTTGCCGTCGAGATCGAACACCTGCTCGTGAAGTATGCGCTTTCCGTTCTTGTCGAATAATTTCACGCGGTAACCTATTATCTCGCCTATCTCATTCAGAACGGGCTCTTGCGGGATAGTCGCAAGCGGATATCCGTCGCCGTCAACCAGCGGCTGCAAGAACGGGTTGCCGTCCGCGTCGAAGAGAGCTCGCGGCTGATACGCCGCAACTTCTCCGTTCTGGTCGAAAAGCGGTATTGCGGGAATGAACGGCAGAATGTTTCCGTTTATGTCAACAAGCGGCTGATTTAACACGGGGTTTCCGTTCTGACTGAACAGGTGCGCTGTAAAACCCGCTTGATCTCCGCTTTCGTCGTAGACCGGGTAACGCGGCGTGAACGCCATGGGGTTTCCGTTCTCGTCAACCAGCGTCTGCTGTATAAGATCGCCGTTTTCATCGAAGAGTGGCTCCGCGAAATAGCCCATGCTGTTTCCGTTTTCGTCAAACACCGCCGCCCCGAGCTCATACGGGATAAAGTTTCCGTCCTCGTCCATAAGCGGGTGACCCGAAACAAGACTTCCGAACTCGTCAAACATAGCCTGCGGGATAAATCCCACTTGTCTGCCCTCGCTGTCGAATACCGGCTGGTCTGGCGAAAAGGGGATAAATTTTCCATTTTCGTCCAGAATACGGTTGATGTTCGGGTCTTGAAAACCGATAGGTTCGCCCTCTGCGTCAAATATTTCGATAGGTTCTTTATTATTAGATGTGGCAATTTCACCAATATTCGCAGATGAAATTTTGTCATTTTGCTGAATTTGTGTGCTAACCTCCTCAAAAACCGCATTTTTCCCCTCCGAATTTTCCGAAAGTGGTTGATTTTTTAAGGAGTTTGTTGTATAATTATTATCGGAGACTTGGTTTTCTTGTTCGCCCATATTTGCTATCTCTTCCATGGTGTGGGGATCCTGCATCGGTTTCTGGTCGAAGATAGCTGAATAAAGTCTGTTGAAGGAGTTCTTAAGGCTCTCGCGGAGAGTTCCCGAGGATATTTGAGTCAGCAGAAGATTGAACTGTTCTCTGCACATATAAGGGTTGTTGTTGTAACGCGAAAGATTGTGCGTGATGAGCGGGAGAAGCATTTGGGTCTTGTCATCGTTGAGAAGACTTCCGCTTACGTCCTTGAGGATAGAGAGCGTTTCACCCTTCAGCATCTCGAAATACTTATCCGCGTCGTTCGCCCCCCATTTCTGGGAAAGGTCCAAAAGCTTCTGCGAAAGCTTCTCGTTCGGTGAATAGTATTCGGAGAGGAATTTGAGGTTCGCGCGGAGAGCGCCCAATATCTCGCTTTTGTTCTGCGCAAAGTTTATCGATTTCAGCAGATTTCCGATAAGCTCCTTAGTGGCGGGATCGGAGGTCGTCTGAGCTACCTCGCGGAGAACATCGTAGAACTCGTGACCCGAGAACATCGTGTTTTGCTGTTCTTGGTTCTGTATTTCGTCTACAAGCTCTTCCGCGGTGACGTACAGCTCCTTCGCGAGATTTTGAAGGCTTCCGTAAAGCTCGGTGTGACCGGTAACAAGCGCTTGGTTCAAAACCTCGACGTTTAACAGGTCTTTGAGCATTTCCACGGCGAGGGTGGGGTCTTTCGCGACCTGCACCTGCAAGGGGATAAGCTCGCGGTTGCCCATTTCGAGGCGGCTTTTGGAAGCTGAATCCGAATTGACGCCCGCGCCGCCCACGCCCGTGAGCTTTACGATGTCAAACGGTTCGGTATTCGCGTCCTGCTGACGCGGGCTGTAATTATAGTTTTTTGAGGTTATGGGGTTATTTATCTGCGGGATCTGTGCCATTGTGATGTCCCTCCTACAAGAAATCTTAACTCTTGACTCTATTGTAGCATATTTTTTTAAAATAAAAAAGGGGTTTTTGAAAAAATAGCGAAAATTATTGGAGCTGCAGGGCAGTTCTTTTACATATATCGGCTGAAAATCATTATTATTTAGCAAAATAAACGCATAGCGCGCGGAGATGGGGATTATTTCCGATAAGCGGGGCGTATTCGGAAAGGAATTGAAAATATGGCTAAAATCGAATCGGGCATGGAAGCAATGCTTGACATGTATTTCT
Organism: uncultured Ruminococcus sp.; assembly: GCA_964454205.1. GTDB lineage: Bacteria > Bacillota > Clostridia > Oscillospirales > Ruminococcaceae > CAG-115. Next base: position 44,351 of record CAYVSV010000001.1, read on the forward strand.
ACGAGACCAACTCACTGTTGGAACAACTTGATGAAATACTGCTTCGCACAGAACAGTCAAACGCTTTTGAGAGCGACGACATTAAAGAGATCTTCCGTATAATGCACACTATCAAGGGCTCTTCGGCAATGATGGGCTTTGATAATCTGTCTGTTTTGGCACATAAGGCGGAGGATATGTTCTTCGTCATAAGAGAACACCCCGACGTTATCACGGACGTAAGCTTCGTCTACGACCTTGTATTCCAGGTTTCCGACTCATATAAAGCGCAGATAGAGGCGCTTCAGAATAACATCAACGGCGAGTATGAGGCGATGAACTTCGACGATCTCATCGACAAGCTGATAAAGGCTCGCGACAAGCTGAACAGCGAGGCTTCCGGGGAGGCTGTCTCCGAGGACGCTCCCGCGGCAGGCGGCGCGGCGGCGGTTCCCGCGGTAAGCGGCGGAAATACCAATGTACGCGTATTTTTCGAGGACGGCTGCCAGATGGAAAATCTCCGCGCGTTCCTGCTTATAAACTCAATACGCGAGGAGTGCTCGTTCCTCGAGTTCTCGCCGCAGGACGTTGAAACAAACGCGGAGACCTCAAAAGATATTATCGACAACGGTTTTTTCGTTTCGTTCACGGCTAACGACGGAAAGACGGATTATGTTCTGAAACTGATAGAAGGCGCGATGAACGTTCAGTCTTATGAGGTTATAAACAGCGTTCCCGAGGATCCCAAAGAGGAAGCCCCCAAAGCTGAGATACCGCCCGAACCCGCAAAACAGGAGCTCAAGACCGAAAAACCCGCTGCTCCTGCGGCTGCTCCCGCTCCCGCGGCGCAGAATTCCTCTGTCGAGAAGGCGCAGGCTGCCGTTGCGAACGCAAACGGCGGAGCGCAGCAGAAGCAGAGCCTTATCAGCGTAAACCTCGCAAAGCTGGACGCGCTGCATGATATAGTCGGCGAGATAATTACCACCGAATCTATGGTTATCTCCAACCCCGACCTCGAGGGTCTGGAGCTCGAAAGCTTCAACAAGGCTGCCCGCGATCTGAAAAAGCTCACCGGCGAGCTTCAGGACACCGTTATGTCCATAAGAATGGTGCCCTTGGCGGGCGTTTTCCAGAAGATGAACAGAATTGTCCGCGATATGAGAAAGAAGCTCGGCAGAGATGTTGAATTCGTTCTCGAAGGCGAGGACACAGAGGTCGACAAGTCCATCGTCGATAACCTGCAAGACCCGCTTATGCACCTTGTCCGCAACTGTATGGATCACGGAATAGGCGAGGAGGATCCGGAAAGCAGAACGGCGCTCGGCAAGCCGGCGAAGGCTACGCTCCGTCTCACGGCACAGAACGCTTCGGGCGAGGTTATCATAACCGTTTCCGATGACGGACAGGGCATCGACCCCGAAAAGATAATGAATAAGGCAAAGAGAATGGGTCTTCTCACAAAACCCGAAAGCGAATATTCGGACAGAGAGATACAGAATATGATCCTCCTTCCCGGATTTTCAACGAACGAGGTCGTTACCGAGTTCTCGGGGCGCGGCGTTGGCATGGACGTCGTAAAGGCGAATATCGAAAAGTGCGGCGGTCAGATAATCGTCGATTCCAAGAAGGGCGAAGGCACCAACTTCATTATTAAAATACCGCTCACAATGGCTATCATCGACGGTATGGAGATCACGGTCGGCGATCTTGTATTCGCAGTCCCCATTTCCACTATCCACGAGAGCTTCAAGGTAGAGCCCGGACAGCTCCTGCGCGATACCGGCGGCAAGGAAATGATAATGATACGCGGCGTTGTCTACCCGATACTCAGACTGCACGAAAAGTTTATGATAGACACCGAGGTCACAAATCTCGAAGACGGTATTCTGCTTTTGGTTGAGACCGATAATAAGAGTATGTGTATCTTCGCGGATAAGCTCATAGGCGAACAGCAGGTTGTCGTTAAACCTTTCCCGAAATATTTGTCGCGCTATAACATCAAGGGCGAGGGTCTTTCGGGCTGTACGATAATGGGCGACGGTTCTATTTCGCTCATTATTGATACGAATACGCTTATCGGTTAAGGGGGGAAGAAAAATGACTAGTGAAGTAATAAAAGAAGCAGTCGCTAAACAGCAGTCCGGAGACAGAAAGCTCGCCGCCGACAACAGTATACTCGGAAAGGTAATGACCTTTAACATTGGCGAGCAGGTTTACGGTATCGAGATACAGTATGTAATCGAAATAATCGGTATGGCGCATATCACCAAAGTGCCGCACGTTCCGAATTATATTAAAGGTATAATAAACGTGCGTTCTAAGGTAGTGCCTATCGTGGATATCAGAACGCGCTTCGGTAAGCCCGAGATACCCTATACCTCGCGTACCTGCATCATCACGCTTTCTTTCAACGATATTTCCGTGGGAATTATTGTCGACAGCGTTGCGGACGTTGAGGATATCCACACAAGCGACATCTCGGCTACGCCGCAGAACAAGAATGTGAACGAAAACGACTTCATTCAGTATATGATCCGCGGAGAGAATGACAACACAAAGCTCATTCTGGACGTTGCAAAGCTGCTTGACGAACAGGAGGCGTAAACCTTGGGTCTGGAGATAACCGATGCCGAGTTTCAACGGCTCGTAAAGTATATGTACGATAATTTCGGGATAAATCTGTCCGCAAAAAAGGTGTTGGTTCAGGGCAGGCTCGGAAATATGCTGAGCGACCGCGGCTTTAAAAGCTATGACGATTATCTTGACGCGGTAATAAAGGACTCTTCGGGAGCAGAGGTCACAACTATCCTCAATAAGCTCACCACAAACCACACCTTCTTTATGAGAGAGCCCGAGCATTATACTTTCTTAAAGGATACCATCCTCCCATATATGACGGAGACCTGCAAAAACGACCATATCTTAAGGATATGGAGCGCGGCGTGCTCTTCCGGTGAGGAATGTTACACCACGGCAATGCTTATGGATCAATATTTCGGCGCGGAAAAGGCGAAGTGGGACACGATAATCCTCGCAACGGATATCTCACAGGACGTTATCGGAAAGGCAAAGCGCGGGATATACTCCGAGGAAGGAATGAAGGGGCTTTCCAACGATTGGAAGGACAGATACTTCAATAAATTAAGCGACGGAAGATATGAGATCTGCCAGGGGATAAAGGACGAGGTGGTCTTCAAGACCTTCAACCTGATGGATCCTATGCCGGATAAGTACAAGGCGAAGCCGTTCGATCTCATTTTCTGCCGCAACGTTATGATCTATTTCGACGCTCCCACAAAACAGGCGCTTGTAAACAGATTTTACGACGTGGTAAAACCGGGCGGGTATTTCTTCATAGGACACGCGGAAAGCGTAAACAGAAACGATACGAAGTTCGAGTATATAAAGCCCGCGATATACCGCCATCCCGAGAAGTAAAAAATCTTCTTTCCCCGCTTATGGCGGGGAAAATTACCAAATAGTTACCAAATAGTAAGGGGCATTCTTTATGGAGAGAATAAAGCTTTTAGTCGTAGATGATTCCATTCTGTTCAGAGAGGTTTTGTCGCGGTATATTCAGCAGGACGATCTTATCGAGATAATCGGAAAAGCAGGAGACGCTTATTCCGCAAGAGACCTTATCGAACAATACGATCCCGACGTTATGACGCTCGATCTTGAAATGCCGCGTATGGACGGAGTGAACTTTCTTCAAAAGCTTTTACCTCAATACTATATCCCGACTATTGTCGTGTCGAGCTCCAACGCCAGAAGGAACGACTGCAAAAACGCCGGGGCAGTGGAGTTTCTCGCAAAACCCGCCGCCCGCACCAACAACGATATGGCGATTTTCGCGGCGGAGCTTTGCAAGGCGATAAGAAGGGCTTACAAATCCAACCACCCGAATTCCAAGATCGATATAAACAACATTCCCATAAAAACGACGCAGGCAAAGCCCGCGGCGCAGGCAAGTCCGGCGACGGCTTCAAACGTGCCAAAAAACATACGCAATATCGCGGAGCTTGCGGCGCAGGCAGAAAAAACCGTCTCTCAGAGAGCGCAGAGCAATTCTCCTATGCAGAACCAAGTAAACTCCGCAGCTCCGGTAAACCCCGCGCCTCCGACAGGAAAGCACGCGAAGGTAAAGCGTTCGGAAGCGATTATAGCGCTGGGAGCTTCAACGGGCGGCACGGAGGCTCTGGAGCAGGTTATAAGAACGTTCCCCGCAAACACTCCGCCCGTCATAATCGTGCAGCACATGCCCGCGGGATTTACCAAGCTCTACGCGGAACGTCTCAACCGCTCTTGTAAAATGGAGGTCAAAGAGGCTGTTGACGGCGAACGGCTGCGGCACGGTCTGATAGTTGTCGGCGCGGGCGAGCATCATCTGCGTTTGTGCAAGGATGTAAGAGGATGGTACATTTCCTCAAAGCCGGGCGAAAAGGTCTCGGGGCATTGTCCGTCGGTCGATGTGATGTTCAACTCGGTTGCGGAAGTGGCGGGACCGCTCGCTATCGGAGCTATCCTTACGGGAATGGGACGCGACGGCGCGGACGGCTTGCTTCGTATGAGACAGGCGGGCGCTTTCACCGTAGGTCAGGACAAGGAGACCTGCGTGGTTTACGGTATGCCCATGGAAGCCTTCAACTGCGGCGCTGTAGAGGTGCAGGCGCCTCTCTATAAGATAGCGGAAATAATCCTTAACCAGATAATGTGATCGTTAGAGATACCCGTATGTACCTATTATAATATAGAGCTCGTCTTTTTCAGGCGGGCTTTTTTATATGTTAGAATTTAATTTGTGATAATTTGCTTTTTGTTTTCAACATTTAACACGAAAAAAGTTGATAAAAAAGTTTTCCTCTTTAATTCAAACGATATTCAACCGAATCGGGCGAGCTTCAAACTTATCAACCGAAAAAATTTTGCGCTAGATAATGCCGTTTGTAAACACTTTCAACAGGGTTTTCAACATTTTCACAGGTTTTAAACACTTTACAGTTGAAAACTTATTCCAAAAGAGCGTTTTTTTATGAAAAGTGAAATGTTTTCAACAATTTTTAAAATAATTTTTTTGAAGCAACGAGATAATCGCATTTGTCGAACTCAAAAAAATATTCCGAATTGAAAAATTTTTAAGTATTTTTTGCGTCGATCGTTCAAAAAATAAATTTCGGAAATTTTTCTACCGAAAAAAACCTCTATCTAAACGGATTTATTCACATTTTCAACAGAGTTTTCAACAATTTTACGAACTTTACGCTTTGTATAAACTCCAAACGGATTTTTAACCGAGAAAAGTTGAAAACTCGGGAAAACGAGGAACGGAAATTTTTTAAGTGCCTGTTCCGCATTTCCGCGTGAGCAATTTTTTGAGATTTTTTCGGCTTCAGGCGGGAATAACACTGAAAATACATTTTTTTACAAATAATAACCTGCCGTTTGTTGAAAATTCACAGGAAATTTCTTAATTTCAGTTGTTATTTCTGTATAAAAAAACTTGAAAAAGTTTGTCGTTTATGGTATAATTATATAAAGTATATAAAATCCCAAAGTGTGTCAATGGAATGGTGATAAAAATATGGAAAATTCTTTGAATTCTCTCTCGGATATTTATAAGCGCGTGGTGGAAAATTGCGTCGAGGCTTACGAGCTGTCCGATACGGCAAGAGACATCTGGCTCGATCCGCTCGAGCCCGTAAAAATGGACGGAAATACCTTCGTGCTGGCTACCGATATTGATTTCAAACGCGATACGCTGAATTCGCTTTACGTTCCTTATATAGAAGAGCAGCTCAAGGTGATACTCGGGGTGCCGATAAAGGCGGAAATAATCGTGGACAGCAGCACCGCGGCGAATAAGCCTCCCATTTCCAAGGTGATAAACGCAGACCCCGTAAACAGCACTATCGGGAATATCAACGACAAAATAACGTATACTTTTGATAATTTTATCGTGGGTCCTTCAAACAATCTGGCGTATGTGGCGGCAAAGGCTGTTTCAAAAAAGCAGCACGAGAAGTTCAATCCGCTGTTTATCTACGGGGAATCGGGACTTGGAAAAACTCACCTTCTTTCGGCGATAAAATCCGAAATGAAAAGCAATTTCCCCGGGATCAATATAATCTATATCCCCGCGGAAACATTCACAAATGAATTTCTTCGCGCGATCTCCGCAAATAATGTTGATGAGTTCGACGAAAAATACAGAAGCGCAGACGCTCTGCTTATCGACGATATACAGTTTATCGCGGGCAAGGATCAGACCGAGGAAAAATTCTTCCATATCTTCAACGAGCTGTATAATCAGAATAAGGTGATAGTGCTCACCTCGGACAGACCCGCAAAGGAAATAAAATCCATTTCCGACAGATTGAGGACTCGCTTTTCAAGCGGACTTATCGCGGATGTTAAAGCTCCGGAGTATGAGACAAGGCTCGCGATAATTCAGCGTAAGGCGGAGCTGTTGAACTTCAATATCGGAGACGAGGTAATAGACTACATCGCCTCAAAGCTAAAATCCAATATAAGACAGATAGAAGGCGTTGTTACCAAGCTGAACGCTCTGTACACCGTCTCGCAGATGAAGCCCACGATAACCGTGGCGCAGAACGTCATTAAGGATATCGTGACGGATCATCAGCCTATCCCCGTGACTATCGACAAGATAATCGGCGAGGTCGGGAAAATATATAACATAGACCCCGATGAAATGCGTTCGCAAAGGCGCACCGCCAACATCTCCGAGGCGAGAAAGGTCGCGATATATGTTATACAGGACGTGACCGGGCTTCCTTATGAAATGATAGGTCAGGAATTCAACGGGCGCGATCACTCAACGGTGGTTTACGCGATAAAATCCGTTAAAGAACGAATGGAGCACGACAGCAATTTCCGTTCGACTATCGAGGACATCATAAAGAACATCAAAACCCAGTAAAAGGTCAATGTTTTCAACAAGTTTTTCTTTTGAATTCAACAGAGTGTTGAAAGGTTCGGAGAGCTTTAAAAATTCCCGGTTTTTTTAACATTTCAAGGTTGAAAATTTTGACGGGAAAAATCGGACAGATAAACGCTTCGCGGCTTTTCCACAAATTCAACCGCCCTTATTATTATGATTATAATAAATATATTATAATATATCATTGATGTTTCGGTCAAAAATTTTGAGTTCTTCGATTTTTCCGGCGAATGTCATTCGATCGGCGCTTTCAAAGAAAAATATCATTATATTATAGAGAGGAGTTTCTTTTATGAAATTCAGTTGCGGCAAAGACGTTTTCCTTGAGGCTGTTCTCACTACCTCAAAAGCGGCGTCGCCAAAATCGACCATTCCCGCTTTAGAGGGTATTTTGTTGGAGCTCGAAAACAATTTTCTCACTCTTACGGGCTATAATCTTGAGATAGGTATAAGAACGGTGATACCCGTTACGAACGGCGAGAACGGCAGCGTTGTTATAAACGCCAAGACTTTAAGCGACTTTGTTCGCAAAATGCCTTCCGGCGATCTTGAAATAGTCGTTGAGAGCAACAATTCGGCTTCTATCAAAAACGGCAGGACAAAGATGTCTATTATGTGCCTGAGCGCCGAGGATTATCCCGCCGTGCCGCAGGCGAGCGTCGAAAACGGAATCGTTATGAGACAAAAGCTCCTTAAAAGTATGATAGTTCAGACAAAATACGCGTGCGCGGTCGTCGATACAAAGCCGGTTCTTACCGGGTGTTTGTTTGAGATAAAGAACAATATATTGAGCGTTGTGGGAATGGACGGTCTGCGTATAGCGGTTCGGCAGGAGCCCTTGACGTTTGAGGACACCAAGATCATAGTTCCGGCGAAGTCGTTGGAGGAGCTTTCAAGGCTGCTTTCGGACGGTGAAGATGACGTTACCATGAGTATTGAGAGAAATCAGGTATCGTTCAAGTTCGGAAAGTATACGATGATCTCCCGTATCATAAACGGCGATTTCTTCGATTTCCACAAGCATATACAATCGGACAGCGCGAACTCCATTGAAATAAGCTGCCCGCAGATGATAGAGACGCTCGAACGCGGTATGCTGGTAATAAGCGAAAAGGTGAAGCTTCCGCTGCGGTGCGAGTTTTCCGCGGACACTCTGAAGCTGAGCTGCGTTACGGCGCTCGGCTCTTACGAGGATCAGATAAACGTAAAATACAGCGGCGAACCTTTCACGATAGGTCTCAACACGAAATTTCTTTTAGAGGCATTTAAAGCAAGCGAGTGCTCTGACGTTCGCTTCGTTCTTACCGGAAAGAGCATCGAGCCCGTGCTTATCCTCCCGAAAGAGGGACAGGAATTTACTTTCTTGATAATGCCGATGAGGTTGAAATAAAAAAGCATAACGTATAGGCGCGAAACGCGCATATAAATTGTCAATTGACGACAAAGGAAGGTATAAAATGGAAGAACTAAAGATCATCACACCCGCCATTAAGCTGGATCAACTGGTAAAATTCGCGGGATTTTCCGAAACGGGAGCCAAGGCAAAAATTCTTATCGATCTCGGGGAGTTCAACGTAAACGGCGAGCTCTGTACCAAGCGCGGAAAGAAAATAAAGCCCGGCGATGTTATCGAATACAAGAATAAGAAATATAAAGTCGTATTCGACGAGGAGGCTGCGGCTGCCGCTGAATCCGCTGAAAACGGCGGGAAATAAATGCACATCACTCGTATTTATATACGGAATTTCAGAAATATCCGCGAGACGGAGCTGGAGTTTGACAAAGCGCTGAATATTTTCGTAGGAAGAAACGCTCAAGGCAAGACCAATATTTGCGAGGCTGTTTCGGTTTGCCTGGGTGGGAGCTTTCGGGGCGCGCGATTCTCTCAGTTTGTTCCGGTGGATGACGATAAGGCGGAGGTAAAGATCAAGCTGTATTTTCACGACGATGTTTCGAATCGTGAAAACGTGATTGATTATACTGTCCGTAAAAACACGGCTCTTATAAACTATAACGGAATAAAAATGAAAGACGCAGCAGAGCTTTACGGCGTGCTGAAGTATGTCGTTTTTATTCCGGAACATCTTGATATTATCAAGGGAGCGCCGGAGCTGCGGCGGGATTATCTGGACGATGTTGCCCTTATGCAGACTCAGACGCATTACAAAAAGCTCTCAAGATATAATAAAGGTTTAAAACAGCGCAATAATATACTTTCGGCTAATAACGGAGATGTCAAAACGGTGTCGGAAATGCTCGCGCCGTGGAACGATGTTTTAACTGCCGAGGGAATAAACGTCACTTACGGAAGGCTGAAATACTTCACGTTTCTTAAAAAATGCGCCGCGGAATTGTATTCCGAACTGACGGGCGGCGCGGAAAAGCTTTCGATGAAATATCATAGCTCCGCGTTTAAAACAGAGAGTATAGATTTTGGTAATGTTGACAAATTGTATTGGCATTATTTAACGGAGCTGGAGAAAAATCTCGCAGCGGAAATGAAGCTGCACTATACTCTTACGGGAGTTCACCGCGACGACGTGAGCTTTTTCATCAACGGAATGGCGGCGCGGGAGTTTGCGTCTCAAGGGCAGATACGCAGCATAGCGCTGGCGCTTAAGCTCTCCGAGGCGGAAATTATCAGGCGCAGGAACAAGACAGACCCCGTCGTTATTCTGGACGATATTTTAAGCGAGCTGGACGCTGTTCGGCGGGAGTATGTTACTAATCATATTGAAAAATCACAGGTGTTTATTACTTGCTGTAATATAAATGAACTGTCCGCTCTTGGGAACGGGCGGGCTTGGCATACGGAAAATGGGGAATTCACCCCCATTTAGGAGGATATATGTATTTGTTTCTGGGCGGGGACATTACTGTCCGCGCTGATGATGTTATCGGCATTTTCGACATTGAGGAATGTTCTGTGAGCCGAATTACCGCGGATTTTCTAAACTCCTCACAAAAAAAGCAGCAAGTAGTCAATGTTTCGCAGGATATCCCGAAGAGTTTTATTGTTTGCTCCGAAAAGGTCTATATTTCCAACGTTTCACATAACACCATTCGGAAAAGAGGAATATAAGAAGTTCGCCGCGTTGCGGCGATTTTTTTATAAAAACCCTTGTGATTCCCCGCCGGAGGCGAAGGAAAACACAAAAAATAAGGTTAATGCCGCATTTCGGCGATTTTTTTATAAAAACCCTTGTGATTCCCCCGCCGGAGGCGGGGAAATCAGAAAAAATAAGATCAACGCCGCATAGCGGCTATTTTTTTGCCTTTTTTTCAAAAAGTCCTTGACATTCAAAAAACGATGTGCTATAATACAACTGTACTAATTAAGATAATACAGTTGATATAAAGGAGACGAAATATGTTTTCAATGAGACTTCAAGGCGGTTTGCCTATATATGAGCAGCTGGAGCAAAGGATAACCGAGCTTATTCTGAAAGGGGAAATGTCGGAGGATGAAAAGCTTCCTACTGTGAGGGAGATAGCAAAGGAGCTTTCGATAAATCCGAATACTGTTCAGAAAACATACTCCAATCTTGAAAAGCGCGGGCTTATCTATTCGATACCCGCAAAGGGGAGCTATGTTTCCGCGCGCGAAAAATATTACGATAAAGTGAGAGAGAAGAGCATGAACGATTTTTCGGATGCTGTGGAAGCAGCTTTAAAGCAAGGACTTTCAACAAGCGAGCTTCACGACATTATAAATTCTGTTTCCAAGAAGGAGGGCGAATGGAATGAATTCGACAAAGCCGAGTAAAAATTATTTTCTGCCGTACTTAAAATACAAGATGAGAGAAAACCGCGTGTCGGCGATCATTTTTTTTATCCTAAATTTTTTGGCTTTGATAGTGCCGCATATTATAATGTATGTAACTATTTCTTCAGCAGAAGAGAGGGAAAATGCATACAACTCGGTTATTATAATAGATGATCCGCCATCAATTATAATAAATTTATTCTTGTTTTTTTCGGCTATCGTAACAATAATGTTTTTGATCGTGTCCGCAAGATCGTTCAAGTATTATCACAACCGCGCGATGATGGACACTCTCGGCTGCTTGCCGCTGTCGTATAAGGACAGATTTTGGGGAGATTATTTCGGCGGTCTTATATCGAATATGATCTCCTTTGTGCCGTTTGCTGTCATTTCGATCATTTTGACGTTGAAAATGGCTAAGGATATTGAAGTATATGACTTTATGAGTTATTTTCCGTATAATTTTCGGAAGATGATAATTTCGACGTTTATAATGTACGCTGCCGTTCACGCGATTACGGCGTTTATAACTTCGTGCTGCGGACGTCTGGGAACTTCGATATTTTTTTCGGTGGTGACGATGGTCATTATTCCCGGAATTTATGTGGCTTACGGAATGGTGGGGTTTCAAAACTTGCTCGGCATTGAACCTTTGGAGATACTGGCGGATCATGTGGGAATGTTTACGCCCTTCGGCGAGATATTCTCTCAGGTTCTGAAAGATTCATACGGCAGTTTTAACATTTACAGCGGATGGATAAAATCGACTTTTGCGATAGATTCCGTGTTTAATGTTATCGTAATGATACTTACTATAGCGGCGTTTATCGCGGGAGCGTACTTTATCGGGAAGCGCAGAAAAGCCGAACGCGTGGAGCAGGGTTTTGTGTTCAATATGCCGTTATATGTTATCTCGATAGTTATTTCGGCAATGGTTATCGGTTTTGCGCTGTATTATTTCCCGAAAGGATATAAGATCGATGCGATAAGCGTTTTGAAAGCGGCGGGGCTGTCGTTTGCATTGTTTATGGGGCTGGAGCTCTCACAAAAAAAGAATTTCAAAGGTATCTGGAAATCGCTGATAAGATACGTTTTGGTTTTCGGTGTATCGTTTGGGTCTTTGATTCTTATGCGTGCCACGAAAGGTTTCGGCGAGGAGAGCAGGATACCCATAGCAAGCAGCGTTTCTGAGATAAAGATCGAAGGCGAATATTTCTATTGGAGTTCTGATGGCAGAGAAATAATATATAAAGATAGCAGCTCCATTTCCGCGATAATTGAAGGTCACAAAAATCTCTTGGAACATTCAAGCGAGCTTTCCACCGGAGATATGCTGGAGATCACTTATCGTATGAAGAGTGGAAACGAGACAATCCGTCGCTATTCGTGCAGCAAGGAAAACGAAATTATAAGGGGTTTCAGCAATGACATAAAAAATCTCGACGAAGAAGCGATACCCATGATATTTTTGGATGATCCAGTTTATGATGACGCTCTTAGAATAACGGTACATAAACGCATTAAAGGCGATTATGGATACAATGAAGAAAATCATTTTATTCGTCCGGACAAATTTGAAGAATTTGTCGGGATTTTGAAAAACGATATTAAATACAACTACGAAGAGAACTACACATTATCATCAGTGTCGGCATATTACTATGGTCGGATAATACTTCATAATGAAGAAACTTCTTTATGGTATGAATACCGTATATATACACCGTATGAAGATACGGTCGCATTCCTTGAAAACTCCGAAAACCTTTTGAGCTCCGAAACCGAATACTTCAAGGGTAATGAGAAATACAGTATTTTTTACCAATATTATCCCGATAATTCGCCTTACGGATATACCGTTGACGTTAATATCAAAGCTTCCGATGAAAGCGCGGCGGTTCAGAAGCTCATCGGGTTTATTGTACCGAAAGACGCCGAGGAAGCGGCTGCCGGAGCTTATTCCAAATATTTTACAATCTACGACCAAACGTCGTATGTAAATTACGCCATAAAAGCAGAGGACGAAAAAGCGGCGCGCGATGCGATTATCGAGGTATTCCGCAGGAAAGTCTTGCGGTGAAAGGAGTTTGTTATGATAAAGTTTGAAAACGTTACTAAAAGGTACGATGATTTTACGGCGCTGGAAAATTTCGACCTTGAGATACCGAAGGGAAGCGCATACGGTCTGCTCGGAACTAACGGCGCAGGAAAATCCACGCTTTTGCGGATACTCGCGGGAGTGTATAGGGTCGATTCGGGGAAGGTGATGATAGAAGGCAAAGAGGTTTACGACAACGCCGAAGTAAAGCAGCACATTCTGCTGATAAGCGACGAGACATCTCAATTCAACGGAATGACGCTTTCTCAGATGAAATCGTTTTATAAAACCTTCTATCGTAATTTCTCCGATGAGACCTTTACAAAACTGTTAAATATCGTAAATCTTCCGGTGAACAAAAAGCTCGGCGGCTTCTCGAAAGGTATGAAGCGGCAGGCGGCGGTCATCTGCGGGATAGCGGCGAAAACCGATTATCTGTTCCTCGACGAGGCGTTTGACGGGCTCGACCCCTCCATGCGATTTGAGGTAAAGAAAATGATAATCGACGCGATGTGCGATAACGGTATGACGGTCGTATCAAGCTCCCACAACCTCCAGGAGATAGAGGAATTCTGCGATATGGTAGGGCTTTTACATAACGGGAAAATGGTGTTCAACAGAGATTTGAGCGATCTTAAGGGAAATATCCACAAGGTTCAGTGTAAGTTTGATAAGGAGTTTACAAAGGAGGATTTCCCGGAGATAGATATTCTGCTTATCAAAAACCAAAACGGCGTTTTGAATATCATAGCGAAGGGCGACGCGGACGACACTCTTAAAAAGCTCAATTGGAGAACGCCGCATTTTTGCGACCTTATTCCGCTCACGCTGGAGGAAATATTCATATACGAAATGGAGGCGTTGAATTATGACAGAACAAAGCTCCTTTAAGAGCTTTTTCGGGCGTTATCTGCTGTATAAGATAGATCAGCAGAAGGCGAATTTGGTTTTGTGTTGTATTCTGAATATTCTAACGCTTCCGCTGCTGGCTCTGGCTATGAGGAAAGGCGTTTTCAGCATATACGCCGATCTGTATAATGTTGGACGGATAGGTGCGGCTATCTGCGCTGTATTTATCGTTTTTATGGCAATCGCGGGGGCAGTGATGTCGTTTGAGTTCTACAATAAGAAGAACCTCACCGACACGCTGGGCGTTTTGCCGATAACGTACAAGCAGCGCTTTTTCGGAGATCTTGTTTCGGGATACATCGCGAACGTCGCGCCGGTGATACCGTGCGGAGTCGTTTCACTCTTCATCTTTTCGGCGGCGCAGAGGGATTTTGCGGATATGCTCGCGAAAAACGAGATAACGACCAATTATAACATGATGGAATTTGGTGTGCACGAATTTGTTACGTTTTTCTTTATCGTTTCGATAACATATTTTGTCGCCGTGTTCGTCACCTCCGCCTGCGGGAAGATACGCCACTCGTTCATTTTTTCGATCTTCGCGTTAGCGGGGCTGCCGCTGATGATAAGCGGGTTTGTCGGATTTATCGCAAGCAGCATACTCAGCGTTGATTTTGTGAAGTATATGTTGAATACTATGCTGCTTTTCCCGCCTATAGCGCCGTTGATCGATTTAATAAAATCCGCGAACTTACTTGATAAAATAGATAATGCAGATACATTAACCGAGAAAGTGTACGTCTCGTCAAAGCCCGTTTATATTATCGTGTGGATAGCTTTGGCGGTCATATTTGTCGTGCTCGCGTATTTTATCGGAAAACGCCGCAAGCCCGAGAACGTCGGGAACGCGTTTGTTATTCGTCCGATATTCAATATTATCTGCGCGCTGGCTTCGGGAGGTTTTACCGCGGCTTATCTGGGGTATAGTTACCGTAATATGTGGTTTACTAATGTTATTGCGGTGATCGGCGGAGGTGTGGTATGCGTTGTACTGCTGCTTTTGTATCTCCCGAAGATTAAGCATCTGCCGTTTGGAGCGATCTCCGGGATAGGGGCTGTTCTGGCAGTATTCGGGTTGTGTGTGCTGTTTGATAAAACGGGATGTTTCGGAGCACGGTATCTGCCCGAAAATGCCGAGAAGATAGAATATGTTATATCCAACGATTTTCTTAAGATAACCGATAAGGCGGATATTGAAAAGTATATGAGTATGCAAAATGAGGTTCTTAAGAAAAAAGGCAACGATATGATGTTTAATGCCGAAACCAGCACAAAATATTCTATAGAATATGAGCTGACAAACGGAAAAACGGTAAATCGCGTGTTCTACGACAATTATATAAATGTTGGTATTGGTAACTTTTCAAAATACCCGACAGATCTGATGTCAGAAAACGAAATGAAGCTCGACGGTTACGCCAAATACTTTTTTGAAACTGTGAGCGAAAAGGATTATCGGTTTTCTTCGATATCCGTTGATAACGGCAGGATAGATATACCCGGTGAAAAAGCCAATGAGTTTGTAGAGATATTGCGCAGTGAGTCCGAAAAGATGTACGATCCCGAAGCAGGTGTCTACGGATACGCGGTTTTTTCAAAAAATGTCAATTTTCCCGTTCAGATGAATTTCAGTCAGTCTATAGGATACATTGAAGGTTTTAGCGATAATTATGTCGATGTTAGCGGAGGTGAAAGATATCTAGTTATAAGTTACCGATTCGATAAAGACGCCTACATATCCGTGAGGATAATGAATATGGAAAAAGATTCCGAACTTGTAAAAGAACTTGAATCGCTTTTGAATGTGTACGAAGAGGGCGGGGAATTTAGCGAAGATGATTATGACGATGAATTCAACGTATACAAAAGCGGAATTTATATTAGCAGTCAATGCGTTCTCAAAGAAAATTCAAGCAGGGTCCTCGAGATCATGATGAAGATGATCGAAAAAGCGGAATGAAATCAATGAGCCGACGGCGAAAGCTGTCGGTTCTTTTTTTGGTTGGAGATCGCAAGAAATCCGAAAAAACCCTTGATTTTTTCCTTGTTTTGTGGTATACTATATATAATATATAGTAAATCAGTAATTATCCTTCTCCCCGGAGAAGCCGGAGAGAAGGATAAATGTATTTATTTAGTAATAAGGAGAATTTATGGCAGACGAAGAAAAGGAAAATCTTGATTACGGCGCGGACAGTATACAAGCGCTGAAGGGTCTCGACCCGGTTCGCAAGCGCCCGGGTATGTATATAGGATCGACAGGTGAGAGCGGACTGCACCACCTTGTCTACGAGATAGTTGACAACGCCGTTGACGAGGCTCTGGCGGGCTACTGCACCGAGATAGACGTAACTATACTTCCGGATAACATTATCCGCGTTATCGATAACGGGCGCGGTATTCCTACCGATATAAACCACGCCGAGGGCATTTCCGCGGCGACGATGGTGTTTACGATGCTGCACGCGGGCGGTAAGTTCGGCGGCGGCGGATATAAGGTCTCGGGCGGACTTCACGGCGTTGGCGCTTCCGTAGTAAACGCGCTTTCCGAGTGGCTGGAGGTAGAGATACACGACGGCAAGAATATCCATTTCCAGCGTTTCGACAGGGGCGAATACGAGGAAGAGATAAAGGTTACGGGCACGACAGACCACACCGGAACTACCGTTACATTCAAGCCAGACGCGGAGATATTCCACACGACCGTATTCAGCTATGAGACGCTCAATGACCGTCTGCGCGAGAAGGCTTTCCTTAACGGCGGTTTGAAAATATCCCTGCACGATCTGCGCGACCCCGAAAACGTTATCGAGGAGACGATGCGGTATGAGGGCGGTATCCGTGAATATATCGCGTGGCTCAACAAAAAGCGCGGCGCGGAGGTTCTCCACCCCGATGTCATTTACCTTAACGGCGTTGAGAACGGCGTTATGGTAGAGGTCGCGTTTCAGTACACTACCGACTTCAACAGCGAGGTTTTCCGCTCGTTCGCGAACGACATACACACCGGAGAGGGCGGTATGCATGAGCTCGGATTTAAGCGCGCTCTGAACACCGTGGTGAATAACTTCGCAAAGCAGGTAATTGAACAGCAGGGCAAGGTCAAAAAGAAAAAACCGACCAAAAAGGGCGAGGAGGAAAAACCGTTCAATGGGTACAGCGGAGAGGCTATCCGCGAGGCAATAAACGCGATAATTTCCGTAAAGCTCCCGGAGTGCGAGTTTGAGGGACAGACGAAGGGCAAGCTCGGAAACCCCGAGGTTCAGCCCGCGGTCTATAAGGTGGCTGTCGAGCAGCTTACCTATTACCTTGAAGAGCACCCCGAGACTATGCAGATAATAGTCAACAAGGCGGCGAACTCGCAGGCGGCGCGCGACGCGGCGAAAAAGGCAATGGAAGCCAAGCGCAAGTCCGTTATGGACAGCAACGGTCTCCCGGGAAAGCTCGCGGACTGCTCCGAAAGCGACGTGAGCGTTACCGAGATATATATCGTCGAGGGAGACTCGGCGGGTGGTTCCGCGAAAGAAGGACGCGACAGACGTTTTCAGGCGATACTGTCTCTTTGGGGCAAGATGCTGAACGTCGAAAAGGCGAGAGCGGACAAGGTTTATAACAACGACAAGCTTCTGCCCGTTGTTAAAGCGTTAGGTACCGGTATCGCCGAGGATTTTGATATTACAAAGCTCCGTTACGGCAGAGTTATCATTATGGCGGATGCCGATGTTGACGGTCTGCATATCAGAACGCTTATGCTGACGTTCTTCTTCAGGTTTATGCGCCCGCTTCTGGAGCACGGTCATGTGTATATCGCGCAGCCGCCGCTGTTTAAGGTCTCGCGCGGCAAGCAGGTGCGCTACGCGTTCTCCGAGGAGGAGCGCGACAATTACATCGCGGAGCTCGGCGCGGACGGCGGTAAAACGGATGTTCAGCGTTACAAGGGCTTGGGCGAGATGGATCCCATTCAGCTTTGGGAGACCACGATGAACCCCGAGACCAGAACGATGCTGCGCGTGTCCGTTGAGGATGCGGCAAAGGCGGACGAGATAATGACCGTTCTTATGGGCGACAAGGTGGAGCCTCGGCGCGAGTTTATTGAACAGAACGCGGGGCTTGCGGAGAATTTGGATATTTAAATGGAGTGATAGATATTTCAAGCAGTTTAATGCCGGACCTCAGCAAAATGGCTAAGTCTGAGAATAAAAAGGAGCGGGAGCTCATTGCGGAATTCAGCTACGACAACACGATAGACGAGACTGACGGCGCTATGAAGTCGTTTCAGAAGCGCTTCTCGAAAAAGCGCGGAAGAGCTTCGCTTATCGCGTATTCGCTGCTTACCGCGGCGGTGGCTGTCGGGATAGTGTTTAACAAAAACGCGGTGCCGCTGTATTTCGCGCTGGCGTTTTCCGTGTTCGGGCTATACATTACCATCACAGACCAGAAACGCACGCGAAAACGCGTTATAAAGGCGCTTGAGGATATGAACCCCGAGGAATACCGCTGCGCGATATACCCCGACAAGATCGAGCTTGAGACCGTTATCAAGCCAAAGACGAACAAGGACGAGATCGATCTGAAAATAGACGAGGAAGTCGACGACGAGATACTCACGCCGCTTAAAACGGTGTTTGTGTTCGGGGAAGATCTGCTTAATTTCTCGGAAAACGAGGATTCGCTTTTGCTGATATTCAATCGGCGGCAGATATACTGTTTCCCGAAGCGCTGTATGACGCAGGAGCAGGAGGATACGATACGCGATTTTCTGGTGGAAAAGTTGGAGAGTTAATAACTATCTGGAGGAATAATGGATATAGATTTCAGCTTGGAAAAACTTAATAATATAGACCTTGAGGAAACGATGAAAAAATCGTTTATCGAGTATTCTATGGCGGTTATCACGTCGCGCGCTCTGCCGGACGTGCGCGACGGATTTAAGCCCGTTCACCGCCGAATAATCTACACGATGAACGAGGCGGGGAACACTTCGGACAAGCCGTTCCGCAAGTGTGCGTATACCGTCGGAGAGGTTTTGGGTAAATATCACCCGCACGGCGACGCTTCCGTTTACGACGCGCTTGTAAGACTTGCGCAGACCTTCTCGATGAGGTATCCGCTTATTGACGGTCACGGAAACTTCGGTTCTGTGGACGGAGACCCGCCCGCCGCATACCGTTATACCGAGGCTCGGCTCGCGAGGATCGCGAACGAGATGACCTCCGATATCAATAAGAAGGTCGTTGATTTCCAGACAAACTATGATGATAAGCTGTTAGAGCCCGCGGTTTTGCCTTCGCGTTTCCCAAATCTTCTGGTGAACGGCTCGAACGGTATCGCTGTCGGTATGGCGACAAACATTCCGCCGCATAATCTCAGAGAAGTGATAGACGCGCTTTTGCTCCTTATCGAAAATCCCGAAGCGACTATCGAGGAAGTTATGGGCTGCATAAAAGGTCCGGACTTCCCGACGGGCGGCATAATTATGGGCTACAGCGGTATTCGTTCGGCTTACTATACCGGTCGCGGAAAGATAATTCTCCGCGGCAAGGCGGAAATAATCGAGGAAAACAACCGCACGCGCATTATCGTCAGCGAGATACCGTATATGGTGAACAAGGCTCGTCTGCTTCAGAACATAGGGGATCTTATGCGCGACAAGCGCATAGACGGCATTTCGTTCTGCCGCGACGAATCCGACAGAAACGGTATGCGTATCGTTATAGAGCTCAAAAAGGACGCGAACGCAAACGTCGTTCTGAACAAGCTCTATTCCTACACCCAATTGCAGGACACCGTGGGCGTTATTATGATAGCGCTCGTGAACGGTCAGCCGAAAACGCTCCCGCTTATGGATATGCTGCGGTGCTATCTCGATCATCAGATAGACGTGGTAACGCGCCGCACGAAATTTGATCTCGACAAGGCGAAGGAGCGCGAGCATATTCTCGAGGGCTTGATGATCGCTATCGACTTCATTGACGAGGTCATTGCGATAATGCGTTCAAGCAAGAATATCCCCGAGGGCAAGGAGCGTCTTATCGAGCGCTTTAAGAACGTTGACGTTTCGCAGACGGGGTTGTTTTCGCAGACTACTTATTCACTCACCGAGGTTCAGGCGGACGCTATTGTTAAGATGACGCTCGGTGCTCTTACGGGAATGGAAAAGAGCAAGGTAGAGGACGAGCTTCTTGAAAAGCGCGAGCTTATCAAGTCTATGGAAGAGCTGCTCGCGGACAAGAGCAAGCTCGAGCACGTTATCGGCGAGGAGCTTTCCGTTATTAAGAAAAAGTACGGAGACGAGCGCCGCACGGCTATCGAGCCCGTAAGCGGCGAGGTCGACATCGAAGACCTTATCCCGGAGGAGGACTGCGTTGTTACCTTTACGAAGATGGGCTACATCAAGCGCCAGCCCGTTGAGGTCTACAATATCCAGAAGCGCGGAGGACGAGGCGTTTCGGGAATGAAGCAGCGCGACGAGGATTTTGTGGACAGTATGTTTATAGCCTCCTCACATGAAAATATTCTGTTTATTACGAACAAGGGAAATATGTTCCGCTTGAAATGCTACCAGATACCCGAAGGCGGAAAGCAGTCGCGAGGGACGAATATCGTGAACATTCTCCAGCTTGCGGAGGACGAGAAAATAGCCGCGATGATGACGACTATCGACTTCGCGGAGAACAAGTTTTTCATTTGTCTCACGAAAAACGGACTTTGCAAGCGCACAAGGCTTTCGGAGTTTAAGAACATACGAAAAGCGGGGCTTCGCGCGATTACTCTTGTAGAGAATGATGAAATCGCGGGCGGGTTCCTCACCGAAGGCGACTGCACCGTTATGGCGGCAACGAGAAACGGCGCGGCTATCCGCTTTGACGAGAACGATATCCGCGTTATGGGCAGAACGGCTCGCGGCGTTCGGGCTATCAAGTTCCGCGGGGACGACTACATTGTCGGAGCGACGAAGATCTTCGACGAAAACGCGACAATTCTTACTGTCACCGAAAAGGGAATGGGTCGGCGCTCGGCGGTTTCGAGCTATCGCTTGCAGCGGCGCGGCGGCATGGGTCTTAAAAACTACCCTGTTTCCGAGGAGAAAGGCGCGGTTATCGGTATCAGAACGCTTGGACCCGACGACGACGTTATCCTTATCAGCGCGGACGGCGTTATAATCCGTATCCGCGCGAACGATCTGCGCGTTATGGGGCGCACGGCTTCGGGCGTTCGCGTAATGCGGCTCGGTGAAAACGACCGCGTTGCGACGTTCTCCCGCACTCAGCATGACGACGAGGAAAAGACAGAAGAGGTTGAGAGCGTTTCCGAGGAAGAGGTCGCGGCTTCGCTCCAAGAGGAAGCTGCGGAGGAAATTCCCGAGGATGAGCCCGTTGACGACGATGAGGACGGCGGCGAGGAAGATAATTCCGCGGAGTGATTTGAATTCTATAATTTTCCCGAGCCGAGGTTCGGGAAAATTTGTTTTAATGTTCCACGTGGAACATCGGAGGCATTATGTACACATTGGAAGAATACGATGTTGTTGTGATAGGCGCGGGTCATGCGGGGTGCGAGGCGGCATTGGCGGCGGCGCGGCTGGGAATGAAAACCGCGATTTTCACGCTCTCGCTGGACTGTATCGCGAATATGCCGTGCAATCCGTGTATCGGCGGTTCGGCGAAGGGTCAGATCGTCTGCGAGATCGACGCGCTCGGAGGTGAGATGGGCAGAGCCGCGGACGCGACGTTTATTCAATCGAGGATACTTAACCGCGGAAAAGGTCCCGCTGTCCACTCGCTGAGAGTGCAGAGCGACCGCGTGAAATACCACATCTATATGAAACGGACGCTGGAGCAAACTCCGAACCTCTTTATCAAGCAGGGCGAAGTTACGGCGGTGGACGTTGAGGACGGGCGTGTGACCGCCGTCAGGACGAAGCTCGGGGCGGTTTATCCGTGCAAGGCTGCGATAATCACCACGGGAACATATCTTAACGGAAGAATACACATCGGGGAGCTGAACTACTCGGCGGGTCCCGATAACGTGCTCCCTTCCACCGAGCTCACCGAGTGTCTGAAAGGGCTCGGAGTGTCAATGCGGAGGTTCAAGACCGGTACTCCGGCGAGAGTTCACAAGCGTTCCATTGATTTCTCCGTTATGGAGAGACAGGAGGGCGACAGCGAGATAATGCCGTTTTCCTTCGACAATGAGGACGAGCTCTCAAACAAGGTGGAGTGCTACGTTACTTATACAAATGCCGAAACTCACCGCGTCATTTTGGAGAATTTGGATCGTTCTCCGCTTTATTCGGGGCGTATTGAGGGTATCGGTCCGAGATACTGTCCAAGTATAGAGGACAAGATTGTGCGTTTTAAGGACAAGGAGCGGCATCAGCTTTTTGTTGAACCTATCGGGCTCGACACGGACGAATACTATTTGCAGGGAATGAGCTCAAGCTTGCCGGAGGACGTTCAGTTGAAGTTTTTGCGGACGATAAAGGGGCTGGAGAACGTTGAGATTATGCGCCCCGCGTATGCTATTGAGTACGACTGCTGCGATCCGCTGGAGCTATCCGCGACGTTGGAGTTCAAGAAGATAGGAGGACTTTACGGCGCCGGGCAATTTAACTGCACCTCCGGGTATGAGGAAGCGGCTTGCCAAGGACTTGTTGCGGGGATAAACGCGGCGCGCAAGATACGTGGCGAAAGTCCTTTGATCTTGGATCGCGCGAGCTCCTATATCGGCACTCTTATCGATGACCTTGTGACGAAGGGGTGCTCCGAGCCATATCGTATGATGACATCGCGGAGCGAATACCGCCTGATACTTCGGCAGGACAACGCTCCCGAGCGGCTTTTGCGGATAGGTCACGATGTGGGACTTGTCTCCGACGAGAGGTTCAAGCGGTTCGAGGAGGACTGCGCGGCGCTCTCCCGCGAGCTTGACAGGATAAAATCGGTCACGATACGTCCGACCGAGGAAGTAAACCGAATGCTCGCCGAAAAAGGAACCACTCCCATAACATCCGGTGTGAAGCTCTACGAACTGTTAAAGCGCCCGCAGCTTTCATACGCCGATTTCTCGGAGTTTGATACCGAAAGACCGCAGCTTAAGGTCTCGCTTGTAAACCGCTTGGAGATTGAGATGAAGTATTCGGGTTACATCAAGATACAGCTCGAGCAGATAGAAAAAACGCGGCGGCTGGAGGAAAAGCTCCTTCCTTCCGACGTGGATTACAGGACGATAAAGGGATTGAGACTGGAGGCGCAGGAAAAGCTGAACAAGCATAAACCGCTGAATATCGGTCAAGCGGGGCGTATTTCGGGTGTCAATCCCGCGGACGTTTCGGTTTTGCTTATCTGGCTGGCGGGGAAGGGAGAGCGAAATGACGATAATTGAACATTTTGCGGCGGCGGGAATAAAGCTCACCGAACGGCAATCGGAGCAGTTTCAAACGCTTTTTGAGTTTATGGTCGAGTACAACGAAAAGGTAAATCTCACGTCAATAACGGAGTTTGACGACGTGATGATCAAGCACTTTATAGACAGCGTTCTTCCGTTTTCTATGCTCGGCGTTTCGGGAAAGGAGAGCTTTATTGACGTTGGAACGGGCGCGGGATTTCCCGCTCTGCCGCTGCTTATCCTCTATCCCGAGATGAAGGGAACATTGTGCGATTCTTTGGCGAAGCGGTGCATGTATCTGGAGCTCGCGTGCGGAAAGATCGGCGTAACTGCCGAAGTCATTCACGCGCGAAGCGAGGAGCTCGGGCGCACCCGGCGCGAACGATACGACATCGCGACTGCAAGAGCCGTCGCAGCAATGCCGGTGCTTTGCGAGTTCTGCCTTCCGTTTGTGAAGATCGGGGGAAGGTTCATTGCTCTTAAATCCGTCAACGAGGATATGTCCGCAGCGAAAAACGCCGTTAAAACACTCGGCGGCGAGCCCTCCAAAACCGAGGATTACAAGCTTCCCAACGGAGATGACAGGCGGGTATGCATAGTCAAAAAAATATCGCAAACTCCGACAAAATACCCGCGCAGCTACGCGAATATCACAAAAAAGCCGCTGTAAAGCGGCTTTTTTTGTTGGAAAACGGCGGGTTTTGTCGGCGGAGCGCGATAATTTCCCGTGGAAATATTAGCCCCTTTGTGCTACAATTGAATTATCAAATAACAAAGGAGCTTCAAAATGAGTACATTTTTTAAAACGAAAGAAAAAACGGCGGGGCAAATCGTTATGCTCTCAACCTCGGAGATTGTGCCGAACAAGGCGCAGCCGCGGCGCGAATTCAGCGAGGAAGCGCTTTTGTCGCTTTCAAAGAGCATAAAGGAAAACGGCATTTTGCAGCCTATTTGCGTGAGAAAAACCGGCGCGGTCTACGAGATAATCAGCGGAGAGCGCAGAACTCGCGCGGCGAAAATAGCGGGGCTCACCGAAGTGCCGTGTATCATTATGGAAGCGGACGACAGGCAGTCGGCGGTGCTCGCCCTCATCGAGAACATTCAGCGGAAGGACTTGAGCTATTTTGAGGAGGCGCTCGGGATCGAACGGCTCATTTCGTACTACGGTCTCACTCAGGAGGAGGCTGCGAGGCGGCTTGGGAAGGCGCAGTCCACGGTGGCGAACAAGCTGCGTTTACTGCGCTTTTCGGACGCGGAACGCCGCCTTATGCTGATGGGCAACCTCTCCGAGAGACAGGCGCGGGCGCTTATCCGCATTGACGACGCGAAAACGCGGGCGCAGGCGATCGAGCGTGTGGTATCGAAGGGGCTTAATCTTCCGCAGACGGAGGCGCTCGTAGACCAGATCCTCGGGAACGCGGAAAAGGCGCGAAAACGAGCAAGGTTTGACCTCAAAGCCCCTTCGCGGCTTTATATGAACTCGCTGAACGCGCTTTTAAAGCGCATCAAAGAGGATAAGATACCGTGCGACGTGACGGCGGAAAAGTCCGAACACTTTTACGAATACACAATAAAATTCCCAATCAATTTATAATTTGTATAGTTCCATGTGGAACATTTTGTGCATTGTTTACGAAAATGTTCCACGTGGAACATTTTTTTGATAAACCCCCTTTTCTTTTGCTGAGAAGTATGTTATAATAATTAGGTAGTATTCTATTAAAAGAAGTGGGGGCGAAATTTTGGGAATAATAATCGGTATCGTAAACCAGAAGGGCGGCGTTGGCAAAACGACCACCGCGGTGAATATCGCGGCGGGGATAGGCGCTCTCGGGAAAAAGACGCTGATAATCGACTTTGACCCGCAGGGAAACACGACAACTGGCTTCGGAGTAAAGAAAAAAACACTCGATCTGACATCGTACGACGTGGTCACGGGGAGGTGCCGCGCACAGGACGCGGTCATCGAAACGCGCTATAAAAACATCTCTCTGCTTCCCGCGACAAATAAGCTCTGCGACGCTGAAATGGCGCTGAACTCCAAGGAAGAGCGGCATTTGCAGCTTCGCAAAGCCATTTTGCCGCTGAAGGACAAGTACGACGTTATCATAATCGACAGTCTGCCTTCTTTGGGAGTGCTGGCGGTAAACGCGCTCGCGGCAAGCAACACGGTGATAGTGCCGATGGTGTGCGAACACTTTGCGCGCGAGGGCTTGGCGCAGCTCATGCTTTCGCTGAAAACCGTGAAACAGCGTTACAACCACGGGCTTACGCTTATGGGAATAGTTTTCACTATGGTTGACAAGCGTCTGTTGTCGAGCAGCGAGATAAAATCGGACATTCAGCAGGCACTCGGAAAGAGCGAGGTCTTCAAAACGGAAATACCGCGAAACGTCAAAATATCCGAGGCGCAGAGCCACGGAGAGCCGATAATGTACTACGACAAGCGCTCGACGGGTGCCGACGCTTATGTGAAGCTCTCAAAGGAAATAATAAAGAAAATTCGGGAAATGGAGAAAACAGATGGCGCGAAAAAGTGAAAAGAAAACCGAAGGAAGTCTCACCGAGCTGTTTTTTGACAACAGCGTTTCTTCCGAAGGGAGTTCGACGCTGCGTTTAAGCGAGATAGAGCCGAACAAGGATCAGCCGCGAAAGAGCTTCGATAAAGAGGCGCTTCAGCAGCTCGCTGACTCAATAAACGAGCACGGCGTTATCCAGCCGCTTATAGTGCGTTCTCTTCCGAGCGGAAATTATCAGATAGTCGCGGGAGAGCGCCGCTGGAGAGCCGCGAAAATGGCAGGGCTCTCGAAGATACCTGTGGTGATACGCGACGATATCTCCGAGGAGCAGGCGATGCAGATCGCGATGATAGAGAACCTCCAGCGCGAAAATCTCAATCCGATAGAGGAAGCGCTCGGGTATAAGGAGCTGCTCGACAGGTACGACATAACGCAGGACAAGCTCGCGAAGGTGCTTGGCAAGGCGCGTTCGTCTATCACAAACAGCCTCGGATTGCTCAGTCTGCCGAACGCCGTGCAGGAGCTTTTGAAAAACGGAGAGCTCTCCGCGGGGCATTGCAAGGCGCTTAAAAAAATCAAGGACGAGGCGGTTATGATAGAGCTCGCGCACAAAGCCTCATCGGGTGAGCTTTCCGTGCGGCAGGTGGAAGCGATAGCGCGCCATTCCGAAAAGGAAGCGGAGAGCTCCGCGAGAAAGATACGGCAGAAGCTCACCTATTACACCGAGGTCGAAGCAAGTCTCGGGGAAATTCTCGGGACAAAGGTGAAGATAAGCGAGGGCGCAAACGGAAACGTTTTGCAGATAAAATTCAAGGACAAGGAAGAGCTTGAAAATATCCTCGCGCGTTTTCAGGATGAATAATTCGGTATACAAACCATTCTCCGCGGCGCGGAGAAAATAAAGAATTTACAGGAGATATAAACCATGATAGACATTAAGTTCTTAAGAGAAAACCCCGAAGCGGTAAAGGAAAACATCAAGAAAAAGTACCAGGACGAGAAGCTCCCGCTTGTGGACGAGGTAATAGAGCTCGACGCAAAGCGCCGCGAAACTCTGCAAAGAGCGGAGGCTCTCCGCGCGGATAAAAACCGCATTTCCAAAGAGATCGGCGGATTTATGGCGAAGGGTATGAAGGATGAGGCGGAGAACGCGAAAAAGCAGGTAGCCGCGTTTTCAAAGGAGCTTGCGGAGCTTGAGGAGCAGGAGCCGATAATCGACGAGAAGATCACCAAAATTATGATGACTATTCCGAACATCATCGACCCCTCCGTTCCGATAGGCAAGAACGATACCGAGAACGTTGAGGTGACGAAATACGGCGAGCCCGTCGTTCCCGATTACGAGATACCCTATCACTCCGACATTATGGAGAGCTTTAACGGTATCGATCTGGATTCCGCGCGCAAAGTGGCGGGCAACGGCTTTTATTACCTTATGGGCGACATCGCGCGGCTGCATTCCGCGGTCATCGCATACGCGAGAGACTTTATGATAAACCGCGGCTTCACCTATTGCGTACCGCCGTTTATGATCCGCTCCAACGTTGTAACGGGCGTTATGAGCTTCGCGGAAATGGACGCTATGATGTACAAGATAGAGGGCGAAGACCTGTATCTTATCGGAACCTCCGAGCACTCTATGATAGGCAAGTTTATCGATACGATACTCGAAGAGGAAGCCCTTCCGTACACGCTTACGAGCTACTCCCCCTGCTTCCGCAAGGAGAAGGGTGCGCACGGCATAGAGGAACGCGGCGTTTACAGAATACATCAGTTCGAGAAGCAGGAAATGATAGTAGTCTGCAAGCCCGAGGAAAGCCCGATGTGGTTTGAGAAGCTGTGGCAGAACACGGTAGACCTGTTCCGTTCTATGGACATTCCCGTGCGCACGCTGGAGTGCTGCTCGGGAGACCTCGCTGACCTTAAAGTAAAGAGCTTTGACGTTGAGGCGTGGAGCCCGCGGCAGAAGAAGTACTTTGAGGTCGGCTCGTGCTCGAACCTCGGAGACGCGCAGGCTCGCCGTCTGAAGATACGCGTAAGCGGCAAGGACGGCAAGAAATATTTCGCGCACACGCTCAACAACACCGTTGTAGCTCCTCCGCGTATGCTGATAGCGTTCCTAGAGAACAATCTGCAGGCGGACGGCTCGGTGAAGATACCCGAAGTTCTGCGTCCGTATATGGGCGGAACGGAAGTCCTTATTCCCAAGAAGTAAAGGTTTTTTCATAGATCGGTCAACCCACATTCACATAGATTTCGGCAAAGTATCGTATAATCTAAGGAGTAACACCGCGCATTCGGGCGCGGTGTTATACGGTATTTCGGAGGCGTTCCGCGCGGAAAACGCGAAACGTTCAAAGCGGAGGTAAACAATGGCTTTTGTAACTCTAAAGGATGTATACAAGCGCTACCACGTCGGCGAGATAACGATAAACGCCGCGGACGGAATGACGTTCGACATCGAAAAAGGAGAGCTTTGCGTTATCGTCGGACCTTCGGGCTCCGGGAAAACGACAGTGCTGAATATGCTTGGCGGAATGGATTCCTGCGACGAGGGCGTTATCTCGGTGGACGGTTCGAGGGTGGACAACTACAACAGAAAGCAGCTCACGCTGTACCGCCGCTTTGATATAGGTTTTATATTCCAGTTTTACAATCTCCTCCCGAACCTCACTGCGAAGGAGAACGTCGAGATAGCCGCGCAGACGAAGGACGACTACATTCCCGCCGATGAGATACTCGCTAAGGTCGGTCTCGCGGAACGCCTCAATAACTTTCCCGCGCAGCTTTCCGGCGGCGAACAGCAGCGCGTTTCGATAGCGAGGGCGCTCTCGAAAAAGCCGAAGCTCCTGCTCTGCGACGAGCCGACCGGCGCTCTCGATTACAACACCGGCAAGATGATACTAAAGCTCCTTCAGGATACCTGCCGCCAGGACGGAATGACGGTAATTCTCGTTACGCACAACACCGCGATAACTCCCATGGCGGACAGAGTTATCAAGATAAAAAACAGCAAAGTGAGCGAAACTCTCTTAAACGAAAACCCAACGCCCGTTGAAGAGATAGAGTGGTAACGCGTTATTTCAGAGCTTTGGAAAGGAGGCGGGACGATGAACGCGGTGAATAAGAACACCTTACGCGAGATCGCGAAAACAAAAAGCCGTTTTCTCTCGATCCTGCTTATATGCGCTATCGGCGTGGGATTTTTCAGCGGGGTAAGAGCGACTGACGACATTATGCGCCGTTCCGCGGATGATTATTACGACGCTCACAGCCTGTTCGATCTGCGCGTGGTGTCCACCTTCGGGCTTACGGACGACGACCTTGAAGAGATACGGGGCGTAAAGGGCGTTGACGGGGCTTACGCTTCCAAGTATACAGACCTCGCCATGCACCATAACGACAGAGAATTTATTACGCGCGTGTATTCCAAGACTCCCGATGAAATAAACACCATAGATATCTATAAGGGCAGAGCTCCCGAGGCGGAAGGCGAGGCGCTGGTAAACGCCAATATGTTCGGCGACGCGCTGGAAATCGGAGATATTGTGACGCTCACCGATCCGGCAAAGGCGGATGAATTCCCGCTTAAGCGGACGGAATACACGGTTGTTGGAATGTACAACACGCCGATGTTTATTTCGATGTCGCAGCGCGGCTCCACGAATATCGGAGACGGCGCGATAGACGCGCTTATGATAGTTTCAGAGGATCAGTTTATACAAGAGCCCTACACCGAGATATACATAAAGTCCGATGAAATGCAGGGTATGCAGAGCTATTCGGCGAAGTACGAAAAGCTCCGCGAGGATATATCAAAGCGCCTGAAAAAGCTCGGCGACGCTCGCAGCGAGATACGCTACACGGAAGTTTTGGGCGGAGCTCAACAGGAGATAGAGGACGGCGAAAAAGAGCTCGAAAAGGCGAAAGAGGACGGTCAGAAGGAGCTCGATGATGCGAAGCAAAAGCTAGAGGACGCGAAAAAGCAGATAGAAGACGGCGAAAAGGAGCTCGAAAAGGGCAAGGAAAAAATCGACGAAGCGAGACCACAAATAGAGAGCGCACAGAAGGAAATAGACAAGGGCAAATCGGAGCTCGACAGCGCGAAAACTCAGCTCGACAGCACGAAATGGCAGCTCGACAGAGGTCAGGCGGAGCTCGATAAAGCGAAGGAGGAGCTTGATAAGGCGAGGGACGAGCTCACCGCGGCGGAGACGGAAATAGCGCAGAAACGCGCCGAGCTGAACAGCGGAAAAGTCGCTCTTGAGACCGCGAAGATAGCCGTCGCGACGGGAAACGAGCTTTCGGCGCAGTATCTTTCGCGTTACCAGACCGCAAAAGCAGCGTACGATTCCGCGAAATCGGAGGTCGAGAAAGCGGAGCGCGACCTAGCGAACGCCGAGAACCAATACGGCTCGAACAGCGCGCTTGTCATTTCATACCGCGGTATGCTGGCGACTATGCGGGTGGCTCTGCAAACGGCGCAGGCTTCTATGGAGCGCACAAAATCGGAGATGGAGGACGCGCAGGCGCGGCTCGCCGAGGCTGAAAAAACCATCGCCGAAAACGAGCAGAAAATAGCGGAGGGCGAACCCCAGCTTGAAGAAGCGGAAAAAGAACTTGCCGCGGCTCGCGAGCAATATCAAAGCGGGCTTTCGGAGTATACGAGGAATTCCGCGCAGATAACCGCGGGGCGGCTGCAATATGAAACGGGTCTCGCGCAGTACAATTCCGGGAAAACGGAATTTGATAAAGGCTACAAGGAGTTCACGGAAAAGAAAGAGGAATTTGAAGCGGGCGTTAAGGAATACGAAAACGGCGTTGTCGAGCTTGAGGACGCGAAAGCGCAGTACGAGCAGGGGCTTATTGATTACGAGGACGGAAAATACGAGTTTGAAACGAAGATAGCGGACGCGGAAAAGGAGCTCGCGGACGCGCGCGAGAAGATAGCCGAGGCTGGCAACGCGAAGTGGTATATCTTTACGCGCGACGACAACCCGGGCTATTCCGAGTATGACGCGAACGCCGAGAGAATAAACCGTATCGCGGCGATATTCCCCTTGTTCTTCCTGCTTGTGGCGGGGCTTGTCTGCCTTACCACGATGTCGCGTATGGTGGAGGAGCAGCGCACGCAGATAGGCACGCTGAAGGCTCTCGGGTATTCGCGCCTTGCCATTATGCGGCACTATATGACATACGCGGTAACGGCGGCGCTTATCGGCGGAGTTATCGGGGCAGTCGGCGGGACGTTTTTGTTCCCGGGAGTTATCGTGTTCGCTTATTCGATGTTGTATGACGTTACAAAGATACACTTCCTTTTCACGGCATCAAACCTTATTTTGTCTATCGGCTCGATGACCCTCGCGATAGCGCTCACCGTTTATTTCTCGTGCAGCAAGGCGCTGGAGGAAACGCCTTCCTCGCTTATGAGACCGAAAGCTCCGAAAGCGGGCAAGCGGATATTCCTCGAAAAAATATCGTTTATCTGGGACAAGATGAACTTCTTCGCGAAGGTAAGCGCGAGAAATCTTATCCGATACAAGCGCAGAATGATAATGACTATCGTGGGAATAGCGGGCTGCACGGCGCTGTCTCTTACGGGCTTTGGGCTGAAGGATTCCATTTCGGACGTCGCGAATTTGCAGTACAACGACATCTACCGCTACAGCGGATTTGCGGCGTATGACGAGGAAGCGAAGCTCTCCGAGATAGACAGCATTTACAAGTCGCTCACCGATTACAACGAGGACACCGATTATACCCGCGCTCTTATAAAGCAGTATGATCTTGAGTTCTCGAAAAACACGATGCAGTGCTACATAACGGCGGTAGAGGACAGCGAGCTGTTTGAGACCTTCGTTGATATGCGCGAGAGAACGTCGCGCGAAAAAGTAACGATGAGCGACGGCGCGGTCATCACGGAAAAGGCGGCGAAGCTTTTGGGGGCGCAGATAGGCGACGAGATAACCGTTAAGGTGAGCGGCGGCGCGAACAGGAAAATAGAGATCGCCGCGATAACGGAGAATTACGCGGGTCATTACCTCTATGTTTCCGAAGATGTGTATAAAGATGTTTTCGGGCAGAAGCCGAAGTACAACATAATTTATTTCTTCAACGATATTTCCCGCGACGACGACGTTCAGGAGGAATTTACCGCGCACATGCTCGAAAATAAAAACGTGCTTGCGGTGAGTATGAACGCCGCTTCTCTCAAAAATATTTACGATACTTTAAAGGTCATGGATTTGGTTGTGCTGGTGCTTATCGCGGCAGCGGCGGCGCTGGCGTTCGTGGTGCTTTATAACCTCACAAACGTCAATATCACGGAGCGCATACGCGAGATAGCTACCTTGAAGGTGCTCGGATTTTACGACGGCGAGGTATCGAGCTATGTTTTCCGCGAGAGCGTTGTTTTGTCGCTTATTGGAGCGCTTGTCGGGCTTGTGCTGGGATACGCGCTGTGTATGTTTGTAATAACCACCGCGGAGCTCGACGAGCTTATGTTCGGGCGCAGGATACACCCTATCAGCTATGTGCTGGCGTTCGTAGTCACGGCGGCGTTCTCTATGATAGTTAACCTTATTATGACGAGAGTTCTTAAAAAGGTGAGCATGGTAGAGTCGCTCAAATCCGTAGAGTAAAAATAAACGCGTTTAAGGTGAATGTTATGATACAGAATTTGGTCACTTGCAAGTTAAATGTAGACGAGGAGTTGACGATAAAGAAAAATCGTCTTTGCGGCGCGGAGGATAACGGAAAGCGCGTCGCGATCGTAACGGGTATACACGGCGACGAGCTTGAGGGGCAGTATATCTGTTATCAGCTTGTGAAGCAGATAACGGCGAATATGAAAAACCTCAAAGGTACCGTGGACATTTATCCCGTGGTAAATCCTCTCGGAATGGAGAGCGCTTCGCGCGCCGTGCCCATTACGGGAATGGATATGAATAAGGTCTTTCCGGGATCGGATTCCGGGGCGTTCGCGGAGAATATCGCGAAAACACTCGCCGAGGATATACGCGGCGCGGACGTCTGCATTGATATTCATTCGAGCAACATCTTCATCCGCGAGATACCGCAGGTGCGCATACGTTCAAAGGACGAGAATCTTGTACAATACGCGAAAATGCTCAACACGGATATGATTTGGGTGCACGAAAGCGGCGCTGTCGGCGGCGGCTCGCTTGCGGAAACGCTCATTGTCGAGGGAGTTCCGGCGCTTGTCGTGGAAATGGGCGTGGGGCAGCGCATAGACCTCGAATACTGCGAACAGCTCCTGCGCGGGATATTCAACCTTATGAACAAGCTCGGGGTTTGGACGGAGGAACAGCACGGGATTTCTCACCCGATGATCTCCACGGACGGCGCGGTGCACGTTATCCACTCCAATGGCAGCGGCATCTTTATCCCCTGCGTGGAGCACAACAACTGGATAGCAAAGGGCTCGCTTATCGGTGAGATAGTAACTCCGATAACCGGCACGGTGGAGCAGGAGATAACAGCGCCCGTAGACGGCGGCATCTTCTCTCTGCGCGAATACCCCATCGTCTACGAGGGAAGCGTTATCGCGCGTATGCTCAGCCTTGAGAAATGAGAAGCGCCGATCTGTACAGCTTTAAGACGCTTTTTCCCGTGGGGAAAAAGCAACATAAGAAATATCACTTTAACACGTTTTTCCCTCCGGCGGCGGGAAAAACGCCCAAATAAAACATTAACCTTGACTTTAACCTCAAAACGTGGTACAATAAAAGAAATGCCTCGGGAAAGGAAAGCTATGAAAGACAGAATTTTTGAATCAAAGGAAAACTATCTGGAAACTATCTTGGTCTTGTATAACAGAAACGGCTCGGTGCGCTCGGTGGACATTGCCGCGGAAATGGATTTTTCCAAGCCCTCGGTGAGTATCGCGATGAAGAGCCTTCGCGAAGAGGGGTGCGTTTCCGTCGACGAGAACGGCTACATCACGCTCACGAAAAGCGGTCGGGAAATAGCGGAGCGCGTTTACGAGCGTCACGTTCTGTTCACGGAATGGCTCACGTCGCTCGGAGTTCCCGAGGACATAGCCGCCGCGGACGCTTGCAGAATTGAACACGATCTTAGCGCGGAGAGCTTCTCCGCGATAAAGAAATACATCAAAAAACACAGCAAAAAGTGACCGAAAAAGGAGAAAACATCATGAAAAAAATCTTGGCTTCAATTCTGGCAATTGTATCAATTATGGGACTTTCGGCGTGCGCTCAAAGTCCCGAAAACGAAACATTACAGACATCACAGCCCGAGGAAAGCAGGGTGGAGGTAACGACAAAGAATTTCGCGCCAATTGAGATAACGTGCGACAATGTTCTCAATTCCGTGAGGATATTCGACACGATGTACGAGGACAACAAGCAGGCGATGTTCAGCCCGTTGTCGCTCAATATGTGCCTCGGAATGTTGGAGGCGGGAGCGGCGGGAAGCTCCAAAACAGCGCTCGACAATTACCTCGGAAACAACGATTACGCAAAATTCGCCGAGGATTATCTGGAGCACGCAAAGGATTTCACGCTCGAGGTCAACAATGATTATTCAAAATACAAGAACGTCTTTGAGATAGCAAATTCGTTCTGGGCAAATAAGAATTTGCCGTTCAACGAGAATTACCAAAAGCGCGTTTCGGACAGCTTCGGCGCGGAGATCAAGAACGTGGATTTTGTTGATAACGAAAAAGCCGCCGCCGAGATCAACGGCTGGGTGAACAAGAAAACACACGAAATGATCCCGACTATCGTAGACAAAGATCAGCTTGGTGCGGAAACCGCGGCGGTTCTCGTAAACACCGTTTATTTCGAGAGCGCGTGGAGCGACGAATGGTACGTTCCCGCGGATAAGCAGAAGTTCACGAATGCGGACGGCACGGTCAAAGAAATCGAACTTATGCATAACGGCGGCGACAGCTACTTTGAAAACGACAACGCGACGGCGTTTTCGTGCTACTATAAAAACGGTATGAAGTTTATCGGAATTCTCCCGAAAAACGAGGGCGATTTCACGCTTGAAAGCCTTGACATCGGCTCGCTTCTGAAAACCGAAACGCAGGATTACAAGGTCAACGCGGGTATGCCCAAGCTGAATTTCGAGAGCAACTTTCCGCTTACGGAAGCTCTCAAGGCGGCGGGGCTTGCCGATATTTTTGATGAAACAAAAGCGGATTTCACGCCCATGCAGGGCAGCGAGGACGAGCATTTTTATGTTTCCGAGGTCATGCAGAAAACCAAAATCGAGCTTGACGAGCAAGGCACAAAAGCGGCTGCTGTTACAGCGGCGATTATGGGTGACCTGGGAATGGAACTCGATGAACGCGAGAAAAAAGCAGTGACCTTAAACCGTCCGTTCGCGTTCCTCATCTACGACGGCGAAGCGGAGCAGATAGTGTTTATGGGTAAAGTAACGGCGATGTAAGCTCCGCGAAAAAGTTTCTCCCCCGCTGAGGCGGGGGAGAGGTAAATAAAAATCACCTTTGGGGGAAAAGCAATGAAGATCGTTTGTTTGATGGAAAATACGGCAATTGACGAAAACCTGTTTTTCGAGGACGGATTTTCGCTTTTTGTTGAATACAACGGAAAAAATTATCTTATCGACACGGGTCTTTCGGGAAAGGCTGTAGACAACGCGCGGCGTATGCGGTTGCCGATAAACGACATTGACGCGGTGTTCCTCACGCACAATCATCTTGGACATTCGGGCGGAATAGACGCGGTAATGAAGCTCAATCCCGACGCGCAGATATACCTCCGCGCGGGCGCGAAAAACGAGGTGTTCAAGAAAAACGGATTGTTCAAAGCCGAGGTGGGACTGGGCCGCTCGTTCTTTCGGAAATACGCGGATAATCTTATCCTGTTCAACAGCTTTTCCGAGGTATGCGAGGGCTTTTATCTCGCGAGCTGCGAGGATTTCGAGGAACGTTACATCAACCCCGACCGTACATATTTCACATATGACGAGGAAACGAAAAAGCAGATAGCGTTCGATTTTTCGGACGAGAGCTTTGCGGTCATTTTCCCGGGAAAGCGCAAGGCGGACGGCTTGATACTTATCGGCGGGTGCTTTCACTGCGGCGCGCCGAATTTGCTGGAAACGGTGCAGGAGCGTTGGCACGGTATCCCGATACTCGCGGTCATAGGCGGATTTCACTTTTCGGGCACGAACCCGAAGGCGCTCACTGTTCCCGGGGAGTTCGTTACCGCGACGGCACGGGCTTTGAAAGCGTCGGGCGCGGAGAAGGTCTACGCGTGTCACTGCACCGGCTTCAGAGGCTTCGACATCATGGACGAGATATTGGGTGACCGCATACTGTATCTCGGCGGGGGAGAGGCGCTGGAGTTCTGAGCGGCACTTGTCCCGAAAACGAAACCATAAACCGTCTCTTTCGGTGAGGCGGCGATACAGAAGTTTTCCAAATCGTTACAGACGATCGGCGGAATATGCATAAGACTCCCGTTGCCATCATAGCAGCGGGAGCTTTACTTATGAACAAATTTATCAAGAAGGGATTTTTGCTATTTCATAGATCGCGCTTTGATTTATACAGTTCTCCACCCGAAGGCGGGAAGATCGCTTTTTAAGGGATTTTTATTATAACCCCTTGACAAACAAGGAAAATGATGATATAATATTGAATAGATATTCAATGAATAATTATTCAACGAGGAGGGAGCTATGTCAACGCGAGATGAACAAAAGGAACAGCGCAGGCAGCTTATAATGGATACGGCGCTGGAGCTGTTCGCGAAAAAAGGATACGCCGACACAAAGATCGGCGATATAGCAAAAGCGGCGGATATGAGCGTGGGGCTGATGTTCCACTATTTCGAGTCTAAGGAGAAGCTGCTTGAGGAGCTTGTCCGCTACGGCGCGGAGGCAACAAACACCCCGTGCGAGCTGAACTTTGAAAACCCGCTGGATTACTTCGAGGGCTTTCTGAAAATATTGTTCCAATACGCAAGAGAGGTGCCGCGCGTGCTGTATCTGTTTATGATGATATCTCAGATACGGCGCGGCGAGGGAATACCGCCGCATATCAAGGAGATCGCTATGAGCGTGGATCAGATCGAACAGTCGGCGGAGGTGATAGCGGCAGGGCAGCAGTACGGATATTTCCGCGAGGGAGATCCGTATTTGCTTTCGTTCACATTCTGGAGCAGCGTTCAGGGTATTATGGAGCAGCTTGCGTCGGCACCGGAAATTCTGGAACGCGGCGATCTGCCCGAAACGGATTGGATAATGGATATAATAAGGGGGAAGAAAAATGATAAGTCTTGAGAACGTCCGCAAGACATACGGCACGAAGAACAACAGCTCCGAGATATTGAAGGGCATTTCTTTGGATATCGGCGACGGCGATTTCGCGGTGATTCTCGGACCGTCGGGTTCCGGAAAATCCACACTGTTGAATGTGGCGTCCGGTCTGGAGCGTCCGGACAGCGGAGATGTTTTATATAACGGGGAGAATATCGCGCGGTTCTCCGATAAACAGCTTACGGAGTTCCGCAGGAAAAACATCGGCTTTATTTTTCAGCAATATTATCTTCTGCCAAATCTCAACGTGGATAAAAACGTAAGAATGGGCGCGGAGCTTTCGCACAACAAAGATTACGCCGAGATAATAAACGCGCTCGGTCTGTCCGAAAAGCGAGGAAGCTATCCGCACGAGCTAAGCGGCGGCGAGCAGCAGCGCGTCTCCGCGGCGAGGGCGCTGGCGAAAAAGCCCGCCGTTCTGTTCCTTGACGAGCCTACCGGCGCGCTTGACGAGGAGACGGGAAGGCTGGTTCTTGATCATATCGGAAAGCTTCAGCGGGAGCTTGGGTTCACGATAATTATGGTAACTCACAACGCGAATATCGCCGAAATGGCGAAAACGGTGATACGCATGAACAGCGGCAGGATAGTCGAGCAATACCGCAATCAAACACAGAAAACCGCGTATGAGATAGGGTGGTAAATATGGTAATCGGGATAAAGGACGTTTTTAAGCTGATCGGAATGATCATTATTTCCGCGTGCGCGGTTTTTGTGTGTACGCTGTTTTTGAACTACAACATCGACCTGCGCGGCATTGAGAGCGATATCCTCCCGCAGAGCCGCCCGCTGTTTGACGCGCTTGTTATAATGGGAAAAGTGGTAAG
Organism: uncultured Ruminococcus sp.; assembly: GCA_964454205.1. Classification (GTDB taxonomy): domain Bacteria; phylum Bacillota; class Clostridia; order Oscillospirales; family Ruminococcaceae; genus CAG-115. The sequence goes on from CAYVSV010000001.1 coordinate 82,131, forward strand.
CGCGGTGAGCGGCGGCTGTCTGCTTTTGACTTCTGTCGTTATGCTTTGCTTTTACATCAAGCACTATATAGATTCACACCGGCAAGAGCTTGGGATCTTGAAGGCTCTCGGTTATTCAAATTTCCGTACAGCCCGAGGGTTTTGGGTGTTCGGGCTGAGCGTGCTTATCGGCACGGCGATAGGCTTTGCGGGAGCGCACTGCCTTATGCCGAAATTCTATTCCGTTCAGAACGCGGAAGGTCTGCTGCCGGAGTTCGCGCCGCGGTTTCATACGGAGCTTTTGCTGTTTCTCGTGATCCTTCCGGCTGCGGCTTTCGCGCTGCTGTCCGTGGGTTACAGCCTGATAAAGCTCAGGACGCCAGTCCTCGAGCTGCTAAAGGGAAAAAGCGCGGCGAATATCAAGACCGTAAAGGGCGGCGAAAAGCCGACGTTCTTAGGGGAAATGAGGAGCGTGACTGTAAGGAGCAGAAGGTCGCTGGTGTTCTTCATCGGCTTCGCGGCGTTCTGCTATTCCGCGATGGTGCAGATGTCGCTGGGTGTGGATAAGCTCGCAAGCGAAATGATGGCTCTTATGACGCTTATGATCGGCATAATATTGGCGTTTGTGACGCTGTTTATCGCGGTTTCGGCAATCGTCCGCTCCAACGCGAAGAGCGTTTCGATAATGCGTGTTTTCGGATATTCGGGAAGGGAATGCTCGCAGGCGGTGTTAAACGGTTACCGCCCCGCCGCCGTTATCGGATTTGCCGTTGGTGCGGCGTATCAGTATCTTCTTTTGAAAATCGCGGTGGAGGTAATGTTCAGGGACGTTGAAAACGTTCCCGAATTCGACTTCAATTTCCGCGCGCTGATCATAACGGCGGTGTCGTTCGCAGTTGTGTATGAGGCGGTGATGCGCGCGTGCTCGCACAAGCTCGGAAGGCTGTCGATTAAGCAAATAATGCTTGACGCGGAATAGTATTGACATCTGACAAAAACCGCTTCCCTTAATGTGGTAGCAATATAGAAGTTTTCTAAATCGTTACAGACAAACGGCGGGATATGCACAATAATTAAAGAAGCGGGAGAGCATATAGCTTTCCCGCTTCTTTTGTGTTATAAATACTACGGCTTATTTACCGCAATTATGCAGCAGCTTATACCCACTCCTTTATGGCAGCTTTATTTGTTTTGAAGGAGCTTAATTTTAGGGTATATGCAATTTCTGTTTTTTGTGTTATAATATAGATCGGCGAAAGTGTGCTATACCGCACAATTCTCCAACCTAAAAAAATCTCATGAAAACTGTAAGATTTTCATTTTTTCTGCGCATAGATAGATGAATCAAGCTTGATGACGAAATCGGGAGGTGGTACGGTGAGAGACGCCGAATTGTTGGAGCAGTTGCAAAAAAATCCGGAAAAGGGCTTAAAGGCTCTTATATCGCAATACGGCGGACTGGTTTACACCGTGGTGCGGAGAAATCTTCCCGAAGCGCTTTGTACCGCAGACGCCGAAGCATGCGCCGCGGAGGTTTTCAGTGATTTTTACTTTGATCTAAACAAATACGACCCTTCCAAGGGAAGCATAAAAGCATGGCTATGCGTTATCGCACGGCATAACGCCATTGATCTTGCGCGGCGGAACATAGAGGTTTTGCCGTTAGACGAGGAAATACGCGCGGATATCGGCGGAATCTCTTTGGAAAGCGATCTGGAAGAACGCGAGCTGCGCCGTGCGGTATTATCCGAGGTAAAATCACTGAACGAACCCGATCGTGAGATACTGCTGCGGAAATTTTACTTGGGCGAATCCTCGAAGGAAATCGCCGCGCGGCTGAAAATGTCCGTTTCAAACGTTGACACAAGAACCGGCCGTGCTGTGGAGAAGCTTCGGAAGAAACTTGATGATTGGAGGAAATAACGATGAAATATACGTTGGAGAACTTTTTTGAAGATCTTAATCCGAATGAGCTTGACGAAATTATGCCCAGCAATTTTGATGCGAAGCTGCCGAAAAGGGCTTTAAAGCGCATTGAAAAAAAAGTTCTGCAAAACTCGGGAATTAAAAATAACAGGCGGCGTTTTATGCTTAAGATACTCGCGCCCGTCGCGGCTTGTCTGGTATTAACGGCATGTATCGGCGGATATGCGATAGCTGCCGAAGCCAAGGAATACAACGCCGCCGTGGACTTTTTCGAGCAAAACGGACTATCCGCCGAGGGACTTAGCCGTGAGGATCTGAAGGCTGTTTATCGCGATATTACAACAAACCGCTTTACAAATGACAAAACCGTCGAGGTTATTAGACGTTCCGTTCCGGGTGTGGAAATTCTTCAGCACGAGCCTACTCCCGAGGAATTATCGGATTTGTGGAACAGCAATATCAATGCTTGGAGCGGTTCGCATACGCACAATGCAGTGGAATACAACTGGGATTACAAATATAAGTCCGACACGATGTACAATTTGGACTTGGAAAAAATTACAGTTGAATGTTTGCACAATGGCGAAGCGCTCTGGAAAACGGAATTCCTTTCTCCAAATAAAAAGATGGGGGATTCTTTCGATGTCGAGTGCTGCGTTATGACTTCCGAAGGTACAGTCGTTGAGGGACAAAGAACCGATTGGACCGGTCTATACGAACACTTCACCTATGGTTGGTTTGCACTGATCGACAACAGCGGAAACAAAATGTGTGAGCGAGAATTGAAACACGGCTTTAATTACGAATATATCGGAGCGGTGCTTGACAACGGTGACGGCACTTTAGCGGTGATAAGCTACGGCGATTATGAATATCTGTGCCTGAGCCAATATGACGCGAACGGCAACGAACTGAGCTTCACCAAAACGCAATTCAGTCACATATCCGACATTTTGAACGCCGCACGGTTGGGTGACGGTTATCTTGTACAGCTTGCGGGCACCGACGAAGATGACGGGCGCGCTCACCTTGCCAAGCTTGACAGAGCGGGGAACGTCACCGATAACTTTGTTTACAAGAGCGAGGAATGCGACTATTACATCACGGATATGGCGGAATTTGAAGGAAATGTGTATCTTTCCGCGTATGCTGTGCCGAAGCAGACCGACGAAGGCGGAAGACATGAGATCGCCGACATTCTGGACTATGTGTTTAACGGGGAAAATTGGGAGATCTCAAGCGAGGAACTGACTCCCATAGTACGTGATAATTACACGGCGGTACTGCTTTTGTGCGACCCCAACGGAGGAGCGCCAAAGAATTTCTATTCCGTAAAGGGTTCGCTTGGCAGCACTCTTGCCGTTGAGGACGAGCAACTCAAATGGGACGTGGAAAGCATTACTTCGACATTCTTTTCACCCGCTACAAGTATGTTCTCCATAGGCGGAAATTGCCTTGTTTATCGGTATTCATTTGATGAATCGGGCGCTATTATAGGGTACGAGGATACGGGAGAAATTACGCATTATGCAAGATGAGCATGTATATTCTTTATCAACATTCGTGCAGTGGAATTTCTCACATACCCATGCTTGGCGGCGGATTTTACGGTTATTTTCCATAGCTTGCTAAGCGGGCATAGGGAACGGCGCGTCGAGATATACTTTAGGTTAAACGCAGCGAGCGCTTCGGCTGCGCTTAATCATGGAAATCAGGATAAAAAGGAAAAGGCTGCGTAGGGTTTCTACGCAGCCTTTTCAAAAACAACGGAATACTTCTATACCGCATCCCCGCTTTTAGGAGGCGGTTTTCTTTTTATAGGTCTTGAAGATCCGCGGCGGGAATATCGTTTTCAAGATTATCCCTCGCGAGATCGGTATCAATAACGCGATAAAGTCCCGCGGGTATCGGCTTTTCAAGCTCAAACGGCACGCGGTCATTTTCGTTTTTCGACATAAGATCACCTCGGAAAAAGTATTCCCCGACGCGCTTTTTTTATGCGAGGATTTCAAAGCCGCGTTCGCTGTCAATAAGCTCCATTTCCTTGATATCCATATCGTCAATTCGGATATAACGCGCGTTGTTAAGCCGTCCGAGAAACTCATCGACTGCCGCGCGTTCTCCTTGTACCTCGCAAAGAACCGTGCCGTCAAACTCGTTTTCGACCCAGCCCGTGAGGTTCAGACTCTGCGCGGTGTGATACGCCGTGTATCGAAAACCCACGCCTTGCACTCTCCCGTAAAAGCGTATCCGAAAGCGCTTGCTCACTTCAGCAGACCCTTCAGGCGCTCCATAGCTTCTTTGGTCGCCTCGTGAGTGCCGAACGCCGTCAGTCTGAACCAGCCGTCGCCGTTCTTTCCGAAGCCCGCCCCGGGAGTTCCGACAACCTGTATCTCGTTAAGGAGCTTGTCGAAGAACGTCCAGCTATCCATTCCGTTCGGGCATTTCAGCCAGATATAGGGGGAGTTCACGCCACCCGTGTACTTGATACCGAGCTCGTCGCAGGTCGACGCGATAACTCGCGCGTTCTCCTGATAGTAGGCGATGTTCTCCTTGCACTGCTTCTGTCCCTCGGGCGAGAAAACAGCCTCCGCGCCGCGCTGAACGGGATACGAAACGCCGTTGAATTTGCTGCCCTGTCTGCGCGCCCATATATCCGCAAGCTTGACGTCATTTCCCTTGCTGTCCTTGAGAATAAGCTCGTTGGGTATTACGGTGTAGCCGCAGCGCGTTCCCGTAAAGCCCGCCGTTTTGGAAAGCGAGCAGATCTCGATAGCGCACTTTTTCGCGCCCTCTATGCAGAAAATTGAACGCGGAACGTCGTTTTCCGTGATGAACGCCTCGTATGCAGCGTCATAAATGATGACCGCGCCGTTTGCGAGAGCGTAGTCTACCCACTCTTTAAGCTGAGCCGTCCTGTAAACGGAGCCTGTGGGATTGTTCGGGGAGCAGAGGTAGATAAGATCTGCTTTCACGCTCTTGTCGGGCATTGCCGCGAAGCCGTTCTCCTCGGTGGAATCCGCGTAGATAACATCGTTGCCGTTCATTATGTTGGAGTCCACATAAACGGGGTAAGCGGGGTCGGTGACGAGGACGGTATTTCCGCTCCCGAATATGTCGATGATGTTACCGCAGTCGCTTTTCGCGCCGTCCGAAATGCGTATCTCGTCGGGAGCGACGTCCGCGCCGAAGCTCTTGTAGTAATCGGAAACGGCGTTTTTAAGGAAGTCGTAGCCCGCGCCCGAGTCCTCGTATCCGCGGAACGTTTCCTTAACGCCCATTTCCGCGCAAGCCTTCTGCATTGCCTCAACAACAACGGGTGCGAGCGGTCTCGTAACGTCCCCGATGCCCATTCTTATGAGACGCTTCGCTTCCTCGGGGTGAGCCTCGGAATACGCTTTTATGCGCTTCGCGATCTCGATAAACAAATAGTTTTTCTTGAGCTTTGAAAAATTCTCATTAAGCTTTACCATTTTGCTTCTCCTTTAAAATGTGATTGCGGGAGCTCCCGCTTTAATTCGTCCATACACTAATATTAAACCACATTTTCTGCGATTTGTCAAGGTTAATTTATGCGTTTTCGGGTATAATATTTTCATCTGTTTGCAGGGAGAGGTAAGAGAAGTGCTTGTTTTATGCAATTCCCCCGCCGGCGGCGGGGGAATTGCGGGAGCAAACAAAAGAAAAGCCCCTGTTTTACGGCGATTTTCCCCGCCGCCGGCGGGGAAATCGCAGAAATAAATATGTGTTTTTAAAATTGAATTCCAACTCCCATTTAGTTTTATAGCATAATTACATAAAAAGCAAAAAAATCCTTATGGTTTTAGTGCAATCTAACAAAATATCTCCAAAAAAAGGTTTTTTGAAGAATATTCTCTTTAAAATCTCGGAGAGATGTGGTATAATGTAGAAGTGCGAGTGTGCTTGCACGTTAAATTCGAGTTTTACAAACATACATTGTTTTGTTACATATATAAACAGAATATAAACAATGTTCCCGTTTGAGGAACAGGGGGAAGTGCTACTTTGGAAAAATATGTTATCAAAGGCGGCGAGAAGCTTTCGGGGGAAGTGACAGTTAGCGGCGCTAAAAATGCCGTTGTCGCTATTTTGCCCGCGACAATCCTCTCCGATGAGCCTTGTGTTATAGAAAATATACCCAACATCAGCGACGTTACCATCACACTGCAGATCATGCAGGAAATGGGCGCGAATATCCGTATGCTGAATAAAACCACGGTCGAGATAGACCCGAGACCGCTCTGCAATATGCCTATTCCTTACGAAAAGGCTAAGCTTATGAGAGCCACCACCTACTTTTTGGGAACTCTCCTCGGAAGATTTCATTCGGCGCGAGTTTCGATGCCCGGAGGGTGCAATCTCGGCGACCGTCCGATAGATCAGCATCTGAAATGCTTCTCCGCGCTCGGAGCGGAGTGCGAGATAGACGGAGGAATGATAAATCTCCGCGCGGAGAGACTTGTCGGTAATCAGATATTCTTCGACAAGAATTCCGTGGGCGCGACTATCAATGGGATAATGGCAGCGGTAAAAGCCGAGGGTCTCACAATAATCGAAAACGCCGCGAAAGAGCCGCACGTTGTCGATCTCGCGAACTGCCTGAACTCTATGGGTGCGGATATAATCGGCGCGGGCACGGACGTTATCAAAATACGCGGCGTGAGGGAGCTCCACGGAACGAGTTACAGCGTAATTCCCGACCAGATAGAGGCGGGGACGCTTATGGCGGCAACAGCCGCGACGCGCGGAAACGTCCTTATAAAGAACGTTATCCCCAAGCACCTCGAGCCTATCACGAACAAGTTCCTTAAAATAGGCGTTCAAGTGGAGCAGTATGATGATTCCATACGAGTTATAGGCGGCGACAATTATGTCGGCACTTCTATAAAAACGCATCCGCACCCGGGCTTCCCGACGGATATGCAGCCGCAGATGAGCGCCGTGCTGACCTGCGCTAAGGGCGCTTCCATGGTAACGGAGAGCATTTTCGACAATCGTTTCCGTTATGTAGACGAGCTCCGCAGAATGGGCGCGAACATTTCCGTTGAGGGCAGAGTTGCGGTAATAGAGGGTGTGGAGCGTCTGAAGGGCGCGCCTGTAAGATCGACGGATCTCAGAGCAGGCGCGGCGCTTATCGTTGCGGCGCTCGGCGCGGAGGGCACTTCCGAGATATACGACATCTTCCATGTTGAACGCGGCTATGAGAATATGGAGATAAAGCTCCGCAACATCGGCGCAAACATAGTAAAGGCAGACGAGCCGGAACCCGCGAGCGACGCGGCGAAAAAGGTCGTTTGACGGATCCGCTGTATTATATTGACCTCCCCCGTATCCCGCGGGGGAATAGTTGTACATTGATTTACGCGGAGGCTTTCGCGCAAAGTTTAATTGTCCTGAATTCGGAGCATTTAAACCTCTCGTGAATTCGCGTTTTAAATGTCCTGTTTTCGGGATAATAAGGAAGGAAACACAATGGCAAGGATATATCCGATATGCTCCTCAAGTATGGGGAATTCAACGTTTATAGGCACTCGCGGACACGGGATACTGGTGGACGCGGGGTGCTCTTTCCGCGCTCTCACAAACGCGCTCGACCTCATTGACACGAAAGCGGAAAACATCGAGGCGATCTTTATCACGCACGAGCACATTGACCATGTGAAGGCTTTGGAGCAAATAATAAAGCATACGAAAATACCGATATTCGCCCCCGAGCTTTCCGCCGCGCAAATGAAGAACGACGGCAGAATTCCGAGAGAAGCGGAGATATTCGACGCGCGCGAGGGCTACAAAAGCGCCGCCTTCGAGGTGCGCTGCTTTAAGACCTCGCACGACAGCGCGGACAGCGTTGGTTACAGGATCGTCTACAACAAGGAGCTTTTCGGGGTCTGCACAGACACGGGCTTTGTGACCGACGAGACGAAAAAGGCGCTCAAGGGCTGTACCACGGTACTTATCGAAAGCAATTATGACGAAACTATGCTGCGGAAAAATCCGAATTATTCCGCGCTTTTAAAGCGTAGGATCATGAGCGACGGCGGACATTTATCCAACGACGACTGCGCGGAGTTCTGTGAAACGCTTGTGCGCGGCGGAACGCGCCGCCTGATACTCGGGCATTTGTCGCAGGAAAACAACACCCCCGCGACGGCAAAAAACCGCGTTAAAAGTCAACTCGAACAGCGCGGTTTTTTTGAGGAAAAGGATTTCACGCTCGATGTTGCGCCCGTTATGACCGGCGGAGAATACATAGCCGTTTAGAGGTTAGAGGCAAGAAGCAAGAAATTTTCTCGCCGAGAGCGGGGAAAATAATAGAATTTAAGGCGAATTTCCCCGCCGGAGGCGGGGAAATTCCCCAAAATAAGAGGTTTTCTATGAACATAAAACAGGCGAAGGACGATATTAAAAACGCGGTCTCCGCGTATTTGACAAAGGATAAATTCGGGGGCTTTGTTATCCCGATAGAACGCCAGCGACCCGTGTTCCTTATGGGCGCGCCGGGCATCGGCAAAACCGCCGTTATGGAGCAGATAGCCGAGGAACTCAAAATAGGTCTCGTGAGCTACTCCATGACCCACCACACAAGACAATCCGCGCTGGGTCTGCCGTTTATCGTTCAAAAGACCTACGGCGGCGAGGAGTTCAGCGTATCCGAGTATACCATGAGCGAGATCATCGCGAGCGTCTACGATATGATAGAGATAACCGGGCTTAAAGAAGGCATTTTGTTCCTTGACGAGATAAACTGCGTTTCGGAAACCCTCGCGCCAGCGATGTTGCAGTTTCTGCAATACAAAACGTTCGGGCGGCATAAAGTCCCCGACGGCTGGATAGTAGTCACGGCGGGCAATCCCCCGGAATACAACAACTCCGTCCGCGAATTTGATATAGTTACTTGGGACAGACTTAAACGCATAGATGTTGAGGCGGACTACAATACATGGAAGGAATACGCGCTCTCAAAGGGCACGCACCCCGCCATTCTCACATACCTCGACATCAAAAAGGACGACTTCTACAAGATAGAGACCACCGTAGACGGCAAGAGCTTTGTGACCGCCCGCGGCTGGAGCGATCTTTCGGATATGATGAGCATTTACGAGCAAAAGGAGTTCCCCGTGAACGAGGGGCTGATAGCGCAGTATGTTCAGAACAAGAAGATAGCGAAAAGCTTTGCGGCGTATTACGATCTTTTCCGCAAATACCGCTCGGATTATCAGGTGGACAAAATACTCGGCGGCAAAGCGGGCGCGGAGATAATTGAGCGCGCCAAGGCGGCGAAGTTTGACGAACGGCTCTCGCTGCTCGGGCTTATCGTGGACGGTCTTATCGGAAACGTCCGCGAAGCGGAGCTTGCGGAAAACGCCCTCTCCGAGCTTATGAAGTGTCTTAAAACGATAAAGTTTGACCTTACGGTCGATGAGAAATTCGAGACATCGGTCGAACGCCAGATCACGGAAAAGCGCAAGGCTGTTTCGATAGGCAAGCGCGCGGGAAACCTCTCGCGTGATGAGGAATATGTTTTAAACGCGGTGACAGCGGCGCTTTGCGAGCAGCAGGCTTTGTTGTTTGAGCACTCCCCGAACGACCCCGCGGAGGCGTTCAAGCTGTTAAAGGCGGACTTCGACAAGCGCAAGAAGGAGCTCGCAAAGCTCGTGACAACGGCAAGCGGTATGCTCTCAAACGCGTTTAAGTTTTGCGAGGAGGCGTTTGAAAAGGGAAGTCAGGAGCTCCTCATACTCGTCACCGAGCTCACCGTCAGCGTTTACGCGGCGCATTTCATCGGAAGCTACGGCTGCAAGGAGTATTTCGAAAACAACAAGGATATGATGTTCTTCGAGCGGCAGAAGGAAATTAAAGCCGAGATCGAGGAGCTCAACTTAGATGATGATTGACCGAATAATGACCCCCTCATGCCGCAGCGCGAGGGGGTTGTTTTACGCGTTTATTTTTTTGCTTTCTTTTTCTTAATGAGCATAATGTTCCCCGCAAACCACAGCGCCGAGGTCACGCACAGGAAGATGAGCACGAACACGTTCACTTCCTCTTCCCAGCGGAGCGCGAGAACCGCAATATCTCCGAAAAGGGCGATGAGAAACGGGATAAGACCGAACTTACTCTCGCCGTTTCCGATGTAGAACCGCGTGAGCATTATCGTGAACATCGCGACCATTGCCACGGAAACGGCACATTCTACGGGTATAAATATATAGTCGAGCTCGATGCTTGTGTGATAAACCACGGGTATCGCCATGGAGTACGCCACGATGTAAGCGAAAGAGAGCCATTTCATAGCGGCGTTTTTCGAGCGCTTTATGTTTTCGGCGGTGTGTATCGCCATAGAGCCCAATATCATTCCGTAGGAGATAAACTGCATTACGGGTATCGAGCCGGTGGTGTGCACCATTCCGCCGAGGAGAAGGATACCCGCCGCCACGGCAAGCTCCGGAAAAATGTTGCGGTTATCCTCCTTACTGTTTACAATGTCGGTACAGCGCATAACGGCGAAGATGTACGCTCCGAACATCGCGAAAATGGTGAGCATCACCATATAGTAATCGAGCAGCGCGAAGCTGTCAACGTCTCCGGTAAAGCACGTTATAAGGCTGATTATGCGCTCGACGGTGAGTATCGCGAAATACAGCAGCAGAAGCGTGAATTTCCACTTCCCGAATGCTGTTTTCTTTGTTTTTTTGTTTTCCAATTTTGTCACTCCCCTGTTTCTTCTTTCACTTTTTATTGTTTACCCGCCAGCGGCAGGGAAACAATAAAATTTTGAAAATATTTAATTATATCATCAATATTATAATACAAATCCCGAAGATTGTCAAGCCGTGCCGAAAACGCACTACTTGACATTTTTCGCGAAAAATGCTATAATATTGATGTTCCAATTAAATTTTCCAATATCTTCGGTTCTCTCTTTGCGGGAGAGTAAGACCGAAAACGACCGGGAGTTATTATGAAGGTTTACATTTATTCCGAGGCAATGGATAAGATAGGACAAAGCGGCGTTGGCAGAGCTATTTTTCACCAGACCGCCGCCGTTCAAAAAAACGGCGTAGAGGTGGTAAACAGCGTTGAGGAAGCGGACGTTGTGCACATCAACACGGTGCTTCCGAAGTCGTTTCAATTGGCGCGCGAGCTCAACAAAAAGGGCGTGCCGCTGGTATATCACGCTCATTCCACAAAAGAGGATTTCCGCAATTCTTACATAGGCGCAAACGCGGTTGCGGGTCTTTTCAAACAGTGGATAATCAAGTGCTACTCAAAAGGCGACGTTATCATCACTCCAAGCAAGTATTCAAAACACCTGCTCGAGAGCTATGGAATAAAAAAGCCGATCTTCGCGATCTCCAACGGCATAGACCTCGACGATTACCAACGCAATGAGCAGGCGGGCAAGGAGTTCCGCGAAAAATACGGATTTTCCGACGAGGACAAGGTAGTCATCTCGGCGGGCTTGATAATGAAACGCAAGGGCGTGCATGATTTCGCGGAGATAGCAAGGCGGCTGCCGCAATATAAGTTCGTGTGGTTCGGGGCTGCGGATATGAGGTTCGTCGGAAAGGAAGTAAGAAACGCCGTGAACGATCCGCCCGAAAATCTCATTTTCGCGGGCTATGTGGAAAAGCCGAAGCTCCAGGCGGCGCTTTCGGGCAGCGATCTGTTTTTGTTCCCCTCGTATGAGGAAACGGAGGGTATAGTCGTGCTGGAGGCTCTCGCGATGAAGACCCCCGTGCTGCTCCGCAATATCCCGGTGTATGACGGTTGGATATACAGCGGCGAAAAAAGGAGCGCATATCTCGCGGAAAACACGGAGGATTTTGTGCGCCTTACAACGGATATTCTCGAAGAGCGCGTGCCGTCGCTTGTCGAGAAGGGCTACGCCGTGGCGCAGTCGCGCAGTCTCGAGAGAACGGGTGCGCAGCTTGCCGCGGCATACAAACGCGCAATCGAGTTGTGCGAAAAACATAAAAGCGGCAAGTAAGTACAAAAGTGTAGGACAAAAAATGGAAACAAAAGAAAACAAAATGGGCATAATGCCCGTTCGCAGGCTGTTGATAACAATGTCGCTGCCGATGGTCATTTCGATGTTCGTGCAGGCGATGTACAACCTTATCGACAGCATATTCGTAGCGCAGATAGATCAGGACGCGCTCACCGCCGTGAATATGGCGTTCCCGATGCAGTCGCTGATGATAGCGTTCCAGACTGGTCTGGGAGTTGGAATGAACGCGCAGATCTCCCGTCTGCTCGGAGAGAAGAAGCCCAAAGAGGCGGGACAAGCCGCACTCCACGGATTGATACTCACGCTCGTGAATTATCTGATATTCCTCATAGTGGGGCTTACTTTAACGGGCGTATTCTACACCGCGCAGAGCAAAACTCCCGCCGTTATCGAGTACGGCAAGGAGTATCTGATAGTGGTGACGGTGTTAGGGTTCGGACTGTTCTTCCAGGTATGCTTTGAGAGATTTTTGCAGGCAACGGGCAAGACCGTTTATTCAATGATAATGCAGGGAGTGGGAGCGCTTATAAACATAGGGCTCGATCCGCTGTTTATCTTCGTGTTTGATATGGGAGTAAAGGGCGCGGCGCTCGCGACTGTTATCGGGCAGATCATAGGCTGTACGCTCGGAGCGGTTTTGCATTTCACAAAAAATAAAGAGCTCAAACTCGATTTCAAGACGTTCAAATTCGACCGGCATACGGTGTGGAAAATATACGCCGTCGGTATTCCATCAATAATGATGAGCGCCCTCGTCTCCGTTATGACGTATCTTATGAACGTTATTCTCAAGAGCTACGAGGAAGTGACCGCGACGGTTTTCGGCGTGTACTTCAAGCTCCAGAGCTTTGTTGTAATGCCCGTTTTCGGAATGAACAACGGTATGGTGCCGATTATCGCGTACAACTACGGCGCGGGCAAGGGAGAGCGTATCGTAAAGACGATAAAGCTCGGCGTATGCTATGCCGTGTGCGTTATGATCGTGGGACTTGCGCTGTTCCAGCTCCTGCCGAGCTTTTTCCTCGGGTTCTTTAATCCCACCGAGGATATGATTCGCGTCGGTATCCCCGCGCTCAGAACGCTTTCCTTGTCGTTCATTTTCGCGGGAGCTTCCGTTGTGATGACTTCGGCGTTTCAGGCTCTCGGAAACGGCGTGTGGAGCTTGTTTGTGTTTATCGTGAGACTTCTTGTTCCTACGCTGCCGCTGGCGTGGCTGCTCGGAAGGCTCGGCGGCGTAACGGCGCTGTGGTTCGCGCTGCCGATATGCGATTTTCTCGGAGTGATACTCGCTTCGATACTTATGCGGAAAATGTACCTTAAAGTAATAAAGCCGATGCTCGCGAAAAACTGAACTAATGGCGCTTCCCCCTGCCGACGGCGGTGAGGGAAAGCGAAAAAAATAAACATCATTTAACCAACATTTCCTCGGAAAAGGAGAAACAAAATGTCGATATGTGATGAGTGCGTAAACTACGTCTACGACGAAGAGTACGAATGCTACACCTGCCTTGTGAATCTCGACGAGGACGAGATGTATCGTTTCCTGAAAGGCGACAATGAAAGCTGCCCCTATTTTGACCGCGACGATGAATATTTCCTCGCGCGGAAGCAATAACGCCCAAGAGGTATGCTCTTGGGCGTATCGCTTTGTATAAAAACCCCTCTTTTTCCCCGTTGCATTTGTATATATTGCCTATTGACAAATTTGCTTAACAGGTGTAAAATAATAACGCAGGTTAAGTAAGGAGGGGAGTGAATTGAAATATCTGCTTGATCTTATGAGAAGAAACGGCGATATTGCGCAGGGCAGATTGTCAAACGAAAAGAGCGGTATCTTCCTTAACGACCTTTTAAGGCTTATGAACATCAAGTCGGACGTGTTGGCGGAGTGCTGCGCTTCTCATTCCGAGATAACGACGCTGTATTGCTCGCTCGATTGGTTTACCGAGCACGGAGAATATATAACCGCGGCGCAGGCGGCGAAAAAGCTCGGGGTATCCGCGCCGTCCGTTTCACGAACGCTGAAGAACCTCGAAGAAAAGGGGCTTATCGAGCGCGGCTTAGATAAAAACGACCGCCGTTCGGTACGGATTATCGTAACAAAGGCTGGCGAGGATAAGGTAAACGCCATTCTGGGTCACATATTAGAAGCGATGAATATTGTGTTCGGAGAGTTTTCGGACGACGAGCTCGACGTAATGGTAGATCTGCACAGCAAGTTTGTTAATTCGATAGAAAAAGCGGTTTCAAACGAAAGGAGAACCGAATGTTAGAGATAAAGAACATAACAAAGGATTACAAGACGGGCGCGGACACCGTCCACGCGCTGAAAGGCGTTTCCATAGCGTTCCGCGACAGCGAGCTCGTGGCGGTTTTGGGACACTCCGGTTGCGGAAAAACAACGCTGCTTAACATCATCGGCGGACTTGACCGCTACACTAGCGGCGACCTCGTTATCGATGGGCGCTCCACCAAGGAGTACAAGGACCGCGATTGGGACACCTACCGCAATCACTCGATAGGCTTCATTTTCCAGAGCTACAACCTCATTCCGCACCAATCCGTGCTGTCGAACGTCGAGCTCGCGCTTACGCTCTCCGGCGTTTCCAAGGCGGAGCGCCGCCGCCGCGCGAAAGAGGCTCTCGAGAAGGTGGGTCTCGGCGACCAGCTCAACAAGCGCCCGAATCAGATGTCGGGCGGACAGATGCAGAGAGTCGCGATAGCCCGCGCTCTCGTAAACGACCCCGAGATACTCCTCGCCGACGAGCCTACGGGCGCTCTCGACAGCGAGACCTCCATACAGATAATGGAGCTCGTGAAGGAAATAGCAAAAGACCGCCTTGTCATAATGGTAACGCACAATCCCGATCTCGCGACCGATTACGCGACGCGCATAGTCTGTCTCGTGGACGGTGAGATAAAGAGCGACAGCCAGCCGTTCGACCCAAGCGAAAACGCTCCGAAGGAAAAAACCGCGAAGAAGCCCAAAACAGGCAAGAAAACCAAAATGGGCTTTCTCACCGCGCTTTCTCTTTCCCGAAACAATCTGATGACGAAAAAGGGCAGAACGTTCCTCACGTCGTTTGCGGGGAGCATCGGCATAATCGGAATAGCGCTTATCCTTTCGCTTTCAAACGGCGTGCAGACGTACATCGATAACGTTGAACATTCCACGTTGGCGAGCTACCCCGTTCAGCTCGACCGCCAGACCGTAAACTATTCGGGGCTTATGAGCTCTATGATGGAAAGCCAGGAAAGCGCGAACAATGAGGAGCGCGACCCCGACCGCGTTTATACAAACGATATGTCCACGGAAATGATGAAGACCATGATGTCCGAGATACAGGAAAACAATCTCAACGACTTTATGGAGTACCTCGACACCAACCCCGACAATATCAAGGACTGCATAAGCGAAATATCGTATGGTCACAAGTCCAAGCTGTATGTATACGGAAAAGATGTGAACGGCGATATTATCCGCGTGAATCCCTCCACCACCATTCAGGCGATGATGGGACAGGAAATGGCGAGCACCATTTCGAGTATGTGGAGCACTATGTCATCATTTTCGGGTATGGATATGAACTCCCGCGCGAACTGCTTTGAGCAGCTTCTCTCTAACGAGCGCGTGGCGGAGCAGTATGAGGTAGTCGCGGGACATCTCCCCGAAAATTACGACGAGGTAGTCGTTATCATAAGCGAGCAAAACGAGGTCTCAAACCTCACGCTGTATACTCTCGGTCTGCGCGACCAGTCAGAGCTCGGCGAGCTGATGAGCCATGTTATGGCGGGCGAGTCGTGGGATCTCGACACGGGCGACCAGAGCTATTCCTATGATGAGCTTATGGGGCTTACGTTCACCGCGTTGACGCCCTCGCAGTTTTTCGCGGAGAACGAAAAGGGCGGCTATGACGACAAAAGCACCGATCAGGAGCACATGGAAAAGGCTATTAAAAACGGCACGGAGCTTAAAGTAGTCGGCATTATCCGTCCCAACGGCGACAGTCTCATCTCTTCGTCGACGGCGGGCGGCATAGGCTACACCTACGCTCTTACGGAGCACATGATAGAAGCCGCCAACGATTCCGATCTGGTAAAGAAGCAGAAGGATAACCCCGAAACAGACGTATTCACCAACATCGAATTCCCCAAGAAGGACGAAAAGCCCGAAGAGCCCATGTCCCAGGAAGAGGCGATGCAGCAGATAATGGAGTTTATGTCGCAGGAGCAGATGGCGCAGATATTCCAGACCCTTATGCAGACGCTCACGCAGGAACAGCAGATGGAGATAATGCAGCTCCCCGCGGAGCAGCAGTTCGCGAAGCTCACGGAGCTTGCCGAGCCTAACAAAATAACCGGCGCGTTTATGAGCGTTCTCACCGTAGAGCAGATGCAGCAGCTCCAGCAGATGACCCAAAAGCCCGAAGAGACGGAAGCGACGTATGACGGCAACCTCGAGCTCCTCGGCGTGGACGACATCTCAAAACCCGATACCATTTACATTTACGCGAAGGATTTCGACAGCAAGGAAAAGCTTTCCGCCCTTATCTCGGATTACAACAAGCGTATGAGAGACGAAGGCAGAGAAGAGGACGTTATCGAATACACCGATTATATCGGAATGATGATCTCCGGCGTTTCCGACATCATCAACGCGATTTCCTACATCCTGATAGCGTTCGTTGCTATTTCGCTTGTGGTATCCTCAATAATGATAGGCATAATCACATACATTTCCGTGCTTGAGCGCACGAAGGAGATAGGTATTCTCAGAGCCATGGGCGCTTCCAAGGGCAACATCTCCAACGTATTCAACGCGGAAACGCTGATAGTAGGCTTTGCGGCGGGCGTTATCGGAATTCTGGTGACTGTCCTGCTGAATATCCCGATAAACACGATTATTCTGAAGCTCACGAACATCAAGAATATGTCCTCGAGCCTGCCGCCCGTTGCGGGTGCGATACTCGTGGTGATAAGTATGCTGCTTACGCTGATAGCGGGCTTGTTCCCTGCTTCCGTTGCGGCGAAGAAAGACCCGGTAATAGCTCTCAGAACAGAGTAAATAATAACCCCTCTTCGGAACGCTCCGAAGAGGGGATTTTTTATGCTTTTCGTATCTCCGCCAAGACTTTGCTGTGCGGATAGTATCTGATATAGACGCTTTCGGTGTGGATACCGTGACCGTTTTCGCTTATCGCCACGCTGTAATCGTCGGAGATGAGCGGGATATTTATGAACTCAAAGGCGGTCTCATTCGGTATCTTTACTCGAACCTCGTCCTCTCCGTCCTCGAAATACATAGCTGTTGTCTTATCGCCTTTGCTCCGCAACGGGGCTACGTCAAATTCGCTCGTGACGACTTCGTGCGCGCCGCCGAACAAGTCTGCGGTGAAATCCGCCCCTAACCATACCTCAACAACCGCCATTATCAACATAAGCACAAGTATCGCGATATACCTGCTCTTGTATTGCTTGATGCGGATGAGACGCTTCACAAACAGAACGACATAAGCCGCTGTTATCCCGACAGCTGCCACCATAAGCGCAAAGCCGCCTGTTATCCACCCCGCACCAACATGCGGTATTTTGGTGTTGTTGAACAAAACGTTGTACAAGGAGTTTACGAGTATGATTCCCGACGTCAAAAACGCAGCCGTATTTACAGCGTTTTGTTCGGGCTTGGAGAGCGGCGTTTTCGTTTCGCTATCCTCCATTACTTGTTACCGTTTCCGGATTGCTCCGCTTTCTCGAAATCGTGGCGGCGTATCTCGTTTCGGCGAACCTTTCCGCTCGTAGTCTTGGGAAGCTCCTCGACAAATTCCACGATACGCGGATATTTGTAGGGCGCGGTGTTGTGCTTTACGAAGTCCTGTATCTCTTTAACTAGCTCGTCATTCGCACGGCTCTTGTATTCGTCCGTGAGTATCACGCTTGCTTTAACGACCTCTCCGCGAATGGGGTGCGGGGCTCCCGTAACGGCGCACTCAAGCACTGCGGGGTGCGCGGACAGAACGCTTTCTACCTCGAACGGACCTATACGGTAGCCACTCGATTTGATAACGTCGTCGTTGCGCCCGACATACCAGTAATATCCGTCCTCGTCGCGCGTTGCGGTGTCGCCCGTGTGGTACCAGCCGTCGTGCCATGCCGCGTCGGTGCGTTCCTTGTCGCGGTAGTATCCGCGGAACAGACCGTCCGTATCGCAGTAGTCTCCCTTGATGACTATCTCGCCGACAACTCCCGGGGGAACGGAATTTCCGTCCTTATCCACGAGATCGACCGTGTAAATGGGCATGGGCTTGCCCATAGAACCGGGCTTGGGCTCCATACCGATAAGATTTCCGACGATACAGGTGCTCTCGCTCTGCCCGAAGCCCTCCATGAGCTTCAGTCCCGTAGCGTCATACCACTGCTTGAACACCTCGGGTTGAAGAGCCTCGCCCGCTATATTGCAGTATGTGAGACTTGAAAGATCGAACTTCTCTATCCCCTCGTTGAGGAAGAAGCGGAACATCGTCGGCGGCGCGCAGAACGTCGTGATCCTGTACTTCTCGATCATTCTCAGCAGATTTGCGGGAATGAACTTGTCGAAATCGTACACGAACGTAGTCGTTCCCATTGCGGGCTGCCCAAACAGCTTGCCCCAAGCCGCCTTAGCCCAGCCCGTGTCCGACACGGTGAGGTGAATTCCGTTCGGAATGACCTTGTGCCAATGCTTTGCGTTCTGTATCTGCGCGAGCGTTATCGTGTGGTCGTGTATCGCCATTTTGGGATTGCCCGTCGTTCCCGAGGTGAAGTACATCAGGAAGATATCGCGGAAGCTGCCCGGTACTCTTTCAAGAGTGTCGGGGTACTTTTCCAGCTCCTCGTCAAACGATACCCACCCCTCGCGCGAGCCGTTCACGACGAATTTATGGGAGAGCCTGTTCTCCGCGTCCTTTTCGCCGTTTTCGATATATTCGCACACATCGCCGTCGTGAGTTGCCACGATCATCTTGACGTCCGCCGCGTTGAAACGGTAGGTATAATCGTGCGGAGTGAGCAGATAAGACGCGGGAATAGCGACAGCGCCTATCTTCATCAGCCCGTAGAGCGTATACCAGAACTGATAATGCCGCTTCATAACGAGCATAACATGGTCGCCCTTTTTCACGCCCATTGCCGTGAACATATTCGCCGCTTTGTTCGACAGCCGCGACAGATCGCCGAAGGTGAGCGTTTTTTCGTTGTCGTGCAGGTCTACCCAAAGCAACGCCCGGCGGTTTGGTTCCATTTCCCCGAACTTGTCTATAATATCGTATGCGTAATTGAAGTTGTCGGGGCATTTTATTCCGAATTTCTTCAGGATACCGTCCTCGCCGTATTCCTCGGTGACAAAATTCAAGTGCCAGCTTTCAACCGTGTCGTTCATAATTTTCCCTTCCCTATTTGCTTTTTGTTTATCTCTTCCAATTTTTCGTTTTTAATTTGGTAAATACGCTTTTAATTATCAGACTGTATATAAACCCGCGGTTTTCCCCGCCGCAGACGGGGAAAACCGCATAAATTCAAAGCTGTATTTTAAAGGGTATTTTTTACAGACTGACACTTTTAATTATATAACGCCGACAACAATTTGTCAAGAGGAATTGTGTGATATTTTGGTGTTTTTTTGAGTTTAAACTCCGCTAATTCACAAAAGGTTCGCTTTTGAGTATAACGCGAACGCCCCGAGCTAACTTGCCCGGGGCGAAATATATTATCCTTGTTTTACGGAGTAAACTCCGTCCTGCCCGCGCTCGATATACCCCGCTATTTCAAGGTCTGTGAGCGTTTCGGAGAGCTCGCCGTATTCAAGACCGCTTTGCTCCATAAGAGCGTCGGCTTTGTCGGGCGACTTCATAAGGAGCTTCAGCACATCGGCTTCCCGCGGCTCCAAGCTCGACAGGAGCTCCTCCGTGATGAGCGGAGCTTCGGTCTTTTCCTCGGCGATCTCGATGTTATTTACACTCAACGACTTCGCCTTTCCGCGCGGCTTTCGCGGCGTTTTGCGCTCGTGGGCGGTGTTTTCGTGCCTTGAGATGGTATCGCGGATGTATTTTTCGTTCGAGAAGAACATCGCGTATTCGTCCAGAATATCGTTAAAGCTGTATACTGCGACAGCGCCCTTCCGCAGAAATGGAATAACGCCGTTGTACCGCGAAGAGAACAGATCGCGCGGCGGCACGCAGAACAAGTCGCGGTCCTGCTCAACAGTGTGCCGCGCGGTAAGGAGCGCCCCGCTCCGCTCTCCCGCCTCGATAACGAGAGTGCCGAGCGAAAGCCCCGCTATTATCCTGTTTCTGGTGTTGAAATAAGCGGAGAAGGTTCTGGTATGCGGCAGAAGCTCGCTTATCAGCGCGCCGCCGTTCGCTATTATCTCGCGTTTGAGCTCCGCGTTTTCGGCGGGGTAGTTTACAAGTATCCCGCACCCGAGAACGCCTATTGTCCGCCCGTGTTTCGCAAGACACGCCCTGTGCGCCTCCGCGTCTGTGCCGACGGCAACTCCGCTGATTATCGCTATGTCGAGAGCGGCGAGCGGTTCCACAATTCGATGTGTGACATTCACGCCGTAGTCCGATACATTTCTTGTCCCTACAACGGAAAGCGTGACCGTGTTATTCAGCCCCGCCAGACTTCCCGCGCAGAACAGGACTATCGGCGGATTTTCGATACCGCGCAGAAGCTGCGGGTATTCGTCGTCGTCCAGAGTTATTATGCGTATCTCGTTCTTGGAGCAGGTCTCCATAAGCTCGCGCACGTCCTTCATACGAACGCTTTCGGCGCTGCGCTTTTCCGCGTCGCTCAGAAAATCGTATTTTCCGTCGCGGATATTACGCCCCGCTTCCGCGGCGTCTCCGCCGCATTGTTCGAGAATGTAGTGCGTGCGTGGATTGAACGGCTGCATGACAAGCAGCAGCCAGAGCCACACCTCAACGGGATTTTTCGCCATAATACACTCCTATTAGTTGTTAGTTTGATAGCGGTTAGTAGTTAGTTATCCAATACAAGGCGCGTAATACAACTAACTACTAACAACTATTCTCTATTAAACTACCTTAAATACTGCGCTCGTGAACGCGGGCAATGTCAAGCCGCCCAATTCCATTTTGTTTCCGGTGAGCAGGTCCTCGGCTTCTCCGCCGCGGTTAAGGTTGAACGTAAACGGCGCGCCGTCCGCGTTTATCACGGTGAGGAGCGTTTCGCCGTCCGCCGAGCGCGAGAACGCGTACTGCCTGTTCGTGAGCTGAACCTGCTTGTAGTCGCCCTGAGAAGCGGCGGGGTGTGTTTTCTGTATCTCCGCGAGAGCCTTGATGTGCTCGGTGAGATCGCGGTGCCCCCCGCTCTTCATCTTCTCGAGGTCGAACTCGGGACGGAGCGCGTCATCGCCGCCGCCGCGCTTGTCGCCTTCTATCGCGAACTCGCTTCCGTAATAAACGGACGGGATACCGGGCATCATAAACTCCAAAGTATAGATGAGCGGCAGGTGCTCTTTGGTCTTGAGAATAGTCGCGACGCGCGTTACATCGTGGTTGTCAACGAATGTGTAGAGGTGCTTGCCTCTGTACAGACACCAGTTCTCGCTTCCAAACTGGCGGTTTATCGAGTGCGCTATCTCGAACATATTCATATCGTTAAAGCTCGAGAACAGTCCCTTGTAGCACTCGTAGTTGGTAACGGAATCGAGCATCTGATCGTTCATCCACATATTGTAGTCGCCGTGGAGAGTTTCGCCGAGCAGGAAGAAATCCTCGGCGAGCCACTTACAGTGACCGCGGAGTTCTCTGAGGAAGTTATGGTCGAGGCAGTAAGCAACGTCAAGACGCAGACCGTCGATTCCGAATTCCTCTTTCCAACCGGTGATAACGTCCTTTATGTACTGTTTTACCTCGGGATTGAAGAGGTTGAGCTTAACGAGCTCGTAGTGACCCTCCCAGCCCTCGTAGTAGAAGCCGTCGTTGTAGCCCGAGTTGCCCTCGCGTACATGGAACCAGTCCTTCTTGGAGCTTCCGAGCTTATGCTCGCGGACATCCTTGAAGTGAACGAAATCGCGTCCGACATGGTTGAACACACCGTCAAGCACTACTCTTATGCCGTTTTCGTGGAGCGCGTCGCAGACTTTCTTGAAGTCCTCGTTCGTTCCGAGGCGGCGGTCAATGGTCTTGTAATCGATGGTGTCGTAGCCGTGCGCCACGCTCTCGAACACGGGTCCGAAGTAGATCGCGTTGCACCCGAGGCTCTTGATGTGCGGGATATCTTCTATAAGCTTCAGTATCTTGTGTGTGGGCTCGCTCGTCTGATCGTTCTGGCGCGGACAGCCGAAGTAACCGATGGGGTAGATGTGATAAAACACAGCGTTTTCATACCAATTCATGATATTTTTCTCCTTAAAGTTTATTAAGCTTATTTATTAAGCAAGTTTTACACTTTATTATAGCACATTGCACATCAAAAGTCAATCGGAATTCTCACAAAATTTTCATAAAACCCCCTTGACAATCGGGGGTTGATGTAGTATAATTATATGGTATGAGTATCTTCGCGGGTAAATTGTGCCCAAGCGCGGAGAATAAAGGTATATATTGTGTAGGAGGAATGAAAAATGAAAAGAACATACCAGCCCAAGAAGCTCCAGAGAAAGCACGAGCACGGCTTTATGAAGAGAATGGCTACCAAGAACGGCAGAAAGGTTCTCGCACGCCGCCGCGCAAAGGGCAGAAAAAGACTTTCTCACTGATTGAATGGAAGCGGGGAAAACGGACGCGCGAAAATATAAGAAGCGTTACGTTGTCATCAAAAACAACCGCGATTTCTCGTATTTGTTCAAAAAAGGCGAATCCGTGGTGAATTACGCCTTCGTGTGCTATTTTAAGCCGCGCAGGGCGGGGAAAAACCGGCTTGGGGTCGTCTCGGGAAAAAAGGTCGGAAACGCGGTAAAGCGCAATCGGTCAAGGCGGGTAATAAGGGAAGCCTTCCGCCTTTTCGAGCCGATTTTGAAAGAAAAAACCGACAGACACTACGATTTTGTGTTTGTCGCAAGGGCAAAGACCCCCGCGCTCAAAACGCAGCAGGTCTTGAGCCTCATAAAAAAGAATATTCTGCCGAAATTACAATGAAGTATATTTTATTGGTGATCATTAAGCTGTATAAGCTCACGCTGTCAAAGATCTTGCCGCCGTGCTGCCGCTTTTACCCAACCTGTTCCGAGTACGGTATGACCGCTATTCGGAGATTTGGGGCGGTAAGGGGCGGTTATTTGACATTATGGAGAATTATTCGGTGCAATCCGTTTTGTAACGGGGGAATAGACCCCGTGCCCGAAAAATTCCTGTTCCGCCCCGAGAAATTTACGGTGGACAGACCGATAGACAGAGCTGTAAACTGCGCGGAGTGCTATCGCAGGCGCAGAGCCAAAAGGAGCTTTTTGCGGCGCAGAAACGCGGCGTAACAGCCGCCGAAGAAGTGTAGAACAACAGAAGTGAAAGGACGTGAATGTTATTCAGTTCTTGTATACAATACCCGGCATACCGCTGGGATACCTCTTGTATTTTATATACAAGTTCATTTGCTCGAATGTCGGCGTTGCTATTCTGATCTTTACGTTTATCGTGAAGATCGCGATGCTGCCCATATATATAAAGCAGCAGAAAAGCCAGGCAAAAAGCGCGATCTTTATGCCGAAGGTAAGAGAGATACAGACAAAATACGCAAATAACAGGGAAAAGCAGCAGGAGGAGCTGATGAAGCTCCAGCAGCAGGGCTATAAGCCCGCCGCGGGCTGCGGCACGCTGCTGCTGTCGTTCCTTATACTGTTCGGCGTTATCGACGTTGTTTACAAGCCGCTCACTCACATAGTACATATGAATTCCGCGCAGATAACCGATGTTGTGGAGGAATCATATAATGTCGAGCTCACGGCGTTTTTCGCGGAGGAAGTGTCGAGAACGGACAGCGAGATGTTGTCTCTCGATGAGGAAGGCTTGAAAAAGCACGCAAGCATTGTAAACGACGCGCAGAAGCTCGTTGATTATTACAACGCGCACTGCCTTAAAGATGACGAAAGCGAGATCGATCTCACCGCGCTTTCCACGCTCACCACGGACAGCGTAAAGCTCGTGAAAACGGCGATGGAGCAGATAATGCGCGACGAGTACGCGGAGAACAGCAAAATACTCCAGTTCATAAGCACCGATTTTTACGGGATAACAAAAGATGAGCAGGCGGAAATGGACGCGCTCGAAACCGCGGAGGAAAAGGACGCGTACCGCGCCGCTCACTCGCTCGGAACATACACCACGAGCGCTCTCAGCAACGCGAATATGCACTACGGCTCTTATAAAGTCGCAAGCGAGAGCAGCGTGACGTTTACGGCGACGGCTTCTATGCAGCGCGAGCTCTATGCCGTTGAACGCTTCGGCACAGAGACCGAGAAGTTCAAGTACAGAGACGCCTACCGCAAGATAGGGCGCGAGGTAAAGGACGAAATATCCGAGCTGCACAGCAACCTCAATTTTATCGGCATACAGTTGGGTCAAGTCCCGAAGGACAATATGCGCTTCCCGATGATACTCGTGCCGATAATCTCGTTCATTATGGCTCTGGCGCAGACCATCATCACCAACAGAATAACCATGAGGAACAATCCCGAACAGGCGCAGATGGCGGGCATGGGTCCTATGAAGATCATGATGTACATCATGCCGCTGTTCTCGTTGTGGATAGCGTTCACGGTACCCGCGGGCGCGGGCTTCTATTGGACGATAAGCTATCTGTTCGGTATCATACAGACGCTGGTGCTCAACAAGCTCTATAATCCCGCGAAGCTTCGCGAACAGGCACAGGCGGAGTGGGACGCACAGCACCCGTCAAAGAAAAAGAAGAAAAAGGCTGTCAGCACAGTCAGCATAGAGGCGGAAAAGGTCACGGACATCAGCGAAGCCGACGATGACGATGAGGAAGAGGTCTCCGAGGAGGAGAGCCTTTCTCAGAAGGAGATAAACCGCCGCAAGCTTGCCGAAGCAAGAAAACGCCAGGCTGAAAAGTACGGCGAAGAATATCACGACGACGACGGCGATTGATCGCGGTCGGAAAGGGGTCCCGATATGGAAAAGGAATTTACGGCAAAAACACTTGACGAGGCGAAGGCGCTCGCGGCGCAGGAATTCGGCGCAAGCGTTGAGGACATCGAGTTCGATATAATCGAACAGCCAAAGAAAACTCTTTTCGGGTGGAAAGGCACGGCTCATATCCGCGCCGTTTACGAGCCCCCCGTTCAGACGGAGACCCCGAGAATGTTCGAGGAGGACGACGAAGAGGAGGAGCTCGCAGCGACCGAGCGGACGGAGTACTCCGCTTCCGTGGAAGCCGATGAAGAGGACGACGGCGAGGGCAAGCTCCCGGCGGATTTCGACGTGAACAAGAGCGTTAAAGTCCAGACCGCGATAAAGTACCTCACGGACGTTTTCCACGCTCTTGGTCTTCAGAATTTCGAGATAACGCCGATAAAGCGCGGCGGAAACGTTGTGCTCGACATCAGCGGCGAAAAGCTCGGTGTCGTTATCGGAAAGCGCGGTGAAACGCTCGACAGCCTGCAGTATCTCGCGATACTCGCTTCCAACCGTTCCGAAGAGAGCTTTTGCAGAATATCTCTCGATTGCAACGGCTACCGCGACAAGAGGGGCGAGGCGCTTGTGGCTCTCGCGAAAAAGACGAGCGCGAAGGTCATCAAGCAGGGGCGCAAGATAGCTCTCGAGCCGATGAACCCGTATGAGCGCCGCATAATCCACAGCTGCGTTGCGGAGATAGAGGGCGTTTCGAGCCGTTCTACCGGCACAGAGCCCTACAGAAAAGTAGTTATCTACGCGGACAGACCCAAGTACAACAACCGACGCCGCTCGACGGGAGACGGTTCGGGCGCGAGAAATTACCGCCAGAGCGGAGGATTTTCGACGAGCTTCGAGCGCGAGTACAAGCGCCGCCAGTATCAGCCCGATGAAAACGCCGATGCGGGCGAGTTCTCCAAGGAGACCGTAGACGCGGAAAAGAAAGCCACTCTTTACGGCAAGATAGACCTGTAATGACAAAATATCCCCCGCAAACGCTTGCGGGGGATTTCGGTTTTAAAGAAATTCGCGCATTTTTCCCGCCGCAGGCGCAATACCGGTTGACAAACAGGCGAAAAACGTGTATAATATATATGAGTGTATTTTTTCAAAAGAAAGGTCTTAATTATGGGAATTATAAAATCCATTTTCGGAACATATTCGTCAAGAGAGCTTAAGCGCATAGAGCCGATAAAGCAGGCTGTCCTCGATCTGGAACCCAAGTATCAGGCAATGGAGGACAAGGAGCTGAAAAAACAGACCCAGATACTCAAGGACAGACTCGCGAACGGTGAAACTCTCGACGATATCCTCCCGGACGCGTTTGCAGTCTGCCGTGAGGCAAGCACGCGCGTTATCGGAATAAAGCACTATCCAGTGCAGATAATCGGCGGTATAGTCCTCCACCAAGGAAGAATTGCCGAAATGAAAACGGGCGAGGGCAAAACCTTCGTTGCTTCGCTCCCCGCGTATCTCAACGCGCTTACGGGCAAGGGCGTACACATCGTAACGTGTAACGACTACCTCGCGAAGCGCGACAGCGAGCTGATGAGCAAGGTGCACCGTTTTCTTGGGCTCACGGTTGGGCTTATCGCGCACGAGCTCGACAACGACCAGCGCCGTGCCGCGTATAACTGCGATATAACCTACGCTACCAACAACGAGCTCGGGTTTGACTATCTGCGCGACAATATGTGCATCTATAAAAAAGACCTCGTTCAGCGCGAGCCGAA
Organism: uncultured Ruminococcus sp.; assembly: GCA_964454205.1. Classification (GTDB taxonomy): domain Bacteria; phylum Bacillota; class Clostridia; order Oscillospirales; family Ruminococcaceae; genus CAG-115. Next base: position 108,926 of record CAYVSV010000001.1, read on the forward strand.
CTTCGCCGTTGTGGACGAGGTGGACTCCATTCTTATAGACGAGGCGAGAACGCCGCTTATCATTTCGGGGCAGGGCGACAAGTCCACCGATCTTTACGATAAGGCGGATAAATTCGCTAAAACGCTCAAAATGGACAAGGTCGTCGAGATAGACACAAAGGAAGAGTACGACAATAATTTCACGGGGGACTATCTCGTAGACGAGAAGGAAAAGACCTGCAACCTGCTTCCTGCGGGTGTAGCGAAGGCAGAGGAGTACTTCCATGTCGAGAACCTTATGGATCCCGAAAATATGACGCTTCTCCACCACATAAACCAAGCTATCCGCGCGAACGGTATTATGAAGCGCGATGTTGATTACGTCATCAAGGACGGCGAGATCGTTATCGTTGACGAGTTCACGGGACGTCTGATGTTCGGAAGGCGCTACAATCAAGGTCTTCACCAGGCTATCGAAGCGAAGGAGGGCGTTAAGGTCAACCGCGAGAGCAAAACGCTCGCGACCATAACCTTCCAGAACTTCTTCCGTCTCTACAAAAAGCTCTCGGGAATGACGGGTACGGCGATGACAGAGGAGGACGAGTTCCGCCAGATATATTCGCTTGACGTTATCGAGATACCCACAAACAAGCCCGTAATCAGAAACGATAACCACGACAAGATATACAAGAATATACAGGGCAAGCTGAAGGCGGTCTGCGACCAAGTAGAGGAGTGCCATAAAAAAGGACAGCCCGTGCTTGTCGGAACGGTTACGATCGAAAAATCCGAGCAGCTTTCAAAGCTTTTGAAGGCGAGAGGGATAAAGCACGAGGTCCTGAACGCGAAGAACCACGAGCGCGAGGCGGAGATAGTAGCTCAGGCGGGCAAGAAGGGCGCCGTTACCATCGCCACGAATATGGCGGGGCGCGGTACCGATATAAAGCTCGGCGGCAACTCCGAGCATCTTGCTGTTGCGGAGATGAAGAAGCTCGAATATCCGGACGAGATAATCCAAGAGGCAACGGGCTTCGCGGAAACGGATAACGAAGACATCATCAAAGCGCGTCAGAAGTACCAAGAGCTCATCAAGAAGTTTGATGAGCAGATAGCTCCCGAGGCGGAAGAGGTAAGAAAAGCGGGCGGTCTGTTCATTATCGGCACGGAGCGCCACGAATCCCGCCGTATCGACAACCAGCTCCGCGGACGCGCGGGACGTCAGGGAGACCCCGGCGAGAGCTGCTTCTACATCTCCCTTGAGGACGATCTTATGAGATTGTTCGGCGGAGACAGAGTGAAAGTCATCATGGAGAAGATGAACTTCGAGGAGGATATTCCTCTGGAGGTCGGCTTCCTTTCAAAGGCTATTGAGAACGCTCAGCGCAAGATCGAGGGCAACAACTTCGCTATCCGCAAGCACGTCCTTGATTTCGACGACGTTATGTCGCAGATGCGCGAGACCATATACTCTCAGAGAAGAAAGGTGCTCGACGGAGAGGATATCCACGACAACGTTATCCAGATGATGAAGCAGGATATCGACGCGAACGTAAAGACCTACTGCTCCGATTCCGTAGCGGAAAACTGGAATTTGGACGGTCTGCGTTCGCAGTATATGAACGTGTATCTTATGGATACCGACCTGCGCTATTCCGTTGACGACCTCAACGAGATACGGCAGGAGGACGTTATCAACCTTATTCAAAAGCGCGGCGAGCTCATATACAATATGCGCGAGGAGGATTTCGGAAGTGAGAATATGCGCGAGCTCGAGCGCGTTTGCCTTCTGAAAACGGTTGACCGTTATTGGATGGATCACATCGACGCGATGGACGAGCTTAAAAACGGTATAGGTCTCCGCGGCTACGCGCAGAGAAATCCCGTCGAGGAATACCGTTTCGAGGGATTCAATATGTTCGACGAGATGATAGCGGCTATCCGCGAGGACACCGTAAAGCTCGTGCTCACGATGCCCGTGCGTATGCAGGCACCTCAGCGCGAGCAGGTTATGCGTCCCAACGCTCCCAATGCGGGAAGTCAAGTCCCGTTCAGAAGCGCGGCACGCGCCGAAAAGAAGGCTAAAAAGGCGAAGAAGTAATTTCGGAATAATTCTAAACGAATAACAAGAATTCTCTCCTGTTTTGCAGGAGAGAATTTTTTGCGCGGAGCTTTTTCGACAATTTTTACCAACCCCCAAAAATCGGATATATATCAAATTCACGGAGAAAATATTTCTAGTTTGTATAGGGAGTGGTTTCTATGAAAAAGTTGATCTGGTTTTTTTCCTGCGCGGCGATATTTATGTCGATTTTAATAATGTGCACTCAGCCGAGCTACGCCGAGGACGTGACCTCCGGGAAGGCAAAGCTGCTGTACGAGGCGGGAACGGGGCAGGTTTTGTTCTCGCAGAACGCCGAGCAAAAGCTCCCCATGGCTTCCATAACAAAAACGATGTGTCTGCTGCTTTGGGCGGAGGACATTGAAAGCGGCAAGCTCTCGTTGGAGGAGAAGGTAAAGGCAAGCTCTTACGCGAGCGAGGCGGAGGGCAGCGTGATATGGCTCGAGGCGGGAGAACAGATGACCGCGGCGGAGCTTTTAGAGGCGGTCATCGTGTCTTCGGCGAACGACGCATGCATAGCTCTCGCGGAGCACTCCGCGGGGAGCGAGGCAATGTTCGTGAAGCGTATGAACGAGCGTGCCCGCGAGCTCGGAATGACGAACACACGTTACACAAACTGCGTGGGCTTTGACGACAGCGGGCATTATTCCACGGCGCACGACATAGCGATAGTTACGGCGGAGCTTATGGAGCACGACGTTTTTCGCGGTTGGATGCTGACGTGGCTCGATTATCTGCGCGGCGGAAAAACGCAGCTTGTCAACACGAACAAGCTCGTCCGCACTTATAACGGTATTCTCGGCGGAAAAACCGGCACTACCGAAAACGCGGGCTGCTGCCTTACCGTATGCGCGGAGCGCGGCGATATGCGGCTGGTTGCGGTAACGCTCGGGTGCGAGGACGACGATGAGCGCTTTTCCGCGGCGAAGGAGCTTTTGGATCACGGCTTCGATTCCTTCGAGAAATTCACGCCCGAAGTCGACCTTACGAAGATAAAGACGATCCCGATAACGCGCGGAACTCTTGGGGAAACGAAGCCCATCATTAAAAATCAAGGCGTGGAGTGCGTTATCAAAAAGGGCAGAGCGGCGGATGTGAAGTACGAATACACCTTTGTCGAGGAGTGCGAGGCTCCCGTGAAAAAAGGTCAGTTTATGGGGGAATATCTCGTAACCCTCGATGGCGTGGAGGTTTTCCGTTCGGAGATAGTCTCTAAAGAAGAGATACCGCGCCTTAATTTCTGGCGGTGTATGCAGATGATCTTTCGGGAAATTTTTTCATTCTGATTTCACCGGATCTCGGAATAATTCCAGCTAATATTGCAAGACTAAAAAACAGCGGCTTGAAGAAATGGTCTGAATTTTCCCCGTCGCCGGCGGGGAAACATACAGACGTTGGGCTCATAATAATTTCCGAAGGGGTCTGATATATTGAAGAAATTGACGGTGATCTTGACAGCGGGATTTATCGGCGCGGCCGGGCTCGCGGCGGCTTTTGTGCCGAAAGCGGTGGAGAGCTCCGCGCCCGCGGCGGAAACTCTCCGCGCCGAGGTGCGCGAGTACAGTGAAACGGTGGCGGCAAGCGGCGCGCTCACCTATCTCGGGCAGTATGAGATAACCTCCGCGCTTCCGCTTGTCATAGAGAAATACTTGGTGAAGGTGGGGGACGAGGTATCTGTCGGGGACGAGATAGCGACCGTTGACAGAAGATCCTCGGCGGCTCTTATAGAGAGCTTGGGTCAGGTGATGGCGCTTGCCGTTCCCGCTTCAAATCTTGAAACGGCTATCGCGATGATCCCGGAAAAGGTGACCTCGGATTATTCGGGGACGGTCATTTCCATAGCCCCGAGCGGCTCGGCGATACAGAGTGGATCAAGCGTGGCGAGCGTTTCCAACGGCGGCGATCTTTCCGTTGTCGCGGCGGTGAGCGAGCTTGACATAGCCAAGGTATCCCCCGGGCAAAAGGCGCGGATAACTCTCGCGGCATACCCCGGCGAGACGTTTTCCGGAACTGTAACGGAAATAGCGCAGACCGCCCGAAATCAATACAACGGCGCGGTTTTGGAAACGGTGGTGGACGTTACCGTAACGCCCGATATTCCCGATGAGCGCTTTAAATCGGGGCTTTCAGCGGAAGCGGAGCTCCTTCTTGAAGAGCCGCGCGAGATATGCGTTGTGCCCTATTCCGCTGTCGCGCAGGACGAATCGGGCGAGTATGTTTATGTCTACGAAAACGGCAGCTCCGCACGCCGGAACATCATAACCGGCGCGGAATTCGCGGACGGCACCGAGATACTCTCGGGTCTCACTCCCAACGATATTATTTTCAAAGACCCCGCGGTGATCGCCGGGAGAAATTACATCAGGCTCGCGGGTTAGAATATAAAAATTGCGGCGTTCTCCGCCGGCGTTAAAATAAGTCTTGAGATCAGAGGTAAAAGATGACAATAACAAAATCGCTTACGAACATATTCCGCAGCAAAACGCGCTCTCTGCTTACTATGGCGGGGATAGCGGTGGGAGTTTTCGCGGTCGTGCTTATATCGACAGTAGGCGCGGCGGGCACGGCGGAGGTGAGCTCCACTCTGCTTACAATGGGCGTTGACACTCTGCTTGTGCAGGCGGCGGACAACACCGTCTCCGCAACTCTCACCGAGAACGACGTGAAAGAGGCGGCAAAGATAGAGGGCGTAAGCGACGTAATGCCGCTTATGGCAAGCGTTACCGAAGCGAAGATGATAAACCGCCGTCTCGACGCGTATGTCTGGGGAGTGGACAAGTCCGCGGACAAGCTCATCTCGCTGGAGGCGGCTCACGGCAGGCTCATCAACAATTCCGACACCGCGGCAAGAGCGAAGGTCTGCGTTATCGACGAGGCGTTTGCGCTCGAAAGCTACGGTCGGAGCAACATAGTCGGAAAAAAGCTGCGAATGTTTTTGGGCGGAAAATATCACGAGTTCGAGATAGTTGGGATAGCGAAGTCCGGCTTGTCCTCGCTTCAGAATATGCTTTCCAATATTATGCCGAACTTTATTTACGTTCCGATAACGACAATGCAGAGCCTTTGCGGAAGAACGAGCTATGATAAGATTGCCGTGAAGCTCTCCGACCAAAACGTCGACCAAGCTATAGTGCGGCGGATAACAGACAGGCTCGACGAGCTCCACGGGTGCAGGGACAGCTACAAATGCAACAATCTTTTAGCGCAGAAGGGGCAGCTTGACGATATTCTTTCGATAGTGACAACGGCGCTGTCGCTCGTTGCGGGTATCTCTCTGGTGGTTTCGGGGATATCGGTTATGACGACGATGATGATGAGCGTAGGCGAACGGACGCGCGAGATCGGCGTAAAGAAGGCGATAGGCGCGAAATGCCGCGACATCTGCGCGGAGTTCCTTTCGGAGAGTATAATAATGACCCTTATCGGCTCGGCTGTCGGGATAGCGATGGGTTTGCTGGTGTCGTTCGCGGGGTGTTGGATAGTCGGAGCACCGTTTGTTCTGAACGTGAAATCGCTGCTTATTTCGGCGGGCGCCGCGGCGGCGATAGGCGCGGTGTTCGGCGCGTACCCCGCGGTAAAGGCGGCAAGAATGAGCCCCGCCGAGGCTCTGCGTATGTAATATGAAGAAATTATGGCGCGTTTTTTGGATATTAACGGCGTTGGGAGCGACGGCGCTTTCTGTCGGCGCGGTATTCGCCGCGCGTTTTTCGTGGGTTCTCTGCGCCGTGCTCGCCGCGGCGGGCGCGGCAGCGTGGGCGTATCTTTTTCTCCGCTTCCGCGCGATAGAGTATTGTGTTGAAAACGAGCGGCTCGAAATACGCGGCGGCGTTCTGATAAAGTCCGAGCGAACCGTGCCGAACGCGAGCGTTTTGTGGTCGACGACCGTGAAGATCGGTTCTGCTGTGCTGTTTACGGTGCTTCACACCGCCTCGGGGAAAATTGCCGTTTTTTCAAAGTTAAATTAACTTAACCGAGTTTTTAACGTTTTTAACATAGTTTTCAACAATCTGTAATCAAGCTGATGTTGAAAAAAGGCTTGTCCTTCGCAAAGATAAAAGTTAGACCCTTTGCTTAAAAAAGTAAAGGGTCTTTTTAATCAATTTCGGTTCGCTCAACAGCCGTCATTTTTGCCGTCGCTCACGGCTTTAGGCAGAAAATTATATAACTCGTTGTAATTTTCCTCCTCCGAAGCGCTTGGCTCTGCGGGTATGAGCCCCGTGCAGTCCTGCCCCGAGGCTACCTGCATGGTCTCCTCGTCAACGCCGTATTTGTCGCGCGGGTCGGGAAACGGATATTCCATACGCTCAGCTCCTTTCGCGATTATTATTCGACGAAATGCGCTGTTTATTCCGCGCGGATGTTTGCTTGAGCGCCGTAACCAATATTTTCTTTTGTCGTTGGTGAGACCCACAACATAGTTAATTGATACATTATAGTATTGTGCTAGTTTTTATATAGACTTTTGTTGTATAATGATTTTAAACGCTTCCTAAGAGGGGGGAGAGGGGGTGGGGGCTCCGCCCCCAGCCCCCGCCAAAGGGCTTCGCCCTTTGGAAACCCAAATTTTGTAGACACATTCGTATATAAAATCCGCAGAAAAAAATAACATATGCTATAATTTATATAATGACCGAAAACACATATATGTGTTATTTTCAACATATCAAAACGGACATATGTTATAATGAACTGTAAAATACCTACGGTTCTCCCCGCCGCAGGCGGGGAGAGCTTCAGATAGATCATCATTGAGAGGAGCATAAAATGAACGAAAAACTTATCCGCGACTTGTATCTCGGAAAAATACGCCCGTGGAAATCTCAAGGTTTTAAAACCGAAACATACAATAAGCATTATGAGAAATTCTGCCGTCTGTACGACAAACTCATAGCTTCCTTGCCCAAAAAGAGCCGCAAAATGCTCGAAGCTATGCTGGAGGAATATACCTCTGCCGACGGCGAGGTCGTTACAGACGCGTTTGTCAAGGGCTTTGAGCTCGGTATGAGCCTGACTGTCGAGGGGCTGCATTCCGGAAACTAGCAGCAAGCGCCCGCGAAACCCGCGGGCGCTTTTTGATCGGCAGCTAACAACTATTCTCTATAAACTATCAGAACGCGGGTTTGTCCTCCTCCTGATTGTCGATCTTCTTCGCGTTCAGAACACCCAAAGCGAGGAAATACATCAGCACGCAAATGACCAACGAAAGCCCCAGCGCCGTGAGTATGCTCGGCATTTTCTCGGAGACGTACCCGTCGTCAACGAACATATAGTTTACAGCGGTTACAAGCGAGAACGGCTGGAAGTCCTTGAGTCCTATACTCTCAAGCAAGGACTGGAGTATCATCTGCCCCAAAAACACCGTGCCCGTCATTATCCCGGGACGAGACGTGCAAATTCCCAGCGAAAGATATATCGTGATGACGAACATCATATACGCCGCCATCAGCAGAGAACCCAACATCATCTTCCCGGCGCTCACGCTCCAATCTTCAAAGAGAGCGGCGCAAAGTCCGCCCGATACAAGTCCGCCGAGGAATGTTATCGCTAACATTGAAAGCGGATAGATGATGAATTTCGGGAGCAGATAGTTTTTGTTTTGCAGACCGCTGCACAGCGGCACTATCATAGCGCGTTTCTTCTGCTCGCCGCCAGCCGCCGACCTCATCACGAGCATTACGATAAGAAGGGCATACGTCGCGAAGCTCACAAGCGAGTAAGCGTACATAAGTGCGCCGTTGCTGTACATCGCCGCCACATCGCCTATATCCACACCGCCGAGCAGCCCCTCGCCCTCATCGGGAATGTTTACGGATATCTGCGCCGTTTGCTGCGGCATTCCCATTTCGTCCATACTGCTGAACAGCAAAGACGTAAACTTTGCCATAAGCGGATAGGCGATCGCAAATCCGAATATCGCGAGTATCATTCCAAGAAACTTGAACGTCCTGAAATACTGCGAGAGCTCCTTTTTAAAGCTGTATTTCAACTGTTCGCTCATTATCCCACCGCCTTTCTGAACACCTCGTCGAGCGTTGCCGTACCGATTGTGAAATTCTCGACTGCCATATCGTTATCCGCGGCGAGTTTTATGAGCCGTTTCGCCGCGTCCTCGGCGCTTGTGTCAAAGCCGCCGAAGCGGAACACGCTCTTTTCGTTGTCGAACTCCGCGCGCGCGAAATCCACTTTTAGCAGCGCTATCTTCTGCTCCTGCGTCAAATTCCGCACGGACATACTTATAACGTCGCCGCTGTATTTCCGGAGAATGGTTTTCATATCGCCCTCCTCGGTGATGATACCGCCGCTTACTATACCTATGCGGTTTGCGACGCGTTCAACGTCCGGGAGAATGTGCGTTGATAAAACTATTGTGCTTCCGAGACCCTTTAAGCGGTCGATTATCGCAATGACTTCCGAGCGACCCTGCGGATCGAGCGCGGAGGTGGGCTCGTCGAATATCAGCAGCTCGGGATCTTTGAAGATCGCCGCGCCCATTCCGAGGCGCTGCGTCATTCCTCGCGAAAAGCCCTTCGTGCGCCTGTCCGCCGCCTCGCGAAGCCCGACTATCTCAAGCACTTCATCGGTGCGCTTTTTTATATCGCCCTCATAGCATGCGCAGGCGGCGATGTATTCAAGATACTCCCGCGCCGTCATATACGGAAAGATCGCGGGACTTTCGGGGAGATAGCCTATCGTTACTGGCTTGCCGCCCCCGAGCTGTATCTCGCCCTCGTCCTTGGTGATAACGCCGCATATTATGTTCATCGTGGTGGTCTTGCCGCAGCCGTTGCGCCCCAGAAAGCCGTAAACGTCCCCGGCGTGGATCTCCATATTGAGCCCGCGGAGCACGGGAAATCCCTTGTAGCTCTTTTTTAAGTTTCTTATTTTTACCATGGCGGTTCCTTTCTTCTGTAGAATATTGTTATTATATACCATAAATGTGAAAATTGCGTGAAAAATATGCCGGCAATTTATATCGCTCTCTGCTTAGTATAAATTTTTAAAAAGTGTTGCAATTTGTGTTACATTATGATATAATATAATTAATGAGAATATTATGAAGTTGGAATTTGAATGGGATACCGAAAAGGAAAAAGTAAACATCAGCAAGCACGGCATAGATTTTGAAACTGCTTCACATGTGTTTTTTGACGAAAACAGAATTGAAAAATACGATAAGAAGCACTCATACGACGAGGGCAGGTGCATAACCATAGGAACGATCAACGGCGTTGCCATCGTTGTTATGGTCGTGTACACTGAAAGATATCCCGCGATCAGAATAATTTCCGCGTGTAAAGCAACGAAGAGAGAAAGGGAGGAATACTATGATCGTTAAGAAAAGCATTGACGTTTCTCAGCCGCTTACAGAAGAACAGAAAAAAATGCTTGAGGCTCTCAAGGAAAGACCCGTTGAATTTGACAATGATTGCCCAGAGCTTACCGAGGAGGAGCTTGCGCAATTCCAAAGTATCTCGGAAACGCGGAGAGCGGAGCGGCGCAAAAAGACAGTCACATTACGGTTGTCTCCGCAGGCTCTGCAAAAAGCACAATCGCTCGGAAAGGGCTACACTTCAATACTAAGCCGTATTTTGGAGAATGCCCTGAACGATAACGAAACAATAAAGCATTATCTGTAAATAACAAAAAGAACCGTCCGCCGCGGTTCTTTTTTGCGGCACTTGCTTTTTTGTCGAATTTATGTTATACTGTATTGGGTGATAATAATGAAAAAATTCTACATATTCGACATGGATGGGACATTATGCGACAGCATGCGCTACTGGCGCACGGAATGTGTCGGCATCGACTTCTACGACCACGAACAAACGGAAGCCGCTTACGACCGTATGCGCGAACACTATACGCGTGATATCGAACTCAAGGAAGGCACTTGGGAATTCCTCGAGAAGGCAAAGGCGGCAGGGATAAAGATGTGTATCGCAAGCGCGACGCGCAGAGACGTCTCCGAACCGCTCCTGCAAAAAACGCGCCTGCTCGATTTTATGGAATTCTATGTGGACTGCCCCGAAGTCGGCGTATACAAGGAACGCCCCGATATCTACCTCATCGCGGCGAAGCGGCTGGGCGCGGACATCTCGGAATGTGCCGTGTTCGAGGACGCGGAATACTGCGCCGAGACCTCCCACAAAGCGGGCTTTTTCACCGTGGGAGTGCGCGACGAGGTCGCCGATGAGGAGGGCGACACGCGGCAATTCTGCGACGTGTTTATTGAGGATTGGAAAAACGCAAAGCTTATCTGAATATAAAATCCCCGAGAAAATCCCGGGGAATTTCTTTTATTCAACGGCAAGCGCTCCGTCCTTGACAACAACTCGGATAACGTCTCCTTGGCGGAGCTTATCCGCGAGTATCTCACGCGCTATGAGCGTTTCAAGGTTGCGCTGCATATAACGCTTGAGCGGTCTCGCGCCGAAGCTGGGATCGTAGCTCTCGTCAACGATAAGCTGCTTTGCTTCCTCGGAGATGTCAAGCCCGAGCTGCTTTTCCTTCAGGCGCTTAGCGAGGTCTGCCGCCTGCAAGTCGATAATTCCGAAAATCTCCGTTTTGGTGAGCGGCTTGTAGAACACTATCTCGTCAAGACGGTTGAGGAACTCGGGGCGGAACGACTGCTTCAACAGCTTGTCAACGTTGCTCCGCGCGTTCTCGGTTATCTGCCCGCTGTCGTCGATACCGTCAAGAATGAACTGCGAGCCGAGGTTCGAGGTGAGTATGATTATCGTGTTCTTGAAGTCTATCAGACGTCCTTGGCTGTCCGTTACACGCCCGTCATCAAGGACTTGCAGCAGCACGTTGAACACATCGGGGTGCGCCTTTTCCACCTCGTCAAAGAGCACGACGGAATACGGCTTGCGGCGTACCGCGTCGGTAAGCTGTCCGCCCTCCTCATAGCCGACGTATCCGGGAGGCGCGCCGATAAGACGGCTTACGGTGTGCTTTTCCATATACTCGCTCATATCGAGACGGATCATGTTGTGCTCGTCGTCGAACAGCGCCTCGGCGAGAGCCTTTGCGAGCTCAGTTTTTCCCACTCCCGTGGGACCCAAGAACAGGAACGAGCCGAGCGGCTTGCGCGGATCGTTTATTCCCGCGCGGGAGCGCATAATGCTCTCGGTAACGCGGCTTACAGCCTCGTCCTGACCCATCACGCGCTTATGGAGAGTATCGGCGAGCGTCAATATCTTCTCGCGCTCGCCCTCTACGAGCTTTGCAACGGGGATACCCGTGCGCCGAGCCACGATACGCGCTATCTCATCGTCCGTTACCTTATCGCGGAGCAGAGAGCTTGCCTTCGCCGCCTCGGCGAGGTCTTCCTCGCTCTTCAATTCCGACTGTAACTGCGGCAGCTTTCCGTACATCAGCTCCGCCGCCTTGTTGAGATCGTTTTCGCGCTTTGCCTTTTCGATGTCCGCGTTGGTCTGCTCGATAGTCTTGCGGAGCTCTTGGACTTTCGTTATCGCGTTCTTTTCGTTCTCCCATTTCGCCTTCATCGCGTTGAATTTGTCGCGCTTTTCCGCGAGCTCCTTCTGAATGTCCGCCAAGTGCTCTTTAGAGAGCTCGTCGGTCTCCTTTTTGAGAGCCGCTTCCTCGATCTCCAACTGCATGATACCGCGCGATATCCCGTCAAGCTCCGAGGGCATACTGTCCATTTCCGTGCGTATCATCGCGCACGCCTCATCTACAAGGTCTATCGCCTTATCGGGGAGGAAACGATCCGTGACATAACGGTCGGAGAGCGTTGCCGCCGCGATTATCGCGTTGTCCTGTATCTTCACTCCGTGGAACACTTCATAACGCTCTTTAAGTCCGCGCAGTATCGAGATCGTGTCCTCAACGGTGGGCTCGTCAACAAGGACTTTTTGGAAACGCCGCTCAAGAGCGGGGTCTTTCTCAATATACTTCGCGTATTCATCGAGCGTTGTAGCGCCGATACAGTGGAGCTCGCCGCGCGCGAGCATGGGCTTCAGCAGATTGCCCGCGTCCATAGCGCCCGAATTTTTGCCCGCGCCGACTATCAGGTGCAGCTCGTCGATAAAGAGGATTATCCGCCCGTCGGATTTCTTGACCTCGTTCAGCACGGCTTTCAGGCGCTCCTCGAACTCACCCTGATACTTCGCGCCCGCAATAAGCGCGCCCATATCGAGCGAGAACAGCTTGCGGTCTTTGAGGTTAGAGGGAACGTCGCCGCGGACAATACGCAGAGCCAGACCCTCGGCTATCGCGGTCTTGCCTACGCCGGGTTCGCCGATAAGACAGGGGTTGTTCTTGGTTTTGCGCGAGAGTATGCGGATAACGCTGCGTATCTCGCCGTCGCGCCCGATAACGGGGTCGAGCTTGTTCTGCCGCGCGAGCTCAACCAAGTCTTGTCCGTATTTTTTGAGAACGTCGTAGGTCTCCTCGGGATTTTGCGAGGTCACGCGCTGATTTCCGCGGATATCCTGCAAAACGGCAAGGAGCTTGTTCTTCTCCACCCCGAACGATTTCAGCATACCCGCAACACCGCTGTCGGGCTTTTCGACAAGAGCCAGCAGCAAATGCTCCACGGAAACGTATTCGTCTTTCATACGTTCTGCAATAGCCTCCGCCTCGGTGAGCGCCTTATCGAGATCGGGGGAGACGTATATCTTTCCCGCCTCTCTGCCGCTTCCCGAAACGCGCGAGATACCCTCGATGAACTTCAGCGCGGCGGCTCTGAAACCGTTCGCGTCTATGCCCATTTTCGTGATGACCTGCGGTATCAGACCGCCCTCGTCGTTCAGCAGCGCGTACAGCAAATGCATCTGCTCCACGCAGTTGTTCTGATAGGACAGCGCGACGTCCTGCGCGGACTGCACCGCTTCTATGCTTTTTTGTGTGAGTTTGTTAGGGTTCATATTCTCCTCCTTATTTAAAAGTCGCGAAAAAACGGCTCACTTCGTTCGCCTAGCCGCCTGCAAAGGTTCGGTCGCTTCGCTCCCTGCACCTTTGCAGGCGCTTTTTTCGCGACACACTTCGCCGGGTGTGCTGCTTTTGTTTGGAACATTGCCTTTGCTGCGCCGCCAGATCGTCGCCGTGTTTTAGATCCGACCTTAATACGCTTATTCCTCGATCATCGGGATACAAGGCGAAAAGTCCTTGTCGATCTTTTGGGTACAAGTGCCTTTCTTGAACACATATACCCGAAACTCGTTATAATGCTCCGCGTCCTCATCGTCACGGAGATATATCATTCCGTAGCTTCCCGCTGCGGCTTCCGATATGCTTTTGTACGCTTCGATAATGCTGTCGGTTTCCTCCGTGCGGTGATTTGAATACATCAGGGTATTAACAAACGGAACGCCGTTTACATATCGAAGTTCAATTCCGCTTGCCGAAACGATGTCTTTCACTCTTCGCATTATCTTGTCAAGCTCGTCCTGCGAAAGCAAGTCCTCGTCCCCGTAGGTTTCCCAAACGGACAGCCACCCGTGCAGTTCAACCATGATCGCCACCTCTTGTTCCGAATTACAAAGCCTATATAATAACTCCGTGCACGGCTATCCGCTCCCGGTAATATTTCTCGGCAGCCCGCGCGGCGCTCTCCGTATCGGGGAGCTTCAGAAAATACTCCTTCATCGCCCCATCGAGCATCGCCATATAATCCGCCACCGCCGTTCCGAGCTCGTCCTCCGAGATGTCCCCGCGCGGCATATTAAGCGTTCGCGTGAACCGTCCGTCCTGTATTGTGTACAGAATGTCTCCGCTTATTTTGTCGGCGATGTACTTTTGCTCCAACGCCGTCCAGCACTTGAAAAACTCGGTGAGATCTCCGATGAGCTGCGCGTTCTGCGAGCGGAACGAGACCCTTAACTCCCCTGCGCGTTTACCGTTTTCGGAATAGATCTCCACGGAATACTTGACGGTCGGCTTGTAGCGGTATTTCAACGAAGTCCGCGCGGAGAGCGTGCTTCCCGTGGGTTTTTCGCTGAGCATAAACTGATCCGTCATACTCCGCGCGAGGCTCTCCAAGATCTCGCGCAGCCGCATTTCGGGAGTGACGAACGCCACCTTTTCCGCGAGGATACGGTTTATCATCGCCGAACGCGACATTCCCGCGCCCCTCGCGAGAGCGTCCACCGCCTCCACCACCTCGTCCGACAGGACAAGGCTGTAAATGCTTTTGTTCACGTTTCTCACCCCGAATTAAAGCTTTATTTTATGCGGTATTCCCTGCCTCCGGCGGGGAATACGCCGTTAAATCAGTGCCTCTCTGTTAATAATTGTACCATACGCTTAATAATTTGTCAAGCGATTTAAATAAATTTCACACAGATTTCACATTATAGGTAAATGACAGGCAAAAAACCTCCTTTGGTTTTTTAACCGCAGGAGGTTTTGTTTATTTTGTTTTTAGCGAGAATTTCCCTCAATCATCCCAATGATTATACCCGCCCTCCCGGATTATCCTCCGGTAGTTTTTCGTGCACACGTCCAAATCTACGTCGCCGTCCATTCCCGAAACAGAACCGTATGCGGTGAACTGCCAGATACCGAAATCACCTTCGTAAGCGGGCGCGGGGAACCATTCCGCGAGCCACAGGTCGTATTCGGAGAGCTCGTCCATATTGAGGTAATTTTCCGCCCAATTCCTGTTGGTGTAGAGCATGGGATAATATCCCGCGCGTTTCACCTCCGCCATAAATACTTTCGCCATTTCCGTGCGTTCCTCGTTGGTGAGGTTGTCCTGCTGCCACGGGTCTTCAAAGTCGAGGACGGCGGGGAAATCGAGCTTGTACGGCGCGAGCGTTTTTACAAAGAACTTCGCCTCGTCCAGCGCTTCCTCGACTGTTTCCGCCCAGAGGTAGTGGTACGCGCCCACCATAAGTCCCGCTTTCTTCGCTTCCACGACATTGTACGCGAACCGAATGTCCTGCCCTGTTATGTTGATCGAGCCGTCGCCGATGGAGGAACGCAGCAGCACGAAATCCACGCCCGATCTCTTTACGCGCTCCCAATCAACAGCGCCGTTGTACCGCGAAACATCAATGCCTATCCAACTTACGTCGTCGGGTGCTTCATCGTATTCGGCGGCGGTGTCGACATAAGGCGGCTCGGTTTCGGGCTCGGTCTGTCCGCGCTTGTCTATAAGCTCGCCCACTCTGGTGAGAGTAAAGTGCGCGCTTCTGTCTCTGTAATATTTCGACTGCGGATACAGCGTAAATATCCCGCTGACGGCGATGTTGTGATACAAGATGAGGCTTCCGTAAACGTCGACAAAGCCGTTTAACGTAACGCTGAGCTCCCCTTTAAGAAGCAAAGCGCCGTTTGCCTCGCAGATAACGCCGCCTGTGAGCCTTGTAACGGAGGTGTTCGAGAACGTAAGGTAATTGTGATCGATAAGCCTTCCCGCGGCGTAAACGTTCGTTTCTCCCGAAAAGACCGTAACGCCTGAAGCTCCCGTAAAAAATTCCGATGAGAGTTGGAGCACGGAGCTTTTTGTGGCTGTAAACGTGCCGTAATTTTTGATGAGGGAATCGGGCGAAGCGATAAGCTCTCCAGAAACGTTGAACGTTGACGCAGGCTCAATGATAAGCGAACCGCGGATCGTCAGCGAGCACCCCGAATACATCACAAGCTCGCCGCCGTTTTTTATCAGGAGCTTGCTGCTTTTCGGGAGGATAAAGCGCTTTTCCTCGTTTATTCTGACTTGCTTATCTATGTAGTAGTTCTGGTTTTCCTTGAACTCTTCATTGCCCGTCCAGCGCCTGTACCTCGAGCTGTCCACGGGAGTGTACTCGCCGGGATCTGCATAAGCGCTTTCTTCGGCGCGAGCGGGAAAACGGTCCCAAGTGACGGCTCCCGCGATGAACGCCAACGCAAGAAGAGCTGAAAAAAGACGTTTTAACAATTTTTATTCCACCTTAATGATATATAGCCTTGAAATTTATTTTCCGTGTTTCCCCCGCCGAAGGCGGGAGAAACACTAAACTTATTTTTGGTGCTTCCCCGCCTTTGGCGGGGAGACACTGAACTTTTTTGGTGCTCCCCCGCCGAAGGCGGGGAGACACTGAACTTTTTTTGTGCTCTCCCCGCCGAAGGCGAGGAGACACTGAACTTTTTTGTGCTCTCCCCGCCGAAGGCGAGGAGACACTGAACTTTTTTGTGCTCTCCCCGCCGAAGGCGGGGAGGACACTAAACTTTTTGTGCTCCCCCCGCCGAAGGCGGGGAGGACACGGATTTATAATACTATATATATTTTCGCATATTTTCTCGGTTTTGTCAAGGGGAATTTTGTATATAGCCAAAAATATGTAAAACGCGGATATTTTCCGCGTTCTCCCTTGATCCGTCACTCTCCCTGCTTGTCGACTATCGACAGCGGGTCTATCCATTTATCTCCCTGCTTGACCGCCAGATGAAGGTGCGGCTGCTGGAGTATCTCGCATTGATTGGTGTCGGAGGTCTTGCCGAGTATCTCGCCCTGCTTTACAGATTGTCCCGCCTTGATGTTCAGCTCCTTCGCGAGACCGCAATACTGCACGTCATAGCCGTTGTTCTGCTCCACGATGACGTAAATTCCCCAAAGCGGGTCGTCCTTTATCTCCTTAACAACGCCCTCTGACATGGACTTTACCTCCGTGCCGATGTCGCAGAGAATATCGCAGCCGTCGTGGGTCTTCCACACGCCCAGGGTCTCCGACTTGACGAGCTCGCCGTTGCTGAACGGGTGCGATATCTCGCCGTTTACGGGGAGAATGTTCCCGATGTCCGCGATGATGGGCTTGTTCGCCTCAACGATATCGGATGAGGAAACTGTCGTTTTCGAGGAAGAGGGGGTGCTTGTATTGGTTTTCGGAACTCCCGTTACGTTGTTCTGCACGGGTACGTCTACCGACTGCGGCGCGGAGTAGGTGTAGACCTGCCCGCTTGCCGCGGCGGACGTTGTTGTGGGAACGAGCCTGTTTACCGTGGAGCGGTACGCCGCGAACATAGTCAAAGCAACCGCGCCCGCGCCTGCCGCCGCCGCGATGAAAAAGGTTCTGTTTGTCTGTTTTTCTTTTCGTTTCATAATCAACATTCCTTTCGGTTTTGTATGGATCTTGGGATATTGCTAGTTTTACCGAAATTCGGGAGATTATGCAATAATTGTAAAATATGTGCTCCTCAAAAAATTTTTTAAAACTTCTTGATAATAAAGAGTATGTATTATTGATGTGCCGATTAAACATTTCCAACTTTGTGTGGTTTCCCCCGCCTCCGGCGGGGGAAACCACACAAAAAGCTTTGAAATTTGGAAATATTTAATGAGCGAAGCTATAACACATAAACACGATCGGTTGTTTAATGTGACTAAAAATCGAAAAACTTGTATAAGGGCTTTGTGAAATAATCACATTGAAATAAAGCGTAATATGTGTTATAATCAAAGAGCGGTTAAAAATATATATGAATAAGGAGAATGGTTATGAAAAAGTCAAGAATTATGCTCGCCGCAGCAGCATGCGCGGTTATGCTGCTCACTACGGCGTGCGGAGAAAATAAGGGAAACAGCACAAACAGCGGAAACGTCAGCGCAGGTACAAGCCAGAACGCTAATAACAGCGTTGCCACAAGCGCAGACACAAGCTTTGACAATAGCGCAAATTCCGTAGATACCACAAGCGCCGGCACAAGTTCCGCTAATAGCGCAAACTCCGACAACGGCACAAGCACAAGTGCTCCCGCCGAATCCAACAGTACAGCCGACAGCACGGGTCTTTCGCACGGCACATGGAGCGGTACGACATATACGTCCAAGTTTTTGGGGATAAAGGGTGATTTCGGCTCTGACTGGACGATCACGAGCGACAGCGAACTTGCTTCCGCGCAGGGCGTCAGCGATATGTCCGCCGAGAATATGAAGTCCGTTATGAACAGCGCGGGCGTTGTAAGTGAAATGATGGCCGCAAAAGCGGATGGGACCAGCGTAAACATCGTTATTGAGGACACGAGCGTAACAAAAACCCCTAAGGGCGACGAGTATTTTACAACCATGCTCAGCATCGGAGGACAGCAGTTTGAGGCGTTTGGCACGGCTATGGGTGTTGAGATGAAAGCAAGCGTTACCGAAAGCACCGTAAAATTCTGCGGAGAGGACACAAGGTGCTTGTATATCGTTCTCACAACAGATGGCGTGGACATTCACGAGATACAGATTCCCGTTTTTAACGGCGACTACATCACAAGCCTCACGTTCGGGGCGACAACCAAGGCAGACGCAGATGCGCTTGTCGCAATGTTTACAAAGGCGTAAATTTCCACTGACCGCAAATACAAAAATTCCCCTCGCGGCGCGTTCGCGAGGGGAATTTCCCGTTTTTCGCAAAAATCGCTTGACAAGGCGGTGTAAAAGTGGTACAATCAAAACGGTAAGTATATTTTGGCTTTTATACCGAGCGCTTTTTAACGCGCGGTCGGTGTTACTGTGAAAGCGAGGTCTGATGAAAAAGCCCGGTGTTGATCAGCTTTCGGGGGTCGTGAAGGTTGGCGTGGGCGCGGTTCTGGGGATCGCCGCCATTGTATTTTTCATCGTGAAAACTCATGTGCCGCTTTCCGAAGCAACGGTGCTTGAGGGCATACAAAACAGCGCCCTTGGGGTCGTTCGCATAGAGACGAGCGCCGCGGAGCGCTCGGGACAAGGCTTTGAGAGCTGCGCGAGCTCCGTTTCGGAAACCGCGGAAAACGCTCCGATAAACATAAACACCGCCTCGGCGGAGGAGCTTCAAAAGCTTTCGGGTATCGGTGAAGCCAAAGCCGCCGCGATAATCGCGTATCGGGAGCAGCACGGCGCGTTTTCCGACATTTCGGAGATAACGAATGTAAGCGGTATCGGCGAAAAGATATTCGAGGGAATTCGAGATAAAATAACGGTCGGAAATGTGCCAATTGTTCCGAATTCGACACAAAACGCCGAGCAAAATCCTTCGTCAAACTCTGTTTCGGGAGTGACATTCCCGATAAACATAAATACCGCGAGCGCTGAGGAATTGCAGTTGCTTTCGGGTATCGGAGAAGCGAAAGCCGCCGCGATAATCGCCTACAGAGAGCAGCACGGAGCGTTTTATGACATTTCCGAAATAATGAACGTAAGCGGTATCGGCGAAAAGATATTCGAGGAAATTCGAGATAAGATAACGGTCGGAAATGTGCCAATTGTTCCGAATTCGACACAGAATGCTGAGCAAAACTCCACGTCAAACTCTGTTTCGGGAGTGACATTCCCGATAAACATAAACACCGCGAGCTCCGAGGAATTGCAGAATCTTTCGGGTATCGGAGAAGCGAAAGCCGCCGCGATAATCGCGTATCGGGAGCAGCACGGCGCGTTTTCCGACATTTCGGAGATAACGAATGTAAGCGGTATCGGCGAAAAGATATTCGAGGAAATTCGCGACAAGATAACAGTCGGGAATGTTTCAAATGTCCCGAATTCGACACAGAACTCCGAACAAAACCCCTCGTCAAACTCTGTTTCGGGAGTGACATTCCCGATAAACATAAACACAGCGAGCGC
>CAYVSV010000001.1:128653-128999 GCA_964454205.1 uncultured Ruminococcus sp.
CGTCAAACTCTGTTTCGGGAGTGACATTCCCGATAAACATAAACACAGCGAGCGCCGAGGAATTGCAGTTGCTTTCGGGTATCGGAGAGGTGAAAGCCGCCGCGATAATCGCCTACCGGGAGCAGCACGGAGCGTTTTCCGACATTTCCGAGATCAAAAATGTGAAGGGCATCGGCGAAAAGGTATTCGAGGAAATTCGCGACAAGATAACAGTCGGGAATGTGCCAATTATCCCGAATTCGACACAGAACTCCGAACAAAACCCCTCGTCAAACTCTGTTTCAGAAGTATCATTCCCGATAAACATAAACACAGCGAGCGCCGAGGAATTGCAGTTGCTTTCGGG
>CAYVSV010000001.1:129099-142000 GCA_964454205.1 uncultured Ruminococcus sp.
TATCGGAGAGGTAAAAGCCGCAGCGATCGTCGCGTACCGCAAGGAGCACGGCGCGTTTTCCGACATTTCCGAGCTCAAAAACGTGAAGGGCATCGGCGAGAAAATTTTCGAGAATATCCGTGCGGATATTACCGTATGATCTATTGGAGGGAAAATGTTTGATAGGCGTTTGGCGCGGCATCATTTAAAGCGGTTTTTCGGCTCAGCGGCTGCAGTCGCGGCTGTCGGGGCGGTTTTCTTCAACACCGCCGCGGACGATCTTCGGCTTCAGCGGCAGTTGGACAACGATTACGCGGAGCTTATGCTTGCGCCAGAAAACGATCTGGAAGCGCCCGTGCTTGTGAACATCAACACCGCCTCTTTGCATCATCTGCAAAGACTGAAGGGTATCGGGGAGACGAAGGCGCGCGCTATCGTGGAGTATCGCGAGGAACACGGCGGCTTTTTGTCCGCCGAAGAGCTCACGAATGTCAGCGGAATAGGCGCTAATACTCTCGAGGAAATTCGCGGGCAAATAACGGTTTAGTAATGGAGGGCGGGCGCATGAAAAACGGAGCACCACGGATCTTGTTGCTTGGAAACGGCATAAACCGCGCGTTCAGGAGCGATTCGTGGGACGACCTTCTGAATTCCATAGATCGCCGTCCCGAGCGCTACGACATCGGCGATTATCGCTGCCCCGAGACATTAAAGGCTATACTTGTTACCGAGGACAACGTCGACAAGGCGCTTCAAAGCCGAAAAGAGCAGCTTGGAGACCTCGGCACGGAAAAGCCCGAAAAGCAAACACGCCTTCTGCGCCGCCTTTTAAGGCTCGGCTTCGACGAGATACTCACTACGAATTACAGCTACGAGCTCGAGACCGCAGCGCTCGGGGCGGGCAAAGTAAACAACCGTTCGCTGGCGCGTATGCAGTCGCACACAAGCGAGGTTTCGCGCTGCGAGCGGAACTTTATGCTCCACACCTTCAACCGCGTTATGTTCGAGGGCAGTGAAAAACGCATCTGGCATATTCACGGAGAGGCGCGCAAGCCCGATTCCATGATACTCGGCGCTTACTATTACGGCGATCTTCTCGGGAAGATGATCGAGCTCAACAAGCGCCGCGGGCGGTATTATTCTTTGGAGCGGACGCCGAACATCCGCTCGTGGACGGATGCGTTCATTCTCGGGGACGTTTACATATTAGGCTTCGGATTTGGTTTCGCCGAGAGCGATATGTGGTGGCTTCTCAACCGTAAAAAGCGCTTGGTCAACGCCGGAAAAACGTTTTTCTATGAGCTCAAGCCCAAGTCCGGGATAAACCGCGCAAAGATGGATCTTCTCGAGCTTATGGGCGTTGAGATAATTTACAGGAGCGTTAAGGACAACGATTGGCAGGGAGCATACGAATGGGCGGTCTCGGATATCGAGAAGCGGTGCTCTTAAATTATTAAAAAGCGTTTTCCCCCGCCATAGGCGGGGGAAAACGCTTTGTTATCATATAAAACAGCATTAAAATCCCATTTCGAGATAGCGCTTGAACTCTGTCGGATCTTGGCATCTTTCGCGTCCGATCTCCTCGCCGATCTTGCCCATTCTTACAAGTCTCGCGAGGTCTTGGTCAAGCGTGAACATTCCTTCCTTCTTGCCCGTCGCGATAGTCGAGGGTATCTGATATATCTTACCTTCGCGTATCTGGGAGCTTACCGCGTCTGTTCTGCACAGAATTTCCATCGCCGCGCAGCGCCCTTTGCCGTCTGCCGTGGGAACGAGTGTCTGCGAGATTATTCCGACGATGTTTCCCGCGAGCTGAGAGCGTATCTGCCCTTGAGAGTGAGGCGGGTAAACGTCTATGATACGGTTTATGGTATCCGCAGCACCCGTTGTATGCAGAGTGGAAAGAACCAAGTGTCCTGTTTCCGCCGCCGTTACCGCCGCGTTGATAGTCTCGAAGTCACGCATTTCTCCGACGAGTATAACATCGGGGTCTTCACGGAGCGCCGCGCGGAGCGAGCCCGCGAACGAATCAACGTCCGCGCCGATCTCGCGCTGGTTTACCATTGCCTGCTTGTGAGTGTGAACATACTCGATAGGATCCTCGACCGTGATGATATGGCAGCTCTTCTGGCGGTTGATGTGGTCTATCATCGCCGCCAAGGTCGTGGATTTACCCGAACCCGTAGGACCTGTTACAAGAACGAGTCCGCGCGGACGCAGCGCAAATTCTCCCAACGTCGCGGGGAGGTTCAGATCGGACAATGTGGGTATCTCGTCGCTCAAAAGACGTATCGCCACAGCGTGGTAGCCGCGCTGCCTGTACACGTTGACACGGTGGCGGAAGCCGGCGGCGGACGTGTACGAAAAGTCCGTGTCCAGTCCCTTGGAGATCTGGGACTTATGCTTTATCGAGGTTATCTGATTTATGACATTTACGATAATAGGTTCGGTGCAATCCTGATAACCCGACATTTTTCTCAGCGAGCCGTGCTGACGAACGATAGGAGGAAGTCCCGCGGTAAAATGCAAGTCTGAGCATTTCAGCGCACGCGCTTCATCCAGTATCTTATTGATATCCATTACATTATTCGTATGTTCCACTTGTCATTCTCCTTATCAACTTCGGTTTATCAGACTGTATACGTTGCCTTTACAAGCTCATCCATAGATGTTTTTCCCGCCATAACCATTTTAGATACGTTATCGCGAAGCAGGAGCGTTCCGTTTTGCGTTGCCCTTGCTCCTATTTCCTCCGCGGTAGCGCCGGAGGAGATAAGCTCCTTGATGTCCGGTGTAGAAACGATTATCTCGTGAATAGCGGTACGTCCCGCATATCCCGTGTTGTGGCAGAAGCGGCAGCCGCCCTGCTTGGGTCTGTATATATCCACCGGCTCCGTGCGGTTCATAAGCTTGAGCTCTTCCGGGTCTGTAAGTGTGAACGGCTCTTTACATTCTTTACACAACACCTTTACAAGGCGCTGCGCAACTATTCCGACGACAGAGGAAGCGACCATATAAGGCGCTACGCCCATATCCACCAGACGGACTATAGTACCTGCCGCGTCGTTGGTATGGAGCGTTGAAAGCACGAAGTGTCCCGTGATAGCCGCTCGGATAGCGATGTCGGCAGTTTCGCCGTCGCGTATCTCGCCGACCATTATGATGTCCGGGTCTTGACGGAGGATAGAACGCAGCGCCGCCGCGAACGTCATACCCGCCTTTGCGTTTATCTGGCACTGATTTATGCCGTCTATCTTCTTTTCGACCGGGTCTTCTACCGTAACGATGTTTACATTAGGCTTTGAGAGCTCGCCGAGCGTCGCGTAAAGCGTTGTGGATTTACCGGAACCCGTAGGTCCCGTAACCAGCATAACGCCGTTGGGGCAGCGGATTATCTGCTCGAACATCTCGTAGTTATACTGCGTCATACCGAGGTCGGTTATCTTTCTTGTCTTATCGTCCGCCGTTGAAAGCAGACGTATAACGCATTTTTCGCCGTATACGCAGGGGATAGTGGAAACGCGCATATCGAGGTTCGTGCCGTCGATGACCGTTCCGTAACGTCCGTCAAGCGGGATACGCTTTTCGGCGATGTTCATACCCGCGAGTATCTTTATACGGGTGATTATGGAGTTGTGGAACGCGGGCGGAACTTTCATTTCCTGCTCAACAAGCTCGCCGTCTATTCTGAAGCGTATTCTTGTTCTGTCCTTGAAGGGCTCGATATGAATATCGGTACATTCGCTTCTGAACGCCGTTTCCACCATCATATTTACAAGCTTTACGATAGGCGCGTTATCTATACGTCCTTCGGATTCCGCTTTTTCGAGGTCGATCTCTTCCTGCTTCTCGCTTTCGAGCTCGTTCACCGTGCTGTCGATAGCCTGCGTGGAGTAGAACTTGTTTATCGCCGACTCGATCATCGTCTTTGTGGAGATCTGCGGTACTATCTCCATTCCCGTTGTTACCTTCAAGTCCTCAAAGATATAGAAGTTTACGGGGTCGTTGGTCGCGACAAGCAATCTTCCGCGGTTGATCTCGAATGCGAAAACGCATTTCTCTCTCGCGATGTTTTCGGGTATTTTGCCGACCGCCTCTGTGCTTATCTTTCGCGACGACAAATCAATAAACGGCACTTTAAGGCGAATGGAAAGCGCCTGCGCAAGCTGCGTTTCGGACACCAGCCCCATTTCAAGCATAACGTCGCCGAGCATTTTTCCGCTGCCCTGCTGCTTCTGAAGCGCCTCGCTAAGCTGCTTCTCATTGATGAACCCGTTTTCCATCAGTATTTGACCAATGGGTACGTTTTTGATTACCGCCATCTGTATCTCTTCCTTTCGGGGTGAACTTTTCCGAAAATTTCGGATTTATAATTGCACAATATTGCAAAGCTACTTGCAATATTTTCAATTCTGTGGTAAAATAAGTATATATTAAATCTAGGAGGTTTTCTTATGCCTGTTGCGTTGAACGTCGTTTATGCGGTTTTGGCGTTCGTTTTCGGCTCTGTTATCGGGAGCTTTCTGAACGTCGTCATTTTACGGACGCCGCTGCGCCAATCCATAGTTACCGAGCCTTCCCACTGCTTTTCCTGCGGACATCGCCTTGCTTGGTACGATATGTTCCCGATATTCAGTTGGCTGTTTCTCCGCGGGAAGTGCCGCTATTGCGGTTCTAAGATATCGCCGCGCTATATGATTGTGGAAACGACTACAGCCGTGCTTTACTGCCTAGCGTATCTTGTGTTCGGCTTCAAGTGGGGGCTGGCGTTCTCGGTCGTGCTTTTTGCCGTGCTCGTCGTATTGAGCTTTATTGATATAGACCACTTTGAGATACCGTATTGGTGCAGTATCACGGTGGCGGCGCTCGGGGCTCTGGCGTTCCTTGTATTTAAGAACGATATCCCTTGGTACGAACGCCTTATCGCCATGGGTGTTATACTTGTTATATTCGCCATTCTCGTGCTTGTAGGCGGTATGGGCGGCGGCGATCTTCAGCTTATGCTGGGAGCGGGGCTGCTTTTAGGCTACAAGGTGTTTATTGCTCTGTTTATCGGAGTGCTTTTCGGAGCGATCTACGGTTCGATAAAGAAACTGCGCGACCGTAAGGACGAAAAAGCCGTCTCCAAGAAGATAAAGGAGCTTGTCGATAAATGGTATCAAAATCAGCTTGACCACGATGTCGGTTATGTGATAGGCAGTCACGATGATATTATTGTCGGAAGTATAAGTGAAGGAGAACCCGATATAGAATGGGAATTCCTTGATGAAAATGTCTGGAACGGGCTGCCCGAAAAAGCAGCGCTCAGCCAAACACTTCGCGAGAACGTTACCGACGAACGCGAGGGCGGCTTTAAAATATTTATCCGCGGCGACAAGGTAGAGCGCGTTAAGTATTCGCGCAGAATGGTTTTCGGACCGTTTCTCAGCGTCGGGATAGCCGCTTCGTGGCTTGTCGGAACTCAAATAATGGAATGGTACTTAGGGCTGATGAAGTAACAGCCGATTTTTATAAACATTTCGGGGCGAGCTTGTCGCCCCGATTTTGTTTATAAATGATTTTCAAGTTATGTCGTTGTCTTTCTGGGAACAACGTAGTAGATGTAGGTGTCGGGGTAGAAGAAATCGTCCTCGCCCTCGGTGTACTTAAGCGTACCCGTGGAAGCGTTGGTCACGCCGGTCGGATAGTTGCCGTCGACAGCGTTTGTTATCGCTGTCTGGAGATCGGTCGCCAATAAACAAACATCGGAGGCTTCTCCTGACATATTCAGACACTTAACAAAACTTGCGCTTCTGAAAGCGGGTCTGCTTTTAAGTCTCTCGTCGTTCGAAGCGGCGTTGTAGCAGTTCTGATCCGAATATACTACAATCGATATTTTGTAACCGCCTGCCTTAGCAATACTTTCCGGAGTAAAACCGGGATCGGGAACTCCCTCCGGCTCGGACTCAGGTGCTGATTCGGGCTCGGATGTTGAAGTTGTCGAGGTTGACGAGGTTGATGAGGTTGATGAGGTTTCCATTACCTCGCCAAACGTTTCGAGGGTGATTATTGGGTAAAGCTGGTTATATATAACATCGTCGAATATCTTGGAAACGCCGGTGATTTTAAAATCATTTGAGGCGTCGACGGTGTTGTTCGTCAACATGAGCTTACGCTTGCCCGGGGCTCTGCTGTCGTTTATCCAGCTTATGCCGAGACAACGAACCTCATAGTTAGCGGACTTGGTTGCGTCGCTCATAAAACTGATGATGTTGTTGAGTCCCTTATCCGCATCGGTAGCGCCTTTTAAGCCGCTGTTTGCGTTTTCGAGCGTGGTGTATTGCATTACCTCCACCATTTTCGCGTTTTTCAGAATGCCGGCGAGGTAGGTATCGATCGTTTCCGCGAACAATGTCGCGCGGGCGTTTGCCTTGCCTCTGCTCACCGAGTTCATTACGGGGGTCGCGAAGGTGCATATTCCCAGAACGAGTATTCCCAGCAGCGCGCACGATATAACCACCTCAATGAGTGTAAAACCGCCGTTGTTGCGCTTTTTCAGCAGGCGCTTGAGGTTGAGCATTCTCATGTGCCCTCACCTCCCGGTTCTGCCGGAGTTGTCTTGGGGAACACGCCGTAAAGGTTGTCGTAGATGATGGTTTTGCCGCCGCTTGTGGTTGTGTACGCGGAGTATTTTCCGCTTACGGCGTTCGCACCGAAGGAATTGACATTAAAAGCTTGCGTGGGCGCTGTATCAAACTGCACCCTGAACGATACACCGCTTATGCTGCCGCCGTGCCCTACTACGCCGACCTTCACTCCGCGAGTGCCGCTTTTGCGCACTACAACATTACTGGGGACGGAGCTGGTTGTGAGACCGACTATCTTAAGGTTTTCCGACGCCGAGCCGAAATATATCGTAAACTGCGCATAATCCTTGTCGTCGTTTATCATGGTCGAATTATCCGCCGATACGCTTATATCATAAGTCGTATCGTTCACCTTGTGAACGCTTGTGAAATTTATTGATTTAAAGCGCTTTGTGCCGGTTATGCGGGTATCGAAACGGTCTGTCTGAGAGCCCGCCTGTTTGTTGGGGTCGTCGGGGTCCTCATCGCCGCCTTCCGTGAGGGAGCCTTCGCCTTCAACATCATAGTTGACATTGCCGACAAAGTAGTTGATGCCCGCTTTTTGGTCGGCAACGCCATCTTTCGCGGATTTAAGCTGATAATCGACCGTCATTGATGTGTCGCCGAAATTCAGTATAAGACTTCCGTCTTGCGATATTGTATCGTCGTAAGATGTTTCGAGCTTTTTCGCATAAAGGTTCTGCTCTTGTGCCGCTAAGTCCTTTTCAAAATCATCGTTGCGTTTGCGGCGGCTGACCGTCAGATTCAGCATCTGAACGATCATTGCCGCGAATATCGAGAAGATAGCGAACGCTATGATGATCTCAACCAACGTGAAGCCGCCTTTTTTCTTAAATTTTTTCATTTTAAAAGCGCCTCCTTTATATTAGTGGTATCCGCCGATCACACTCTTCCAGCTCTTGGTTGTCTTGCCTGCGAGACCGCCGTTCATTGTTCCGCCGCCTATATCTGCAAGCTCTTCGGGCATTCTGTCGGGGTAGCATGCCAAGTAAGAGTTGTTGCCGCTTATTACGAAGTCGGAAACTATCAGACCGCCGATAAACTTGGGCGTGTTCTTACTGGACGTATCAAAGTCCTTAAACGTTACATACGGCGCATACAGATAGCCGAATATCGAGCTTTCCTGAACCGTCGTTCCGTCGATAGTGCTACCGAAACGCAGCTCTGTACCCTCTGAAATACTTACCAGATAGATATTGGTGTTGGGGTAGATTATGCCGTGATCGTCCGATATTGCCGTTTTCAAGTCGGGGTGAGCGTTGAAGTAGGTGTCCATGCTGCCCTTGTCGAGGTGGTTAGCGCAGAAGCCTTCTATACGTCCCAAGCCGCCGTTGTTGAACTTGGTGAGCTTTTCGGTGATTTGATCCTGGCAGCCCGGGCAATATGTGCAAACCTTGCCGTGTTTGGAGCAGTTTATATCCACATAGTGAGTGCTGTGCGCCGCGCAATCGGGGGTTTCACACTCGGTGTCGGTTTCGGTCGTTGTATATACGCAGCCGTCACCTCTTACGCAGTTGTCGTGGACAAACGAAGCCGCGATAACGTCGGGAGACTTGCCGTTGAACGATGAGCCGGGGGCGATGAGCGTAGTGGGATCGTAATATGTTATTGCAAGCGACTTCCAGCCATCGCTTGTTGTATTTACCGAACCATTCCAAGGCTTCTCTTCTCCACCGAGAGCTCTGAACCAACTGTAATGCGCGGTGATACTGAAGAGCGATTCCTGATATGTCGCGCCCTCTTCCACGTCTATGATGACAGAACCGCGTCCTTTTACAATAATAGATTTACTTGTGTTTTTTATAGCTTCCTTACCGAACCAAGCGAATGTCTCGTTAACGCCGTCGCCGTCTTGATCGATATACGGCTTAACTCTGATAGCCAATACATTTTTTTCGTTATCGCCGGTATCGAGGATAATGGCGGGTTTTGCGTTCCAACCCATTTTACCGTGGAAGCCGTCAATGGTAACGCCGCCGACAATAGCGCCTGTTTCATTGTTTTTCGCGCCGACAACAACGTCTGCCGCCCAACCGTTTACGGGACCCTTTGCGGATTCGGAATCCTTAAGGGCTATGGTGTATACTGCCTTCATAGCATCAACACCATCGTACGGCTGGTTATCTGTATTCAATTTTATCTGGATTCTTTTACCATCCGCGTCATTAACAAGAGAATCGCCTATTTCCCACTTGCCGTAGGTCTTGGTTTGTGTGCGGTGTCCAAGCTCTGCCGCCACCTCTGTAGTAGACATGCCGCGGGAATCGTTGGGTCCCGACCAATCCCATTTAGCAACGTCCGAAGCGCTGTTTACATAGCTGCCGTTGACTTTGGGTTTCGCCTTGGAGCCATCGTAATTGTATGGGTTTTTGCTTGAATCAAGGTATTTAAGCGCTCCGTTTACGTAGAGGTTCTTGATGTCCAGCCACAAGCCGTCGCCGTAATACACATTGCCCTGAACATGAACATTTACGCTCGAAAGGCTATTATTAGCGTTCATATAGCAGTCGCCGAGAACGTAAAGGTCGATTGTGCCGCCTTCAGCGCCTGTTGCCGCGTTGATGGCGGTTACGGTCGATTGGTTGAAGTACAAATCGCCGCCGACCATTATCTTACTGCCGTCAATAAGCTGAACCGTGTTGCCGCCGTTTTCAAAGAAGTCGCCGCGAATAGCCCATGTTGTCGGTCTTGACAGGCTGGCAAAGCGTGATTCTTTTATGATGGGCTGAATATACGAGCTGAATATCAGCGAACCGCCCGTGCTGAGGTTGCCCGAAAGGAAGTTGCCCTTCGGGTCATATTGACCAACATAAGTAAACTCTGTATCGAAGAACGTGTTGGTCAGATAGAATGCGCCGTCGAGGTACGCGTCATTGGGAACATATCCCGTTGCCGCGAACAGCTCGGATTCGCCGGGGGCGTTGCTGACAGGACCGCCCTCTACGGTCAAACCGTAGTTATACGTCATGTGAATAATCTCTCTGTTGCCCTCAACAGAAGAAATTACAGCGATATCAAATATCTTCACGCCGGTGGTATCGGTGTAATCCGCGGTGCATGTGATAATGACCGCATACGCGCCGAGGTCGGCAATGTCCGCATTGACCGCATGGGGGTTGGTGGGGTCAAGGCTCGTGAAGTTATCCGCCGTTGTGGATATACTTTCGCCGACATTCAATTCCATCATTTTATCGAGCAGCTCTTTACCTGTTTCATCGGGATTTACAAGAGTTGCCGCGCCCGTAAGTGCCTTGTAAATTATCGTCCCTATAGACTGCGCCGACTGGTTTGCCTGTGTATGGTTATACACTGCATACTGCGAAGCGTGTGACGATACCATTGAAAAATACATCGCCATAGTTGATATAAGCAGCGCCGTCATCGTGCTTAGCACCATAAACAACGCGCTTCCGCGGTTGCTTATGTATTTTTTTAATACATGTGGCATGACTTTCTCCTTTCAAAAATTCGCCGTTTGTTTCCTTACTTGCGGCTATTGGCGCGAGTATTTCCCGCGCCTTTCGCCGTTACTTTTTATACTGCCGCCTTGTCCTGCTCTGTGAGGGTCTCAACGGGATCGGACATACGCTCTATGCTGTAGAACGTCATTGTGCACTGCATCTCGAAGAACTTCTGGTTCTCGTCTGCGGGCTTTGTTTCCGTTGCGGGAGTTGTTGTGGAGGTGTCCGCAGAATTCGAGTTCGGGTTGGAGTTCGAATCGCTGTTGTTGTTCGCGGGTGCGGAGGTGTTGTTATCTGCCGGCGCGGAAGTGGTATTATTATCCGCGGGAGCCGATGTGTTCTGGTCTGCTGCCGCACGCGGAGTTGCGTTCGGGGTAGTTCTTGCGGTAACGTTGCCTTTGCCCTCGGCTCTTTCGTTGTAGAGCTGGGTTGTTGCGTCGTCCGTGAACGAGATCGAGTTTATCTCAACAGCCTTTCTTACCATCTTGCCGTTTTCTTCCATCTCGTAGTTGTTTACCGCGTCTGCGAATGCGAGCATTGCTTCCTGCGTTTTAGCCTTTACGGAAAACTGAGCGGTAGACGCGCCGATAGTCTGAGCTTCGCCGAGAGCCGCCACGATAAGAGCCTGGCGAAGAAGACCGGGATCGCTCAATGCGCTGCTGGGGTGTCCTTGGTTTATATACGTCTTAAGCGCGTATTCTACCTGCGGAGGTGTGAACATACTTGCGCTGAGCCCTGCCGTGCTCGCGTTGGATACCGTGAGAGACTCTACAACGATCTCCGCATCGCACTGCTCAAGGAACGCTCTTACCTGCTCGTCTACCTCATACGACTTGAGCTCGGGGAAGAACATATCCGCGAGGTTTTTACCCTTGTCGTATGCCGTAAGTATTTCCTGCTTCAAACCGTCTTTGGTTTCGGCTTTCGCCACGTCGGCTTCGTATTCCGCCTTTTTATTGGCGAGAGTCGCTTTTGTGGTGTTTATGGTCTCGATGTTCGGCTTGATGAACAGGAACACGCCTGCCACGATTATTACCAATACAATAACGACTATCGCCGCTATACGTTCTTGTTTACTTAACTTCATTACTCAGCCACCTCCGTTTGTGCTCCGCCGAAGTCCGTCATTATGTCCGTGTGCTCCTCATCGCTGCCCATCTGGAGCTGCATCGACATATTGAACTGGAATACCGTTTCCTCGGGCATCTCGTCGAGGTCTTCCGTGGGATTGAGCTTCTGGAATCCGCCGTAGGATACGTTCACAAAATACGGATCGCCGTATTTGTTCATTACCTTATTAGTAAGGTATTCCGCGTATCTTGAAGGCACGGACGAAGGATCGCCGTCCGAAACGCCCATAAGCGTTACGGATACGCTGTAACCTGAGCAGTTGAAATTAGTTATAACAAGCTCTTCTTTTTCCTGGAGGAATTCCTCGTCGTTGAGCGGTGCTCTCAGCTTTTCGAGCACGAGCGACTGGGGCTTGGGCTTGTAGTTGAACAACAACGTTGTCTTTGTGACGGTATCGTTGTAGTTGTTGAAGCCGGTGAGCATCGTGTTGCGCGCGTCAACCGTTGCTAGGTCTTTCTGCATCTGCGGAGCTTGTATCTTATCCTCGTAATCCTGTATCTGCGAGTTAAGATTTTTGTTATACATACTCGTTGCGAAAACCATGCCGCCGACGAGCGCCGCCGCGAGGACCGCGCTTCCGAGGCACGCTAAGCCGAACTTGCCGGAGCCCTGCGAAGCTTTTGCGGAAGTTGCCTCGAGGAGGTTGATGTGCTCGAGCTCCTTATTGCGGCTGTAGAGAGCGCCTATCGCGTTGGCGAACTTTGAGAAGTCGAACTGTGCCGAAGTAGCTATCGTGCTCGGCATTGACAGCGTATTCGCGGGGATATTGAACGAGGAGATAGCGTTTGTGATTTCGGTGAAGCTTGTGATCTCGCCGTAGAAGTCTATTTCCTGGAGCGGCTTGGAGCCCTTTCTGCCTCTGATGAAGTTCATCATACCGAAAAGGTTGTCGTAAACCGCCTGAGCCACATAGCTCGTATCGTCGTCCTCTTCCATTTCAAACTGCGAGGGGTCTATGGACGAGAAGCGCGAGAACGCGAGCTGATTATCCTCGTACAGGTTCATATTGATGAAGTTCTTATCTATCTGGATAAGAAGCATCGGCATTCTTTCCACCATTTTGGGGGTGTTGGTGATAAGGCGCGTTACGGAGTTGTTAGAGATATAAACGCCCTTAAGCGCCAGACCTATCTGCGAGAACAGTCTTACATAGCCGTCGACCAATCTCTGAGGACAAGCGGAAGCCATTACTTTCAGCATTTTGTTCTTTTCCTCGTCCTCGTCTTCGCCCGCTATGGTAAAGGATATGTTGTATTCCGAGCTTATGTTCATCGCGGACTGTATCATTGCCTCGATGATAGCGGGATTTTTCATATTCTTGGGCTTCGCTACCGTTAATTCCTTGTACACTATCGCGCTGGAAGTAATGGAAACGACGCAATCTTTTTCCTTGATGTCCTTGGACTTGATGATGTTGTTGAGCTCTGCTGCCACCATCGGCACGTCCGTTATGTAGCCGTTTGACACCATTCCTATCGTAAGCTCGCGCATATCCGCGTCCTGGATCTTGATCTTGCTTCCCGAATTCACGCCTCTTACCAGCTTGATTTGTCTATCGGTAATGTCTATTGAAAGCATATTTTCACCTCATACATTTAATTTTGGTTTTTGGGGGTCTGCGGTTTGATCAGCCCGTGTTTTCGATACCTTCCATACCGCCGTAGATCATCGGGAATACGCCCGCGAGGAAGAAGCCTATCGCGA
>CAYVSV010000002.1:0-111367 GCA_964454205.1 uncultured Ruminococcus sp.
AGTCGAACTGATGACCTCATCCTTACCAAGGATGTGCTCTACCAACTGAGCTATAACAGCAAATATTCCGTTTGACCTCATCCTTACCAAGGATGTGCCAGTGTTGTGCGAAGCACAACCCGACCAACTGAGCTATAACAGCGCACCGTTTTTTCAACGATATTATTATAACACAGCTTTTTCGATTTGTCAAGGGGTTTTTGAAAAAATTATATTGATTTTTTTGGAGAAATATGTTATAATTATAATATGTTGTTTGTGAGCGGGGTGAACGGCTGTGAAGCTGGTAAATATAGGATTTGGAAATTCGGTCAACGCCGACAGGATAGTCGCGGTTGTGAGCCCGGAGGCGGCTCCCGTAAAGAGGATAGTCCAGACGGCTCGGGACAGCGGAAACGCCGTCGACGCTACCTGCGGGAGAAAAACGCGCTCCGTGGTGATCTGCGACAGCGGACATGTGATATTGTCCGCGCTGCGTCCGGAGTCGCTCGCGGGAAAGACCGAGGAAAACGAATGAGAGGAGGACGGCGGTGAAGGGTTCTTTGTTTGTGGTCTCCGCGCCGGCGGGGTGCGGAAAGGATACTATTTTAAACGAGCTGTTCAGGAGAACGGATACGGCGGGGTATGCTGTCTCGGCAACGACACGCGCTCCGAGAGAGGGCGAGGTGAACGGCGTTCACTACCATTTCCTCACCCGCGCGGAGTTCGAGCGCAGGATAGCCGAAAACGAGGTGCTCGAGTATACCGAATACTGCGGCAATTATTACGGCACTCTGAAAAAAAGCGTGAACGATCTGCTTGAAAAAGGCAAGGACGCTATCCTTAAAATAGAGGTCGAGGGCGCGATGAACATCAAGGCGAGGTTCCCCGAGGCTTGTCTTGTGTTCATTCTTCCGCCGAGCTGGGAAGTGTTGGAAAAAAGGCTGCGCTGCCGCGGCACCGAGACCGAGGAAAAGATAGTCGAGCGCATGAAACAGGCTCGAAGCGAGATGGAGCAGGCGGTGAATTACGATTATCTGATAGTAAACGACGAGCTCTCCGCCGCCGCGGACGACCTTTTGGCTGTTTTGAGAGCGGAGAAGCTCCGCCGAGTACACGGCGAAGAGCTGCTCGAGAGGTTTAAGTAATTTCAGGAAGGAACGAGTGATTTGTACGCCGAAGTCGCCGTTGAGAACACGCTTTATGCGTTCGATGTGCTGTATTCGTATGCCGTGCCCGAAGCGCTTATGGGAAAAGTCGCGGCGGGGGCGCGCGTCGTCGTGCCGTTCGGAAAAGGGAACAGAAAGCGGATAGGGCTGGTGTTCGGGCTGTCGCCGACGTGCTCCGCCGAAAAGACCAAGCCGATAGAAGCCGTGATAGACGAAAATCCGGTGCTTTCCGCGGAGCTTCTGCGGCTGTGCGTTTGGATACGCGACAACACCTTCTGCACCTACTTCGACGCGTTCAGAACGATACTTCCGCCGGGGCTGGGATATTCCCTAAAAACGTTCTGCGCGGTGAACGCGAGGTTTTCCGGAGAGCTCGGCGAAAAGGAGCGGTCTCTGTACGAAAAGCTGTTAAAAGCCGACAAAGGCACGTTCTCCGCACTGACGGCGGCAGAGCCCGCGGCGGTAAGGTCGCTCATCGAAAAGGGCGCTCTTATTGAGCAGACCGCGCTG
This sequence comes from uncultured Ruminococcus sp., assembly GCA_964454205.1. Lineage (GTDB taxonomy): Bacteria > Bacillota > Clostridia > Oscillospirales > Ruminococcaceae > CAG-115. Next base: position 1,659 of record CAYVSV010000002.1, read on the forward strand.
AAGCGGCGCGTGGGAGACGAGAGCCTGCGAATGGTGCGGCTTTCTTCCGAACGCGACGAGAGCATCAGGCTCACGCCGAAGCAGAAGGCTGTGATAGAGTTTCTGGAGGAAGCGGGCACGGCGGGCGTTCACGAAACGTGCTACGCCTGCGCCGTCACGGAAGCCGTTGTGAAGCGCCTTGTAGAGAAGAGCGTGCTGGAGATGTTCGAGAGCGCGGTTTTCCGCACGGAGGGCGGCATAGCCGAAGCGAGCGAGAGCCCCGAGGACATCGTGTTCTCGCCGAGGCAGAAGGCGGTGTTCGACGGGATATTGGAGCTTATGAACGACGAAAAGCCGCGCTGCGCTCTCCTTCGCGGAGTTACGGGCAGTGGAAAGACCTCGGTGTTCATAAGGCTGATAAACGAGGCGGTGAAGCTGGGAAAGACCGCAGTTATGCTCGTGCCGGAAATATCGCTCACGCCGCAGATGGTGGGAAAATTCAGGCGGCTTTTCGGGAACGAGGTCGCGCTTATGCACAGCTCGCTGTCTCCGGGAGTCCGCGCGGACGAGTACCGCCGCATACGCGAGGGAAAGGCGCATATCGTGATAGGCACGCGCAGCGCGGTGTTCGCGCCGGTGGAGAATCTGGGGCTTGTCGTGATCGACGAGGAGGGCGAGGGCAGCTATAAATCCGAAAGCTCCCCGCGATACCACGCCCGCGACATAGCGAAGCAGCGCTGCTTCGCGCAGAACGCGCTTTTGCTGCTCGCGAGTGCAACGCCCTCTCTGGAGAGCTATCACAACGCCCGCGAGGGGCGGTATGAGCTGTTCGAGATAGACGAGCGGTACAACAACGCCGTTCTTCCGGACGTGTACGTCATAGATATGCGGGAGGAGCGGCAGAACGGCAATATGTCAACGTTTTCGATGCCGCTGATAGGGGAGCTCGAGGAGAACCTGTCGCGCGGGGAGCAGTCGATACTGCTGCTCAACAGGCGCGGTTATCATACTAGCGTGCGCTGCTTGTCCTGCGGAAAACCGCTCGAGTGTCCCAACTGCGCCATGCCGATGACCTATCATAAGGTGAACGACAGCGTTATCTGCCACTATTGCGGATATATGCGAAGTCTCGACAGGGTGTGCCCCGAATGCGGCGGAAAGTATTTCAATATGAAGGGCGAGGGCACTCAGCTTATAGAGGACGAGCTTTCCGAAATGCTGCCCGAGGCGCGTATCCTGCGTATGGACGCTGACACCACCTCCACAAAGAACGCCTTCGAGAGGAATTTCACCGCGTTCGGGAACGGCGAGTACGATATCATGGTGGGAACGCAGATGATAGCGAAGGGGCTTGATTTCCCGAATGTGACGCTCGTGGGAGTGCTCAAGACGGACAACTCGCTATACGCGGCGGATTTCCGGGCGTATGAGCGGACGTTCTCGCTGATAACGCAGGTAGTCGGAAGAGCGGGGCGCAGCGGCAGGAAGGGCAGAGCGCTGATACAGACCTTCAGCCCGGAGCACTATGTGATAAACCTCGCCGCCGCGCAGAATTACCCGGCGTTCTTCGAGGAGGAGATAGCCCTTCGCGAGGCACAGCTTTATCCGCCGTTCTGCGAGGTGATAACGTTCGGGTTCTCTTCGATAAACAACGAGCGCTGCCGGGCGGCGGCAAAGAGGTTCGTTTCGATGCTCGCGGAGAACGCGAAGCCGTTCGGCGCGAGAGTTCCGATGAGGATATTGGGTCCCGCGCAGAACGCCGTCGGGAAGATAAACGGGCGCTTCCGCTGGCGGCTGCTGGTGAAGTGCGTGAACAGCGCGGCTTTGCGGAGCGTGGTCGAAAAAACGCTCAGACAGGCTTCCGCCGACGAATTTTTCCGCAATGTGAGCTTTTACGCGGACGTCGGCTCTATGGAATGCTGATAATGCAATACTGATCTAATGGCGGTTTTCCCCGCCGAAGGCGGGAAAACAGCATAGAATAAAGCTTGAAATTTTATAAAGTGATTTGATCGGCGATATTATAATTACATGATTTTTGGGGGTTCTTATGGCATTAAGAGAAATAGTAAAATTCGGGGAGGACGTTCTGCGCAAGAAGTGCAGACCCGTCACCGCGTTTGACGAGAAGCTGGCTCTGCTGCTCGACGATCTTGCGGAAACGCTGCTTTCGTCGGACGGGGTGGGGCTTGCCGCGCCGCAGGTCGGGATACTCCGCAGGGCGGCTGTGGTGAACGTCCGCGATAAGCGCGGAACGATAGAGCTCGTAAACCCCGAGATAATCTCCGAGGAGGGCGTTCAGGTCGGTAACGAGGGCTGCCTTTCCGCGCCGAACGAGTGGTGCGAGGTGGAGCGCCCGAACAAGGTCACGGTCAAGGCGTTCGACAGACACGGAAACGAGTTCACGATAACCGGCACGGAGCTTCTGGCGAGGGCGTTCTGCCACGAGATAGACCACCTCGACGGGATACTGTTCACGGACCGCGTAAAGAAAACGCTCCCGGGGCAGGGGGGAAGGTCATGAAGCGCGAGATACTGAAATTCGGAGATCCGGCGCTGCGGAAAATATGCGCGGAAGTCACGTCTTTCGATAAGCAGCTCGGTTTTCTTCTGGACGATATGTACGAGACCATGCGCGCGGCTGACGGTATCGGTCTTGCCGCGCCGCAGGTGGGGATATTGAAGCGCGTTGTGGTGATAGATACCGGAAAGAGCAGGATAGAGCTTGTTAATCCGGTGATAACGGCTTTCTGGGGAAGGCAGTACGAGCCCGAGGGGTGCTTGTCCTTCACCGGAAAGCGCGGGATAGTGAAGAGACCGATGCACGTTCGCGTAAAGGCGCAGGATCGTTTCGGAAGACCGGTGAAATACCGCGGGAAGGATCTGCTCGCGAGGGCGTTCTGTCACGAGATAGATCACCTTAACGGCATACTCTACGAGGACAAGGTGATAGAGTGGGTGGAGGATGAGGAAAAATGAGAGTTGTGTTTATGGGAACGCCGGAGTTCGCGGTGGGAAGCGCCGAGAGGCTCCGCGCGGCGGGGCATGATATATGCGCGGCGTTCACCCAGCCCGACAAGCCCAAGAACCGCGGAAAGAAGATAACGACCTCTCCGGTGAAGGATTGGGCGGCAGAGCACGGCGTTCCGGTATACCAGCCGTTCTCGCTCCGAAAGGGCGACGACGCGGAGGAGAGCCTTAAAGTCCTGCGCGGGTTAGACCCGGATGTTATTGTTGTTGTCGCGTACGGGCAGATACTCCCGAAGGAGGTACTGGAGCTCCCGAAATACGGCTGCGTAAACGTCCACGCCTCGCTTTTGCCGATGTACCGCGGCGCGGCGCCCATTCAGCGGGCAATACAGGACGGGCTTACGAAAAGCGGAGTTACGACGATGAAGATGGACGAGGGGCTCGATACGGGGGACATGATAATGCGCCGCGAGGTCGATATCCCGGACGATATGACCGGCACGGAGCTCACCGCGCTGCTGTCAAAGACGGGCGCGGAGCTTATCGCCGAAACGCTGGAGGCTCTCGAAAAGGGCGCGGCAAAGTTCACGAAGCAGGGAGACGAGGGCGCTTGCTACGCCAAGATGATAACCAAGGAGGAGCTCCGCGCGGACTTCTCAAAGCCCGCAAAGCAGGTATACGACACCATACGCGCGATGGCTGACGAGCCGTGTTGCTACACCTTCTTTGAGGGAAAGCGGCTGAAAATATTCGCGGCGAGGATAGGCTCGCACGTTTCAAAGCTACCTGCGGGCACCTTAGAGGACGAAAAGACGTTTTCCGTGGTCTGCGGAGACGGCGCCTGCGTCGAGCTTGCCGAGGTCTGCCCCGAGGGCGGAAAGCGGATGTCCGCGGAGGCGTTCCTGCGTGGAAGAAAGCCGGAAAAGGGTCTCGTTATCGGATAAATAAATCGTAAACCTATTGCGAAAAGGAGTACACTATGGGCGACGCTCGTTTAACTGCCGTAAAGCTGTTGATGAGAATGGAAAACGACAGCGCGTATTCAAATATCCTTCTTGACCACGCGTTTTCCGAAAGCGGACTTTCGGAGCGCGACAAATCGTTCGCGGCGGCGCTGTTTTACGGCGTTATCGAGCGGCGGCTCACTCTTAACCACATTATCGGGAAGAACAGCAGCCTGCCGTTTGAGAAGCTGGATAAAAACGCCGCAGCGGTGCTTAGGACCGGGCTTTATCAGCTCCTGTATATGCCCTCCGTCCCCGAAAGCGCCGCCGTCAACGAGAGCGTGAAGCTCTGCAAGAAGCTGAAGCTGTTTCACGCGGTGGGCTTTGTGAACGGACTTCTGCGCAATTTTATAAGAAACGGCAAAAGTCTGGAGCTTGATGGCTTGTCCGATGAGGAGAAGCTGTCGATAGAGTTTTCCTGTCCCGTGCGGCTTACGGAGAAGTGGACGGAGGAATACGGCGCTGCGAATGCCCGGAAGATACTCGAGGCTTCGGTGGGAGCGCCGCCGATATACGCGCGCGTGAACACCCTGAAGGTCTCCGAGAACGAGCTTGTCGGTATACTAGCCAAGGAAGGCATAAAGGCGGAGGTCTATCCCAAACTTTCGGGGTGCGTGAGGCTCGAGAAAACGGGAGATATCGAGAAATCCGGTGCGTTTAAGGACGGGCTGTTCCATATACAGGATATATCGAGCCAGCTTTGCTGTTTAACGCTCCGTCCCATTGTCAACGAGACCGTGATAGACATCTGCGCCGCGCCCGGCGGCAAATCCTTCACGATGGCGGAGCTTATGGGCAACAACGGACGCGTTATAAGCATGGATTTATACGAGCAGCGCGTCGGGCTTATAGCGGACGGCGCGAAGCGCTTGGGGCTGCGCATAGTTGAGCCGCGCGTGAACAACGCGGTGAGCTTCAACGAGGAGCTGCCGCAGGCGGACAGGGTACTGTGCGACGTTCCGTGTTCGTGTCTCGGGACGATACGCAGAAAGCCCGAGATAAAGTACAAGGAAGAGGACGTTTCCGAGCTGCCGCGGCTTCAGCGTGCCATTCTTGAGATATCCGCGCGCTATGTCAAGGTCGGCGGCACGCTCGTTTACTCGACGTGTACTCTTTCCAAGGCGGAAAACGAAGGCGTGGCTGAGGATTTCGCGCGCTCGCACGATGATTTTTCACCTATCGTTCAGCCGCTGCAATACATGGGTATCGCAAACGCTCCCATGAGGACGTTTTTTCCGGAAAAGGACGGCGGCGACGGGTTTTTTACGGCGGCGTTCCGCCGGGTGAAGTGAGGGTGTGCCGCTATGCGGCGGTGGGGTTCGTTTGAATGATAAACGTTGTTTTTTCTCGGTGAGGTAAAAGGGTTTTCTCTTTCCCAAAGGTTGATTATTGCCGCGACGTGGCAGATACCGAGGGGACAACCCTTCGGGGGAGGGGGAAGACAAAAATCCAACAAAAAGCGAGGGTTCCCCCTCCCCCTACGGGTTTTCCCCTCGGGCTCCCCTTTCCCTCTCTCCCCCTCCCCCTTCCTCGCTTTTTCACGCTGCACCGAGCAGTGATGTCAACTCGCTTCGATAAGGGCGGTCAAATTGTGGTTCGGGAGTTTTCGCGCTGCTTTTGGAAATGCCGCTCCGACACTTATGCGCTGGCGTTCCGAGAGGTTTTCCGAGGAAACCGAACCTATTGGCGTTCAGTTTTCTTACTTTCCAAATCAACGTGAAAAAACGGGGAGGGGGGAGAGGGGTTCCCCCTCGCACCCTGCCACGTTGTGGCAAAAATCAACTTATAACAAAAGAAAAGGCTGGTTGTCTTATGAAAGACATACTATCTTTATCGAGAGCCGAGCTCTCCGAAGAAATACAAAAACTCGGCGAAAAGCCGTTCCGCGCTAAGCAGATATATGAGTGGCTCCATGTGAAAAGAGTTACCGATTTTTCGCAGATGAGCAATATTTCTGCACAATTCCGCGAGACGCTTTCAAAGAATTTTTGTATATATTCACTGAAAATCAAAAAAAGACTTGTAAGTCGTATAGATAATACGGTAAAATATCTGTATGAGCTCCCGGACGGCGAGGCGGTGGAGAGCGTGCTTATGGAGTATAAGCACGGAAACAGCCTTTGCATATCGTCGCAGGTCGGCTGCAAAATGGGGTGCAGGTTCTGCGCTTCAACGATAGCCGGCTGGGTGCGCAACCTCGCGCCGTCCGAAATGCTGCTCCAGATATACGAGACCGAGCGCGACAGCGGAAAACACGTCGACAGTATAGTGATGATGGGCATAGGCGAGCCGCTGGATAATTTTGATAATGTGGTGAGGTTCCTCGAACTGCTCAATTCGGGCGGAGACGGTATGAGCTTGAGACATCTGTCGCTCTCCACATGCGGAGTTGTCGATAAGATATACAAGCTCGCCGAGCTGAAGCTCGGTGTGACGCTCTCAATATCGCTCCATGCTGCTTCGGACGAAAAGAGGAGCGCTATAATGCCGATAAACGAGAGGTTCGGGCTCAAAACGCTGATGAAGGCGTGCGACGATTATTTTGAGGCGACCGGAAGGCGCATATCGTTCGAGTACTCGCTGATAGAGGGCGTGAACGATACCGACGAGAGCGCTGACGAGCTGATAAAGCTGCTGCGCGGGAAAAACTGCCATGTAAATCTCATTCCGATAAATGAGATAAAGGAGCGGGAATACAAAAAGAGCCGATACGTCGAGCGCTTCGCGAAAAGGCTTTCGGACGCGGGGCTGAACGCCACGGTGCGGCGGACGCTCGGGGCTGACATAAGCGCGGCGTGCGGACAGCTAAGGCGCGACGATCATAAAACAGAGGTGACGGGATAATGAAAGTATACACCGATACGGACATAGGACTTGCCAGAACGGAAAACCAGGACAGCGTATGGGGCGAGATGCTCTCGCCGAGAGCCTGCGCCGCCGTTCTTTGCGACGGCATGGGCGGGGAGAGCGAGGGCGGTCTTGCGAGCACTATCGCGGTGGACGTGGTGTCGCGGCGGATAAAGGAGAATTTCAACGAGATGATGAACAGAAATTCCGTGAGGAATTTGCTGATAACCTCCGTGATAGCCGCGAACGCCTTTGTGTGGGACACAGCGAGAATGAAGGTGCACGAGGTAATGGGGACGACCTGCGTCGCGGCGATAGTCTTCGGCGGCACGGCGTATATCGTGAACGTCGGGGATTCGCGGGCATATCACCTGTTCACGCAGGGTGACGACGAGTGCATACGTCAGATAACCAAGGATCACACGCACGTTCAGGATCTTCTGGATAGGGGCGAGATAACCGAGGAGATGATAAAGACGCATCCCGACCGTCACAAGATAACCCGCGCGATAGGCGCGGAGGAAACGGTAACGCCGGATTACTTCGAGCTTCCGCTTGAGCCGGGCGACAGGGTGCTTATCTGCTCCGACGGGCTTTCCTCCTACGGCGACGATATGGATATACTCGACGTGTGCTTCGATTCGGACACGGAGCACTGCTGCGAGGCGCTGATAAAATACGCGCTGCGCAAGGGCGGTCATGATAACGTTTCCGTGGTGCTTATCGCGCCTTGAAAAGCCACATTACAAAATTGTAATAATTTTCGGGGAATTGTACAAAAATACCGCTCAAAGAATTGGCGATATTGGAAAAAGTGAGTAAAAAAACTTCCCGAATTCGGTTAAAAATCAACTTAAATGCTCGGTTTCTTACAATTTGCCGTGAAAACGACCCGCCTTATCGGCGGGCGCGATATTGACAATTTGAGAAATTAGTGGTATCATTTAATTTGGAGAACTATAGAGAGATTTTAAAGCGATTTTAATAAGGGGCAAAGAACTATGGACAACAACATCGGAAAAAAGCTAGACGGACGCTATGAGCTGCTGGAGCTTATCGGCGTCGGCGGAATGGCGGATATTTACCGCGCCAGAGACATTCAGGAAGAGCGCGTGGTCGCGGTGAAGATACTCAAGACGGAATACGCGGGCAGCGAGGAGTTCCTGCGCAGATTTCGCAACGAGAGCAAGGCGATAGCGCTTTTAAGTCACCCTAATATCGTCAAGATATACGACGTGGGCTTTACCGATAAGGTGCAGTTTATCGTTATGGAGTACGTCGACGGCATCACGCTGTCGGATTATATAGAGCAGCAGGGCGTGTTGAAGTGGCGCGACGCGGTGCACTTCACGGTGCAGACGTTGAAGGCGCTCCAGCACGCGCACGACCGCGGCATAGTCCACCGCGACATAAAGAGCTCGAACATAATGCTGCTCAGAGACGGCACTATAAAGGTCATGGATTTCGGCATCGCGAGGTTCAACAGGGAAAATAACAAAACGATGTCCGAAAAGACCATAGGCTCGGTGCACTATATAAGCCCCGAACAGGCGAGAGGCGATATGACGGACGAGCGCAGCGATATTTATTCCGTAGGCGTGGCGCTGTATGAGATGCTCACGGGGAGAAAGCCGTTCGACGGGGACACGCCCGTGGCTATCGCTCTTATGCACATGCAGACCGACCCGAAAAAACCCTCGGAAATAAACGAAACTATCCCCGAGGGGCTGGAGCAGATAGTGATGAGGGCGATGCAGAAAGAGCCCAACGCGCGTTATCAGACCGCTCACGAGATGATAAACGATCTCGAGGAGTTCAAGAAGAACCCGGGAACTATCTTTGATTATAAGTACAATTCCACGGACAGAACACCCAAATACTCCGGCGTGAACCCGCTTACGGAGCAGAGTATCTCCCGCCGCAAGCGCGCTCCGGAAGAGCCGGAGGATTATGAGGACGAGTACGACGATTACGATTACGACGACGATGACGAGGTGGAAGAGCGCAGAAGCCCGCTTATACCGATACTTTTCGGCGTCGGCGCGGCGTTCGTTATAGTGGTAGTGTTTCTGGTGCTGTATCTGGTATCGGATCGCCTGGGAACCAATAACAACGTCACTCCCGGAAACTACGACGATTACGGCATAAGCATGATGGCGAACGGCGAGTTTGCTCTGCCGCAGTTCGTGGGAAAATCCTGGGACGAGGTGCACAACCGCTTCGCAGACGGCAGCGTGCTCAATATAGTAGCGGAGCAGTATTACAGCGAGGAGCCGGTAGGTATCATCATAGAGCAGGAGTTCGCCGCGGGCAGACCCGTTATGAAGGGCTCCACGCTGAATGTAAAGGTGAGCAAGGGCAAGCAGGAGCGCGAGGTCGAGGACGTTTCCAAACGCACGGAGGAAGCCGCCAGAAAGCAGCTCGAGAAGAGCGGCTTTAAGACTACGACCACCCGGGCGGAAAACAACGAAGTTGAAAAGGGCTATGTTATCGGCACTATCCCCGAGGCTCATTCCATGGCGGAGATAGGAAGCACGGTAACGTTGATAGTAAGCTTAGGACCGGACGACAAGCCGTTCTCCGTTCCGAATTTTGTTGATATGCAGCTTGAGGAGGCGCTTGAAAAGTGCAAGGAGTACGGGCTTAACCCCAAGGTAGAGAACAGGGGCAGCCTCGCCGAAAAGGGCACGATACTCGAACAGAGCATAGAACACAATAAAATGGCGAACAGGGGCGACGCGATACTGTTTTACGTGAGCACGGGCGAAGAGCCTACGGAAAGCGGCATCATAAGGGTATCTTTGTCGCAGGGCATAGACGGCGTATTCGAGTTCCATTACTATGTTGACGGAAAGCTTGACGCGAGCGCTACCGAAACGCGCGATATAGCTCTCACAAAGGAAGTAACATACCGCATGAGCCTCCGGCATGGCGAGGAAAAGACCTTCGCGGTAAGAGTGGTATGCGTGAAGAACGGTCAGGAGGGTGTATATTACACAGCGACGCTGTATTATGACGAGGATGAGAGCAAGATGAAACTCAAGGACGACTCCATGGACAGATCGATCTTCGACAAGCTCAACGCTATGGGCAGCGCTTCAGGCAACAACACTGATCCCGATACCTCGCAGAACGGCGATGAGTCGTCGCAGAGCAACGATACTCCCGCTACACCCGATTAAGTTCTTCAAGCATTTGGAGGGAAACGATATTTTGACCGTATCTTTTGATGGTATAATTACAAAAGCTGTCGGAGGCGTCTACTATGTGGACGCCTTTGACGGCGTTATGAAGGGTGAAAACGTGAAGTGCGCCGCGCGCGGGATATTCCGCAGCCGCGGTATAAGCCCCTCCGCGGGCGACCGCGTGAGGGTAGAGGGCGAGGGAGCGGACAGCGTCATCACGGAGATATACGAGCGCAGGAATTTCCTCGTGAGACCGCCGCTTGCGAACCTCGACAGGCTGGTGCTTGTAAACAGCACAGCCGAACCCTCCGTGAACCGCTTTATTCTCGATAAGCTGATAGCTATAGCGGACAGCAAGAGGATAGAGCCCGTCGTTGTCTTTACGAAGATAGACCTCGAAAACGCCGGCGATCTTCCGGCGGTATACCGCGGTATGGGGATACCTGTCTGCACCGTCGACAACACCACCGGCGAGGGCGCGGAGGACGTGCGCGGGCTCATAAAGGGTAAGACGGCGGCGTTTATCGGAAACTCGGGGGTCGGGAAATCCAGCCTTCTGAACGCTCTTTACCCGGAGCTGGGCTTGGAGACCGCCCATATCAGCCGAAAGCTCGGGCGCGGCAGGCATACGACAAGGCAGGTGGAACTATACAGGATCGAGGGCGGGTACATAGCGGATACGCCCGGGTTCTCCACGGTAGACACGGAGCGCTACGTCCGTATCCCAAAGGAGGAGCTTGCTCTGGCGTTCAGAGAGTTCGCGGAGCGTCTGGGCGAGTGCAGGTTCGCGAACTGCGCCCATGTGAAGGAGCGTGGCTGCGCCGTCCGCGCGGCTGTGGAAGAGGGAAAGATAGCTCGTTCTCGCTATGAGAGCTATCTTCGTATGTTTGAAGAGGCGGGAAAGATAAACGATTGGGACAACAGATATGGAAAATGAGATAAGGGTCTGTTCGATAATATGCGGCGCTCCGTGCGGAGTGCCGAAGGAGCACGTTTCGGAATATGTCATCGCCGCGGACAGCGGGCTTGACCGCTGCTTAAAGGCGGGGATAACCCCGGCGCTCGCCGTCGGGGATTTCGACAGCGCCGAGGCTTCCGTGCCGGAGGGCGTCGAGTGCGTGCGCGTCCTCCCGGAAAAGGACGACACCGACGCGCGTCTCGCTGCGAGGATAGCAATAGAGCGCGGTTACAACGAGCTTCGGTTCTTCTGCGCTCTCGGCGGAAGAGTATCGCATTCTCTCGCGAATATCCAGCTCCTCCGCGAGCTGAAGCACAAGAGCGTTCGCGCGGCGCTTTTCGGAGAACGCTGCGTTTTGTTCCTCTTAAAAGAGCAAAGCGCGGAGATACCGCGGTTTTCGGGCTATCTGTCGCTGTTTTCGCTGGACGGCGAGGCGGTGGTGAGCGAAAAGGGCGTGAAATACCCGCTTGATCGTCACACGCTCACAAACGCTTTCCCGCTCGGAGTGAGCAACGAGATCACCGCGGAACGCGCGGTGATAACGGTTCATTCCGGGATTTGCGCGGTCGTCCTCGAGGGATAATATACGGGAAAATTTTCCGAAAACGCTAAAGAAAACCGTGCGCTCTGCCGATATAACTAATATAAGTATATACGAAAGGGGCGCTTTATAATGTCGGTTATGCGTGTGCGTTCGGTTGCGGCGGCAGCCGTTTCATATCCGCGGAGCGCGGAGAGAACCGCGGGGACAAAGACCTCCAAGCGCGACAGCGCGTATTTTTCGGGTATGGAGTTCTCGCGTTCGAGCGCCGAGGCGAGCGAAACAAGCGGGAACAGCGCGGGCGTTTCCGCGGCGTCTTCAGCTTCCGCCGCTTCCGAGGAAGTCAAGGACGTTAAGGAAGTTAAGAAATCCATCTCCGAAATGGTGAAGGAGCAGACCGAAAAGCTCGATAAGATGTTCGGGTCGGACGAAAGCGAAAATACAAGCAAAAGCAACAGACTTATGCTCATAAAGCAGAAAATGCGCGGCGGTCTGACGCTCTCGGCGGACGACGAAAAGTATCTTTCCAAGCACGACCCCGATTCCTACAACAATTACCGCACGACGCAGGACGCTCGGAGAACGTTCCGTATGCAGCTCATGTGCTGCCGCACAAAGGACGAGGTAAACGGTATGCGGCTTTCAAACGCATTGTCCGCTTTGTCCTCCTATAAAAAGGCGGTGAAGAACGGCGGCGACGGCTCGGCTGTCGCGGGGATGAATATGGCTTTCGAGCGCGATATTTCGAGCTTCTCTCAAAGCGCCAGATATCGTTCTCTGCCGACGGCGGCGGAGCGCGACAAGTATTACATGGACCTCGCTAAGGCGCGTAAATTCGAGCGCGAGAAGCAGCAGGCAAAGAAGCTGAACGCTCAGCGCAAGAAAAAGAAGCAGGTGAAGGTTCCCGGCGACGGGAAACGCACGGTAGCGCAGGTGCAGAATTCCGCTGTCGGAAGAAAGGTGAGGAACGCGGGCAGGGGCTCGTGCGGCGTGAGCTTTTCGTCGTTCGCTTCGAGCTCTTACAGGAAAATGGATCAGAAAGGCTGACCGAAAGGAGTTTTTATTATGATATACAGTGATTTTCGGGGTGAAAAGCTCTCGGCGCTGGGTCTCGGGTGTATGAGGCTGCCCGTTATCGACGGCGACGACAGCCGTCCCGATTTTGAAAAGACCGCCGAAATGGTGGACTACGCGATAGAGCACGGCGTGAACTATTTCGATACCGCTTGGGGATATCACGCGGGGAATTCGGAGACCGCTCTCGCGAACGCTCTCAAAAACCACCCGCGCGAAAGCTACAAGCTCGCGGATAAGTTCCCGGGGTACGACCTCGGTAATATCGGCAAGGTGAGGGAGATATTTGAGGAGCAGCTTAAAAAGTGCGGTACGGACCACTTCGATTTCTATCTGTTCCATAATGTCTGCGAAATGAATATAAACGAGTACCTCGACCCGAAATACGGCATTTTCGATTATCTTATCGAGCAGAAAAAGAACGGGCGCATACGTCACCTCGGGTTTTCGGCGCACGGCGGAATGCCCGTGCTGAACAGGTTTATCGAGGCTTACGGCGAGTATATGGAGTTCGGGCAGCTTCAGGTGAATTGGGTGGACTGGAGATTCCAGAACGCGTGCGACAAGGTAAAGCTCTATACTGAACATAACATTCCCGTATGGGTCATGGAGCCCGTCCGCGGAGGAAAGCTCGCGGCGCTGTCGGATAAGTACGCGCAGATGCTGAAACAGCTTCGCTCCGAGGCTTCTGCGGCGGAGTGGGCGTTCAGATTTTTGCAGACCTTGCCCGAGGTGAAGGTAACGCTTTCGGGAATGTCGAATTTCGAGCAGCTGAAGGAAAACATCGCGGTGTACGAGCAGTCAAAGCCGCTTACGGAAGCGGAGCTCGCGGCGCTCGATAAAATAGCGGTGGAGATGATAAGCGGTATGACCGTGCCCTGCACGGCGTGCCGGTACTGCACGACGCATTGTCCGCGCGAGCTCCCGATACCCGACCTGCTGGAGCTTTATAACGAGCACAGATTTACGGGAGGGGGATTTATCGCGCCGATGGCTCTGGACGCGTTCGCGGAGGACAAGCGCCCGGGAATGTGCGTGGGCTGTAAGAGCTGCGAAGCGGTTTGTCCGCAGCAGATACAGATATCCGAGGCAATGAAGGATTTTGTGAGAATGTTGGGCTGAGTTGTGATTTGAAAGGAGTATTATATGCATCCCGAACTTGAAAAAGCAAAAATGGCGTTAAAAAACGAAGGCTGCACATGCGTTCTGACATTGGGGAACGTAATGTTCAAAAGCAAGGAAAAGAGCGTTCAGCCGCTTTTGGATTGGATGAACAGCGGAAACAACTACATGGGGTATATGATAGCGGACAAGGTAGTTGGGAGAGCGGCGGCGTTTATAGACATCGCGATGGGCATACGCGAGGTGTACGCCGAGGTAATGAGCGAGCCCGCGAAGGAGCTTTTGGAGAAGAACCATGTAGAGGTGACGGCGGACGAGATCGTACCGGAGATACTTGACAGCGAGAGGTCGGGAAGATGCCCGCTTGAGATGGCGGTAGACGGGGCGGAAAGCGCCGGCGAGGCGCTGATGCCGATTGAGCTGGCGCTCATTAGAATGAACCTTTAACAGCATAGAAAAGACCGCCTCGGCGGTCTTTTTTGCGTCATATACTCTCCGATTTTTTGATGCCGAACATCACGCGCAGCAATCCCGTAAACATTTTCGGGCTCTTGACAACAACGACCTTCATAACAGCTCTCCTTTCAACTCGTCAAACTCTCAAAAGGAACACACCAAGCGCTATCAGCGCCGCCGCGACAAAAAGCAGTATGCATTTCGCCGAAAAGACCACGAGGCACACGAGCGCCGTGATAAAAGCGGCTGCCGCCAATACCGCCAAAGCGTTCCCCGGGCATTTGCGCCCGCATCTTCTCGGACGCCGCATATACTTCACTCCCTTCGCGCCGATCCGCTTTTGAGACATTATATTACATTTCTCCGGATATTGTTACAATTGTTTTTGGTTTGCGGAACGGTTTGTTTTCCCGCCGCGCTCCGTGCGGCTGTCCGAATGGCAGATTAACTTTAGCGGTGCGTTTCTGCCGCGAAGTCCTTGGGCTTTTTTGAAAAAAGTTCAAAAAAGCTCTTGTTTATTAAAAGCATTTATGCTATAATAGGTATGTATAAGGAAAAATGTGCCTTACTTCAAATGGGCTATGCCTTCAAAACAGCGCAGCTCAATATTATCGGAGGATATTATGGATAAAAATGACAGACATACGGCGGGCAGTATAAGAGTGTCCGAGGATGTGATAATCAAAATAGCCGAAACCGCCGCCTGCGAGATAGAGGGCGCGGCAGTGTCGAACAACCGCCTTATCCCCGCAAACGTAAAAACGCGGCTCAGAGGTCCCGTCCGCGTGAAAATAAGCGGCGGCTCTGCCGCGATAAGGTTCGATATCTCCGTGCTGGACGGCTACAATGCCGTTAAGGTCGCGGAGGATATTCAAAAGAGCGTTAAGTCTGCCGTGCAGAATATGACGGGCTTTACGGTAACAAAGGTAGACGTGAACATAGCCGGCGTGCTCTTTAAAGAGGACATGAGGTGCGCAAATGAGTGAGAGACTGACGCGCCCCGAGGTCCGCGAGGGAGCGTTTCTGGAGCTCTACCAGATGACGTTCGGGCAGACGCTTGAGGAAATAGACGAGCTGAACGCCGAGGCGTTTGATATGGCGAAGAACGAACAGACCGACGAGATAGTGCGCGGCGTTCTCGAACATGACGAGGAGCTCTGTGAAGTTATAGCAAAGTATTCAAAGTCCCGCGCAGTGTCCAGAATAGCGAAGGTAAATCTCGTGATACTTAAAATAGCCGTCTACGAGATGAAGTACTGCGACAGAGTGCCTCCCGCGGCGGCAATAAACGAGGCGGTGGAGCTCGCGAAAAAGTACTCCCATAAGCCGGACAGCGGCTTTGTAAACGGTATTCTCAATTCGTATCTGAGGGAGCTCAATGAAAACGAAAAATGATACATCACGGATAAATTCCGTGTCCGATATAACGCTGAAGATAAAGGACGCGCTCGAGGGCGATATGTCGCTGAGGAGCGTTTATGTCCGCGGCGAAATATCAAATCTGACGCGGCGCGGCGGGCGGTTCGGCTCGGACTATCTGTATTTTACGCTGAAGGACGAGAAAACGCAACTCTCCTGCGTGATGTTCGAGGGCGTAGACGAGCTGGAGCTCGAACCGGCGGACGGTATGTCGGTGGTGTGCGAGGGAATGATAACGGTGTATCCCGCATACGGACGCTATCAGTTAAAGTGCTACGCTATGTCGGAGGACGGCGAGGGTGCTTCTGCGGCGGCGCTCGAGGCGCTGAAGGCGAAGCTCCTCGGCGAGGGGCTGTTTGAACAGAAGCGCGAGCGCCCGGCGTTCCCGAAAAAGATCGCCGTTATAACCTCTCCGACCGGCGCGGCGGTACAGGACATAAAGAATGTCATTTCGCGGCGCTACCCCGTGACGGAGCTGTGCGTTATACCCGCGTATGTGCAGGGTGAAAACGCCGTGCCTTCGCTGATAAAGGGACTTCAAAGGGCGCAGAGCGTCGGCGCGGACCTTGTTATATTCGGGCGCGGCGGCGGCTCGAGCGAGGATCTTGACTGCTTCAACTCCGAGGCGCTCGCGAGGGCGATTTACGCCTCCAAAGTACCGACGATAAGCGCCGTGGGTCACGAGACGGACACCACGATAGCCGATCTCGCGGCGGATATGAGAGCGCCTACGCCTTCCGCGGCGGCGGAGCTCGCCGTTCCGGACATCTCGGTGCTGAAAAACGGCGTAGAAGCGCTTTACAAACGCGCGGCAGCGCTGATGAGCAGACGTTTTTACGACCTTGAAAGGGAGCTGTCGTCGCTTGAAAAGGACGTGAGGCTACGCTCGCCGAAGGCGCGGATAGCGGCGTGGGAAGCCCGCCTGCAGGGTATTGAAACGGCGGTGTCCTCGGGAATACGCCGAAAGCTCGCGGCGGCAGAGAGCTCGCTTGCGGTAAAGGCGCAGTCGATCTCCGCTATGGACCCGCTCGGGGTATTGTCGCGCGGATATTCCGTGACGACCAAAAACGGCAGGGCGGTAAAAAGCGCCGACGAACTGAACGTCGGCGATATGATAGACGTGAAGCTCGAAAAGGGCGAGGTTTCCGCGGAGATCAAGAATAAAAAAGAGGTATAAAATGGATTTTGAGGAAGAAATGAAAAGGCTCGGCGAGATCGCGAGGAAAATGGAGCAGGGCGATCTTCCGCTGGAGGAGTCGATGAGACTGTACACCGAGGCGGTCGAGCTCACGAAAAAGCTGCGGGAATATATCGAGACCGCGAAGCTGAAGGTCGAGACCTTGGAAGGAAATTAAAATGGATATAAAAGAACGGCTCTCCGATTACGCCGAAATGACAGAGGAAGCGCTTTTCAAGTATCTCCCCGAGGTGGAATGTCTGCAAAAAAGCGTGATAGCGGCGGCGCGTTACAGCCTTTCGGCGGGCGGAAAACGAATACGCCCCGCGCTTGTGATGGAGTTTTGCAGGGTGTGCGGGGAAGACCCCGAAACGGCGCTTCCGGTGGCGTGCGCCATAGAGATGCTGCACACCTTCTCACTGATACACGACGATCTTCCGTGCATGGATGACGACGATCTCCGGCGCGGGAAGCCCTCGTGCCACAAGGCTTTC
Source organism: uncultured Ruminococcus sp. (assembly GCA_964454205.1). Classification (GTDB taxonomy): domain Bacteria; phylum Bacillota; class Clostridia; order Oscillospirales; family Ruminococcaceae; genus CAG-115. The sequence goes on from CAYVSV010000002.1 coordinate 18,885, forward strand.
GGGGAAGCGACGGCGGTGCTGGCGGGAGACGCTCTCGCGATGCTGCCGTATCAGATAATAGCCGAGGCGGGACTCAAAAAAACGCTCTCGCAGGACGCGGCGCTGAAGATCATAAAGCTGCTCGGGGAGCTCTCGGGCGTATGGGGAATGATAGGCGGACAGACCGTCGATCTCGAAAACGAGAACAAGCGTCCCGAAGTTTCGGTGATACTGGAAATGTACCGTATGAAAACGGGCGCGCTTCTGGAATTCTGCTGCCGCGCGGGCTGCATAGCGGCGGGCGCGGACGCGGGCAGACAGCTCGCGGCGGGGAGCTACGGGCAGCGGCTTGGTCTGGCGTTCCAGATAGTGGACGATATACTCGACGTTACCGCCGATGAAAGGCTTCTCGGAAAGCCCGTGGGCAGCGACGCGGCGGACGGCAAATACACCTACGCCGCCGCGGTGGGTATCGAAAAGGCGGGCGAGCGCGCCGCGGAGCTCACGCTTCGGGCAAAGGAATGTCTTTCGGAGTTCCCGGACAGCGAATTCCTTGCCGGACTTGCGGATATGCTGCTTGCGCGCAGTTTCTAGGGAAATACTGATTTAATGGCGTTTTACCCGCTTTAGGCGGGGAAAACAGAAAACATAAACATCATTTGATCAGCATCTCCCCGGATCGGGGAAAATAAGAAAAAAGGACAGGATGATATGTCAAATTTACCGATAAATCCGATAATAATCGTGGGGCTTGCGGCGTTTCTTACGGCGCAGATAATAAAGACGGTAGCCTACGCGATAAAGAACAAGAGATTTAATCCCGAGCGCATAACGGGTCCAGGCGGAATGCCCTCCTCGCACTCGGCGCTCGTGATCTCGGTCGTGATGTATACGCTGAGAAGATACGGCTCGGCAAGCTCGGAGTTCGCGATAACGCTGCTTCTTGCGGGAATAGTTATCTACGATGCGCTGAGCGTTCGGTACAACGCGGGTCTCCACGCCAAGGAGCTCAACAAGCTGCGCAGGATAGTGGACGACCTGGACGACGAAATATCGCAGCTTTCCGGCGGCGACGAGGACCCCGTCATCGACGAGCTCGTGCAGCAGAAGGACTTAAAGGAGATACTCGGACACACTCCGATAGAAGTCCTGGCAGGCTCGCTGCTCGGGATACTCATAGCTATGGTGTTCCCCGTTTAGAGCGGGGAAACCGTTTCAGCAGACAGGTGAGAAATATACTGACTTTACATTTTGGAGGTTGTTATGCTCCTGAGCGACAAAACAGATCACGAACATCTGGTCAAAATGGATTATCTAAAACTAAAATCTCTATGCAAGGAGCTTCGCGGGGTCATTATGCGCACCGTTATGAAAAACGGCGGGCATTTGTCCTCAAATCTCGGCACGGTGGAGCTTTCGGTGGCTTTGCATTATGTGTACGATGTTTTCGGCGGTGATAAAATACTCTGGGACGTGGGGCATCAGGCATACGCGCATAAGCTGCTCACAGGGAGATATTCGCGCTTTGATACGCTAAGAAAGCGCGGAGGCATATCGGGATTTACAAGGCGCTCGGAATCCGAGGCGGACGCGTTTATTTCCGGACATTCGAGCACGTCTCTTTCGGCGGCTTACGGAATATCCACAGCCATGCGCCTGAACGGAGAAAACGGCGCGGTAGCTGCCGTGATAGGAGACGGCGCGTTTACGGGAGGTATGGCTTACGAGGCTCTCAACAACGCCGGCAAGACTGCCACGAACCTCACGCTCGTGTTAAACGACAACGCGATGTCCATAGGGAAAAGCACCGGGGCGCTCGCGCGGTATCTGGCGCACATACGCTCTACGAAAAAGTACTTTACCGCCAAAGAGCGCGTAAAGACCGTGCTTTCCTCGGTGCCGCTCATCGGAAAGCGCCTTGAGAGCCGCGCGGCGGCGCTGAAGGTGTTTGTGAAGGAGCTTATGTATGAAAGCTCCAACCTGTTTGAGAATATGGGCTTTTACTATATCGGACCGGTGGACGGTCACGACCTTGAAAATATGATAGAAGCGCTCACCGTCGCCAAAGAAATGCGCCGCCCGTGCGTAGTCCACGTTTTTACAAAGAAGGGAAAAGGGTATAAGCCCGCCGAGGAGAACCCGGGAGAGTACCATGCCGTTGCGGCGAACGGCATCGTCGAGGAGTTTGTGTACGACGATATGACCGGTCACGAGGACGAGAATTTTTCGGAGGCGCTCGGTCGTGAGCTTGAGCGGCTCGGCAAGGCGGACAGCCGCGTCTGCGCGATAACCGCCGCGATGAAATACGCGGTGGGGCTCAATTACTTTAAAACGGGCTGCTCCGCGAGATTTTTCGACACCGGCATAGCCGAGCAGCATTCCGTGACGTTCGCGGCGGGGCTTGCCGTTCAGGGGATGCTGCCGGTGTTCGCGGTGTACTCGACGTTTTTGCAGCGCGGCTTCGACCAGATAATACACGACTGCGCAATCGAAAATACGCACATCGTGCTCGCGATAGACCGCGCGGGTTTTGTCGGCGCGGACGGCGAAACGCATCAGGGCATATTCGACGTGCCGATGCTGCGTCTTATCCCGAATACCGTGATATACTGCCCCGCGACGTTCGGGGAGCTGCGGCGTTGTCTTCACCGTGCGGTATACGGCACGAACGGTATCGCCTGCGTGCGCTATCCCAAGGGCGGAGAGCCCGCTGTACCGAAGGAATACGCGGCGGCTTTTGCCGATGTGGGAGACTTTTATTATTCCGGGAAGCGCTCGGGCGTGCTCGGGATAACCTACGGGCGCGTTTCCGCAAACCTTGTGGCGGCTTGCGCCAAATCGGGCGCGGACTTTTTGCGGCTCGTAACGATAAATCCTCTGCCCGACGAGGTGTTTGAGATCTTAATGGGATATGAGCGCGTTGTCATTTTTGAGGAGGGCTCGCTTAAGGGCGGGGTCGGCGAGGGCATTTTGTGCGGAGCGTGTATGCGCGGCTTCCGCGGCAAAGCGGAGACCGTCGGCGTGGACGGCGAGTTCGTCCCCGCGGCGACAATGGATGAGCAGCTCGCAATGTACGGCTTGGACGAGGCTTCGATGCGCGTAAAGCTGGAGGGGCTCGACGATGGCGAAATATTGTGATGAGTGGCAGCGGTTCCGTTACAAGGTAAGGGACGAGGCGGAGCAGTCGATAAAAGACATGAATATAGACCGCGCGAACTTCCGCGAAGCTCCGAAAACGGAATGGGAGCGTGTTATCAAGCGGTTTTACTACACATTTATCGACTATGAGCATTACCCGAAGATACACTTGGAATATTTGTGGCTGCATTTCCGTTCGGAGCTGCAATATACCGGGCATTTGCAGAACGGTATCCACACCGCCGATTGGACGGAGTTCGTCGGCAGGATCGACGAGCTTATCCCAAAAGAAAACCGCCCCGCCGAATACTATTACATAAACGACTTCGGTTGGGTCTACGAGGGCAAGCTGCCCGAGATCATACGGATACTCGGCGATTGTTCAGCTATGGTAGAGGATTTTTACATACTTCCCAAGCGTGAAAAATTCGATTGGGTGGTGTGCTATTGCGGAGACGGCGACAGCATGGGAATTTATTTGAGAGGATAATGATGCGGCTCGACGTGTATTTAAGCGAAAAGGGGCTTTGTAAAAGCAGAACGGCGGCGCAGGAGCTGATAAAGAGCGGCGGCGTTTCGGTGAACGGCGCGGCGGCTTTGAAATGCTCGTTTGAGGTGTCGGAAGCCGATGATGTCTCGGTCATCGGCGAACAGTTGAAATACGTCGGGCGCGGCGGCTTGAAGCTCGAAAGGGCGCTGGAGCTGTGGCGGATAGAGCTTGAGGGCAGGCTCTGCGTGGACATAGGCGCTTCCACGGGCGGTTTTACGGACTGTATGCTCCAAAACGGCGCGGAGCGCGTGTTCGCGGTGGACGTGGGGCGCGGTCAGCTTGCGGAAAAGCTCCGCGCGGACAGCCGCGTGGTATCTCTCGAGCAGACGGATATACGCGATTTTTCGCTCCCCGGCGGAACCCTCGCGGATTTTATAGGCGCGGACGTTTCATTCATCTCGCTGAAGCTCGTGCTCCCTCATGTTTACGGACTTTTGAAGGAAGGCGGCGCGGCTGTCGTTCTTATAAAGCCGCAGTTTGAGGCGGGGCGGCAAAATCTCTCGAAAAGGGGAGTTGTCCGCGACGAGAAGCTGCGGTCCAAAATAGTAACGGAGATAACCGGCTTCGCAAGACAATGCGGGTTTGAGATAACGGGAACAGCGCGGTCGCCGATAACCGGCGGCGACGGAAACGTTGAGTATCTGCTCGCGCTGAGAAAGGAGAAATAAGGTGCAGACAGGAGTTTTGATAGGTTTCAACACCGCGAAGGAGGGCGCGTTCGAGCTGGCGGGCAAGATATCGTCTATCCTTCGGGAAAACGGAATGCGCCCGCTGGTGTGGGGCACGGATTCGGTCTTTGCCGATCAGATAGGCGCGGACTCCGCGTCAACTCCCGCGGAGGGCGCTTTTCTCGTGACGGTGGGCGGCGACGGCACGCTCATTAAGTGGGGCAAGATAGTGGCGAAATACGAGATACCGCTCCTTGGGGTGAACATGGGAAGGCTCGGCTTTATGGCGACGCTCGAGCCGCATGAGATAGACCGCATACCCGGCATACTCGGGGGAGATTTTTCCGTGAGCCGCCGCATGATGCTTGAATGCAAGGTGCTCCGCGAGGGGGAAGAGATATTCTCTCAAAGCGTGGTAAACGATGTTACGCTGTCGCGCTCAAGTCTCTCGAAACTCCCGGAATTCGTGGTGTTCTGCGGAGAAGCGGAGGTGTCGCGCGTCCGCGCGGACGGCGTGATACTGAGCACGCCGACCGGGTCTACGGCGTATTCTTTGTCGGCGGGCGGACCGATACTCGCGCCCGACCTTGAGTGCATAGAGTTCACCGCGCTTTGTCCGCACACGCTCTTCAACCGCCCTATGATCTTTTCGGACAAGCAGACGATAAGCGTAAACGTCCGCCACTATCAGAACAGCAAGGCGACGTTTTCCGTGGACGGCAGCGTCGGCGTGCCGTTTCTGGAGGGCGACGTTCTGCAGCTTACGCGGTGCGGAGACTGTCTCAGGATAATCAGCGTTGGTGAGGGCTTCTACGGAGCCGTTCACAACAAGCTGATGACGCCCATGAAGTGAGGCGTTTATGGACAAGAAGGCACGCCAGACGGCGATATTGAAGGTGATCTCGGAAAACGAGGTCGAAACGCAGAACGAGCTTCGGCGGCTTTTGGAGGAGCGCGGCATATCCGTCGGGCAAGCCACTCTGTCGCGCGATATACGCGAGCTCGCGCTTGTAAAGCGCCCGAACGAGAACGATGTGAACTGCTACTATTCGGGGCTGTCCTCCGCGAACGTGGGCTACAACAGCATTTTCGCGCAGGCGGTGCTTTCGATGGACTACGCGGGGAACATCGTGGTGCTGAAATGCCGCGCGGGTCTTGCGAACGCGGTGGGCGCGGTGATAGACGACCGCGACCTTCCCACGGTGATGGGCACGATAGCGGGCGATGATACGGTGTTTATCCTCACCAAGACCGAAAATCACGCGGTGCAGCTGCTGACGGATCTGAAACGGCTTACGGTGAAATGATGGCGCCGCGTCCGCACGCGCCGTAAATTTTCGGCGCTTCGTCCCGACCCGCGGCAGAACAAAACGGAAAGGAGTTTTCGCTAGTGATACGAGAGCTTTCAATAGAAAATCTCGCGGTGATAGAAAAAGCGTCCGCTCATTTCGGCGGGAGCTTTAACGTTTTTACGGGTGAGACCGGCGCGGGAAAAAGTATACTGATAGGCGGGATAAACGCCATTCTCGGGCACAGAACGACAAAGGACATAGTGCGCACCGGTGAGAAAAAGGCGGTGATAACGGCGCTGTTCGACGAGCTGCCCGCGGCGGTCTCGGAAAAGCTCGCGGAGCTGGGATTTCCGGCGGAGGATGAGCTGCTGCTCACTCGCGAGATATACGCGGACGGCAAAAGCGGCGCGCGCATAAACGGCAGAACCGCCACCGCTTCTATATTAAAGGAAGTAGGCGGTATGCTGGTGGACGTCCACGGACAGCATGAAAACCGTATTTTGATGTCAAACGATAATCAGCGGGATATTCTGGATAATTACGGCGGGATAACCGAAAGGCTCGCGCCGTATAAGGAGAAGTTCCGCGAGTTCGCGAAGGTCTCAAACCGTCTGAAAGAGCTGCGCGAGGAGCTTAAAACCCGCGAGCTCCAAATAGAGCATTTAAACGGAGTTGTTGAGGACTTGTCCGCGCTGGAGCTCGAAAAGGGCGACGGCGAAAGGCTAGAGAGCGAGCTGGAGCGCGTGCGCAATACCGCGCGGATACAGCAGGCGGTCTGGGGGGCGTATAACGCGCTCAGCTCCGATGATGGAGCGGCGGTAAGCGAGCTTCTGCGGCAGGCGGCGGAACAGCTTCGCGGTATCGAAGGCGTTGAGCCGGGGGTGAAGGCGCTCGGGGAGAGGATCTCCGCGCTTATCCCGGAGGTGAACGATATTTCGGACGAGCTGTTCTCGCTCACTTCGGAGGACAGCGAGCAGCGCGAGGCGGAGCTCTCCGATAAGGTATCGGCGCTGAAGCACGCGAAGCGCAAGTATAATATGGACGCGGACGCGCTTGTGGACTATCTGGCGGAATGTAAGGAAAAGCTCGCGCTGCTCGCAGGCTCGGACGATGAGATAGAGGCGCTTTCGGAGCGCCGCCGCGAGCTCGCCGACGAGGTAAAGGAGCTGGCTGACGATATTTCGGAGCAAAGACGCGCGGCGGCGGAGCGGCTCTCGGAAGAGATACGCGGGGAGCTGGAGTTCCTTGATATGCCGAACGTGAGGATAGTTTTCGCGATAGAGCCCGACAAGATCACGAAAAACGGACGTGACCGCGTTGAGATGCTGATCTCGGCGAACGCGGGGGAAGAGCCGAAGCCGCTCTCGAAGATAGCCTCGGGCGGCGAGCTTTCGCGGATAATGCTGGCGATAAAGAGCGTTCTCGCGGACAGCGACGACATACCCACTTTGATATTCGACGAGGTGGATGCCGGGATAAGCGGAAGAGCCGCGCAGAAGGTGGGCGTAAAGCTCCGCGAGACGGCGGGAAAGCGGCAGGTGCTGTGCATAACGCATTTAGCGCAGATCGCGGCGAAGGCTGATTACCACCTGCTCATCGAAAAGCAGACGGACAACGGGCGCACTTTCACCAGCATAACCGAGCTTGAACGCGAGGGAAGGATACAAGAGCTCGCAAGGATAATCGACGGCACGGACAGTGAAAGCGCGATAGCCGCCGCCGCGGAGATGCTTGACACATGACAGAAAAAACCGTTCAAGTCAGAGCTTGAACGGTTAATTTTTTTGAGGATTAAAGCTTTACGACTTCAAACAAATTCTGCACGATCTCCCAATTCGGTATAAAGCAGCGGTTTACCGTCCAGTATGAAGCTCCCGCAAGATCAAACTCATCGATCAGCCGCAGCTTAGCGTCTATGCTCTTAGCGTCGTCAAACCATACAACGTGACGCACACCGTTCTCCGTGTAGTAAAAATACGGGGTCTGCGACTTTTCATCATAAAGTATTTCGGAATTATTGCGTATGGCAAGCTCGAGCGCCGCCATGAACCCGATGCTCGAAGCAGCCGTGCCGCGGGTGTAAGGCAGCTCCCAGTCGTAGCCGTAATTCGGCATTCCCATAAGTATCTTTTCCGAGGGTATCTCGCTCACCGCGTATCTCAATACCTTCCGCACCTCCTCGATAGGCTGCACGCTCATCGGGGCGGAATAGGTATATGGATATATATGATAATGTTATTATTCAACGATCGGTTCAATGAGTAGTTGGAATGAGGCTTCATCGGCATTGCGCCGGGTGTTGCGCTCGGATTTGGTGTACGTTATACGCTGAACTATCGTTTTGATCAGGCGATTCTTTTCGTCGGCATCCGCAGTTGTCCGATAGACCGCAAGAACGTTCTCGAAGTGTGGAATGAAATTCTCATGTATAACTTGCCGGGATTGATATTCCTCAATTTTCTCCTCGGTTTCTGTGAGCTTTTGCTCCAGAGCCGCTTTTTGATTTATCAAACGCTCATTACGTTCCCTAAAGACTTCGGCGGAGTAAATTCCTTGTTCCAACAGATCATAGGTCTTGTCGATCTGCTTGTTTACAGTTTCCATTTCTGCTGATAGGGAGGTCAGAGTATTATTGTACAGCTCTAACGTTGATTTTGGTAGCAGAGGTGAGTTCTTTTCCACGTTTACCTTGTATTCCTCAATCCAGCCAGTCAAGAAGTCTATGACCGCATTCTCGACAAGACAGAGTTTGCTTGCGACAGTGTCGCAATATCTGTTGGGACATTTAAGTGTAGCGAAGCGACAGCGGCTGTTCTCCCCGAGCCGCGTCATCATAGCACCGCATTTGCCGCAATATATCAGCCCCGAGAGCGGATTTTTAAGCGACAGATCGGCTTTCAGCGGAGCTCTTGTGCGGCGCTTTAGTATCTGCTGAGCCTGGTGGAATTCATCATCGGAGACGAGCGGCGGATGCAGTCCGTCAACGTATACACAATTCTCGTTTTTCTCGCGGTGCTTTACGACAGCTCCGTCGGCGAGCTCTTTCGTGTATTTACGATATCCCCAGCGTACTTTTCCGATGTACACGGGGTTTTTTAGTATATTGACGATAGAAGCGCTGCTCCATTGCTCGCTTACGCGCGGCTTGATCTTCAAAGCATCCAGCTTTCGAGCAATGACCATTTTTCCATCGCCTTTGAGATACATCTCAAAGATGAGTTGAACGACCTTTGCCTCGTCGGGATTTGGCTCCAGCGTGTACCCCTTGTCTTTCCTGATCTTTACTTTATTGTATCCGTATGGCGGCGTTGAGCCTATAAACCGTCCTTCCTTTGCCGATTCTACGCGTCCGCGCTGTATCCTTCGGCTGATGATCTTAAACTCGCGGCGAGCCATAAACAGTTCAAACTCGAAATACTCCTCGTCAAATTCGGAATTCGGGTCATATACTTTTTTCGGGGTGATAATTTTTGTCCCGGACATTCGGAACGCCCGCGCGATTATTCCTTGGTCTATAGTGTCGCCGCGGGCCAGTCTGTCAATGTCCATGCACAATACGCCGACGTATTCCCGTCTTTCTATTGCGTGTAATAATCTTTTGATCTGCGGTCGTCCCTCGATGCTATCTCCCGAAACGACTTCCTCGTACACATCATCAACAGTGAATCCCATTTTCTCCGCCAGCTCGCGGAGCATTTTTTTGTGCCGAGCGAGCGTTTCGCCCTCGCCGTGAGCTTCCGCCTCGATGTCGGCGCGGGATTTACGGAGATACATTGCGTAGCGATCCATGAAATCACCTCATTCCTCATTATCTTGATACTCTTCGGAATTGTTTTCTTCATTAGTGTCAAGCGGTTCTCCATATTTATATAACTGATATTCGTCAAAAATATTTAACCTTGTTTCTGTATCGTCAATCGGGAAAAACCGATGACTGTCTGTATGTATGATTAATATTTTACCAGCATCTTGTTCTTTGACAGAACATTGATAAGCTGAATAATAACTACCTTTGCTAATCACCACATATTCTTGCTTTTGTCCTTCGTTATTTCCTGCCACAATGATTTCAAATTCCCTTTGGTTTTTAGCTTTTTCGTAATTTGTATTTATGAAATATAAGCTAATAATAAGCAAAGTAACCATGCCTAATATTGTAAGAATTATTTTAGTTATCTTCTTTCTTACAATTGGAAAAAGGAAAAAAGTTAATACCAAAAGTAATGAAATCGCATATGTAGTATGCAAAACATCCTTAAACCATGTAACATCCTTTTGACTACATAACAGTTCAATTATAAATGAACCTAATAAAATGTAATAACCTAAAAGGGAAATATATCCTACACCCCATAAAAAAGTTCCTATGATTTTTTTGGATTTGACATTGCTTTCTAAACAATTATTTATTTTAACAAAAATTTTGCTTCTTATATTGTTAGTTATTTGACAAAAAATAATTGCGAAAACACAAAAAAATATGCTTAAGAAGAAAACAATACGATCATTGTTAGTTAATTTAAAATCATAATTATTTATGTCAAATGAAAAATAAAGATGTGATCCTACACTTAACACTTTCACTAGTACTGTTGAAATTACGCTGATTAAAGCTAACGCAATTGAAATATATTCCAATTTGCCTTTCGATTTTTCAAAATCGAATTTGCTATCTTGATCATTATCTTCTGTATCAAGTACTGGCGATTCATTATTTTGTATAGCAACTTCCTGATTTTCAGTTTGTACAATAACTTCCTGATCTTCATTTTGTGTAGCAACGGATTGATTTTCATTTTGTGCGGCGGCTTCCTGCTCTCCATTTTGCTGTGTGTTTTCAGATGTTTCGTTTTCTATTGATACACTCATATTTATCACCTTTCTTGATTCCAATTTGCATTGTGAACGTTTTATTACAACTTTATCTTTTCTGTTAGCCTTTAAACTTGTGGTTTTGCATTCGATTGCAAAATTTATTGATTTGTATTTTTACCATAGAAAATATGACCGTTTTCAAGGTTTTCACGATAGAAACAGCCCTTGGCGTGAAACTTGTCATTAGCGAGACAGCGCTTTTCATCGGAGCACTTTATGTAAAGATGACAGCAGCCGAACCTTTCCGACGGCGTGTATGCCTTTGAATACTCGAGGACAACAAATTTCAAAAATTCGATGCCATATGTGGAATTTTCAAACAGTAATTTAGTTGAGTTCATAGGAGATTTTAGAGGAGTTTGTTTTATCACTCCACGTATATCCGTGCTTACAAGCGAGTTTTTAACAGATATTTCCGACAAATCGGTGTTCGTTTTGGCGAAAAGGGTTTTGTCCAGTGACAGCGAATAACCGAGCAACTTTTCCTTTTGTGTATCCTTATCCTTGAAATTAGGTTCCGCTGTGTAATAGTTAGGGTTGTAGCCCATTTCGTTAGCGACGGACAAAAATATATCGTTTATCGTTTGCAGGGCGTCCTCGGTAATTTCGACATCATCAAGTGTTAATTGTTCAGGTGTTTGCATTTTTTCCAAATAGGATTTTAAAATCTTGCTTACGGCTTTTTCCGATAAAATTGTGATATTGAGCTTTTGTGCTCTCAAAATTTTGCTGCCACCATTGGCGAATTTCCATTCATCAGAACCGCATGCACCAATGATCAAGTAGTCGATCTTGTTTGAAACATTATCAAATATTTGTGCGCCCGCCATTTGTAGAGCGGCTTTAACATCTGCTCGGCTCCCTGCTTTAAACTCACCTGTTAAAACAATGTTATACTCTTGAACATCGGAAAATTCATCCTCGCATATTTCTATTTCCAATGCCTCTTTGTCTTCAACATCAAATTCTGTCCATGGCTCATCATCCTCGCAGCTGTATTTTACATCTGCTTTTATTCCATTGTCGCACATCGCTTTAAGAAGCTTTATGGTAGCCTCGCAGTCTTGAGATGCTCTGTGTGCATTTTCGTTCGTCAATCCGTAATGGTCTAAAAGCGTTTGCAGTTTATGATCCTCGATATCTTTAATTTTTTGTGACATGCGTAATGTGTCAACATAATAAACGTTGAAATCTCTGTTCAGATTTTCTTTTGCAATCCTTCTTATTATCGGAATATCGAAAGCGGCGATATTATGCCCAACGAGAATGTGCCCGTCAACAAAATCAAGAAATTCGGAGAGGACTGCGGAAATGCTTCTGCAATTTTCGACATCCTCATTAGATATTCCGGTGAGCTTGGTTATTTTCGGAGGAATAGGCTTCTCGGGCTTTACAAGCTCACTGAAAATTTCGGTAATAGCGCCGTTAACAACCTTTATAGCACCGAATTCGATTATTTCCACATCTTTGCCAAAGCCCGTCGTTTCCAAATCGAAGCAGACAAAGTCATTTTTTATCTCTTTTGTATTTTCCATATAATCATTCTCCTTTGATGTCTTTTACTGCTCGAAAAAGCAGTAGATTCAAGTTGCCGTTATCTACTTTTAAGCATGTTTTTGCGCTTTAGCCACGCTAGACTTACTACTTTCTTTTTTATAGCGGTCTAGCTGTGCCATATCCGAGGCAGAGTCCAGAAGCTTTTCTTGACCTTCTTCGTTGAATTCCCGAAAATATTCAAGAATTTTTTTTTCGTTTTCAGTGTGTGGGGGGTCAAATGCGTTGTTCTGTGTTGGCTCTTTGTAGTCAAACAGGTAATTAGCATCACATTGAAGTGCGTCCATAAGAGTTATGATGGTATCTTCATTTGGGGAACTAATACCACATTCATAGTTACTTATGGTGTTTTTCTTTGCTCCAACCATTTCCGCGAGCTGTTGTTGTGTAAGTTTGAGTTCTGTGCGTCGCTGTTTTAATTTGTCTCCAATCATTTTTCCCTACCCCCTTTATTAACACCTTAATTATAACATGACAATCCCTAAAAATCAAGATTTTTCGCAAAAACAAGGACAAAAATCCAAGATTTTGGTACTTATCACAAAAAGGTCATAACAATTTTGGTAATTTTTATCCAAGAAAATCGAACAAAAACTCTTGACAACCCAAGATTATTGGACTATAATATAAGCGTAACCAAGAATTTCGAACTTTTTGGAGGTGAAATAATGGTAGCGGAAAACACAAAGCGTATTATCAAGGAGCGCGGGCTCAAACAAAACGCTGTTGCGGAAAAGGCAGGATACTCTCCCAAAGTATTCAATAGTCTTATCAACGGTAAGAAGGTAATGAGGGAAATGGATATTGTGAGAATAGCAAATGCCCTTGAGGTCGCGCCGAACGACCTTTTCACCAAGAGCGAACCCGCGACCGCCTGACCGTTCCCTGAGCGGCGGAACCAAGAACGAAAGCGAGGTGAGATAATGGACGACAAAGCTGGAGCGGTAATGGAAATTATGCAGGTGCTTGAAAAGCACAACGCTACCGTTGACGATGCAAAATGGCTTTTTAGGGAGATACAATTGCGCATTTTATCATCAACAACGATAGCGTCCAAGGACTATGCCGAGGCGATCAATCTTTATTTTGGGGAGCAGGATCGGTGAGTATGTCATTATCTATGATGTACTCTATTCCTTCGACAGCTCTTATAAGTTTGCACTTTTCGTTGACTTTGACAGTGCTTGATTTTGTAAGGCTGAACATACAATCGTCACGGCATTTCCCGTTGACGAGTGGACAATATTCATTCATGTTTTCACCCCTTTTCGGTTCAATTATAGCACAAAGGGCGGTGAAATGCAAGAAATAAGCCAAATCGCTCTGCGAGCGGCGGAACCAAGAACGAAAGCGAGGTGAGAGAAATGCCACCATTAAACGTAAAACTAACGGTTGACGGAGCCGAGGAAATGATCAAGCTGCTCGACGAAGCAAGCAGCTTGATTGAAAGATTGCGTGTTATCACCTGTTGTTTGTCGGTAGATACATGCCCCCGCATAGGAACTCCCGATGAGGAGATTACAGGATCAGATCGTGAATGATCCTGTCGTTCAGCTTGGCAGCTTGTTGTGACAAGATGGCATCATTCAACTTCGCCAGACGACTCTGATATGTTTTATCGTCTACTGGCAGTTCATAGACTTGATTGTCCTCACAAGCGAAAACAACTTCAAGGTTATATACCGCGTTCATTTTATCGGCAGTAAAATAAACGCGTGTGACCTTGTCGGAGTTAATGTTTAGTCTGTATTTGACAATGTTGGTTTGCTGTGAAAACGCGCTGTTGTCGTATAGAACTTTAAGTGAATTAACACATACCCATTGGTCGTTATACTTTTCGTAAAAAAGCGAACGAATGAAATCGTCAAGTCGGTCGTTTACACGAGAATTCATATTATCACCTCCCTTCAATTCAATTATAGCACAAGGGGCGGTGAAATGCAAGAAATAAGCCAAATCGCTCTGCGAGCGGCGGAATCAAGAACGAAAGCGAGGTGATACCAATGGATAACACTATACTCGCCGCGGAGGAACTTCGTGAAACGTTCGAGTACATAGAGACGCTGACGAACGCGCCCGACAACACCAACGGCGCGGAGCTTGACCGATTTTCGGCTGAGATTATCCGTGAGATAAACGGCTGACAACTGTACAACCCGCTCACGCATAGAATTTACAGTAGGAGGTGATATCATGGCGATAGTAAAGGAGTTTCGGGCATCAAACGGAGCACTTATCCGTGTTGATGACCGAGGTTATGCGGGCGTTTCCAAAGAAGAGATGGAACGGCGAAAAAAGCTCGTGATCGACACGGCAACGGAAATAGCAATAAATATTGAGCTCCGCCGCCGCGCCGCCGCGGAACGTGAAATGCAGGAAGCGAAAGCAGAGGAATAAAAGTATCTGGGACGTTAAAAACATTCGGACAAGCCGGAGGTGATAATAATTGGGCAAGTTCAACAGCAGCGCGGTCTGCACGAGGTGCGACTGCTTCGCGTTCGACAACGGCGGGTGCGCGGTCTTGACGGCTAATTGCAGTGGAGGATGCAGGTTTTTCAAGACACGTGAGCAGTTCGATAAAGACCGTGAGCGAACCGCTCTCAGAGTCGAGAAATACGAGGAAAAGAAACGCAGAAGCACTGATATTGAAAGGTGGTAAAGAAGAGAGTGAGGGAGAGTAAATGATTTTCTGCGACAAGGGACGTTTAAAGATGGAGGGAGATACCCACAATATTACAGCGGAGCTGACGCGAGTTATGGACGAAATGATTTCCGATATTGTGAAGCAAACGGGAGATCCATATGAAAAGGTGTTGGAGTATATCATTACCGTAATCGTCAAGACGCTCCAAAAAAATCACAACAAAGAAAGCGAAACAGGGGGAAATATATGAGCAGATGGGTAACGGCGATCGTCGCCATGGTTATTTTGTTAATGCCGCTGGTGGCATTGAAGGTTCGGAGCGACGCTGAGGCAGAAATGCGATTTATTGAGACGGGTGTTTTTAGAACAGAGAACAATCCGAGTTCGGTAGAGAACGCGAGGTACTCGATAAGCAATGCGGAGCGGCGGGAGATAGAGGAGATCGTAGCGAGCGAAGGCGGATACTGCTCTTACGAGTTTCAGGCGCTTGTGGCGTTTTGTATACTCAATGGCGCGGAGGCGGAAAATATGCGTCCTTCGGAGTTGTTCGAGCGCGGAGACTTCTGGCTTACACACGATGTTGAGCCAACAGAGACCACCAAGCAAGCAGTGTCGGATGTTTTCGATCTTGGCATATTCCCGACGGACGAACCCGTGCGATATTATTACAATCCAAACTATTGCAAGAGTGCGGCGCATGAGAGCTTCTGCTATGTTCTCACGTGTGAGGGGTGCAGGTTTTTCAAGGAGCGAGGGTGAGGAATAAAGTGCTGATAGAAAACAAATGGGTGGTCTGCGACATCAAGGACGACGTGTATTACACCGGCGATAACGACAGCGGAGCGCCTGTTCTGGAGAGCCTCAACAGCCGTGTGCGAATGTACAAGAGCGAGCGCGGCGCAAAGAGCGCGATAAGGCACATAAAGGAGAGCGGCGGTGCAGCGCTTTGCGAATTAAAAGCGGTTTACATAAAGCGCGAAGATATCCCGGACGTCTCCCCGGACAAGCCCGAGCGCGATCCGCCAGTCATCAAAAACGACGGCGATTGGGAAATAGTTGACAGGTTCGGCAAGATAAAGTATGTCAAGAAAATGACGACTGCAAAGCACGTTTTCGCGGTGCTCGATGAAAACGGTGACCTGCGCGGCTTCGGTTTTGACGAACTCAGAGCATGGCAGTGGTACAGCGATCTCCGCCGGAACGTCGGTGCGCGGCTGATCAGAGAAAGGGGTGATAGGTCATGAAGTGTCCGAAATGCGGAGCTGAGGATGTTCATTCGGCAGTGCGGTGCGGAATACACCGCGCCTACATATGTGAAAAGCATTGTTGGGAGGGCTGTGAGTACTTTTTCAGCAACGAGTCAAGCCATGTGTACTGTATGTTCCGTGACAAGCTCCAAGAGCGGCGGAAGCGCGAGGAGTTTGAACGTCGGAGCAGTGAGATCCTCGTAAAATAAAAAAATCCCCGCCAAAGCCGGCGGGGTAACGGGAAGTAAAAAATGATTTTGCAGTCAACTGCAACAATCCTACCTAAAAGTATTATAACACTTCCCGCGGAAAAAGTCAATAGCTTTTTTGAAAAAATCGCGGTATTGTGCCGCGTGACGGGCTTGTAATGAGGTTTGACATCTCGTCCGTTTTCAAATATGCCGCGGGTATCTCTCAAAAAATAAAAGAAAAAGATATTATGATATGATGGCTTTTTCTTTTGCTTCTTTTCTTTTTCTCCGAAAAAGAAAAGAAGGGGAGAGCATTCGCGTAAACCAAGGGAAGTGAGTATATGAAACACACGTTTATACGTGAGAAGTCATTAAGCGGGCATAACTGCCGCTACAAGGACGTGAGCTGGTTCGAGTACTCCGAGGAGGAACAACAGGCGGCTCGCCGGACACGCCGAAAGCGAACGCGGGCGTCTCCGCCGAAAACAAAGCGGCTGAACGACGAGTACTCCTGCCGATATTTTGAGTGGATGCTGCATAACAATTTTGGCGCGGGCGATCATCATACCACGCTGACGTTCGCCAAGCTCCCTTCGGTGAAAGGAGCAAAGCGTGAGTTTGATAACTACATACGCCGATTGAGAAGGCTTTATAAGCGAAACGGAGTGCCGTTTGACTATCTGTATGTGACGGAGGGCAAGCCGGACGGAGATAAGGCTCACCCTCGTCTGCATTATCACATAGTTCTGCGCGGAGGTCCGCCTCGGGACGATATCGAGCGTCTGTGGAAGCTGGGCACGGCAAACTGCGACAATCTTCAGCCCGATCAGCGCGAGGGATTGACGTCGCTTGCGCGGTATCTGATGAAGAGCCGAAAGAGCGCGGAGAAGTACGAGCGGGTTTGGAACTGCTCGCAAAGTCTAAAGCGCCCCGATGAGGTCACCGATGACAACGCCGTCTCCCGAAAGCGAATGCGGAAGCTTCAGGATGCGGCTCGCAACGATGAAGTCAAGCGGTACCTCGAGCATATCTATATCGGGTGGATCGTGCTGTCGGCGGAGGTCGGCACAAATGATGTTACTGGACGTCCTTATGCACGCATAAGACTGATACGCCGCGAGCGTTACCGGCATTACATAAAATTGTACAAGGCAGTAAAAGGAAAGTCCCCGCCGAATAGCCTAAAAAGCCATTCGAGCGGTGGTTAGCGGATAAAATTACACAAAAAGTGAAGATTTCAATAGAATTTGCGAGTATTATACTTGCGGATTAGCCTAAAATGCGATACGAGCGGATTTTGTTGGAAGTGTGGAAAGGAAATATATATGGCAAAAAAAGCAAAGAATACGGAGCAAAAAGAACCGCAGGTGTTCGACAACATCTTCGATGAAGCATTTGCTAAGCTGGGAGAGCCCAAAAATGATTTGGAGCGCGACACGCTGGATTACATACGCCCGCTTGTTTCGGAGATGATCGCGCAGGATATTGTCGGCAAGGGCTTGACGCTTTCCGGGTGTATCGACCACTGCTTTGGTAAAGGTCACCAATTTGAGGTGAAAAAGGGAAGCAGAGGTCTTGCAAGAGTCACAGAAGAACAACATTTCGAGTGGGTACGTGAGTACTTCGGCATAGAGGGAGCGGCGGTAGCTCCGATGCCGTTCCCGGTGCAGCATAAGCCCGCAAAGCTGGATCTCGATCTAGACAACTTGTTTGATTAAGGCGGTGCGGTATGAAAGGATTAAAGGAACTTAAGCAAACGCCGATAACGCCCACCGTTAAGGTGAAAGTAAGCAAGGCAGACCGTGACGAGTCATATTATCGTAACGAGAATTACCACGCTTACACCGCCGAGGTCATCAGTAACAAGAATAACGGCGAGGTGCTTGTTGTAGCGTTTTATAACGGCTCGGACAACAGCAAGCGGGAACACAGTGCGGTGTTCAATATCGCCGAGCGGCACTTCCTAACGCAGAACGGAGAGATAGCGTCGGAACGCTATGACAGCAAACACGAGGCAAAAACCGGTAATTTTGTCATATCCACATCAGACGTCAGAGATTGGGTAGGAATATCCGACCAAGTGTGGGGCTTGATACACGGGTGGAGCAGCAGGTGCAACGCATTCCCGATAAATGATGCGGAAAAAGTGATACTCGGTTTTGCAAAGAGGAACAAGCTGCTGAATACTGTATATCGCGAAAGTTACCCTAAAAAGAAGCCGTATGATAATGGGCTGAGCTGGTTTGCGGCATATCAAAAGCATCTGCAAAATGACAAAAAAGAAGCGGCAAAAGAGCGGCTGGAAATGCGCACTATAAACCGAATGGCGCAGCTATCGGACGACGTTCCCGAGGATTTCCGTAAATGGATCGAGGACGAGATACTTACCGAAGCGGCGTGGTTTTACACGTTCGAAAAGCGCGTCGCAAAAGGCATATGCGGGGCTTGCGGAGAGATCACAAGCATAGACGGCGTAAAAAGCAATAAAAAAGGCACTTGCCCCGCTTGCGGCCGTCCGATAAAGTATATCAGCGTTAAGAAAATGAATAAGCTCAGTGTTTCAAGCTTTTGCGCGGCGTTCATTGAAAAGGTGTGCGACGACGAGTTTGTAAGCAGATACTTCGCCGTTCAGAAGAGATACGAAAGCAAATGCACCGATCGCGGCTACAAAGCCGGACTCAACCTCAGATTTGTAGAGATCAAGCGTGAGTTCTGGAAAGTAAAAAACGGCGGCATCAAGATTACGGGGCTTTATGAAGCCGCTTATCGGTACGGGAGTACACCGGGTGTAGATAAGCCGTCGCGCTGGGATAGAATTCCGCCGCGATATGGCGTGCGCGAACCTGGAATGATCTTTACCGGAAACGCGATTGAGATCACAAAGATTCTGGCACAGCAGCTGAATAAGCCGAGGCTTGAGAATATCGATATACGGTCGCTTTTTGAAAACAACCGCGATTACACACCCGTCGAGATATTCTGCGGAGTATTCAGAATGCCCTCAATTGAGAGCATGGGCAAAATGGGGCTGCTCAATCTTGCGTACAGCTTGCTGAATGACCGTGAGATGATCCCGCTTAATACGGGAAGCCCCGCGAAGCAGCTTGGCGTGGACAGGCTCGTCATGCAGAAATTCGTTGAAGCAAATATCACGTACAGTCAATGGTATTATTGGCGTAAGTGGCGTCTTGAGCTTAATGACTGGGAAGGCTTTATAAGTTTCATAGACAAATTCCACGGTCTCAGAACAATAGACGAAGCAATGACGGCTTGCCGCTCAATTAAGCTCGATACGCTGACGCGGTATTTGGAAAAACAGTCTTGGAAATATAATAAAGCCGATGCGCTGATGTATTGGTCGGATTATATTCAAATGGCTGCTCTCAACGGCTTGGAGCTGGAACACAACCGTAATCTTATCTATCCCCGGGACGTCAAAATCGAGCACGACCGTTTCCTTGAAATGAAAGATAAAATCAAAAACATTCGGTATGAACAGGGGCTGTTGGAACGCGCCAAGCTTCTCGAAGCCTTTGCGTTTGAGGACGATGATTACATAATCGCTCCGCTCAGAAATGTATCCGATTTTCTGAACGAAAGCAGCGTTCTTAATCATTGCGTTAAAACATATATGCAGAAGTGTTCTAGCGGCGAGACAAACATTTTTGGGCTTCGGAAGAAGGACGAACCAGAAAAGCCGTATTTCACTGTCAACATCAGCAACCACGGCAAATTGATACAAAATCGCGGCAAGTGCAACTGCGCTCCGCCGAAGGAAGTGCAAGATTTTGTTAGTAAATGGCTCAAGCGTGTACAAGCAAAGTTAAAAACGATGTCGCTTGATCCGAAAATCACTATTACTCAAACGACAGCGGAAAATTTCAGAATAGAAGCGTAAACTATGGAAAACAACGAGATCACAAGAGTACCGGAGAACACTCCGCGGGAGAACCGCGCGGCATTTCTTGACAGCCGCATCAACGCGAACGCGAAGATAGCCGCCGACAGTATTGTGGCAGTCGGGCGCGATTTAAAGGATATGCGCGATGAAAAGCTCTACAAGGAGCTGAACTGCGACACCTTCGAGGAATACTGCAACGAGATGACGCCCATAAAGCAGCGGCAGGCATACAATTTTATCAAGTGTTATGAGAAGTACGGCGAACGGCTCGCGGAGCTGTCGGACATCGGTATTACAAAGCTTACTTTGATGTCGGCGCTCGACGATGAGGATCGCGAGGAGCTCATCGAGAGCGGAGCGGCGGAGCAATTATCGGTGCGCGAGCTCGAACAGCGCGTTAAGGAGCTTCAATCCAAGTGCGAACAGCTTACTCTCGACCTTGGCGAGAAGTCCAAAGAGGAAAACAAGCTCGAGAAAATGCAGAACGAAATGGAGAAGCTTCAAGCCGAGCTCGCCGCTCAAAAGGATATTCAGGCAAAGAAGGACGAACGCATAAAAGAGCTTGAGGCGAAGCCCGTTGAAGTCGCGGTGGCAAAGCCGTCCAAGGAGGAGATCGCCGCGATTGAGAAAAAGGCTGCCGAAAAGGCGAAAAAAGCTGCCGAAAAGCAGTACAAGAAGGAACTCGACGAGCTGCGCGAAAAAGCGGATAAGGCGGAGCTCGAGCGGCGTGAGGCTGTTGAGGCGGCGGAACAGGCGAAAGCGGCTTTGCAGTCGAATGCAAAGAAAGCTCCGCCGAGTACTCAAAAGGAGCGAGTGAAGTTCCACATCGAGGAGTGTCTGCGCAACTTCAATTCCGCGTTGGAGGCGTTGAACGCGCTCCCGGAGGACGAGCGCGGGAAGCCAAAAGATAAGCTTGCGGTTATGGTGGAGAAGATGGGAGGATTGCTGAAATGAACGAACTTAGAGGACTTTGGCGCGGGAAAACGCTTCTTAAGACTAACCCTGAAGAAGCATTCAACAATGTTTGGGTGCGAGGCGATTTGATTGAGGCTAACGGCAAAAAATACATACACCCAAAAACTAATGACGTGAAAGTCACCGATACCGACTTAGGAAAACTTATTGTTATGCACGAGGTTATCCCCTCAACCCTCGGCGAGTGTACCTGTGTTCCTGACATGAATGGCAAACCTATTTTTGAGGGGGATATATGTACCGTAGCAACCTCCAATATTGCAGATGATGAATACGGTGTTGTAAAGTATGACGAGGACGAGGCGGTATTTATCATCGACTTCGGTACCTATACAATAAATTTCTGCGATAACATCAACGGCTCGGCGGTTGAAGACATCGGCAATATCCACGATAACCCCGAGTTCATAGGCAATAATTGGATTGCAACCGCGGAACAACTGCCGCCCGAAAATCAAGTTGTATATACCAAGATAGACGATGAAAACGGGATCAGAAATGAAACACAACTGATTTTTTATAAAAATCTTTGGTGGCTTCCCGATAAATCGATCTATGTCTATTATACTCCTACACATTGGAAATATGAAGAGGAAAGGACGGTAAAACACTATGATTCACGAGCTTAAAATTTACCCGCAATATTTCGATAAGGTTATCTCGGGCGAAAAAACATTTGAGATACGCAAAAACGACAGGAATTTCCACGTAAACGACTATATCGCCTTGAACGAATTTTCACCTGACAGAGGGTACACAGGACGGAGCGCGATGTTTCGCATCTCTTATATCGGCGGTGTATGTGAACCGCCCGCGGCACTTCCCGAAGGATATGTTATATTGGGAATTCACCCATGCTGTTTTTATGATGTTCTTGACGTCACCCGCGTCGCGGGTGATGTGGTAAAACCAACTTTAATTGAAGGCGCAGGAGATTTTTGAGGAGGAAACATGAACATAATCGCAATAGATACCGAAACCACGGGGCTTGATCCCATCGAGGACGAGATCATACAGTTCTCGGCGGTGGACGCCAAAGGACACGAGCTGGCGGACTTTTTGATAAAACCGCTGTTTCATGAGCGGTGGGACGAAGCCGAGAAGATCAACGGAATATCGCCCGCGGCGCTTGCCAATCGTCCGACGCTCCTTGATGTAAAGGACAAGATCGAACAGATTTTGAACGGCGCGGATCTCATTATCGGGTACAATACCGATTTTGACCTCGATATGCTCACGAGCGGCGGGATTGAGCCGCCCGACGCGGAAACGCTAGATATTCAGAAAATATTCGAGAGCATAAAGAACGAGCCCTGCAATGACGGAATACCGCGAAAGCACCAATCGCTTGTGAACTGCGCGGCGTATTTCGGCTACGAGTGGAACGGCAAGCCGCACGACAGTCTCGCCGACGCGCGGGCAACTATGTTCTGTTTTCAGAAAATGTTTGGGCTGATTTGACGGAGGCGAAATATGGGAAAGATAAAGCATCTGACACCAAAGCAAAAGGAAATTCACGAAAAGGCGGTAAAGCTTCGTAAAATGACGGATGAACAGCTTGTGGCGCAGTTCGCTACTGCGAACGGTGTAATAAAATTCCTCGCAGAACTCGAGGAATGCAGTCCGCACGGTCTGGGCGCGGGGACATTCGCCAAACTTAGAGATTTCGCAAATATGCACGGGTATATCTGAACCTCAAGGGGGACATGGAAATGACGCTTAAGGAACTGAACAGCTATCACGTCGTCAAGGCGAATATCGAACGATGTCGTGATAAAATACGGGAGATCGACGGAAGAACGATCAGCTCGCCCATTTTTGATACAAGCGGCATTCCAAAAAGTCCCACTGCTCACAATTCCGTGGAAGAACGGTACATCAAGGCGTTGTCGGATAAAGAGAGATACGAGCGTCATATCGCCGAGGACGAGGCTATAATTCAACGGATCGAAGCATACATATCCTCGATAAAAGACCGCCGCACGCGTATGATCTTCGAGATGCACGTTTACGATGCGGAGACGTTCTGGAAGATCGCTATGAAATTCGGTGGAAGGAACTCGGAGGAAGGCGTGAAAAACGTTTTTTACCGCTATCTCAAAGAACACCCGCACGGCTGACAGAAAAAAGGACGGCGTTTCCGCCGTCCTTTTTTGATTATTGATAGGTCGTTCAGTCGTTTAAATTGCATTCTTCTTTAAGACCCTTTAGAAGCACTGCCGAGAAGTTCACGCCTTGTTCTTCGGCGATCGCGTTCACCCAGCCGGGGATAGAAAGCGTTTTTTTCACGTAATGCTTGTGCATTTTCTCGCGGAACGGCTTCATATAAACCTCAATAAGCACAGGGAGTTCGTTTTTCTCAAGACTTATATCGGATAAATCAGAAGGTTCGGGAATGTTATCGCCGTCCTCTTCCATTCCATACAGGTGTAAACAAAGAGCCTCTTTTGCGTTTTTGACCGCTTCGGTAGTGCCCTCGCCAGTGCTTATACAGCCGGGAAGATCGGGGAAAGATACCCCGACAGTGCCCTCGTCACCCTGTTCTAAGACCGCTATAAAGCTATATCTGTCAAGATACATATTGCTTCTCCTTTCAAATTATCGGCATATCGCGGGCTTAAAATTTAAGCCCCGACTGCCTTTCTATACTGCGAAGTGTGCCGATAGGTATATCTTTTCGCGGATGGGGTATCGTAACTCTTCCCGGTTTGGTCGGGTGCTTGAATTGGTGGTGGTCGCCAACACAATTCACTTCATACCAACCGTCTGCTAAAAGCATTTGTATGACTTCGCGCGAGGAATAACTTTTCATTTCCGCTCCTCCTTACAATTATATTATAACACGTAATTTGCTACGTGTCAAGAGCTTTTTGAAAAAAATTTTAAAAATTTGAAACGAATGACACGATTGTCACGATGAGATTGTGCTATACTATAATCAGCGATTTGGGCGCGGAGCATTCCGCGCTTTCTTTTTTGGGGGTGACATTATGCCATACAAAGCAAAACGCCCGTGTGGATATCCCGGTTGCAGCAAGCTTACAGACCGCCGCTATTGCGCGGAGCATGAGCGTATAGTCAACGCGGAATATGAACGCACACGCCGTTCTCCCGCGACATCAAAGCGCTACGGCAAGGCATGGCGCGCGATAAGTAAGCGGTACATAACGGCACACCCGTTGTGTGAGGTGTGTTTGCGTAACGGCTTCGCCGTTCCCGCGGAGCACGTCCACCACCGCAAACCGCTCGCGGAAGGCGGTACGAACGAGGAAATCAACCTCGTAGCGTTGTGTAAGGCGTGTCACTCGGCGATACACCTTGAGCTTCGTCGCGGGGCAGGGGGAGGTTAAATCTCCACGCATCGCGAGCCGGTACAACGGGCGTAACCCTTCACGCGCGTGAACGTGAAATCAAAGGGGGTATTAACCCCTTTAATCAAAAATGAGGGGTGGAGGTGAGAATTTGGCTAAGGACGGTACTCGGAGAGGCGGTGCGCGAACGGGTTCGGGGCGAAAACCCGCTAAAATGCCGCTGCCTATTTTAGGACTGAACTCGAGTTCAGATGAGCCCGCTGAAGCAGCTTCGGAAAAGGTGGGTCAAGCTAAAGATGTTTCGGGTGTGAGCTCGACAAAACGCAAAAGTGCCCGGAGCGGTGGAACTGAAAAGCCTCGGAGCAGTGCTAAAGGAGTCACCAAATCTGAGGGGAGCGGTGGTAAGCGCGGGAAAAGCGGTTGTAAATCCGCTAAGGATACACATAACGATGATCTTCCCGATCTTGAGGGCGCCGGTGTTCCGCCTGTTGATGAGTATCTTCGACAGGAACAGCAGTGCGGGAAGCCGCTGAAAGCCGACTACATCTTTGAACAGACAATGCTCTGGCTTCGCGAGATAAAATGCGAGCGTATCGTTTCGCGACAGCTTGTGGAGCAGTACGCGATGTCTGTCGCACGGTGGATCCAGACGGAGGAGCTGATATCTCAATGCGGATTTCTGGCAAAGCATCCCACCACAAAGGCGGCTATCGCTTCGCCGTATGTCAAGATGTCGCAGGATTACATGAAGCAAGTTAATCAAACGTGGTATCAGATCTATCAAATTGTTCGGGAGAATGTCGGGGACAGCTTCGCCTATAACTCCGATGATCCCATGGAGCGTCTGCTTCGTATGCGCGGAGGGTGAGACCATGAAGATTATACTGGGCTGCGGAGAATAGAATCAGAGTTATAAAAAAGGAGATTTGGAAGTGATAAAATGGCGGCAAAAAAGGGCTATAAACCGACAAAGTTTATGGCAAAGGGCTCGCACTATGACAAGGAAAAAGCCGATTTTGCCGTTGATTTTTTACAGAGTCTAAAGCATACAAAGGGTATTTGGTACGGAAAGCCATTTGAACTTCTCGAATGGCAGGAAAAAATAATCCGTGACATATTCGGTACTGTCAAAAAGGACGGGTATCGACAGTTTAATACCGCATACATAGAAGTTCCCAAGAAAAACGGAAAGTCCGAGATCGCCGCGGGGATCGCACTGCTGTTGCTTTGCGGCGACGGTGAGCAAAGTGCGGAAGTTTACGGTTGTGCTGCCGATCGCGAGCAGGCAACTATCGTTTTCGATGTCGCTAAGGAAATGGTAAATCAGTGCCCTGCGCTGAAGAAACGCTGCATCATCTCCGAATCCAAGCGGACGATCACCTATACCCCGACAAACAGCAAGTACAGAGTCCTTTCCGCAGAGGCGTTCACCAAGCACGGACTTAATGTTTCCGGCGTGGTTTTCGATGAGCTCCACGCGCAGCCGAACCGCAAGCTCTTTGACGTTATGACAAAGGGTTCGGGCGATGCTCGTATGCAGCCGCTGTTCTTCCTTATCACCACTGCGGGAGATAATACGAACTCCATTTGCTATGAGATCCACCAAAAGGCTAAGGATATAATCGAGGGTCGGAAAATCGACCCTACTTTTTATCCCGTCATTTACGGCGCTGATGAGAATGACGATTGGGGAGACCCCAAGGTCTGGGCTAAGGCTAACCCGTCTCTCGGCAAGACAATAAATATCGATAAGGTAAGAGCCGCATATGAATCGGCGAGGCAGATGCCCGCTGAGGAGAACGCATTCCGACAACTCCGTCTTAATCAATGGGTAAAGCAGGCGGTTCGGTGGATGCCTATGGAACTCTGGGATAAATGCGGTTTTGCAATCGACTGCAAAAATCTTGAGGGCCGCGAGTGTTACGGTGGGCTGGACCTGTCGACAACGACAGACCTTACGAGCTTTTGTCTGGTGTTTCCGCCGGAGGACAATGACGACAAGTTTCAGATGCTTCCGTGGTTCTGGGTACCCGAGGAAAATGTCGATCTTCGTGTTCGGCGGGATCATGTTCCTTATGATTTGTGGGCGCGGAAGGGATTTATAGAGACCACCGAGGGCAACGTTATACACTATGAGTACATAGAGAAATTTATCGAACAGCTCGGCGAGCAGTACAATATCCGCGAGATAGCGTTCGACAGGTGGGGCGCGGAGCACGTTATACAAAATCTCGACAAAATGGGTTTTACGGTGGCGCGATTTGGGCAGGGTTTCAAGGATATGTCACCGCCTACCAAGGAGCTGATGAACCTTGTGCTCGCGGAGAAGATAGCGCATGGCGGTCATCCGGTTTTGCGCTGGAATATGGATAATATCTGTATTCGCAAAGATCCCGCGGGTAATATCAAGGCCGATAAAGAGAAGTCCACCGAGAAGATAGACGGCGCGGTCGCTATGATAATGGGGCTTGACCGTGCTATCAAGCGTAACGGTTCGCAGACGTCGGTATACGATGAGCGCGGGCTTATTGTAGTATAAATAAGGAGTGATAAGATGAATTTTTTCACGAAATTGTTTCGGTCGCGTGACAGACCTAAGAATTCGGCGACGGCAGGTGCCGGTTACACTTTTTTCTGGGGAGAAAGCACTTCGGGAAAGCGCGTAACTCCGCGAACGTCTATGCAAATGACAGCGGTTTACGCTTGTGTTAGAATTCTCGCGGAGGGTATAGCGGGCTTGCCGCTTCATCTCTACCGCTATGACGAGCGCGGAAATCGGGTGAAAGCGGCGGACAGCAAGCTGTATTTTCTGCTCCACGATGAGCCTAACCCCGAGATGACATCTTTTGTTTTCCGTGAAACGCTGATGACCCACCTGCTTCTTTGGGGAAACGCATACGCGCAGATCGTCCGCAATATGCGCGGGGAGATAGTCGGTCTGTATCCGCTTATGCCGGACCGTATGACGGTCGGACGGAACGAGAAAGGGGCGCTGTATTATGATTACACTCGTTACGGCGATGAAAATCAGAATACTCCGCTAGGAACGGTACGGCTCTCGCCGCGCGAGGTTTTCCATATCCCGGGACTGGGGTTTGACGGTATTGTCGGCTACTCGCCTATAGCTATGGCGCGGAACGCCGTGGGAATGGGTCTGGCGGTTGAGGAATTCGGAGCGCGGTTCTTTGAGAAGGGGGCAGCTCCCACAGGTGTGCTGGAGCACCCTACGACACTTAAAGACCCCGCCAAAATACGCGAAAACTGGCAAAGCGTCTATGGCGGCTCGGGAAATTCGGGGAAAGTGGCAATTCTCGAGGAGGGAATGAAATACACTCCGATATCGATACCGCCCGATCAGGCTCAGTTCCTCGAAACGCGGAAGTTTCAGCTGGACGAGATCGCGCGTATATACCGTGTGCCGCCGCATATGATAGGCGACCTGGAAAAATCATCATTCTCCAATATCGAACAGCAGGGGCTGGAGTTCGTAAAATATACGCTCGGTCCGTGGGTAATGCGGTGGGAGCAGCAGATATCCCAATCACTTATTTTGCCCAAGGAAAAAGGGACATGTTTCGCGAAATTCAACGTTGACGGACTTCTCCGAGGAGATTATCAGTCCCGAATGAACGGCTACGCTATCGGGATCAACAACGGTTTTTTGTCTCCGAACGATGTGCGGCGGCTTGAAAATATGGACCTTATTCCCGCAGAACTGGGCGGCGATAAGTACATGGTAAACGGAAATATGTGTCCTCTCGACGTGGCGGGGGCGGCTTACAAGGCGCTTCCCGCAGGAGATGAAGGCAGCGAAGAGTAAAGAAGGTGATATTTTTTGAAGAAATTCTGGAAATGGCGGAACATTTCCGTTAAGGACGAGAGCGGCGGAGGTGTTTCCGTTCGTGAGCTGAGAATCGACGGTGCTATCGCCGATGAATCGTGGTTTGACGATGACGTTACGCCCGAGCTGTTCCGCGCGGAGCTGAACTCGGGTTCGGGTGATGTCATTCTGTGGATAAATTCTCCGGGAGGCGACTGCTTCGCGGCGGCACAGATATACACGATGATCTCGGAGTATAAAGGTAAAGTCACTGTTAAGATAGACGGTATCGCGGCTTCGGCGGCAAGCGTTATCGCCATGGCGGGAGATGTTGTGCAGATGTCACCCGTTGCTAACATGATGATACATAACCCCGCGACTATCGCGTGGGGAGATCAGC
This sequence comes from uncultured Ruminococcus sp., assembly GCA_964454205.1. Lineage (GTDB taxonomy): Bacteria > Bacillota > Clostridia > Oscillospirales > Ruminococcaceae > CAG-115. The sequence continues at coordinate 47,430 of CAYVSV010000002.1, forward strand.
GGGAGATGAGACATCAGGCGGACGTTCTCGACGAGATAAAGGAAAGCATTATCAACGCTTATGAGCGTAAGACAGGGCTTTCCCGCACACGGCTCGCCAAGCTGATGGACGAGGAGACATGGCTCAGCGCATACAAGGCGGTGAAGCTTGGCTTTGCCGATGAGATCATCGGCGGCAACGCCGATAACGAGGACGAAAACGCGCAGAACGAGGTGATGTTCTCGCAAAAAATGACGGACAGGGCGATAGTAAACCGAATTCGCGAAAAGTCCGGCAAATCCGAAACGGGCAATGGCGTTATATCGTGCAAGGAAGCGCGGTCGCGCCTGGAGCTTATCGAGAAAATAATTTAATGGAGGTATTTTTTATGGGTATTGAAGCACTTATAGCGAAGCGCGCTGAGCTTATCGACAGCGCGAAGAAATTTCTTGACGATCACGGAACGGAGGACGGGATTCTTTCCGCCGAGGACGCGGCGGAGTACGACAAAATGGAGGCTAAGATCGTAAGCCTCGGCAAGGAGATAGAGCGCCGTCAAAAGCTTGAGGCTATTGACAGCACGGCGGCAACCACGATGATGAGAGCGCCGCTTGTAGGCGCTCCTTCGGGAAACAACGGTGAGACCGAAAAGCAGGGGAGAGCCTCCGCGGAGTACGAAAAAGGCTTTGAAGCGGCGCTGCGTTCCAACTTCCGCGAGATTTCCAACGTATTGAAGGAAGGTACCGCCGAGGATGGCGGTTATCTTGTGCCGGACGAATACGACAAGCAGATCACACAGGCGCTTCATGACCGCAATATCATGCGTCAGATATGCCGCGTTATCAAAACGCACGGCGAACACAAGATGAACATTGCGGGCAATGTACCCGAGGCGGCGTGGATCGATGAGGGCGAGAAGATCGATCCCTCGAGCATGAAGTTCTCTCAGGTCGTGCTTGACGCGCATAAGGTCGCGGTTAGTATTCCCGTAACGGAAGAGCTGCTTAATGACGCGGGTTACAATGTTCCTCAATTCGTCACGGATAGTATCGGTAAGTCTATCGGTAAGTCCGAGGAGAAAAAGTTCCTCAACGGAGACGGCACAAAAGGTCCTGTCGGCATTTTTGACGCGACAAACGGAGGCACGGTTGCGGTAACGGCGGAAAGCACGGGGGTCAAGCCCGATGATATCGTTGACCTTATCTATTCGCTGAAAAAGCCGTATCGCAGCAATGCGGTGTTTGTAATGCATGATAAGATGGTCAAAGCCGTGCGCAAGCTTAAGGACGGCGATGGACGCTACATGTGGGCAGATTCGCTTACCGCGGGAGAGCCATCTACACTGCTTGGCTATAAGGTGTACACGTCGGAAGACGCGCCCGAGAACAAGATCGCGTTCGGCGATTTCCAGTATTATGTTATCGGCGACCGCGGAACGCGTTCTATCACACGTCTGGGCGAGTTGGGAGCGCTTGAGGGACTGGTATACTTTGTCGGAAAAGAACGCGTTGACGGCAAACTTACGCTTCGTGAGGCTATACAGATACTTACTGTTGCGGATTCGAGTGCGGCGGCAGCTTTGAGTGCCGATGACGAAACGGCAACAGTGTCCGCAAAGGCGGCTAAGAAGTCCTAAAAAAGAGAGGAGCGGCGGAAATGCTTGTTGAACTCGAAGAGATGAAGTCGTATCTGCGGCTTGATACCAACGATGAGGACGAGTTTGTAAAGGGCTTGTCCTTGTCGGCGGAGAGCATTTGCCGCGATATCGCGCGTATCGGAGAGGGCGAGGAAACGGAACACGATCTCTCAATTCTTCGTGTGGCGGTTTTTTACGCGGCGGCGTACCTTTACGAACACCGCGAGGAGGCGGATCACACCGCGCTCACTCTGTCGCTCCGCTCACTATTATCGACCATTCGGCGGGGTGATTATTTTTGAAGCTGGGAAGAATGCGTTACCGCGCCGAGTTTCAGCGTTTTATAAGCAGCAAGGACAAGGACGGATTTGTTTATAAGGACTGGGAAACCGCCCTTGTTAGCTGGGCGGACGTTACCGCCGTCTCGTCGCGGGAATATCTCGCGGCTGATACGGAGACGGCGGAAACGACCGTTAAGATATTCGTGCGGTATAACGCTAAGATCGACAACACGATGCGCGTGAGGGTAGGGGAATTCATCTACGAGATAAATTCCGTTTTACACAATCCGCGTGAGGGGATCACTACGGTTATGGCTAAGGAGTGGGATAATGGCGAAAATAGAGTTCGACCTTCCAAAGGACATAATGAAAAAGCTTGATTTGCTCGGCAGTCAATATTCTGTAATAGCGAAGAAAATGCTAAGAAGCGGAATGAAGCCGCTGAAAAAGCAAGTCACGGCGAATTTAAGGGCGGTTATCGGACAAGGCAATAAAACAAAACCGCGTTCTAAAGGTAATTTAATTAAAGTGGTTATATCGACTAAGCCTTATAAAATACGCAGTGGCGAATACCATATGAAAATCGGGATTTATGGTTACGACAAGACAATTACAACACCTAAATTCCCCAAAGGTGTACCACACGCCGTTAAAGCTAATGCGTTGGAACATGGACGGTCTAATATGCCCGCGAAACCATGGTTGGCTCCTGCTATCGAGGCAACAAGAAATGAGATTAAGCAGGCGATGATAGACAAATTTAACGAGGAGCTGAATAAATGAGCTTGAATGAGCAAATTTGTACGGCTTTAGCGCCGCTTGAAATTTCTGTTACTGTAAGTGAACATACTCCCGACGGCGCGGAGCGGTTTTGCGTTATTATACCCACATCGGACAACTTCGAGTGCTGCGGAGATGACAGGCCGCTTTCGGGAACGGAGACGGCGGAGCTCGCGCTTTACTGCAAGGGCAATTATCTCGCCTTTAAGGAAGCGGTTCTGAAACTTCTTGTGGGCACCGAAATAACCGTCACGAGCGCGCGGTATCTGGAATTTGAAGATGATACAAAGTACCACCACTACATATTTGAAGTGGCGGCGGTGAGAAATTATGAGGAGGTTTTTTAATGGCTACTATCGGTTTAAAGGATATGGTGTATTCCAAGATCACAATGGACGAGAGCGGGAACGAGAGCTACGGCGAAGTGAAAAAGCTCGCTAAGGCGATAAAAGCGAGCCTTTCCGTGGATATTGCGGAGGCCGTGCTTTACGCGGACGACAGCGCGGCGGAATCCTCGATGGAATTTGCGGGCGGTACATTATCTCTCGAGGGGGACGATCTTGCGCCTTCGGTGCTCGCTGATCTTACGGGAGCTACCAAGAGCGGAGACGAGGTGATCTCTTACGGCGAGGACACGGGCGGTTATTGCGCGGTAGGATTCCGCGCAAGGAAATCGGACGGTACATATCGCTGCATCTGGCTGCTTAAGGTCAAGTTCGGCGCGCCCTCCGAGGAGTATGAGACCAAGAAAGATAACATCGAATTCAAGACCCCGACTATCGAGGGCACTATAATGCAGACCACAAAGGCAGACAGCACGGGCAAGCACCAGTGGAAGCGCTTTAAGGATTGCGACGAGTCCGCGGCCGCTGCTTATCTCGCGAATGTGCCTACAGGTTCGGCGGCAGCTTAAGTGAATTACGTTCTCCCCGATAATTCGGGGAGAATTGTTTTTAAAAGAGAGGATTTATTATGGAGAGCAGAATAATCGGATTTGAGAACAGCGCGAAGATCACACTTGACGGAAAAGAATACCCGCTTTTGCTGTCAACATACGCCGCAAAGCAGATAAGCGATAAATTCGGCGGATTGACTGAAATGGGTGAGCGTCTCACAAATTCAAAAGGACGCGAGGGCGAGATGATAGATGATCTGTGTTGGATTGTCGCGACGCTTGCAAATCAGCCCATTTTGATATGCAATCGGCGCGAAAATAAGAACGAGCCTTTGCTTACCGTTGAGGATATAGCACTTTTTACGACCATTGATGACATTACGGACATGGTGGGAGCGGTCATGCAGGCGATAAATCAAGGATCAAGCCGTGCAGTTCCCAACGGCAAGCCCACGGAAAAAAACTAAACCGCCGCGCGGACGAGATGTCTGATGATGAAGCGTTCGCGCGGTTGATATTTATCGGCGTGACCCTGCTTGGTCGGCAAGAGGACGAGGTGTGGCTCATGCGTATGGGAGCGCTGCTTGATCAGATCGAGATATGGCGGCAGTTCCAAGGGCTTTCCGAGCCGGAAACGGAAGTATTTATTGATGATATTATCCCCGATTGGATGTAGGTGGTGATTTTATGGCTAATGATCTGGGCGTAAAGATTGGCGTTGAGGGAGAAACCAAGTTCAAAACGGCAATTCAAAACATAAATGCGCAAATTAAAGAGCTTTCTTCGGAAATGAATCTGGCGACATCGGCGTTCGATAAGAACGACACTTCTGTTGAGGCTCTCGCGGCGCAAAATCAAGTGTTGAATAAGCAGATCGATGCGCAGGTCAACAAGATCGAGACCCTGCAAAAGGCACTTGAGAACGCGTCCGAATCTTTCGGAGAGAACGACAAGCGCACGAAGGCGTGGAAAACACAGTTGAACAACGCCCAGGCGGAGCTCAACGGCATGCGGAGGACGCTCGACACCAACAACAAGAAGATCGATGACACTAGCGACAGCTTCAACAATGCCGAAAAGGACGTTAAGCAGTTCGCTGAAGAGACCGACAAGGCGGCGGATAAGACGAAAAAGTCGGGTGATAAGTTCGCGGCGCTGGGTAATACGCTTAAGGCCGTGGGCGCAGCTATTTCGGCGGCGGTGACTGCTGTCGGGGTGGGCGTTGGAGCCGTGGTATCGAAAATCAATGATTGTGTTGATGTGTACTCGAACTTTGATGACAGCATGAGGCAGGTCGCGGCTACAATGGGAATGTCCGCGGACGAGATTGGAAAAACAGGCGGAAAGTTTGAAATGCTCGAAAGGGCAGCTGAAAAAGCGGGCAGTACAACAAGGTTCAGCGCTTCACAGGCGGCGGACGCTTTGAATTATCTCGCACTTGCAGGATATGACGCAGAGAAGTCGGCGGCTACATTGCCTAAGGTGCTTGATCTTGCAGCAGCGGGCAATATGGATTTGGCGACAGCGACCGATCTTGTAACAGACAGCATGAGCGCTCTCGGATTGGAGACAAAAGACATTGATACATTTATGGATCAAATGGCAAAGGCTTCGCAGAAATCAAACACGAGTGTGCAACAACTCGGCGACGCTACGCTTGTTTGCGCGGGAGCGGTAAGTAACACGGGGCAGTCATTAAACACAATGAATACGGAGCTCGGTGTGCTTGCCGATAATGGTATCAAGGGCGCTGAAGGCGGTACGCATTTGCGGAACGTAATACTGTCATTGTCAACTCCGACAGACAAAGCGGCAGAGCGTTTAAAAGCATTGGGTGTATCTGTATATGATAGTAAGGGCTCTATGCGGGACCTTAACGCTATAATGACAGATCTAAACCAAAAGCTCGGAACTATGTCACAAGACGCAAAAAACAGCGCGTTAAGCGACATTTTTAATAAGACGGATCTGACGGCGGTAAACGCATTACTGGGAGCAACGACAGGACGATTTAACGAGCTTTCGGGATTGATCGCCGACAGCAAGGGCGCAGCTTCGGAAATGGCAAAGACAATGGAGAGCGGTCTTGCGGGTGCTGAGCGTTCGTTTGGTTCTGCGCTTGAGGGCGTACAAATACAAGTAGGCAAGATCTTTGAAAAACTGAAAGCCAGTGCGCTCGGAAGAGCCACCGATATAATGAACAGCCTATCCAACGCTTTAAGTGAGGCAAACGGAGACTGGAGCAAGGTCGGTGACGCAGTCGGAGGGGCAATAAGCGGTATTGTGTCAATAGTATCGGACTATCTGCCTCAGATAACCGACATGGGGATCAAGGTCATTACTGCGATTTTAAACGGCATTTCAGCTAGCAAGGACAGCCTGGCGAATACAGTAAAGGAGCTTGTGGATAAGCTCTCGGCGGCGCTTGTGGGGTTTTTGCCTCAGTTTGCTAATGCCGCGGGGGATATTCTTTCCGCGATAGTCGGCGGACTGATGAGCAATCTATCCGCGATAACGGGTGCCGCGCTGCAAGTGGTGACCACGATCGCGAACGGCATAGGCGACAGTTTGCCCACGCTCATTCCTTCCGTTGTGGACGTGGTCTTACAGATAGCCGATACTTTGCTCGATCACATAGACGAGCTGGTGGACGCGGGGCTGAAGATAATAGAGGGGCTTATCCAAGGTATTAGCGAGGCTATACCGAATATAGCCAAGAAGATACCGCAGATCATCACTAAGATCGTGGCGGCGCTCAACAAATCTCTCCCGAAAATACTGCAAAGCGGCGTGACTATACTCAAGGAGCTGCTTAAGGGCATTACATCGGCGCTTCCCGAGATCACAAAGGAGCTTCCGAAAATCATAACGGCTATTGTGAACTTCATAATGGGCGCGATACCGCAGATCATTCAAACGGGAATACAGCTTTTTTCGGCGCTTGTGGATAATATCGACAACATTCTCACGCCGATACTCAATATGCTGCCCGAGCTCATAAATGGGATAATCTCAGGCATTCTCGATAATCTTCCCGCTGTCATAAATGCTGGGATAAAGTTGTTTTCCGCGCTTATTGACGATCTGCCAACTATCATCGAAACGACCTGCAAAATGCTCCCCGAGCTTGTTGCGGGTATTGCCGAGGGCATACTCGGTAATCTTGATAAAATAATTCAAGCCGGTATCGATCTTTTTACGGCGCTTGTGGGCAATATCCCCGCAATTGTAACGTCTATCGGTGAAAAGGTGCCGGAGATCATTGACGGCATTGTAGACTCGTTCAAAAGTCTTGGTGAGAGAATGTTTGAAGTCGGTAAAAACGCATGGGAGTATCTGAAAAAAGGACTGAAGGGCGACAAAGAGCTCTCCGAGGAAATGAAGCGAGCAATCACGCAAAGCACCGGTACCAGGGTATACGGCGGCAGCCTCGACAACTTCAAGAGCGCACTTAGCTCTACCACAAGCAGTATAAAGTCAACCGCTGCGGATACTACTGCGCCAAGCGGTTGGAGACTTTTACAAAATCAGCCCGATGTAAATAACAATGTAACAGTTAATACTTATATTGACGGCAAGCTGGAGGACACGACTACTTACAGTGGAATGATAAGCGGCTCTGTTACAGACAACTACGTCAATAACGGAAAGGGGAGATGATAGTGTTACCGTTGCTGAAAACCAAGGTGGACGATAAGGAATTTGTTTTTACTAAGGTTTCCGGTTTTACTACCAATACCAAGCCTATTGAGGGAAGCGGTTCCGGGACGGCGGAGAACGGCGACAGGATAGTAGATATACGGGCCTATGATGTAACTATCACCGCAACCATTGAAAAGCTGACGCGTGATGAATACACAAAGATCATGAGTGTGCTCAGAAATCAGGTGCTGGAGCTGACATATTGGGAGGGACTTTATAAAACGCATACGTTTAAAGTTGACAGCGTTGACAGCGAGCTGCTTAAAAGCGAGCAGCGCCCCAATACCAAGGAGAGCAACCGCTGGAACGTAACGGTGACATTCACGAAGATCAAGTAAAAAAGGGAGTGATAAAATGTACCCTGTGTCCGATGCATACATAAATGCAATAGAGAACACCAACCACGAGTGGGCGGTATCGGTGATATTGTATAATTTTTATAATTTCCCCGAAGAAACTTTTTGGGCATATGGCGGTGATATGAGGGACGGGCAAATAATGAACGGAATCACCATCGAATCGCAAATGGTGTCCGGAGGCGCCAATGAAAATATGATAGACATCGGCGCGGTGCCCGCGAAAAAGATGACTCTCACGCTCATTGATGAAAACAGCGATCTCCATAAATACGCAAATAGGCGGCTTGCGGTATATGTGTATATCACCATCGAAACGGAACAAGGCGAAAAAATACAACAGCAGATACCGATGGGCGTTTTCTATGTCGATTCGGGTTCACTGTCACGTAATGGAAATCAGATAAGTATCGTGGCGTATGACAGTATGCTGTCGTTTCAGTATGCGCTAACCGAGGAACAGCGCGCAAGTCTTAAGGGAAGATACGCTACCGAGGCGGCAAGCTTTTTGGCGTCATATAGTGACTGCGGCTTTGATCAGGACCTCTCGGCGCTGCCAAACGGCAATATCCCGCTGAATTTTGACAGCGCTCAGGTTGTCACCGGCAGAGACGCGCTTATGTGGATAGCTCAGATCATGGGTTGTTTCGCACGTATAGATAGGCACAATAATCTTGAGTTTGTTCCGATAAAGTGCGACTGGACGTACTTCGATGAAGAACAGACATTGGGCACGATCAACGCAGTGCGGAACATACAGGGAGCTCAGCGGTACGATGAGCTGAAATTCACGGATGACAGAATACATATTGTCGGCGTTGCGATGGAAAGAGAAGATGGCAAGCTCGTAACACGTGGTTTTGAAGGACTGTTCGATGATGCGAATATAACAATTACGCTCGAGAAAAACCCCATTATTTCGGGCTGCGGGAAGTCTCTTGAGAGCATACTTGATGCGATACTCGAACAGTTGTGTACGGTATATTTTTATGCCTTTAAAACCGTTATAAGGAACGATCCTTCGCTTGATGCAGGGGACGTTATACGTTTGCAAGGCGGGGTGATCAACGGTACGAACCGGAACAACGACCTGATCGGTTTTATCACTCACAGCACGTGGCATTACCACGGACGTCAGACCATAACAAATGTCGGGCAGGTGCCGATAGTATACCGCGACGCTCCCATCGCAGCAGTCGCGGCGCTCTCCGATGATGATGGGATAACGCCTCTTGCGAGGACACGAGCGGCGGATGCAGGATTTCAGGTCGCACCTGTGCCGCAGTCGCAGAAGGCGACGAAAGGCGGCGCGGCGACCTCGCTCGTCTTTGCGCAAGCCTCACAATACAATCTGCGGTTTACCAATCCGTACATCATAGAGGCTACGGACGGATACACGACGCTTGCAAGTATTAGATGGGACGCCGGCGCTCATTTTTCAGTTGAAACAAAAGATAACATATTCGATATAAATCAAAATACAATTAAAATTGGATTTAATAATGGTTCAAGCATAACGCTTGGTCAAAACTACCTTTCGGTTAGTATAGGGGGAAATTCAAACGCCTTAACGTTATCTGGTGATAACAATGGAGGATTTATTCTGCAAGTTGGCGGACATACCGTCAAAACATCATAATTAGGAGGTATTTATGACAAAAAGACCAATACTGACAGGCGCGGAGCTCCGCGTCGAGAGCTTAGGCGGACAGAACGTTATAGTGCAGAATCTCGGCACAAATACGATCTACGCAAGTATCAACCCCAATATTACCCCAGACGCGGATGACGTGTTTGAAATACCCGCGGGCGGCGGGGTGAACGTCTATGGCGCAAACGGAACGATCTATCTAATGGGTACGGGAAGAGCACAGTGCACGGGCACGGACTACTCAACAGTAAATTTTAAGATGCCGTCATCGTCCGCTTCTTCGGGCGGTGGCGGCGAGGAACCCGTCGGTGAGACAATGCCGCATTTGAACGGATTGCAGGGCTATTTTGACTACCGCGATGCCAAAGTGGACAACGGCGTTTGGACGTGGGCAAACAAGCTTGATGATGACACGTGTCGTATAGAACTGCTTGGTGATGATTACACAAAAACAGACGATTCGTTTCGGTTTGGAAAAACAGGGTTTCAAAACGCATATCTCGATAATGGAAACAATGGTCCAACAACGATATATGCTATCGCACGGAACTCAGTCAATGATAACGGCTTTTTAAAAGTACAATGCTCACAAACGCGATCGGCTGGTTTATGGTTTTACATGACTACGCACGGTGCTAATGATGCTTGGTATGGTGGGCAACCATGTTATTCTGCCGCTGAATTTTCCGGATATGACGGTCCGATACGCACAACGATATACACGATGCCGGACGAATATCACATATATGTATTTTCTGGTGACACCCAGTATGTTATAAATAATTTTTATATGGATCGTTATGCATACGACGATATGTATCCCGGCGGTACGTTTTCCATTACCAATCCGTCATTTCAGTTTATATCGTTCGGAAGATACGACAAAAACGCGAAGCCACTCGGTGATGTCTATTGGAAGTTTTTCGCTATCGGCGACGGCGTGCAAACACCCGAGCAGATACGCGAAAACATCGCGTGGCTCGCGCGGAAATACGGCGTGGGGAGGTGAACAAAAAATGGACAGCACGGTGATCTGCGCAATGATATCGCTTCTTGGCACGCTGGGCGGCTCTCTCGGCGGTATTTTGGTATCAAGTAAGCTGACCGCATACCGCTTGCAACAGCTTGAAAACAAGGTCGCAGAGCACAACAACTTTGCGCAGCGTATGCCGCTTCTTGAACAGCGCCTTGATGAAGCGGAAAGCGACATCAAGGAGCTTAAGGAATATCACAAAGGGCATTAAAGGAGGTTATTATGAAAATCGACTGGAGAAGAAAATTGACGAGCCGCAAGCTCTGGGTATCTATAGCGGGCTTTGTCGCGGGGCTTATCGTTCTTGGGAACGGTTCGCATGAGACAGCCGATAAGATCAGCGGCGCGATACTCAGCGGCGCGGCAGTAGTCGGCTACGTCCTCGGCGAGGGCTTGGCGGACAGCGGAAATAAGGAGGAATAATATGGAAGCAATTATGAAGGGTATCGATGTGTGCGGTATTCAGGGCACGATCGATTTCAAGAAAGTCAAGGCAAACGGCGTGGATTTCGTCATCATCAAGGCGGGATATTCCACCTCAACCGTTGCAACGTGGGAGCTCAACTACGCCAACGCGAAGAACAGCGGTATGAAAGTCGGCGCGTATTGGTACAGCTACGCGGAAACGATCGAGCAGGGCGTTGCGGAGGCAAGGGCGTTCATCGCGGCGCTCAAGGGCAAGCAGCTCGATTTTCCCGTCTACCTCGATATTGAGGAAAAGTCGCAGTTCGACAAGGGCAAGGCGTTTTGTACGGAGCTCGTGGAGGCGTTCTGCGGAGAGCTCGAAAAGGCAGGATATTACGCGGGAGTGTATGCGTCCACCTGTCCGTTTACCGCGTATGTAGACGAAACCGTCCGCGAAAAACGTCCTGCGTGGATAGCGGATTACCGCGGCGAGTGCGGCTACAAGGGCACATACGGCGTATGGCAGTATGACGCGGCTTACGTTCCGGGCGTACAGTACGACTGTGACCGCGACATCGGCTATGTGGATTATTCGGACTACATAAAGGAGCACGGTCTGAACGGCTACTCGAAAGCGATTGTGCCGAACGAGGTCAAGAAAACGGTGGACGAGCTCGCGCAGGAGGTTCTCAACGGGCTCTGGGGTAACGGTCAGGAGCGCAAGGACAAGCTCACCGCCGCGGGGTATTCCTACGCGGACGTTCAGAAGCGCGTCAACGAGATACTCTACACGCCGAAGAAGTCGCTCGAGGAACTCGCGCAGGAGGTTATAGACGGCAAGTGGGGCAACGGTGACACACGTTTCCGCTTACTCAACGAGGCGGGGTATGACTATTATCTCATTCAGCGTATGGTAAACCATATGATCTACAAATAAATTTTCGGCTGTCTATCTGTGAAGGTAGGCAGCCGATTTTTGTGTATTATACTATAGTTAGATGGTATAATGTATTGTTCAAATTAGGATAAATAAGTATGAAAAGCATACTTATTAAGAAAATGTAATGTGGGGTTTGAATTAGATTTAAAATGAAATTAAGTATCCAAAGTTCTAGTTTATTATGATTTTTAAACTTGATCTGAATTACAAAACTAAATATTCTGAATTTGATTTTGCGTTTTAAATTCATTATTTTGAACTTCTTCATGTTGTCCTCCTTAAAATGTCAAAATAATAATCTAACTGCCGACATTATACTATATTCTTTTTACTATGAATTTTAAACGACCATTGAGCGTTTTTTTGTCATATTTTGCAGATAATCTACAAACTTCATAAAACGACGTCAAAAAACTCGACTATTTTGTACAATTCTACAATGAGGAGGTATGTTATAGTTTCATGAAATGATATTAAAAAACGCATTTTATTTAATTTTGTACAAAGTATCTTTTTGTTATAGTAGGCAGATGAGTTTTTATAAGAAATGGTATGTTGTGAAACTATATAAATCAATGAGACTTTTTTTGTTTATTTGTACAAAAATATTACACGTTGCGCAGGATTTCGACATCTTGCGCAACGGGGGTTGAAAAAACAGCAAAAGTATACTATAATTTCAATTAGAAGCTTTTTATGTGCTTCTTAGTGTTGAAAAATATAAAAATGGAGGTAAAAACTATGAACGAATCAATTATTTTTTCTCTTATCGGTGCTGTTACCGGAATATCTGGAATGATACTCGGATTTTGGGGATTGATCCATTCTAAAAATGAAGCGGTAAATAATTATTTTTCAGTTATGGAGAGCAAAGAGTTTTCTAATGCTAGACGTTTTGTGTACAATAATGATTTAAGTTTGGAAGACGAAGACGCTTCTCAAAACGCTTCTTATGTGGTTAATTTCTATCATCATTGGGGGTTGCTTGTGAAAAAAGGATATCTCCCCATATGGGTTTTTGACAGCGGATCTGGAGCCGGCACGATCAGAATGTATGAGCTTACTAAATGTTATATTCAAGAAGTACGAGACAAACACCATGATTGTACCTATGCAGAATATTTTGAATGGCTGTATAATGAAATAAAGAAACGCCAGGAAAAAGCAAGAAGGCGACTAACATCGACTTAAACTATGATTTCCTGGTCTGCCCCTTTTTCAAGAGGGATATATTGTATACATTAATAAATATAACCATTAATACAAAATCAACATAAACACATATATCCAAATGTGTACCCCCACTCGTATGTCATTATGATAACATAATCCGCCTCTTCTCCCTGGACTTTATAGTCGTGCGATTCGTATAGAATGCCCGGCTGATCCGCGCGGTATTTCGGCGCTACCGCAGTGGCGAGAATGTAGCCGTTCGCGTGAAGCCGCGCGGAAATGTCGCGCAGGAAGGAGTTGTAGCTCTCGCGGTCGTCGGGGGAGATGTATTCCATATCGAGATTTACTCCGTCGTAGCCCTTGCTCTCAAGCTCCGCGAGAATAGACGAGATGAGCCGCTCGCGGGCGCTCGGAGAGGCGAGTATCTGCGACAGGACTTCCGTTGAAAACGACCCCTCATAGATGTTGGTAACGACCATAAGCGCCATAGCGGAGCTGTTTGCCGTGCGTTCGAGTATCCTTCCGGCGTTGGGGGCTATTATGTCTCCATCGGGAGTGACGGAATAGGAAAACGGCGACATAAAAGTCAGAAACGGCAGCGAACATTCAAGCGAGCTGTCCGTGATAGTGGGATAGGCGTAGCCGTTTATCACCGCGGGGCGGCGGCGTATATCCTCGGTCAGCGGAATATTCACCGTTTCTCCCGCGTATAAGGCGATGGGGTTCACGTCGGGGTTTGCGGCAAGCAGCGCGTCGAGCGGGACTTCAAACTCCTGCGAGAGGGAATACAGCGTCTGTCCCTCCTCGATAACGTGCCGCATGATGTCCGACATTATGATGAGATGCTGTCCTACAACAAGCCTGTTGGGATAGCGCAGGGCGTTATCCGCGACGATACGGCTTACGGGAACGCCGAACCGGTCGGAGAGCGCGTAGAGATCATCGCCGGCTTTGACTGTGTAAATAAACATAACTGCTCCTTTCTGTGTTTTATCGAGTGCTCAGTGCGATCTCTTTTCTCGCACCGAGAATGTGAAATCCCGCCGCGTCCGCATAGTTGTACGTCGAAAGCCTTCTGTTGCGCGCGTCGACGGAGTGGGCGCAGACAAAGATGTTTTGCGGCTCGGCGGGGCTGAATATCGCCGATACGATGACCGTATGATAAAACTGCCCGTTTGAGTTGACGAGCTGGATTATGTCGCCGCGTCGGAGCTCCGACAGCGGCGCTTCCTCGGCGTAAACGCCGGTGCCGCGGTTCGTGAGCAGGAACTCGCGGAGGAAATTCACGCCCGTCCAAGCAGGAGCGCGGTCGTCGGAGTTTATGTAGTACCACCCGTTCTCCTTTGAGAAGTTCATAACATTGCAGCCGGCGTAGAGGCATTGCGAGATGTAATTTGTGCAGTCGCCGCCGATATCCTCGAAGTCATAGAAGCGGGGGTTTCGGGCGAACGCCCAGTTGAGGGCGTAGCGCACGGCGGCGCGGCGGTCGTAACCGATCTCAATAAGCATAACATCAACTCCTTTGTGCATTGTATGCGAAAGGATTTTTTTTGTGAAAACACAAACGCCCCCGCGGACGTAATTCCGCGGGGGCAGATGTTATTTTGATATCAATCGTCAAAGTGGAAGATGATGACCTCCTTGATGTCATCACCGCAGCCTACGCATTGGCTGTCGACCTTGAACGCGGATTTTCCGTCGTTGAGCAGGTCGTAGGACAGCGTTACCATTCTGCCGGTGTCGTCGCTGCCGGATATTATGAACGAGGAAATGATCGTGCCGTCGTAGGGGCAGTAAACGAAGCCGATGTCGCCCGCTTTGGCGAGGCTCGGGAGAATGACCGTGCGGTCGTTGCGGACTTTAAGGGAGTACGCCTCCCCGAGACGCGATTTCAAAAGCTGCAAAAACAGCGCCGATTGGTTCGGGTAGCCGATTGAAAGCCCGCCCGCTCTGAGAATGTCCGAGGTGTGGGAAGCGCCGTAGTAGCCCAGACCGTCGTCCTGATACCGGCGCGCGTAGTCCAGAGCCGCCTCGCGGTCGTATTTTTCGTCCGTTATGGCGTATCCCTGCTTTTCCCAGAGAACGATGTCCTTGTTTTTGACGACCTCCTCGGGAAGTCCCTCGTCGTCCTCGCGGTAGAAGTGGTAGAAGAACATTTCAAAGGTCTTGCTCTCGCAGTCGTAGCAGGGGTCGTTGAGACTGTCCACAACGAACGCGTAGGTTCCGCTGTTGCGATAGTTATGGCAGACCACTCGGAGCTTGCCGTTTTCGTCCGTTCCCACCATGAGAAGCGAGTGTATCATAACGCCCTCGTAGGAGCAGTATATCTGCACGACGTCTCCGGGACGCGCGTAGTCGGGGAGCGTCACCGTATGATCGCTTTTGTTGTACGGCACGAACTGCCCGAAGCCGAGCCGCGAGTGGAGGAGCTGGAGGGTAAGCGCCGTGGAGCTCTCGGTGTATTCCGTGATGTTGCCGCCCTCGGTAAGACATCGCGAGATGAACGGGGCGCAAAGCCCCACGCCGTCGTCCCAGTGAGCCTTGCCGTAGGCTACCGCACCGTCGCTGTCGTAGACCGGCCACGGCGTTTCGTCGATACTGCTCGTCCAGAGCACCCGCGGTTCGTTTATCCACTCGAAATCGCCGTAGTAACGCGCTTCGTTGGTCGTGTCGGTGACGTTGGGGTTGTAAATGAAGTTGCCCGTTGAAAAGTCGTGTATATTATTACCGTTGACAGTCTCGGGAATGTCCTCGAAGGGGAGATTGGGAAAAGAGGTGATTACGCCCTGAGCCGAGCTTGTCTGCCCCGAAGTGTCGGTATCCGATGTGACAACGGGCACGGAGACCCACCCCGATTTGCCCGATGAGCTCTGTGAAGCGCCGCTGTCGGGTTTTTCCTTTTGATCGCACGCTGTGAGCATAAGCGTGAGACAGGATATTAAAATAAACGAAATAATTTTCTTCATTTAAGTACCGTTCCTTTGCCGAATTGTTAGGGAAATGCCGATCAAATGATATTTATAAATTTAAAGTTTTATTTTATGCGGTTTTCCCCGCCGAAGGCGGGGAAAACCGTCATTAAATCAGTGTTTCCTTAGTATATACGATTTTATTATACCATAATCGTCACGGTTTGTCAAGTAGCGGGAGCTTGACAAATTCGGTAAAAAGGGCTATAATATATGCGAAAGGCGGTGTTGATAATGGCAAAGCTGAAGATCGCGTTATTGCAGATATCTCCTTGCGGCAGCTTGGAGGGAAACCTCGAAAAGGGAGTAAGCGCGTGCCGTGAGGCGGCTGGCGCGGGCGCGGATATCGTGCTGTTCCCCGAAATGTGGAGCTGCGGCTACGATATCGGAGGACAGCCCGAGGTGTGGAAAAGGAACGCGGTAAGCGCGGACAGCCCTTTTGTAAACGCGTTCGGAACGCTCGCGCGGGAGCTTGGAACGGCGATCGGCATTACGTTTCTTGAGGAACGCGACGGCGGCTCTCAAAACCCGCGGAATACGCTCGCGCTGTTTGACAGGCACGGCGAGCGTCGTCTCACCTACGCCAAAGTCCACACCTGCGACTTCGGCGACGAGCGGGAGCTTTCGAGGGGAGAGGACTTTTATGTCGCGCCGCTCGATACCGCCGCGGGAGAAGTTCAAGTCGGCGTGATGATCTGCTATGACAGGGAGTTTCCCGAAAGCGCGCGGATATTGATGTTAAAGGGCGCGGAGCTTATCCTTGTGCCGAACGCGTGTCCTATGGAGATAAACAGGCTCTCGCAGCTGAGAGCGCGCGCTTACGAGAATATGACGGCTGTTGCGACCTGCAACTATCCCGAGACTGTCCCCGACTGCAACGGCGGCTCGAGCGTCTTTGACGGAGTGGCGTATCTCCCGGAGCTTGCGGGCTCGCGCGATACCTGCCTTCTTCGGGCGGACGGCGCCGAGGGGATATACACGGCAGAGCTCGATCTCGATATGCTCCGCGGGTACCGAGAGCGCGAAGTCCACGGAAAC
This sequence comes from uncultured Ruminococcus sp., assembly GCA_964454205.1. GTDB lineage: Bacteria > Bacillota > Clostridia > Oscillospirales > Ruminococcaceae > CAG-115. The sequence goes on from CAYVSV010000002.1 coordinate 64,268, forward strand.
GCCTACCGCCGACCGGATAAATACCGGCTTTTGACGGAAAGCGCAGTACAAAAGCCGTTCATACGCTCCGACCGCCGTGAGCAGGAAGAGTGAAACAAGCAATTTTACCATATTTCACGAATTTTTACTAAAAAAACTATATATTTTGTTAAAAATAAAAAAAACGCTTGCAATTTCTCAAAATATAGTGTAAAATATAAATAGATGTTTTTACAGCCGTATATTATCCAAATTCTTACAGGAGATGTCGATAATGAGCGTTTTAAGGTCGTCAACTATACGTTCGGTGGATTTTTACGGTATTTTTGCACAAAAAAATAAATGAGAGATTAGCTGTATGTTAGTACGGCTAATTTTTATTTGAAAGGAAGAATTGAGAATGGATAAGAAGAAGGTCGCGGTAATAATGGGCAGCGACAGCGATCTGCCGACCGTAAAAAAGGCGCTGGAGGAGCTGAAAAGCTACGGCGTGGAGTACGAGTGCCGCATAATGTCGGCGCACAGAACTCCCGCGGCGGCAGCGGAGTTTTCGGCGAAGGCAAGGGAGAACGGCTTCGGGGTGATAATATGCGCGGCGGGAATGGCGGCGCACCTGGCGGGAGTTATGGCGGCGTACACGACGCTGCCCGTTATCGGTATCCCGTGCAGCTCGAAGAATTTTGACGGAATGGATGCGCTTCTCGCGACGGTGCAGATGCCTTCGGGGATCCCCGTGGCGACGGTCGCGGTGGACGGCGCGAAGAACGCGGCGATACTCGCGGTGCAGATGCTGGCGCTGTCGGATAACGACCTCGCGGAGAAGCTCGCTAAGGCGAAGCAAACGATGACGGAGCAGATAGCCGAGAAGGACAGGAAGCTCCAAGATGAGCTCAAAGCGTTTTGATAAGGTCCGCTTCAAGGTGCGTATCCAAAAAGAAAACGCAATGGCGACAAGTGCAAAATCCGCAAGCGAGTGACTTGGCGTGTTCGGAGCGAAGCGGAGAATGCGCAAAGTCGCTCGGCTAGCGAACGGAGCGCGAAGCGCGGAGTGAGCGGTGCGGATTTTGCTTTAAAATAACGCGGATTTTGCAAATTTAAATAAGGAGGATAAAGTTTATGGCAAACGTAACAAAGGGCTCTCAGCTCTATGAGGGAAAGGCAAAGAAGGTATACGCGACGAGCGACCCGGACTTGGTCATCGTGGACTACAAGGACGACGCGACGGCATTTAACGGCGAGAAGAAGGGCACTATCGTAGGAAAGGGCGTTATCAATAACAAGATGACGAACTATATGTTCGGTCTGCTTGAAAAGGAGGGCGTGCCCACACATCTGGTGGAGGAGCTTTCGGACAGAGAGACGCTGGTGAAGAAGGTGGAGATAGTTCCGTTGGAGGTCATCGTGAGAAACGTGGCTGCGGGCAGCTTCTCGAAGAAGCTCGGGATAGAGGAGGGAAGAAAGCTCTCTTGTCCTACGCTGGAGTTCAGCTATAAGAACGACGACCTCGGCGATCCTTTTATAAATGATTATTACGCGCTCGCGCTCGATCTCGCGACTAAGGAAGAGATAGACACGATAGCAAAGTACGCGTTTAAGGTAAACGAGTTCATGCTGAAGTTCTTTAAGGAGATAAACGTAGACCTTATCGATTTCAAGATAGAGTTCGGGCGTTTCCACGGCAAGATACTGCTCGCGGACGAAATATCTCCCGATACTTGCCGCTTCTGGGATTCCACGACTCACGAGAAGCTCGATAAGGACAGGTTCAGACGCGATATGGGCGGAGTTGAGGACGCTTATAACGAGATGATGAGAAGAATTTTCGGGAATAAATAATTGCGAGGACTAAGTGATGTTCAACAGTATTCACGAGGAATGCGGAGTTTTCGGGGTCTATTCCAAAAAGCCGGAAAACGTCGCGAGTATGACATATTTCGCGCTGTACGCGCTCCAGCACCGCGGACAGGAGAGCTGCGGGATAGTGGTGAACGAGCGCGGCGTGTTCAAAACGCATAAGGGTCTGGGCTTGGTGAACGAGGTGTTCACACAGCGCGTGCTTGACGAATTCGAGGACGGCAGGATAGCGATAGGGCATGTGCGGTATTCCACGACCGGAAACGTAAACACCGCCAATTGCCAGCCGATGACGGTAAGGCATATCAAGGGCGCTCTTGCGATAGCGCATAACGGAAATCTGATAAACGCGCTCGATCTGCGGCGCGAGTTCGAGATGAACGGCGCAATATTCCATTCGACTTCGGATACGGAGGTCATCTCATACGCGATAACGCGCGAGCGTCTGGACAGCCGTTCGATACAGGAAGCCCTTGAAAAGGCAATGTATAAGATAAAGGGCGCGTATTCGCTGGTGCTGATGTCTCCGAAAAAGCTGATAGCGGCGCGCGACCCGCACGGCTTCAGACCGCTTTGCCTCGGTGAATTGGCGAACGGCGGCGGATATGTGGTGGCAAGCGAGACCTGCGCGCTTGACAGTATCGGCGCGAAATTCGTCCGCGATATAGAGGCGGGCGAGATAGTGGTGATAGACGAGACGGGTATTCAGAGCATAAAAACGCATTGCGGACAGAAGCACACGATGTGCGTGTTCGAGTTCGTTTATTTCGCAAGACCCGACAGCGTTATAGAGGGCGCGGGCGTTCATAACGCGAGACTTCGCGCGGGGCATTTTCTAGCGAAGGAGCACCCGGTTGACGCGGACGTGGTCATAGGCTGCCCCGACAGCGGACTTGACGCGGCTCTGGGATTTTCGCAAGCCTCTGGGATACCCTACGGAGTGGGATTTATCAAGAACAGGTATATAGGAAGAACGTTTATTCAGCCTACGCAGATAATGCGCGACAACGCGGTAAAGATCAAGCTGAACGTCATCAAAGAAACGGTCGCGGGTAAGCGGGTGGTGCTTGTGGACGACAGCATAGTGCGCGGGACGACCTCGGCGAAGGTGGTAAAGCTGCTGCGTGCGGCGGGGGCTAAGGAGATACACATGCGCATATCCGCGCCGATGTTTATAAGCGAGTGCTATTTCGGAACTGACATAGACAGCAAGGAAAATCTTATAGCGAACAAGCATACGGTGGATGAGATAGCGGAGATAATCGGGGTCGACAGCCTCGGATTTCTCAGCACGGACAGCGTTATACGGATAGCGGAGAACGCCAAGTGCGGGTTCTGCCGCGGCTGCTTCACGGGCGAATATCCCATTGAAGTGCCCTCGGAGTTCCCGAAGGACAAGTTTGAGATGAAGTTCGACGAATGAGCGGCGGTTGCTTTTGAAAAAGTTCGTAGTACGCTTACAATAACGCATCGGATGCGCGTGGAAAATCAGAACGGCACTGCGGCGGCGCATAGCAAAATACGCAAGCGAGTGACGTTGTTCGCACGCAGCGGAGTGAAGTGCGAACAATGTCGCTCGGCTAGCGAGACGTAGCGAAGCGAAGTCGAGCGGTGCGTATTTTGCTTTTAGATAAGGAGCTAAGATGAAAAGTTACAGTGAGAGTTATAAGGCAGCGGGCGTCGACGTAACGGCGGGTTATGAGAGCGTCAGGCTGATGAAGGGCGACGTTGAGCGGACGAAGATCCCCGGGTGTATCTCGGGAATAGGCGGGTTCGGCGGATTGTTTCAGATCGATGTTGAAGGAATGAAGGAGCCGGTGCTCGTTTCGGGAACGGACGGCGTGGGCACGAAGCTGAAGATCGCGATGCTGCTCGATAAGCACGATACGATAGGGATAGACTGCGTGGCGATGTGCGTCAACGATATAATCTGCTGCGGGGCAAAGCCGCTGTATTTTCTGGATTATATCGCGATTGGGAAGAATGTTCCCGAAAAGGTGGCGCAGATAGTAAAGGGCGTGGCGGACGGCTGCGTTATGGCGGGCTGCGCTCTCGTGGGCGGCGAGACCGCCGAGCACCCGGGAATGATGGCGGAGGACGAGTACGACATCGCGGGGTATTCCACGGGCATAGTGGATAAGTCGAAGATACTGGACAATACGAGCATAAAGGCGGGCGACGCGATAATCGGAATAGCTTCCAGCGGCGTTCATTCCAACGGATTTTCGCTCGTGCGGCGCGTATTCAATATCAACGAGCAGAAGGTGCGCACGCTCGTGCCCGAGCTCGGGATGTCGCTGGGCGAGGCGCTTTTAACTCCCACGAGGATATATGTAAAGCCCGTGCTGGAGCTTATATCGAAGGTGAACGTAAAGGGAATATCGCATATAACTGGCGGGGGCTTTTACGAGAATATCCCGCGTATGCTGCCCGAGGGAATATCAGCGAGCATCGAAAAGGGCTCGTGGAAGGTACCGCCGATATTCGGGCTTTTGCAAAAGGAAGGGGATATTCCCGAGCACGATATGTACAACACGTTCAATATGGGCGTTGGAATGGCGGTGTGCGTGGATAAGAGCGACGCGGACAAAGCGGTCGCGATACTGAAGGAAAACGGTGAGGAAGCGTTCGTTATCGGAGAAACGGTGTCTGGCGACGGAGAGGTAGTGTTCCGATGAGGCTTGTTCACAAGTTATTCGGCAAGAGACCCGAAAAGGTTTCCGAACAGTCTAAAAGTCTTACCGTTGACATACGCGACGACTGTTTCGTGATAAACGGAAAAAAGCTCGAGGTGCCTATGCATATAGACGCGCTGTCCGCGGTGCTCGGAGAGCCGAGGGCGAAGCATTTCAAGACAAAGGAAGAAGACCGGGAATTTCTTGAAAAGCTGCACAGCGAGCCCGTCTCTAATCGGGTGAACTACACATGGGACGAGCTGGGTCTGATGTGCTATACCTACAACGGCAAGGTAGTGAACACATTCGGGATATGCATACAGCCGCAGGGCAATGATTCTCCGTCCAATCCGAAAAAGCTGTTCGGCGGCACGCTTACGATAAACGGCGGAGCGTGGCTGCCGGTGATAATGGCGGGGAAGGACTGCGAGGTCATGCGCGAGGTGTATGTCGGAGAGTACCTCATTACCGCGGAATATACCGATTTTGAACAGGACGACGCGGCGCGTGATGAAACGAGCTTTACGGGTCTTGAAATTCAGTTGAAATAGCGGTGATACCGTACAGGATCGTCGGGTTCTGTACGGCTTTGCCATATAAATACAGATAAATACAGAATATAAAAAGGAGCGTGGACAGTAATGGAAATTGACATCAGAGACGATTCCTTGATCGTAAACGGGGAAACAATAGCGGAAGCGCTGGAGGTGGAGGCGCTGAAACGGGCGCTCGGCGAACCGCGCGTTCAGAAAACAGAACCGGACAAAAATTACCGCGCGTATATGGAAGGCAGGCGCGGCAAGGATTATTTCGACAACTGCATGGCGCTTGTCTGGGACGATCTGGGGATATATTCCCGCAGCAACGACGGAAAAACGCTTGCGGCTATCGGGGTGGTGTTCGATAATTCAAGCAAGACCGCCCTTCACACGCCCAAAGCCAACTATTCGGGAACGCTTACGATAAACGGTGTGGAGTGGCTCGCGGCGGTGAAAGAGGGAAAGGATATGTTCGGGAATTACTGCAAGGTGGCGCTTAAGAGCTTTGTCGTTTTCGCGGAGTATACTCCGGGCAAGAAGCCTCTCCCGGAGCGCGCGGCGAATGACTTTACGCTTATCGAGATAAACCACGCATATTGAAAGTGTAAACTATGGATATTTGGGACTTTACGGGATCGGATAAAATTGACTTTATTACTTACAGGTACCGATTTGATCACAGATTTGAGAAAGGACTTTTATTATGAAAACAGCGGTTGTATACTATTCGCTGGAGGGCGACACGAAATTTGTGGCGGAAAAAATTGCCGAGAGGCTGAGTGCCGATCTTATCGAGCTGAAATGCGTAAAGGCGTACCCGACAGGGAAGGTCAGCAAGTTTCTTTGGGGCGGAAAAAGCGTTACATTCGGAGAAAAGCCGGCACTTATACCGTACGATTTTAACGCGGACGATTACGACGTTGTAATAATCGGTTCGCCCGTTTGGGCTTCAAAATACGCGCCTCCGCTGAAAACGTTTTTTGCGGAGAACGATATTTCCGACAAAAAACTCGGTTTTTTTGTCTGCTGCGCGGGAGGGAAAACCGACAAGTGTTTTGAGGAAATGAAACGCGACGCGAAACACGAGGGCGCGGCGACGCTTGATCTGGTTGACCCGCTGAAAAAACAGTCTCCCGAAAACGACGCGGAAATAGACAAATTCTGCGAGAGGATAAAGGAGGCTTTATGAAAAACATAGTTGTTTTGGTGTCGGGCGGCGGTACGAATTTACAGGCGCTTATAGACGCGGAAAAGCGCGGCGAGGTAAAGGGCGGGAAAATAACCTGTGTGATAAGCTCAAATCCCGAGGCTTACGCTCTTGAAAGGGCAAAGCAGAACGACATCGAGGGCGTTGTGATACCGCGCAGGGACTACGCCGACAACAGATCGTACAGCGAGGCGATACTCAAAGAGCTTAACGCGCAAAAAGCCGATCTTATCGTGCTCGCGGGCTTTATGACGATACTCGACGAGTGCGTTACAAAGGCGTATCCGTATAAGATAATCAACGTCCACCCGGCGCTTATCCCGAGCTTCTGCGGAGAGGGATTTTACGGGCTTAGAGTACATAAGGCGGCTTTGGAATACGGAGTTAAGGTGTCGGGCGCGACTATCCATTTTGTCAACGAAAAGGCGGACGCGGGCGCGATAATACTCCAAGGCACGGTGGAAGTTGCCAACGACGAAACCCCCGAAACTCTCCAGCGCAAAATTATGGAGAATGTAGAGTGGAAGCTGCTGCCGAAAGCCGTTTCGCTGTTTTGCGAGGACAGGATAAGGATAAAGAACGGGAAAGCCGTTGTAAAGGATTGATATGTTTATAATTGTCGGAATAATTTTTTCGGTTGTCGGGATCGTTATGATAATCAATTTTGTGCGGCAGATAGCCGGAATGCGAAACTGCTATGAGGTCGATGCAAGGATAGTCGATTATAGGGAGGACGTGACCGTACACAGACACAACGGAAGCAGAACCAAGATTAGGATCTACACGCCCATATATGAATACGTCGATTTCGGTGAGACCAAGAGGTATACAAGCAAGGTGGGGACAAGCGTTCTTCCTGCGGTCGGCGAGGAGACCACGCTTTTGCTTTCGACTGGCGGCATGGTCTACGAAAAGGGTGGCGCGATCGCGTCGCTCGTCATGGGTATCGTATGCATTGTATTCGGCGTGGCTGCCATTGCGCTGGGTTTCGGTCATACTTAAATATGCTGATAGTGGAGGGTATGCTGTATGTTTAGCGGAAACGGAGATATTCATGGTTACAACCCATCGTTTTCATACACAACAAAAAATAAAGGCTCCGACAGCTTCGAGCTGAAGACGTCCGATATGCACGAAAACAACTATTCAATAAAAGAAAGCGGCGATTATTTCGGCTGGCTTGAGGGAACGGTAAATTTACCGCTTTTCGGGTGCGGGATCCGGTTTCACGTCAAGGGGGACGATCCTGTCTATGCACTGCGATGCGCGGATTATTTCGAGGGGATAACCGCCGATAATTTAAAAGAGCATACCGCGCTGTACACCTGTCTTGAAGCTCTTGCGAGATATGTTGCTGATATGCTTGACGAACACGGCGGCGAGTTCGATATCGAAGACCTTTTCTTTGATGAGTATTCGTCTGTCGGCGACCTGCTGAAAATTATCGTCCCCGCGGGCTTAACGTTTGAACGCTCCGGCTATGTTCCCGAGGAGGATTGCCCGATCGCGTTCAGTTTAAAGTTCAGTTTTGCGCCCGTCCCGGACGAGCTGATGGAGATAGCGCTTCACGGTGATGTTGCGGTTTATGCGGGGGAATTTCGCGGAGTAAATCCATGGAATGATAATCTTCTCAGAAAAAAGTATAACTATCTGTCGAAGCTCTGAAGAATTGTTGGTGATAATATGAACGAACAGAAATTTACGGGAAAGGCGGACTTGTATGAAAAATACCGCCCGTCCTATCCCGACGAGCTGATAGATTTCCTTTACGAGAGCGCTCCGTGCGGGAATGTCGCGGATATAGGCGCGGGCACGGGAAAGTTTACGCGCTGTCTGCTGAAAAAGTCGTGGAGCGTGACCGCCGTCGAGCCCAACGCCGATATGCGCGAAAAGCTCTCCGAGATCGGTGGGATAACAGTGGTGAACGCTCCCGCCGAGAATACAGGGCTCGCGGACAAGTCCGTGGGCTTGGTGACGGCGGCGCAGGCGTTTCATTGGTTTGACGAATTGAGGTTCAAGGAGGAATGCAAGCGAATTCTTACCGATAACGGGCGGCTTGCCATTATGTTCAACGAGCGCAATCTGGAGGACTGCGAGATCTCGAGAGCGCGTGACGTGATATGCCGGCGGTACTGCGGCACATCTCATTCGGGGCACATTGGCAAGCGGACGACCGAGGATGGCGGCGCGTTTCTGAAAAACGAGTACTTTTCCGATATGATGGATTTCACTGTTGAAAATGATGTTGAAATGGACGAGCGTGCGTTTATCGGCGACACGTTGTCGCGCTCCTATGCGATAGGCGAGGATAACGAGGATTTCGGGCGCTTTGTCGGCGAGCTTAAGGACGCGTTCGCAATGCACGAAAACGGCGGCACGGTTACAATCAAATATACTGCGGCGTGTTATCTTGGTAGATTTTAGGAGATGATATGAACGAACAGAAATTCACGGGAAAGGCGGACTTGTACGAAAAATTCCGCCCGAGCTACCCGACAGAGCTTATTGATTTCCTTTACGAGAGCGCTCCGTGCGGGAATGTCGCGGATATAGGCGCGGGTACGGGAAAATTCACGCGCTGTCTGCTGAAAAAGCCGTGGAAGGTGACCGCCGTCGAGCCCAACGCAGATATGCGCGAAAGGCTTTCGGAAATCGGGGGAATAACGGTTGTGAACGCTCCCGCCGAGAACACGGGATTGCCCGAAAAATCGTTCGGACTGGTGACGGCGGCGCAGGCGTTTCATTGGTTCGATGAGGACGCGTTCAAGCGGGAGTGCATGCGGATACTTGCTCCGAACGGAAAAATCGCGGTGATATGGAACAGCTTTGTGAAAGAGGGTCTGGCGCTTCGGCAGACGGAGCTTTGCAGAAAATACAGCTCCGACCCGCGGTTTGCGGAAAAGGGGCACACGGGCGCGCGGGCTGCGGAAGCGGGAGATAAGTTCCTAGGCGGCTATTTTAAGGAGCTTGTGATGAGGGAGTATTCGGGCGAGCGCGTTTTCACACGCGAGAGCTTTATCGGCGAAACGCTGTCGCGCTCTTACGCGCCCCGCGTCGGCGAATCCGGCTACGAGCCGTTTCTGGAGGAGCTGAACGCGCTGTTTTCCGAATACGAGAGCCGCGGCGAAGCGGCAGTCGGAACAAAAACGGTATGTTATTTAGGCAGTTTTTAAAAATAAACAGGAGGACAAACAAATGATCACATTGGACAAGGAACTGAATTCACTGGAATATCACGGCAGAGGTATCGTGATAGGCAAGAGCGCGGACGACAAAAAGGCGGTGATCGCGTACTTCATAATGGGGCGCAGCGAGAACAGCCGCAACCGCGTATTTATAGAGGACGGCGACGGAATACGCACAAAGGCGTTCGACGAGAGTAAGATGAAGGATCCGCACCTTATAATCTACGCTCCCGTGCGTGTTCTCGGGAATAAAACCATCGTCACCAACGGCGATCAGACCGACACGATCTATGAGCTTATGGACAAGCAGATGACGTTTGAGGAGAGCCTGCGTTCGCGTATGTTCGAGGACGATCTGCCGAATTTCACCCCGAGGATATCCGGTATCGTTCATCTCGAAAACGGCGATATGAATTATGCTATGTCGATACTGAAAAGCGCGAACGGCGATCCGATGTCCACGCGCCGCTTTACGTTCGCGTATTCAGATCCGATAAAAGGGCAGGGCAGCTTTATCCACACCTACGCCGCGGCGGGCGATCCGCTGCCGAGCTTCACGGGCGAACCCAAGGACGTAGTTATCCCCGATATGAGCCTTGACGAGTTCACCGATTTTGTCTGGACGAACCTCAACGCGGACAACAAGGTCTCGCTTTTCACGCGTTATATCGATCTGGCAACGGGTAAGTTCGAGAGCCGTATCGTCAACAAGAACAAGTAAAAGGGGGTAATTCAATGGAAATTATCAATGACGCGAGCGAGAAATTCAAGGACAAGCAGGCGGAGATATGCGAGCCGCTGTTCGAGCTGTTAAGGCAGATAAACGCTCTTGAAAAGGAGGTTTACGAACGCAGCGCGGAGCTTGAAAGCAAAAAGAAGGAGCTCGGTATTCCGGACAGTCAGACAGCTCCGGGCAAAAAGGAGCTCTGGGCGGAGTATAAGCAGCGTCTCGGTGAAATAGTCAAGCCCGCGATCACGGAAAAGCTTGCGAAACGCGGCTGGGGCGGTTCGTTCGGTTCGCCGCAGAAGTATGGTTATCTCGACGGAGACTGCAAGGTCGTGTTCATTATGAAAACTGCGAAAAGAGCGGTCATTGAAACGCACTTCAAGCACGGAATGGATCATAAGCACAAGCTCGTTTTAAGAGACGTTGAAGGCAAATGGCTGCTTGACGAGGTTTATTACGGCTTTGAGAACCAGCCCGACAAGTGGTATGTCGACGATATAAGGTGAGGTGTCAGAGTGGAGATAGTCAATAACGCCGCCGATAAATTCAAGGAAATGCAGCCCGAGCTTTGCGAATTTCTTTTCGAAATGCTGTGCGAAATTAACGAGCTTGAGATCAAGATCGGGCAGCGCAACGCCCTTATCGAGAAAAAAACTCCCGGGCTTAACCGCGATCAAATCTCCGACGAATATAAGTGGCTGTGGAGCGACTTCCATGACGAATACGAGCGGATAGTGCGGGATAAATGCACCGAAAAGCTCCTTTCAAAGGGCTACGGAAAGACGTTCGGCACGAGCATAAAATACATCTGGGCGGAAGAAAACCCGCCCGCCGAGATCGGCGAGCGGACGCTCATTTTCGAGATGAAAGCCGCGAAAAAGGCGGTCATCGAAGTGCGCTACAAGCGCTTCGGCAGGAGCTGCGCGAGCAAATTCACGCTGATAAAGCAGGACGGGAAATGGCTTGTCGACGCGCATAACTGGATAAGCGACTATGACAATATCCGGCATAGAGGAAATATTTAAAAGGAGGGTCATTATGAACGAACTGGAACTGAAATACGGCTGCAACCCCAACCAAAAGCCGTCAAGAATTTTTATGGAGAACGGCAAAGACCTGCCGATCGAGGTGCTGAACGGCAAGCCCGGCTACATCAACTTTATGGACGCGTTCAACGGCTGGCAGCTTGTCAAGGAGCTTAAGGCTGCGACGGGCTATCCCGCGGCGACGTCCTTCAAGCACGTTTCCCCGGCGGGCGCGGCTATCGGACTTCCGCTGACGGAAACGCTCGCGAAGATCTACTGGGTGGACGATCTCGGGGAGCTTTCTCCGCTCGCCTGCGCCTACGCGAGAGCGCGCGGCGCGGACAGAATGTCGAGCTACGGAGATTTTATAGCGCTTTCCGATAAGTGCGACGTTCCCACCGCGAGGATAATCCAGCGCGAGGTTTCGGACGGCGTTATCGCGCCCGATTACGACCCCGAGGCGCTGGAGATACTCAAATCAAAGCGCAAGGGAACCTACAACATCATCAAGATAGATGAAAATTACACTCCCGCGGCTATTGAGCGCAAGCAGGTTTACGGCATAACGTTCGAGCAGGGAAGAAACGAGCTCAAAATCAACGACGAGCTGTTCGCAAACCGCCCCACCAAGAACAAGGAGATCCCAGAAAGCGCTATCCACGACCTCGCTATCGCGATGATAACGCTGAAATACACGCAGTCCAACTCCGTTGCATACGCATGCGGCGGGCAGGCTATTGGCATAGGTGCGGGGCAGCAGTCGAGAATACACTGCACACGTCTCGCGGGAACAAAGGCGGACAACTGGTATCTGCGCCAATCTCCCACGGTCATGAACCTTCAGTTCGTTGACGATATCCGCCGCGCAGACCGCGACAACGCTATCGATCTCTATATCGGCGAGGATTACATGGACGTTCTCGCGGAGGGTGAGTGGCAGCGTATATTCAAGGTGAAGCCCGAGGTGTTCACGCGCGAGGAAAAGAGAAAGTGGCTCGATACGATGAAGGGTGTGGCACTGGGTTCGGACGCGTTTTTCCCGTTCGGCGACAATATAGAGCGTGCTCACAAGAGCGGCGTTGAGTTCATCGCGCAGCCCGGCGGATCTATCCGCGACGACAATGTTATCGAGACCTGCGATAAATACGGCATTGCAATGGCGTTTACGGGTATTCGGCTGTTCCACCATTGATGAAAAGGAGACTTGATTATGAAAACAAAATCTGCGGCTGTCTTATGCGTTGCCGCGGCAATGCTGCTCGGCGGCTGCTCCGACAGCGAGAGCGTTTCACGGGAAAGCACAGTTTCCGTGCCTCGGAGCGCGGAGACCGAGAGCGTTGACGCTCCGCAAAGCGTACCCAACGGCGAGCCGACATTCCTCATCGGCGCGGACGGAGTTGCGATATACACTTCCGAGATTACGGAGGTTATGATATCCGACCCGGAAAGCCCTTTCGGTGAGCGCGAAATATCCGTTGAGGAGCTCGACGAAAGCACTTTCTCATCTGTTACCTGCGGCGGCTTTGCCTACTGCCACGATTCTCGGATAAACGTGAACGATGTCGAGGAACCCGATAAGTTTGAGAACGGCGTTTACATCGGCGAAGAGCTGCCGCCGGCTGCGGAATACCGCCGGCTGCGCACGGGCGACAAGGTAGGCGGGCTCACCGTAAGAGCGGCGGAGACGGTTTTTACGCGTGAAAGCGAGCTTGCCGCAAACGGAAGCTGGCTCGGCTGGTCGTCGGTGTATTTTGACGGCGAGCTGACGGTGACCGGATATATCACCATCACCGAAAACCCGCTCTATCAGGACGGAATGGTTCGTCTGATGCCGATCGACAGTCCGATCCCGCCTATGATCTATCAGTATTCCGAAGAAACGGGCATATCGCATATTCCCGTGTTTGGCGACGGCTATTACAGCGAAACCGCGGAGATCAATCTCGGATATCTTGAGGGAATAAACGCGGATATGGATGGGCTGAAAACAGGCGACAGGAATGTAAAGGTACGCGCCGTTATCGGCAACGTCCGCGCGGGTGGCGGCACATTTCCGTCCGTTTTCGGAGACCTGCTTAGAATTGAAAAAATATAAGAACGCCGCCCCGAATAAAAACCGCGTGATCGAGCAAGGCTCGGTCACGCGATCTTTTATGAAAAAATGCTGTCATCATTCTTTGGTGAAACGTTCAAGCTCAAGGGGGATGTTGCTTAAATCCTCGGTAATGATACCCTGCGATACCATGCCAAGAACGCCGTCACGGAGCTCCAGATAAACATCGTGGTGCGGCTCGCTGTAAACGTATTTTTCGCCGTTCTCGATGTCATAGACCGCAACGTATTTATAGGAATAGTACGACATATCGCCGTGGTAATAACATAATGTCGTGGCGCAGACCTCCGGCTTGCCGTCCTTGTTGATATCCGCGAGGAAGAGGTTGAGCAGCATGATATCGTCCTCATTTCCGCCGATTATCACCTCCTCGGAATTCACGTTGTACTTTTTGCGGAGCAGGGAAACGGCGTTATGGTTTAATTCTCTGCGGAGCTCGACACCCGAAAACTCCGGCAAATCGATAACAGCGCCCATCGGCATCGTGGAGATGTCGAAAATATCCGGTCTTTCGCCGTCTTTTATCAATATTTCCATGGAAATATTGAGGTAGACGAATTTGCCGTATTGGACAATCAATGTTTCCTTGCCGCTTACGTTGTGTATTATTTTGCCGTCGTTTACGCTTAATTTATAGCTCGTGTTTTCCGCGCCGAAAAGCGAATAGGAGGCGTTCTCCGAAACGTCGTATACCCGTATACCAATCTTGCCGTCAACATACACCTGCGTGCATATCTCGCGCTTTCCGTCGCCGTTTACGTCATATAGGAATACATTTTGTATCCGAGACGCGCTTATCAGTGTTTCGGAAAGCTCCGCCGGTTCGATAGGCTCCTCCGAGCGATGCATAACAATCTCCTCTTCCGAAGCCGTGAACCACACACCCGGATATTCCGGCATAAGGAACGCCGCGGGAGGACCGTCGATGACCACGCCGTATGTCGATATTTCCTCAAGCTCCGGGTCGAGTTTTTTCATCATATCGAGCGTCAGCGGCACGCGCGAGCGTTCCTCGGGATAACGGCTGACATAGAGCGGCAGGTATTCATTGGTGACCGCCATGATCCTTCCGCCTTCCTCGGCGAGCGTATAAACGTCCTCGGCGTTGTCGGAACGGAGGCTATAATTAACTCCGTTTTCAAGGTCGCACACCATTACAGCGGTAATTCCCGAGTCCCCTATACGGATGGTAGCGCATATTTCGCGCTTGCCGTCGGAGTTCAAATCGGCGAGATACAGGTTTTCGAGTCCCCACTCGTTTATGAGCGGCTGAATGTTATAGTTTGAAAGCTCGCCGCTCTTTCGGAAAAGCACGCCGGTATTCGTCACCATGAACGCATACTGCGGAAATTCGTCAACCGAAAACTCCGCTCTCGAGTCGTCGTTCGGAACATCTAATTGCTGAATGTTCTGTGCGGAGTCGCTCAGCAGAATTTTGAGCCTGTCGTATATCTCGGCTCTCGCGGGAGCGGCGTTCGGGTAAGCGGAAAATTCGTCGATACCACGCATGGTCAAATCGAAGTTTTTGTTGTTCGGCAGAGGATAGCGCCCCTGCGCTCCGTTTACGGGGATATAGCCGTCCTTGGTCTTTTGCAGGAAATATATCCACTTGTCGCCCTTGAGCATGGGCGTGAGCCTGTCATAAGCGAAAACACAGTAATGATCATCGCCGCCTAAGTTTATCGAGGTCTCCTGATTTATCAGAAGCATGTCGCCGGCTTTTACGTTTCCTTTAAGAACGCGTTCGACCTGAAGATAGTTGAACATACTCGCGTCGGTCGAGGCTTCGGTATCGTCGGAGATCGTCCCGTCCGCCCGGACCGTCACGCCGGTATGCGCCGATAAGTGCGCTTCCCCGGGGTCTTGCGTTTGATGAGGAAGCTCGACAAACTGCCCCGCGACTATAAGATCGCTTTTCGCGGCGAGCTGATCGTAGTCTTTAGCATAATAGCTCTCGTCGTCCCAGCGCTCGAAATGCGCTCCGTTGGTGGGATAGGAAAAGTTTGTGACGCTGTTGGTTATATCCTCGCTTACAATATACTTTGCGTATCCGGGATACCAAAAGCAGTAATCCACAGATGCACTTATGGAGGTGTTGCTCGCCGCGGGCGCAGAGGTAGCCGCGGGTGAGAATGTGAAAAAGCCTTTTTCGTGCAGATAGTTCACCCCGACAGCTCCCCAAGCCGTCACACACGCGGCGCATGCCGCCGCGGCTATCAGCGTTCCGCGGCGCGGCTTGGTGCGTTCCGCCGGAAACACCTCAACCGGTGCAAGCGGATCTGGCAGGATAGGGTGGGCGCGTTCTATGAATTTATCGTCAATGTCCGTAAGAGCTTCAAAAATGTCGTCTGTTTTCATACGTTGTAACCTCTCTTTCTCAGATAAGTACGGAGCTTTTCGCGCAGTCTGTGCAGCGTTACGGAAACGGAGCTCTGCGTTGCCCCGAGCTCCTCCGAGATAGCCTTCACGCTCTCGCAGAACCAATATCGGCGTATGAACATCGCGCGCTTGCGCTCGGAGAGCCCTTTAAGAAACCTGTTTATCTCCGCGGCGAGCTCCCGCCGGTCGAGCGCCTGTTCGGGGCTGTCCGAGCCGCCTATCATTTCGGAAAGCTCCTCGTATGCGAGCTCGCACTCCCCGAGACCGCGCTTTTCCGTAAGCCGCTGCCTGCGCCTGTTTATCGCGAGATTTCGCGTAAGCTTCCCGAGATATGTCGATAAAAGCTCCGGCGCGTGCGGCGGGATACTTTCCCAAGCGCTCATAAGCGCGTCGTTCACGCATTCCTCCGCGTCCTCGTAAGAGCCCGTAATGTTTTCGGCTATTTTCATACAGTAGGCGCGGTATTTTTCGGAAGCCGCCTTTACAGCCTCTTCGTTGCGCCTCATAAAGAGGGCGACTATTTCCTTATCGTCCAATCGGTAGCTCACCTCGCTTTCGGAAAGTTCAAAGCTTTGTATCTTTCACCTATATACACAATTTTTTTCGTGAAATCTTACGTTTTTTTGAAAAATTATTTTGAGCATATAAAAAGCCGCGCGGAGCGCGGCAGGAAAAACAACGCCCGAATTCCTGAAAAAATATTTTTCCGCATAATACTGCCGCTTCACAAAGTTTCCTTCAAAATATTGTGCAAAATCACAATTGACTTATACAATATATTGTGATATAATAAAAACGTTCCGCAAGACGGACATAAGAGGATAAACGACGGGGGGAAGAAAAGTGATAGATGTAAATGTGACCGGCGGAAGGCTTCCGCAGGAGGAGATCGATTACTATATAGAGTGCGCGCGCGCGAAATATCCCGACAAGCACCTTCGCGGGATCGATCTTGAGCTCGATGGGGATTTCGTCAATGCGAAATACCATTTCGCGGACGTGCCGTTTCAGCGCATAAGACGCATTACGGGTTATCTCGTGGGAACGCTCGAACGCTTTAACAACGCAAAGCGCGCCGAGGAGAAGGCGCGGGTAAAGCACGGCTTGCAGTAAGCAAATGAAAAAACCTCCCGAGGCTGATTCCCGGGAGGTTTTATCTTTTCGTATCAGTTCTTAAGCAGCTTCGAGAACTCCAGCGCCTTGCCGAGATCGCCGTCCACCTTGAGCTTGCCGAGGGTATACGCGGCAACGGGGTCGAGCTTTCCGTCGAGCAGCTTTAAGAAGTTTGCCTGCTCCATAGTGAACGCGCAGGAGCGGTCGTTGTACTCATACGGCTCTACCGAGACCCTGCCGTCCTTTACCTCCACATAGAACACGCCGCCGTCCTTGCCCTTGAGGTTCACCTGCACCGCCAAAAACGGGTGACCGTTTACGTCCATTCCCGCCGCTCTTTCGCGAACCTTTTCCAGTACCTCTTCAAATGTCATAAAAAATCTCCTTTCGGGTGGAACTGTTATTCACATAGAGTATTATACCACACTTTTTCAAATTTGTCAATAAAGTTTGCGAGAAATTCTCAGACTGTATATAAACCCGCGTTTTCCCACGCCTACGTCGGGGGAAAACACCATTAAATCATTACTTCCTTAATTATCCACGATATCTATCATAGTAAGCAGAAGCTCGCGCTCGTCGGGCTTTTTGAATTTGAGCTGCGCTGCCGCCGCGATAGGCAGCCATTCTCGGATATAGGAAACGTCCGTGCCGGAGCGCTCGCAGTAAATTTTAAGGTAGCGCTCCGCCCATTCGGTGCGGTGCTTCAGGCAGAAGTTGAGGTAGCTTCTCGCGACGTCCGCGGAGGCGTTGCCCTGCTTTGCCTTCATCCAGTCGATGACGAACGTTCCGCGGTCTCCGACTATGATGTTGTCGGGGGAGAGGTCTCCGTGGCAGAGCTTGGCGTGCGGCGGCATTTTGCCGAGCCGCGTAAGAAGCTCGTGCTTTTTTACGTCGTCTATTATATCGAGCCCCTCTATCGAGCGGGTGAGGTAGTCTTTAAGGCGGCTTACCTTCGCGGAGGAGAGGCGGTTTATCTCGATTTGTATGTTTGCCATTTGTTTGAGGTACATATCCGTGTTAGAGGGATCCTCGCGCATGAGCGTTTCGAGCGTTCGTCCCTCGGCGAACTCGTAGACTATGGCGTATTTGTCGCCGAACTGCCGTATTTCGAGGAAGGCGGGAATCCTCGCGTAGCCGGTCTCCTCGATGCGGGTGTGGGTTATCGCCTCGTAGAGCACGACGCTTTTGGGTTCGTTGGGGTCTTTGAAGAGCTTGACGCATTTTCCCTCGTATTCAAACACCTGCACTTTGTCGCCGTCCGAAATAAGATTTTTAAGCTCCATACAGCATTTTCCTTTCCGAAAAAACATAATATCCGCTGCTATCATTATAACACAAAATCGTCGTTTTGTAAAGAGAGTTTTGTAAATTCTCACTAAAAAACACTTATTTGAAACTTGTTGTCGATCGGTGAATGTAATATAATAAAGGCAAAAGGTCACGCGCCTTTTGCCTTTGTTTTTTTGCCCCGTTTTTCAAACGCTGCCCATAAAGAATACGCCGTCAAAAGCGCTATCACCCCGACAAGCTCCAACCAGAACAACGCCGGCATCTTGTACAGTATCGGAAACTTTCGGTAAAGCTGCTCCGGCAGCTCCCCGAGCATAATATAGTTCGTGCCGAATATCCTGTTGAACCCCGCCATTGCCGCGACATAGGCGTTCCCGATAAAGAATGCCGCGCACGCGCTTTTGAGCGATGTCTTGTATTCCAGAACAAACGCGCAGTACACACTGAACAAAAGCATAACATGATGGCTTATTATAAACTGCCAGAACAAATACCCGCTCCACGTCCGCGAAAGATCGGGAAAAACCACCGCGGGGAGCGGTCCTATAACGGTAAAATAGTATATAACCGTAAACAGCGAGTGCTTATTGCCGGTATACAGAATATACATCATAAAGAAATTGGTAACAAAGCATATATGCAGCGGCAGATCCTCGGAGAACCGCCACTCGCCGATGATCGTGCGGCCCGTGTAATGTATCAGCATATTCGCGAACAGGACAGCCGCCATTACACGCCGCACCGTCTCGAAACGCCCGAACCCGCGCAGTCTTTTGCGGAAGATTATCACCGCCGCGTACAGCGCGAGAAAAAACGCCGACAACCCGATGTGCAGACTGCCGAAAAGCTCCATGCCGCCGTCGTACTCAACGTTCCGCGCGAAAATATTGCGAAGTATCTCCATTTTAACACCCTTTTCATTATGGACCGTGTAAACCTTTTCGAGATTTTTGAACGCTATACCAATATTATGCACCGTGCTCTCCGATTTGTCAAGGGGGTTCGGAAAATCTTTTTATTACCAAAAAATTACTGGACAAATCGCAAAAAATGTGTTATAATAAATATGTATGCATTATGAGGCGTACAAATATACGAAATAAAAGGAGTTTTAATTATGCAGATCACTGTTGATACCATTATCGGAGATATCCTCGATTTTAACGGAGAGGCTGCCGCGCCTATCTTTATGGGCATGGGAATGCACTGCCTCGGCTGTCCCTCGGCTCGCGGAGAGAGCGTCGGACAAGCCTGCGAGGTTCACGGCGTGAACGCGAACGAGATAGTAGAGCAGCTCAACGCGGCTCTCGGCAATTGATAACGCTCGATAACCGCCTGAGAACGGCGGCGGAGCTTTGCCGCGAAGGAAAGACCGCCGCCGACGTCGGGTGCGATCACGCGCAGCTTGCCTGCTTTATCGCGGGCAAGTGCGAAACGGTGATCGCGTCCGACGTTCGTGACGGACCTCTTGAGGCGGCTCGGAGGACTGTCGAAGAGCAGGGCGTTCAAAACGTAAAAGTGGTGAAATCGGACGGGCTTCGGGAGATAGACTTCGCCGATGACGTTGTGATATGCGGCATGGGCGGCGAGCTCATCGCGGAGATAATCGGCGGCTGCCGCTTTCTGAACGCCGACACGCGTTTTATTCTCCAGCCGATGACAAAGTCCGGCTTTCTGCGGAAATGGCTGTATGAAAACGGCTTTGAGATCATCGGGGAACGCGCCGCCGAGGACGGCGGAAAGTATTACTCGATAATGTATGTGAGATTTACCGGAGAAAAGCGCGTTATAGACGAGCTCACTGCGCTTACCGGCAAGATCACCGACGGCGTTTATCTGCGCAAGATCGCCGAAAAGCTCCTTAAAAACGCCTCGGGAATGTCAAACTCGGAGAACTCTCGCGTTCGCGCGGAGGAGCTGCGGGAGCTTGCGGGGCAGATCCTGAAAAAGTCGGAGGTGTGTTGAATGACGGTCGGAGACGTTCTTGAATACTTAAAGGAGATAGCTCCCCTCGAGACCGCGGAGAGCTACGATAACGTGGGCTTGCTTGTCGGCGGCGCGGACGCCGAGGTAACGGGCGTGTGCTGCTGCGTCGACATCACTCACGCAGTGATAAAGGAAGCGGAGGAAAAGGGCGCGAACCTTATCGTATCACATCACCCGGTGATCTTCGAGGGCTTGAAGAGGATACCCGAATGGAGCCCCGTAACGGAGCTCATCAGAAAGAACATCGCCGCGATTGCCATGCACACGAATTTTGACATAGCCGAAAACGGCGTGAATGAAACACTGGCTGTGCTTCTGGAATTCGAGCCGTCGGGATATCTTGACGGGAAATACGGCGCTGTCTGCGAAATGCCGCTGTTTTTCACGCCGAAGGCTCTTGCGGAGCACTGCAAAACTAAGCTCGATCTCGGCTGCGTGAAGTTCAGCGCAAAGGACGCGGAGCGAAAGTCGCTGTCGCGCGTTGCGGTGTGCTGCGGCGGGGGAGTAGACCGCGATATCATGCGGCTCGCGCGGGAAAACAACGTTGACGCGATAATCTCCGGCGACATCAAGCATAACTTCTGGATAGAGGCGGAAAACTGCGGTATGACGCTTATCGACGCGGGTCATTTCGGAACGGAAAAGGCGGCGGCGCACTCCTTTGCGAAGCTCATTACGATGAAGTTTTCCGAGGTTCCGATCTTCAGCGCGGACAGCGAGCACGACCCTTGCGGGTATGTTTAAAGAACCGGCGATTGAATTGGTTTTTAAAATTATAAGCGTTGTTTTTGCGGTTTTCCCCGTCACCGGCGGGGAAAACCGCCATTAAATCAGCGTTTCGAGGGGAGGCGGCGGTATGTCGCTTGACGGCGCGTTTTTGCATTGCGTAAAAGAAGAGCTCTCGGCGCTTATCGGCGCGAGGGTCGACAAGATATATCAGCCCTCGCGCGAAGAGGTCATCATATCTCTGCGAATGTTGGGCGGAGATGACCGCGGCGCGAAAAAAATCGTGTTTTCGGCAGGCGGCACGGCGGCTCGCGTACATTTGACCGGGCAGGAACACGAGAACCCCTCCGCGCCGCCGCTGTTCTGCATGATACTCCGCAAGGCACTGAGCGGCGGTCGGCTCATCGGGATACGGCAGGACGGGCTGGAGCGCGTTCTGTTCTTTGACTTTGAGTGCGTCAACGAAATAGGCGACCGCGTAGTAAATACGCTCGTTTCAGAGATAATGGGGCGGTACTCAAACGTTATTTTAATGCGCGGCGGTCGTGTTGTGGACAGCATAAAACGTATAACGGACGGCGGCGACGAGAGCTTCACGGTGAGGCGGATACTTCCGAATATCCCGTATGAAGCCCCTGCGAGAGCCGAAAGGCTTTTCCTGCTCGATACCGACGTCGGCGATGTGCTGAACGTTCTTTTCGGCGGGGAATACAACGCTCAAAGGCTCGCGAAAGCGCTTTCCGCGGTTCTTGAGGGCATAGCGCCGATATTCGCGCGGGAGTGCGCGTTCTACGCTGCGGGCGACGTTGACGCGGTGATCGGAGAGCTGCCGGAGCCTTCGGTAATGCGCGTCGGGGATTTTCTCGAGAAAGCCAAGGCGGCTCTGCAAAGCGGCGGGAGCTTCACTATGCTCACCGACGAGGTGGGCAATAAAAAGGACTTTTCGTTCGTTGACGTAAGGCAGTACGGCGGGCTTTATAAGACGGCGCGGTTCGCTTCTCCGAGCGCACTTCTGGACGAGTTCTTCGGAGCGGCGTCAAAGCGGGACAGCATGAAGCAGAAAGCCCGCGATCTTCTGAAAACCCTAAACACCGCATACGAGCGTGTTTCGCGCAAGCTGGAGCTCCGGAAAAAGGAGCTCGCAGAGTGCGGCGAACGCGAGGTTTTCCGAGTCACGGGGGACCTCATAAACGCGAATATCTATCGTCTCGAAAAGGGCATGACGAAATGCGAGCTTGAGGATTTCTACACGGGCGAGCCCCGCGAGATAGCTTTGGACGCGCGTTTAACGCCCGCGCAGAACGCTCAGAAATACTACAACGAGTACCGCAAGCTGGATACGGCGGAGAAGAAGCTCACGGAGCTCATCAAAAAGGGCGGCGAGGAGCTTTCCTATCTCGACAGCGTTCTCGACAGCGTAAGCCGCGCCGAAAACGACGGCGAGCTCTCCGAGATACGCCGCGAGCTTCATGAGCAGGGGTATCTCAGAGCCGCAAAGGGCGACGACAGACCCTCGAAAAAGCTCTCCGAGCCGCTGAAATTCCGCTCAACGGAGGGCTTTGAGATACTTGTCGGGCGCAACAACCGCCAAAACGATATACTCACTCTCAAAACCGCCAAGGCGACCGATATCTGGCTTCACACCAAGGATATAGCGGGCTCGCACGTTATAATCCGCACGAACGGACAAACGCCCTCCGAGCAGACGATACTCGAGGCGGCGCAGCTCGCGGCGTTCCACTCCAAGGGCAAAAGCGGTTCCGGCGTGCCCGTGGATCACGTCGCGGTGAAGTTCGTCAAAAAGCCCGCGGGCGCGAAGCCCGGCATGGTGATCTTCACGAACAACAGGACGCTTTACGTCACGCCCGATGAGAGCGTTGTCGAGAAACTGCGGGAGGAGAGATCATAATGGAAAAATGTCTTTTCTCGAAAAAAATTATTGACGGGGATTATTTTGACTTTCTTAGTAATGTTCATAATATTACGGTTATAATTTCACTTGGGTCTTGCGACTCCTTGTGCAATAAAGGTAAATATCGCACATTGATGTATTATAATGACAAGGTCAAAATGTTGGAGGGTAATATTGAAACAAACTCTTCAAACAGATGTATTCTTGAGGGGATGATAGCGGCGGTGGATTGTATAAGAAAGCCAACAGACATCTATTTGGTATCGGGTTGTCCTTTGGGTTTTCAGTCAAGGGGACATAATCGTGATTTGTGCGAACAGCTATATATGAAGATAGTTATGAAGGGATGTACAGCTGAAGCAATCGAAATACCGAACAGTATTGATGCTCTTAAAGAATTTGTTGGAAAAAAAGCGTGCTGTGGCAGTTGAAAAACAGAGGATTTTAAATTCATTTGTGAAGAATATGATTAGAAAGGACACAAAGCAATGAAAAAGGAACTTGACAAAACCTATTCCCCGAAGGATTTCGAGGACAGACTGTACAAATACTGGGAGGAGAGCGGCTTCTTCAAGGCGGAGCGCGACCCGCAGAAAAAGCCGTATACTATCGTAATGCCGCCGCCCAACATCACGGGACAGCTGCACATGGGGCACGCGCTGGACTGCACTCTCCAGGATATTCTCATCCGCTTTAAGAGAATGGAGGGTTATTCCGCGCTCTGGCTTCCCGGGACGGATCACGCGGCGCTCGCTACCGAGGCGAAGATTGTTTCGGCGATGAAGGAAGAGGGCATCACGAAATACGACCTCGGGCGCGACGGCTTTATGAAGCGCGCTTGGGAGTGGAACGACAAGTACGGCGGCACGATAAAGAAGCAGCAGCGTAAAATGGGAACGTCCTGCGACTGGAGCCGTGACCGCTTCACTATGGACGAGGGCTGCTCCGCCGCCGTTCAGAAGGTGTTTATGGATTTGCACAAGAAGGGGCTCATCTACCGCGGCGAGCGTATCATCAACTGGTGTCCCAACTGCAAGACCTCCATTTCAGACATCGAGACCGAATATGAGGAGCAGGACGGCTTCTTCTGGCACATCAACTATCTGATAGCGGACGGAAGCGGATCTGTGGAGATAGCGACTACGCGTCCCGAAACGCTTTTGGGAGACAGCGCCGTCGCGGTAAACCCCAAGGACGAGCGCTACACGAGCCTTGTCGGAAAAACGCTGAAGCTGCCGCTCACCGACCGCGAGATACCCGTAGTAGCCGACGATTACGTTGATATGGAGTTCGGAACGGGCTGTGTTAAGATAACTCCCGCGCACGACCCCAACGACTTTGAGGTCGGCAAGCGCCACGATCTGCCCGTTATCCACATGATGAACGACGACGCCACGATAATGGATGGTATCGGCGGAAAATACGCGGGCATGGACAGATACGAAGCGCGCAAAGCCATGGTAGCCGATCTCGAAGCGCAGGGTTTGCTCGTCAAGGTAGAGCCGCACAAGCACAATGTCGGCACCTGCCAGCGCTGCGGCACTACCGTTGAGCCTACCGCTTCTTTGCAGTGGTTCGTTAAGATGAAGGAGCTCGCGAAGCCCGCTATCGACGTTGTAAAGAGCGGCGAGCTCAGATACGTCCCCAAGCGCTTTGAGAACAATTACCTGTTCTGGATGGAGAATATCCGCGACTGGTGCATTTCCCGTCAGCTTTGGTGGGGGCACCGTATTCCCGCGTTCTATTGCCGGAATAAGGACTGCGGTCACACCGAGATAACCCTCGAGAACATCACAAAATGCCCGAAGTGCGGCGCGGAGGTAAATCAGGACGAGGATACTCTCGATACGTGGTTTTCTTCGGCGTTATGGCCTTTTTCAACCTTGGGCTGGCCCGAGAAAACTCCCGATTACGAGTATTTCTATCCCACTCAGACGCTCGTTACGGGCTATGATATAATCACGTTCTGGGTATCGAGAATGATTTTCTCGGGGTTGGAGCACACGGGCGAAAAGCCGTTTAAGGACGTGCTTATCCACGGACTTGTGCGCGATGAGCTTGGGCGCAAGATGTCGAAGTCTCTCGGCAACGGCGTAGACCCGCTCGAGATCATCGACAAATACGGTGCGGACGCGCTTCGCCTCACGCTCGTTACGGGCAACGCTCCCGGCAACGATATGCGCTGGACGGAAACGAAGGTCACGAACTCCCGCAACTTCATCAACAAGCTTTGGAACGCCTCGCGTTACATCCTTATGAACCTCCCCGAGGATTACGAAAAGCCCGTGCTCCCCGCGGATATGCCGATCGAGGACAAGTGGGCGCTGTCGCTTTACAACGATATGATAAAGAACGTTACCGCGAACCTCGAGGCATACGAGCTCGGCGTTGCGGTGCAGAACGTTTACGATTTCACATGGGATATCTTCTGCGACTGGTACATCGAGCTCACAAAGCCCAGAATAGCAGCTGGCGGCGAGACGGCTCTCGCGGCGCAGAACGTTCTCGTTTACATTATGAGGGGGATACTGAAAACGCTCCACCCGTTCGTACCGTTCGTGACCGAGGAGATATGGCAGTCGCTCCCTCACGGCGAGGAAGAGAGCATTATGATGACGAGGTGGTGCGAATTCGACGACAAGCTCGATTTCATCAAAGAGAAAGAGGATTTCGGAAAGGTAATCGACGTTATCCGCGCTATACGCGTTCAGCGCAACGAGATGAACGTTCCGCCTTCAAAGAAGGTCACCGAGATAGTTGAAACAAAGTTTGCGGATATATTCGGAAACGCGAAGCCGTTCTTTGAGAAGCTGGCGGGCGCGGGAGAGTTCACCGTTGCGGAGACCGTAAACGATACCGCGGGCATGGTGACGATCGTTACCGATTCCGCGCGCGTGTTCATTCCAATGGGCGAGCTCGTTGACAAGGAAAAGGAGCTCGCGCGTCTTGAAAAGGAGAAAAAAGCCGCGCAGAAGGATATCGACTTCCTTTCCGGCAAGCTGAACAATCAGGGCTTTTTGTCAAAGGCTCCCGCGCAGCAGATTGAGAACGAACGCGCTAAGCTCGCTAAAGCCGAGGAGAAGATGAAGAAGATAATCGAAAGTATCGAAAGTCTGAAATAAACGATGACAATACGAAAAATGACGGAAAGCGACTGCAAAGAAGTCGCCGGGCTGTATGTTGCCGCGTGGAAGGAAGGTTATAAGGGACTTCTTCCGCAAAATTATTTAGACGAGCTAACGCCCGATAAGATCAACCATGTTATTGACGACGGCAGCTTTGTAGTCCTTGACGGCGAACGGATAGCCGCTCACTGTCACGCGAGAGCGGCGGCAGAGCCCGAATGGCGCGGCTGGGGCGAGATACACACAATGTACACTCATCCCGACTATTGGCGAAAGGGCTACGGAACGGCTGTATTCAAATGCGCCGAGGAATGGCTGTATGAACGCGGCTTCAACGAGGTGTACCTGTATGTTCTCGAGGGCAACGAACGCGCCGAGCGTTTTTATAAGGCGCAGGGCTTTTTCCCGAACGGCGGCACGCTCTGCTGCGAGATAGCCGGCATAGTCGTCACGGATAACCGCTATACAAAGTACAGCCCGCGCTCCATACGCTACGGCGAAGAGGAGAAAAAGATAGCGGAAAGCGGAGCGGCGGCGATAGCCGAGGTGCTGAAAAACGACGGCTTCGAAGCACGAGGCAGTCTGCTGTTCTG
This sequence comes from uncultured Ruminococcus sp., assembly GCA_964454205.1. Taxonomy (GTDB): domain Bacteria; phylum Bacillota; class Clostridia; order Oscillospirales; family Ruminococcaceae; genus CAG-115. Next base: position 90,699 of record CAYVSV010000002.1, read on the forward strand.
TCTTGATCGGTATTTCGATCCGTATTACGGGCAAACTATCCCCGAAAGAGAAAAGGTGATCGATGTTTTGCGGGAATACGAGAAGATTGCGGCCGACAGCACGCTTTTCGCGGTTCGTGAGCTTTTGGAATATTTTTAGCATATCATATTAAGGAGAACAACATGTCTGAATTAACTTTAACGGTACTGGCGGCGGGAATGGGACGCCGTTTTGGCGAGAGAATAAAACAGCTCGAGCCTCTCGGACCGAGCGGCGAGCTTTTGATAGACTATTCCGTCCACGACGCGCTGAAAAACGGCTTCAAGCGCGTGGTGTTCATAATCCGAAAGGACATCGAGGAATTTTTCAAGAGCACTATCGGCGCGAGAGTTGAAAGGCTCGTTAAAACGGAGTATGTTTTTCAGTCTCCGGACAAGCTCCCGGTGCGGAGCGGTGATTTTCCCTCGCGTGTAAAGCCGTGGGGCACGGCGCAGGCGCTCTGGTGCTGTAAGGACATTCTGGACGGAGAGTTCGCCGTGATAAACGCCGATGATTTTTACGGCGCGGAGGCGTTTTCGCTGCTCGGCGGATTTCTGAAAGCTCCGAAGTGCGCGGGGTGTTCGGTCGATTTTCTGCTGAAGAACACGCTTTCCGAGAGCGGCGCGGTGAATCGCGGGATATGCCGCACGGACGATTCTCATTTTCTCACGCTTGTTGAGGAGACGAAGGGGATAAAGCGCGGCGAGGACGGCGTTATTCGCGGGAAATACGGCGGCGAGGAGCGTATCCTCGGCGGCGATGATACAACCTCGATGAGTATGTGGGGATTTAAAGCGGAGTTTTTGTCGGTTCTTGAAGGGCAGCTTGTGCGCTTTTTGAACGCGCTTCCCGCGGATGATCTCAACTCGGAGCTTACTATCGCGGAATGTGTTGGCAGAGAGATAACGGAAAACGGTTTCGGTTGTCTTGATATGCTGACGGACAGCCGGTGGTTCGGGATAACGTATGAGAGCGAGGTCGCGGCGGCTCGCGAGACGCTCAGAAAGTACGTTGAGAGCGGCGTTTACAAGACTCCGTTGTTTTGAAGATAAAGGTGTTCCGCGCCGCGCGGAACACTTTTTTGTCAAAAATTGAAAAAAGGTATTGAAAAATCCAGCAGAATATGTTAAAATAATATGTATACTGTTTTTAGGAGTGAAAATATGGAATTCAACGTTTACACGGTCGTCGCGTTCGCACTGTACGCGATAATCATTCTGGCAATAGGTATCTGGGGCTTCCTCAAAGCAAAAAGCACCAAGGATTACTTCCTCGGCGGCAGACAGCTCGGAAGCTGGACTACCGCCATTTCAGCCCAGGCATCCGATATGAGCGGCTGGCTGCTCATGGGTCTTCCAGGCTCGGTATTGGTCGGCGGTATGACCCAGAGCTGGATCGCTATCGGTCTGTTTATCGGAACATATCTTAACTGGCTGATAATCGCGAAGAGACTGCGCAAAATGTCCTACGCCGCGGGTGACGCCATCACTATCCCCGAATATCTGCAAAAGCGGTTTTTCATCAAGTCTCCGGCGGTGCGCATCGTATGCGCGGTCATAATCTTCTTTTTCTTCCTGATCTACACGGCAAGCGCGTTCAGCGGCGGCGCTAAGCTCTTCAACTTCGTTTTCGGAACGAATTATACGTTATCGCTGACGATAGGCGCGCTTATTATTATTTCGTATACCTTCCTCGGCGGCTTTCTGGCTGTCTGCTGGACAGACCTGATACAGGGACTGCTGATGTTTGCGGCTTTGGTTGTCGTGCCCATTGTGGTGATGTTCAAGGTGCCCGACCTCGGCAGCGCGTTTCAGAACGCGCTTTCCGAGAGCACGGTTATCTGCGGCAATCAGATAACGGATTACTACTGGAGCTTTATAAAAGCGCCCGACGGCTCGCTCGCTGTAACGACAATCGTTTCGGGACTTGCGTGGGGGCTCGGATATTTCGGTATGCCGCATATACTCGTCCGTTTTATGGCAATAAAGAGCAGCGATCTAATCAAGAAATCACGCCTTATCGCGACGATATGGGTGTTTGTGACGCTCGCGGCGGCTGTGCTCGTCGGCGGTTTGGGAATGATCTTCCTGCACGACCCGCAGAACGCCGAGCTTCTGGCGGCGTTCAACGAGATAGGCGACAGCGAGAAGATATTTATGTTCCTGTCGAGCTCGCTTCTGCCCGCGCTCATCGTCGGGGTTATTCTTTCGGCGATACTGGCGGCAATTATGAGCACGGCTGATTCTCAGCTTCTGGTAACCTCCTCGGCGGTAACGAACGATATGTTCAAGATATTCAAAAAGGACGCTTCCGAGAAAACGCTTATGTGGATCTCTCGCGGCACGGTTATTGTAGTCGCGGTGATAGCGTATCTTATCGCGCTTGATGAGAACAGCACGGTAATGGGTCTGGTATCCTACGCGTGGGCTGGGCTCGGCGCGGCGTTCGGTCCGGTTATGATATTGTCGCTGTTCTGGCGGAGAATGACGATTTACGGCGCGGTCTCGGGAATAATCACGGGCGGCGTTTGCGTCGTCATGTGGGAGAACCTTCCCGTGTTCAAAGCAACAGGCGTTTACTCGCTGCTTCCGGCGTTTGTTCTGGCAATGCTCGTTATCGTCATCGTATCTCTCGCGACAAAGGTAGACAGAGAAAAGGTGGACGAGCTGTTTGAACGCGCGGCGGCTCACGACATTGATCAAAAGCCCGCGGAATAAAATGGCAGAGCAGACCGAACGGTCTGCTCTTTTAGTTTCCCGGGAACTCGTGCGATAAACCTTACTTTATCGGCACGCTCCTGCCATAAATTGTGGGGCGTCTTGCAAAACGCAAAGAGTAGACCTCTCGGTCTACTCTTTCTATAGTGTTAAGGAGGAAATGAAGAGATCGCGTGTTACAGAATAATGCAGATAAGCCCGCCGCAGCCGTCGTTGATAATGCGCTGTATCGTCTCCTGAAGCTTCAGGCGCGCGTCCACGGGCATACGGTTCAGCTTGTTATGGAGTCCCTCGTTTACAAGATCGGACAGCGACTTCCCGAAAATGTTGCTCTCCCATATCTTGGTCGGGTTTTCCTCAAAGTCGTTGAGCAGGTAGTTTATAAGCTCCTCGGATTGGCGCTCGCTGCCGACTATCGGATTTATTTCCGTGGTAATATTCGCGCTCATCATGTGTATGGAGGGCGCGGAGGCTTTCAGCCGAACGCCGTATTTCCCGCCCTGTTTGATTATCTCGGGTTCTTCGAGAGTGAGCTCATCCATTTGCGGGAGCACGATACCGTAGCCCGTAGCCTCAACCTCCTCGAGCGCGTTTTTCACGCGTTCGTAGCGGCGCTTTATGTTCGCGAGCTCTATCATGCACGGCATAAGATCGTTCTCGCCGCCGAGCTCCAGCCCCGTGGTCTCTCCGAGTATCTTGTAGAACAGCTCGTCGAGCAGAGTGATGTCAATAACTCCCGAGCCGTTCCCAAGGTCCATATCCTCGGCGAACGCCCGTTTTACATGCGGACATTCGGCTATCTTTTCGGCGGCTGTCCTTATGTCGTTTATGCCCCTTATCTCCATAGCCGCCGATTTTATGCAGCCGAACACGTCGGATTTGAGCCAGTGATCCTTGTCGAGGGCGGTTATCCATTTCGGGCAGCGTATCTTCACCTCGCTTACCGGGAATTTCAGCAGCAGCGCCCCCAATATCTCGCGTATCTTGTCCTCGTCGAGATCTACGCAGTTTACGGGAAGAACGTCCGTGCCGTATTTTTCCGAAAGCTCCCTTGAAAGCTCGGCGGCGGCGCGGCTTTTCGGGTCGGTGCAGTTCAAAAGCATAACGAACGGCTTGTTTATCTCCGAAAGCTCGGAGACTATCCGCTCCTCCGCCGCTTGGTACTCCTCGCGCGGGATGTCGGTGACGGAGCCGTCGGTGGTGACGACTATCCCTACCGTGGAATGATCGTTTATCACCTTTTGAGTGCCGACCTCAGCCGCCATATTGAACGGTATCTCCTCGTCGAACCACGGCGTTTTCACCATGCGCGGGGCTTCGTTTTCTATGTAGCCTATCGCGGAGGGAACTATGTAGCCCACGCAGTCGATAAGTCTGACGTTCATTTTAACGTCGTCTATAGCTATCTGCGCCGCTTCTTCAGGGACGAATTTCGGCTCGGTGGTCATTATCGTCTTGCCTGCGGAGGATTGCGGAAGCTCATCGTTGGCGCGTTCGCGGCGGAACTCGTCGGCGATGTTCGGCAGCACAAGACTGTTCATGAATCGGCTTATAAACGTGGATTTTCCCGACCGCACGGGTCCCACAACGCCGATGTAGATGTTTCCGCCCGTGCGTTTTGCAATGTCGGAATAAATAGAATTATCCATAGGTTCAGCTCCTTAGTTTATTATGCGGTTTTCCCAGCCTCGGCGGGGAAAGCCGCCGTTAAATCAGTATTTCCTTAGCTTCTGATAACGATCATACCCTCTAACGGTTCGTTGGGGTCCTCAATGTCGTTTTCCTCCATTATCGCGTGAACGGTCGTGTTGTAGCGCTTCGCGACGCTCCAGCAGTCCGCCTTGTCGCCGGTATAGCATATCCTGAGCGCGAATTCGTCCGAAGCCGCCTTCGGTTTGTCCTCGTGGATAGTCACGCTGTCCACAGCCTCTACGGGGATAAGATCGTGAAGGCTCGCCTCGAGCGCTATGGCGGAGGAAAGCTCCAGATTTCCGTCCGGCTTTATGGAAAAGCCCGTGTCGATAACGTTCGCCGTGAAATCCACGACTGTATCGGCGGTGACGTTTTCGGCGGGGAAGGACTGCTCGACGGGTTCCTGCTTTTCTGCAAAGAACGGCACGCCGTCCGTGTTCACGCCGAATACCTTAGAGCAGAGCTGCCCGGTGAGCGTAAGAGAGCCGTTTTCTTCGCAGCGGCAGAAGGCGTTTTTAAGCTCGCTCGCCGCGTCCCACACGGAGCGTATCTCGCCCTTATCCGAAGAGAGCTCGCATCGGACGGTAAAGCTTTGCGAGACTGTCCGCGGCTCTGCCGATACCTTTATCATATTAGATGTAAATTCCGTGTCGTATTCCGTGGAGTAAACGTCCGTTGTGATGCTCACCGTATCCTCAAGCTGCGCGCGTACTCTGCATTCGACAAGCAGCTCGCAGGACAATATTCCGCCGTCGGGCTGCGGGATAAGCTCGCAGTTCATCACGCTTATCTCGGGGAAGGTGCGGTGCTCGCTCGTTATGCCGTCGATGTCGAGAATAGCGCTTATCGGGATATCGGCGGTCATTTTTTCAGTGCCCGCCGCGCCGCTGTTTTCGGGGTTATCGCTGTCTGGAGTGCCGTACAGAGCGTTTATCGTGACCGTACCTTTAAGCACGGCTTTGTCCGCGATAACGCGAAGATCGGTCACTTTAGGCACGGCGGAGCACTGCATGATAAACGCTATCCCCATAGCTCCGGTGTCTATCTCCTCGCGGATGGTGAGCTGCTTTTGCGCGAACAGTGTTCTGCCGCAGCAGTCGATCTCCGCGGTGCGTACCTGAAGTCCCTCGGGAAGCCGAGGCAGGGGATACTCCACCGAGGCCGAGGCGCGGATACGGCAGCTTATCGCTCCGCGGACGTCAACGCGCCTTGGGCTGACGGCGCGGCAGCTGCAATAGTCCGACTTCATCTGAAGCGTTACGACGGGGTCTGCGGTAAGGCTCTTGCGGCTCATATCTACGGTTTTGGAATATGTATAGCGCTGATCCACGCACTGTACATTATCCGAGTTCTCTGCAAGGTACAGTACCTTTATGTAGACTATTCCGTCGATATTAAGGCGGCAGTCCCCCGAAACGTTATACGAAACGATCCGCGGAGTGAGACTGCATGACAGTATCTTGAATATATCGGGACAATAGTCGGGGAGAACGTAGTCGAGCTCCACGCCCTGTTCGGTCTGACCGTCAAAGACGATCTCGTCGACGCAGACGGAGCTTTTTACGCGCTTGCTGTTTTCTTCCATAGTATTTCCTCCTTGTGGTAGTTCTTTTCAGTGGTATTGTATGCTTGTTTACAGACAAGTATGCGTGTTGGAAGCCGGAAGTAAGAAAAAAAGAGGCAGGAGGCAAGAGTTTGTTGGGCTTGCTGTTTTTTTCCATTCACTACTTGAAATTTAGTGAAATATGTGGTATAATATATAATGTATGATGTGAGTTTGAGGCTGATATTCGTTTTCCTTGCTTGCATATTTTGCGTTATCCTTGCAATAATATATAAAAAAGTACAAGGAGTAACGCGTATGGAAGACGAAAACGCTCCTTTTTCCGAGGAGCAGAACCAACAGATAATAGATACGGGTATAATCGCCGCGGAGAACGCTCCGCACAATATCCGCTGTCTTACCGTTATCGGGCAGATAGAGGGGCACTATGTTCTGCCGTCGCAGAACAAGACCACCAAATACGAGCACATTATCCCCGCGCTTGTGGCGATAGAGGAAGATACTACCGTAGAGGGGCTGCTTGTCGTGCTGAACACCGTCGGCGGCGACGTCGAGGCGGGGCTCGCGATAGCGGAGCTTATAGCGGGAATGTCAAAACCCACCGTTTCGATAGTGCTCGGCGGCGGACATTCGATAGGCGTGCCGCTCTCGGTAGCCGCGGACAAAAGCTTTATAGTGCCCTCCGCCACTATGACAATTCACCCGGTGCGGATAAACGGCATGACCCTCGGCGTACCGCAGACCATGCGGTATTTCGAGAAGATGCAGGAGCGCATCACGGGCTTTGTCACATCAAACAGCAGGATAAAGCCCGAGCGCTTTAAAGAGCTTATGATGGAGCGCGACGAGCTCGTGCTCGACATCGGCACGGTGCTCGACGGCAAGAAAGCAGTAAAGGAGGGGCTTATCGACAGCTTGGGCTCTCTTTCCGACGCGGTGAACTGCCTGTATAAGCTCATCGAGAAGCGTCAAAAGACCACGCCCGCCGTGCGCGGAAAGTCCTCCGCGCAAAAAAGCGGAGCGCGCAAAACCGCGGTAAAGTCCAAGGCTCCGATAAAACGCGCCTCCAAAGCGGGCGGAGCGGCGGCTTCCACAGCGCGGCTCGGCGAGCGGAGGTGAGAATGATGAGCGAACCTAAACCGAAGGGCGATACGCCCGAGGAGATCGACGAAAATCTGCGAAACGCAATCGCGTCGGACACTATGCTTCTGATGCGCTTTAACAGTAACTGACATAACTGCCGCCGTTTGGGCGGCTGTACATAAAGGGGACAATATGGATATAGCAAACGTAATAATTCAAGCGGTAGTACAGGGGCTTACGGAGTTCCTGCCGGTATCGAGCTCGGGGCATTTGTCCGTAATACAGCACATAACGGGCTACACGGGCGACAGCGCTCTTGTTTTGATGATAGTGCTTCATCTCGGAACGCTCGCGGCGGTGTTCGCGGCGTTCTGGAAAACCATCTGCGGTATGATAAAGGAGTTTTTCCTTACGATAGGGGATATATTTACGGGAAAATTCTCGTGGCGCGGTATGAACGAAAACCGCCGCATGATGATAATGGTGATAATAGCCACCTTGATACTCGTTCCGGTATACCTGTTCAAAGACTTCTTTACCGCCCGCGAGGGAGACGGCGACATAGTTTTCGAGGGGATAGCCTTCCTGTTCACGGCGGTGCTGCTTTTCCTGTCGGATACCTGCCGCGGCACGAAAACCGGAGAGCAGATGAAGGTAAAGGACGCGATAACGGTGGGTCTTTTCCAGTGCGTAGCGCTCTTCCCGGGGGTATCGCGCTCCGGCTCGACGACCGCGGCGGGATTGTTCTGCGGTCTTGAAAAAAGCACGGCGGTATCCTTCGCGTTTATATTGGGTATCCCGGCGATACTCGGCGGCAGCGTTCTGGAGCTCGGCGAAGCGCTCCGTTCGGATATGGAGCTCGATTGGGCGGCGCTGGGCGTTGGATTTGTCGTTTCGGCGGTCGTGGGATTTCTTGCGATAAAGCTCGTAAAATGGCTTCTCGAAAAGGATCGCTTCAAGATATTCGGCGTTTATACCGCCGTTATCGGAACGCTTTGCGTTATCGGCGGAGCGTGGGAATATATTTCGGGCAACACGCTTGCCTCTTTGATAGGAAGATAATAAGGAAATACGATTTAACGGCGTTTTTCCTCACCGGAGGCGGGGAAACGCACAAATGCTGTACATAAAAAGGAAGAGAAAAATGGCAGAGAGAAAAACAAACTCCCGCGGCACAAAGCCGAAGGGAGCGTCGGGGAAAACGGGAACGACAAAGCCGCGTTCCAAAAAGGCGGCGGAGCTCGAGGCGCAGAGGATACGCGAGGAGGCTATGCGCCGCAGTTTGAAAAAACGTCAGACCGCAGCGATAGTGATGATAGCGGTGGGTCTGGTACTCACGCTCATCTCGCTTATCCCGGGCAGTATGGGCTGGAACGCGCTGTATAACGTCGTACACGGGCTGTTCGGCATTCCGGCGTTCGTTATGGGTCCGCTTCTGATATACGCGGCGGTGGTCTTGCTCTCGAAAAAAACGCACGGAAAAACGGCTTTCACTATCTTCAAGATAACGCTGTTTGCGCTGATACTTTGCGCGGTGTTTGAGATATTCGGAGTTGGAAGCGTGAACGGGGAGAACTTCGGAAAGGTCGTTGTAAACCTCTACACGGACGGCGTGGGATTTAAGGGCGGCGGGGTTTTCTCGCTTATACTCGGCGTGCCGCTGCTGTTTTTGGGGAAGCTGGGCGCTTCTATCGTTATAATAATTTTCGCGATAGCCTGCGTGCTTTTGCTTATCGAAACGCCGCTTCCGGAGCTTTTCGGAAAGATCGGCGGTTCGGTGAAAAATGTCCGCGAAAGCGCCACGCAGCGCCGCGAGCGCCGTCTTGAGCAGCGCGGGATAACGGACGAGCAGTACAGAGAGCTCGAGCAGCGCGAGCGCGAGCGCAGGCTTCGGGCGCAGGCGGAAAAGCAGCGCGAAAGGGAAGAGCGCCGCCGCATGGCAAGCTACAGCGTCGTAAACGAGCGTGAAAAGAGCCGCAAAATGAAGGAGCTGCGCGAGATAGTAGACAGCGTGGAGGAATTATCGGATACTCCTGCGGCGGAGAAGTCACAGCGTTCGGATGAGCTCCCCGAGCCGATGAAGGCAGAGCCGCGCCGCGTAAAGATGCCCGAGGTGGAGGACGCGAGCTCCTTCGTGGAGGAGCAGAATGCGGAAGCGCGCGATTACCGCGAGACTCTTAAGAAATACATGGAAAAAAAGCACCCGATAATGCGCGAGCCGGAGCCGGAAGACCCGAATAAATTCGAGGACAACGACGCGGACATCGTTCCGCTTCTGGACGCTTTGGACAAGCTCAACGCGGAGAAGGCTCCCGCGCGGGTCTCTAAAATAGTGGACGCGCCGAAGTCTGATATCACGACCTCGGACAAGCCGTTTTCGGAGGAGCGCGAGCCGATCTCCGACGAAACTCCCGACATTTCAGACACAGACGAGGCGGAGCTTCCGTTCGATCTCGACGACATCATAGCGGAGAATACCCCGAAAAAATTCGACGACAGCGGTCTTATCGAGCCGCCGCAGCCGCTGAGCGAGGAAAAAGCGTCCCCGAAAAGCGAGCCGCGCTACAAGCTCTCGGAGGTGTACACCCTCCCGCCGATGAACCTTCTCGACGAGGTGAAAAAGCCCGTAAAGCAAGACGACATCGAGGCGGAGATGAGGCAGAACGCGGACAAGCTCGTGCAAACGCTCGCCAGCTTCGGCGTGCAGACCACATACCTCGGCGCGAGCCGCGGACCTTCCGTTACGCGGTATGAGCTTCAGCCCGCCCCGGGCGTGAAGCTCTCTAAGATAGCCAATCTCGCGGATGACGTCGCGCTGAATCTCGCGGTCGGCGGAGTTCGCATAGCGCCCGTTCCCGATAAGCCCGCCGTGGGCATCGAGATACCGAACAAGGTAAAGGACACGGTTTTCTTCAGAGAGCTCGCCGATAATCCCGATTTCAAAAAGACCTTCGATAAAAAGCTCGTTACGGTCCTCGGAAAGGATATCAGCGGCAACTCCGTCACCTGCAACATCACCAAAATGCCGCACCTGCTTATTGCGGGCACGACGGGTTCGGGAAAATCCGTCTGCGTGAACTCCATTATCATGAGCATACTTATGAAGTCCACGCCGGACGACGTCCGCCTGATAATGGTAGACCCCAAGCAGGTGGAGTTTATGATGTACAACGGCATACCGCACCTGCTTATCCCGGTAGTCACTGAGCCGAAAAAGGCGGCGGGCGCGCTCGCTTGGGCGGTCACCGAAATGGAGAACCGCTACACGCTGTTCTCGGAGAACAACGTGCGCAACATTGACGGCTACAATGATCTCGCCAAAAACGACGATGAGATGGAGCGTATGCCGCATATCGTCATCTTTATAGACGAGCTCGCGGACCTTATGATGGCTTCTCCCAAGGACGTGGAGGACAGCATAGTCCGCTTGGCTCAGAAGGCGAGAGCGGCGGGTATGTATCTCGTTATCGCTACGCAGAAGCCGATAGTATCAGTTGTTACGGGGCTTATCAAGGGAAATATCCCGAGCCGCATAGCGCTCCTTGTCTCCTCGAACAGCGACAGCCGCGTTATTCTGGACGGACCGGGCGCGGAGAAGCTCCTCGGTAACGGCGATATGCTGTATATGCCCGTCGGAGCGCAAAAGCCCGTTCGTTTGCAGGGTTGCTATGTTTCCGACAGCGAGATAGAGCGCGTTGTGGACTTTATCAAGCAGACCTTCAAGGCGGAGTACGACGAGAGCATCATCGCGGAGATCGAGCGCCAGACCGAAATGGTAAGCTCAGGCGGAAAGGACAGGGACGCCGCAGAGGACGAGCTCGACGGCAGCGAGCAGGACGACAAGCTCGAAGAGGCGATAGAGTACGTTATAGAAGCGGGGCAGGCGAGCACCTCGTCGCTCCAGCGGCGTTTAAAGCTGGGCTACGGCAGAGCCGCGCGGCTTATCGACACTATGGAGAAGATGGGCGTTGTAGGGGGCTACGAGGGCTCAAAGCCGCGCCAGGTTCTCATGACAAGGCAGGAATGGAACGAGCGTAAGCTCCGCAATTAAGATTTAACCGCGGTTAAGGGCATATAATATGAAGATTTTCTGAATTTTTTTGCCCAACCACTTGAAATTTTCACTCTTTTGTAGTATTATATATAGGTAGGATATTCAAGCACCATGTCACTCGACATTCCGGTAATATTTCGAGAAAGGAAGAAAAAACATGACGAACAATCGCCCGCCGTCCAACAGGAACGGCGCACGCAAGCCGAATTACAGCAGCGTTCCCGTAAAGACGAAGCAAAGCGCTCCGCGAAGAACGGGACCCGCTAAGCCGAAAAAATACAATATGCCGAAAAAGCAAAAGCTGCCAACGCCCGTTATCGTTACGAATATTTTGATGATATGTGTGATTTTGGCGGTGTGCGGAGTCATTTTCGCGATAACCTTCAACAATATCAAGTACGATAAGGCGGACGAAGCCAGAAATTCCGGAAGGGGAGGATCGGTTTCGTCTCAAAGCTCCTCAGCCGCAAGCTCTAATAACGCTAGCAGCGCGAACAGCGCAGCCGCTTCAAGCGCACAGCAAAGCGCCGAGGCTTCGAGCGCCGTCAGCCGGTCGGAGAGCGCTGTTCCCGCGGTATTGCCGACAGGGGAATACAGCCTCGATTTTTTCAAGGACGACCTGTTTATCGGCGACAGTATTTTTACGGGACTGTACGGCTACGGTTATATTGAGCGCAAACAAGTCGCGGCGGCGGTAGGATATACGCCCTACGGCGCGCAGACGCTCGATTTCGACGATACGTTTTTTTCCGGGAGCGCGGTGGATTACGCGGGCTCTCTTCAACCGAAGCACATTGTGATAATGCTTGGTACGAACGGCTTGTCGCCGAAGACGGATATGGACGACTTTATTTACGGCTATCGCGGGCTTCTCAACAAGCTGAAAAGCGCGTGCCCCGGCAGCGTTATCTGCGTTGTCTCCGTGCCGCCGATAACCAAGGACAGCACGGGCGCGAGCTATTCCTTGATAACAAACACGATAATCGATAACGCGAATGAGAATATAGCGCTGCTCTGCTCCGAAACAAACGTTTTGTACTACGATCTGAATACTGTTTTGAAGGACAGCGACGGTTATTTCAGCGAGAAGTACGCGGAGATAGACGGAATGCATTTCCTGGGCTCCACATACCCGGTCATGCTGTCTGGCGTTCAGAATTATCTGGAAACGCACGCGTAATAAAGAAAGGAAACAGGGGAAAATTATGAAAAAGGGAATTTTAACGATAACGGCGGCTGCGATCTTGTGCGCTTCTTTGACGGGCTGCGGCGGAGGAGAAGCCTCCGACAGCGCGGCGGTAAGCGCGGAAGCGAGCCTTCAAAGCAGGACGGAAGCCTTAAAGGACGCGATAACTCTGCCGGAGATGGTGGAGGCAGGGGCGGACAGACTTACAGACCTATTCGGTATCGCGGAGGACGACGTGACGGAATTTTCGGCGTTCGTGTGCGGTTCGGGCGCTATGCCGGACGAGTTCGGGGTGTTCCGCGCTAAGGACGCGGACGCGGCAAAGCGCGTCTGCGAGGCTCTGACCAAGCGGATAGAGCGCCAAAGCAAGACCTACAAGGACTATACCCCCGGCGAGATGTACAAGCTTGAGGACAGCTTTGCGGAAACTAAGGGCACGCTGGTTATCTACGCTATATGCGCGGATAATTCCAAGGCAAGGGAGCTGCTCGGATAATTGTGAGGTAACTTATTATGATGGCTGTTGAATGCGGCGTTATTATATTTATTATACTGCTGCTGGCATTGATGTTTTACAGAAGAAGTCATAAGGATTGGTCGCTCGCGACGTTTCCGCTTATTCTTCTGCCGCTTGCGGATCTTATCATAGAGCTGGGGCTGATAAAGATGCTGAAGCTTGAGCTTACCGCGTTTGCCGCTATTCTGATATTGGTAGTGGCGGTTGCGGTATCGGCGGCTTGGATAGGCGCGGCTTCGGCGAACCTCAGGGTGAAGCACAGCAAGCGCACCGCCGTAACGTTCACCGCAATCGCCAATATATTCGACATAGCTCTGGCTGCTATTCTCATAAGCGATATATTGAACCGCGCGAAAGAGCTTGAAGCGATAATACACTGAACGGACGCAAAAAAACGCTCCCTATAGAGAGCGTTTTTTCAATTGTCCATTGTCAACCGGCAATAAAAAAGCCGCGCTTTGCGCGGCTTTTTTTCAATAGACTTCCGTCCCCTGGAAATAGAATGTAAGTATCTTTTTGTAGTCCCAACCCCAATATTTCGCGAGGTTGTTCGCGCCGTTCTGACTAAGACCAACGCCGTGACCGTAGCCGTAGGTGGTTATCGTGAACATTCCCGTGTTGGCGTCGTAAGTGATATCGAACGCCGAGGAGCGTATGTCGTAATCCATGATTATCTCGCGGAAGCGCCGCCCCGTTATCCTGAGCGTGTCGCCGTCGTTGTCGGTGAAGTATTCGTTTCCGCCTATCTTCATATTCCCGACGTATTTTCCGCCTTGATTTTCAACGCGCGTCTGTATCTCAAACCACTCCGAGGGATCGCCGCTAAGCCGGATATTCGCGTAGTTCAGCATACGGGTCCTCATCTCTTCCTCGCTGAACGTTACCGTCTTTCCGTAGTTCGGGTCGTACAGCTCGTCGAGTTCGCAGTAGACGCTCTGCAAATACGGGATATACCCGCCCCAGACGTTCTGGCTCGAAGCGGTGCAGCCCGCGGAGGAAGCCGAGTAAACCGCCTGTATAAGCTCGCCGTTGTAGTAGATTCCCTCGCCGATTACGGACTGTACAAGCGTTTTCACGGAGTCGCTCGCGGTGCTCTTAAGGATGCAATACGGCGAGTTTCCGCGGAGATTGCTGTACTTTACGAACGTGTAAGCCGTTACCGCCTGCGCCTTTATCGCCTCGGGCGCGAATGTGTGCCCAACCTCGTTTTCCACGATCCTCGAAACGATGTCCACGGCGCTGCCCGAGACCACCGTGCCGCCGTTGTTCACACGGAATATCTCGCTTTCCGGGTCGTAATTCGGCGTCGTGTTGGGTCTGCTCGTTGTGTTGCTGACGGTGCTCGAGCTCGAAGAAGCCGCGGAGCTTGAGTTTTGGTTGATAACGCCCTGCGGAATATCGCTGTCCGAAGAAGCGGCGGAGGAAGAAACAGCGGAAGAAGATGTAGATGTGGAGGTAGATGTAGATGTGGATGTGGAAGAGGACGAGGAAACATCGGAAGATACCGCCGAAGAGGAAGAAGTTTCCTGCGTGGTCGAAGATGATGAGGTCTCCGGAGTTGAGGCTATCGGCTCGTGCGTAGTACCGGCGGTCGAGCTTGAAGCGGGGGGGTTAACGTCGATTATGGTTGTCTGATCGTTCGGGTCAGTGTTGGTATTGACCGAAGCAATGCTGCTTTGGGCGAGCTCCTTTACGCTCTCGCTCGGATCGTAGACCGCGCTCGCGGGCTTTCGCGCCGAAATGTCCGGCTTCGCGAAGCCGAGCCCCTTAATGCTGACGGTGCTTGTGTTGACTGTCGGCGCGGAGGTATTGTCCTCCGTTTTGTAAATATCGTCCTCGCCGAAGAAATCGACCGTGCCGCCGTATCCGAGCTTCTCATCGCCGGAGCCGTCGTCCTCGGAGGTCTCGTTCGCGGGCTCGCTTTTTACCGTGCCCGTTACGGCGCAGGAGAATATGTAAACGTTGCATATACACAGCGCCGCTATTACTTTTACAAAAGATAAACGTTTCATTTTCCTCTCCTTACTTAAAGAAGAACCTTATCGAGAAAATGCCGATCAAAGCGTATTTATAAAAGGCGGGAAAACGCCGGCGGATCGATATTTCCTCAAATATTACCCCTCGTAGCCGACAAGCAGGTTTTTATCCCACTTTCTGCCTTCCCAGGTGTAATTTCTCTGCTTGTAGTACAGATCGTAGAACTTGGGATTGGGATTGTAGTAAGCCTTGCTTACGTCTACGGTCTCGTTCTCGCCCTCGCGGGTCTCGCGCGCGAATATTACAAAGCGCATATCCGTCTCGTAGCTTCCGATAAGGCAGGTGGAGAGCGTCAGGAGCTGGTCGCCGTAAGTAACGTCGACGTCGGGATTGTAGAAGAGAGAACGGTCAAGTATCTCCGCTACATATTCGTTGAAGTCCGCCTTGCTTTCGAAGTTGTACTTGTGGTGATACGGGAATACCTCGCCGGCTTCCTCAAGCGTGTTTACCATTATAGCGGCAAATATCTTGTAGGTGGAGTGGCTGTAAAGCGTATCGAACTCGATTGTGGGGTGCTGTCTGTAAAAGCTGATGTCGCTGTGGTCGTTTACGGTAAAGCCGTAGTTGCAGTACATCGTGAGCTGCGCGAAATACTGCTGCGTAGCCATATTATGACCGTAAACTATGATGTTCGCGGGCTGATCCTGCGGGGTTATTTTCTCGTGATAGTCCGCGAAAAGCGCGCCGGAGCGTACCTCGTTGCGGTCGAAGTCGTGGGTGAGGTAGTAGTCGTTGTCGTCCGTCTGCATGATGGGGTAGTCGAGCTCGAGATACGGCATATTGGGAATGTATATCCAGCCGATAGTATCCGGGTTCTGCTCGAGGAGAGCCTCAAACTTGGGCTGGAGCGGACGTATCGGCTTTTCCTCGGGCACGGAGCTTTCGGGAGCGGATGTTGTAGTAGTAGTCGAGTTTTCCACATGTATCGTTTTGTCGCTTACGTTGTTTTCCGCACTGTGGAAAGCATTTGCGCGGCTGTTGTCGTCTTTTTGCGTTTGGGCGTTCTGAACAGCGCCGGATATAATGACGCTGAGCGTTACCACAAGAGCGATCGCCGCCGCAAGAAAGATGATCTTTCTTATTATCTCGGCGGGCTTATCGCCCTTCCACGGGATAAGATACTTTGCGACGCGAAGAAGCACGCCGTCTTTTTTAACCGAATTTTCCATGATAATACCTCTTTATACAGTTTTTATAGTTGTCTCCTTATCGGAGAATATCAGCCGTTATAGCTTAAGAGCTTTGAAGTGTCCCAGGTTCTGCCTCGCCACTCCCTGTCAATACCTTTGTTCCTTAATACCTCGTAGTAGTAATCAAAGAGAAGCGCGTTGTAGTTTCTTTCGGCGACCGTGGTGTCGACGTTCGGATCCTCGCCTTCGCGTACTTTTCTTGCGAAAACCGCCCAGCGCGTGTCGACTTGTCTGCCGAGCGGCCAGTGGCATGTCGAGAGGGTAAGCAGCTGGTCGCCGTATTGAAGGTCGACGTCGGTGTAGAACCAGCTTCTGTCCATGATGTCGAGAATGTACTCGTTGAAGTCGTCAACGTTGTAGAACTGCGTCTTGGTGGTATAGTCGAATATCTCGCCGCGTTCCTCTTCGGTATTCGCGACTATGCCGGCGAATACCTTGTAGGT
Organism: uncultured Ruminococcus sp.; assembly: GCA_964454205.1. Taxonomy (GTDB): domain Bacteria; phylum Bacillota; class Clostridia; order Oscillospirales; family Ruminococcaceae; genus CAG-115. Next base: position 107,201 of record CAYVSV010000002.1, read on the forward strand.
CTCTGTCTCGCCGCCTACGGTCTGGAGCATTATGGTCGGGTGAACCTTATAGAACGCCAGGGGCTCGTAGGAATTGTCGTTGGGAACGTAGTGCAGCACATAAGCGAAGCCGAATCCGCTTTGCAGATTGTGTCCGAAGAGGATAAGGTTGTCGTCCGTGCCGTCCCATTTGTTTCTCCAGCTTGAGAAAATCTCGCCCGCGCTGTTTTCGTTTCCGTAGAAGTCGTGGGTAAGATAGTAGTTGTCGCTGTCGGGAGACTGAAGGACAACTGCGTTGAGCATCGTTCCCTGCAGCTTTATCCAGCCGCGCGTATCTGGGTTCTGATCCTTCAGCATTTGAAGATCGCCGTCTATCGGATAATTTACAACGGGTGTGAGGTCGCTGTATTCGGGTGCCTCGGTGCCCGCCGAGGTAGCGATGATCGGATCGGGATTATTTATTCTGTCCGGTATCGAATATCCACCCGATTGCTCCTCGAATACTATGCCCACGCTGTTTGCCATACTTCGGTGCATATTTCCGCTGTCAACCTGATCCTTGAGCTGCCATGCCAAAAATCCGACCGTGCCTATCAGCACGCATATCGAAAACAGCAGCAGCACCTTGCGCGCCTTTTCTCCGCCGGTGTCTCTCGCCTGCGGGAACAGAGCCTCTGCGAACCGCTTGAAAGGGTTTTTGCTTTTCCTTTTTTGCGGCGTTTTTTTCTTTGTGCTTGTGTGGCTTACATCGATGTCAAATTTGTCGAGTGCTATTTCTTTGTTGCGTCTGTTGTTGTTTTTGTTTTGATCTGCCATGATCTTTCCCTTCCTTTATTTATAACCTTCTGCCTTTTCGAGCAGCATTTCGAGAGCCTTCTCTGTCGCCGCCGCCCGAATATTTTCCCTTCCGTTATTTGGGAACACTATCCTTTCGGAGCGCGCCCCGTCCCTGCCGCAAACGCATATATACACCGTTCCGACAGGGTTTTCGTCCGTGCCGCCCGAGGGACCCGCCACTCCGCTGGTCGATACCGCGAAGTCCGCTCCCGCGAGCTTAAGAACGCCCCGCGCCATTTCCTCGGCGCACTCCTTGCTGTATTCGGAGTGAAGCTCGAGCGTTTGCTTGTTTACTCCGAGCACATCCCGCTTTATTCTGTTGGAGTAGGCGCACACTCCGAGCTCTATTACGCCGCTGCTCCCCGGAACTCCCGTTATCGCCGCGGAGATCATACCGCCCGTGCAGCTTTCCGCTGCCGCGACCTTGAACCCGCGTTCGGCGCATATCCCCACTATCCGCCGCGATAACGCGCTTATACTTTCGTAAATTTCGTTCATTATTCCAGAAACACCGTTTCCTCTCCGTATCTGTACCGCGTGACCGTCGTTTCGGACACCGCCTTTTCTATAAGCGGCTCAAAATCGAACTCCGACTCCGCTTTCAGCACATCGGACAGCCGCGGCTTCGTGCGCGGGTGTTTGGGGGAGAATACCGTGCAGCAGTCCTCATACGGGAGTATCGATGTTTCAAACGTCCCTATCTTTCGCGCTATGTCCGTAATCTCTATCTTATCCATTCCGATAAGCGGTCTGAACACGGGCAACTCCGCCGCCGCGTTTGTGCACCCGAGCGCCGCCATCGTCTGGCTCGCGACCTGCGCTAAGCTCTCGCCGGTGATTATAGCGCCATATCCGTCTTTTTCGCAGAAGCGGTTGGCTATCTTCACCATCAGCCGCCGCATTATCACCGTGAAGTATTCCTCGGGGCAGTGGTCTCTTATAGCCTCCTGCAGCTCGGTGAACGGCACGCGGTAGAACATTATGTCTCCGCAGTGATCCGTCATCTCCTCGCAGAGCTTCTGCACCTTTGTGAGCGCGCGCTCCGATGTATACGGAGGGCTTATGTAATGTATGCAGTCTACCACAAGCCCGCGCTTTGCCATCATATATCCCGCGACGGGGGAATCTATCCCGCCGGACAGCATCAGCAGAGCCTTTCCGCTGCTGCCCACCGGCATACCGCCCGCGCCCGTTATCCTCCGTGCCGAGAGATATGCGCCGTTGTCGCGTATTTCCAGCCGCACGGTAACGTCGGGTGAATGTACGTCCACACCGATATCCGGGAAAGCGTCCAGCACCGCGTCTCCGAGCGCCTGCTGTATCTCGGGGGATGTGAGGGGGAATGTCTTATCCGCCCTTTTCGCCTCTATTTTGAACGTTTTAACGTTTTTGTCGTCAAACGCTTCCTTCAAGTACTCGCCGAGGTTCTGCTTCACGACATCGATGTCCTTCGGGAAAACGGCGCATTTCTGTATAGCGCCTATGCCGAATACCTTTTTGAGCGCCTCGACAGCCTCGTCAACGTCCGCGTCCTCATCGAGCGGCTCTATATATATCGTGGACTGCATACGCTCGTAACCGAACTGCCCTATTTTCTTGAGCCGCCGCTTTATATTTCCTTGGAGCATATCCTCAAAGACCTTCTTGTTGATGCCCTTGAGAGCTATCTCTCCGTATTTCACCATTATAAGCTCTTTCACGCTTTTTCCCCTATCTTCGTATTCTTTTAACGGTTTTCGCTATCATTCCGCAAAGCGCCTCAACGTCGCTTTCGGTGTTCTCGGAGCAGAACGACACGCGTACCGCGCAGTCCGCGTCCTTGTCGGATATCCCGAACGCCGGCAAGACCTCGCTCTTTTTTCCCTTGGAGCATGCCGAGCCGCTTGAGACATATATTCCCGCTTCTTCCAGAGAGTGGAGCATTATCTCGCTTCTCACCCCGCGGACGCTGAAATTTACGATATTCGGAACGCAGTCCCCGCCGGAGTTTATCACGACGTCCTCTATCTCGGAGAGCCCCGCGAGCAGTTGTGTTTTAAGTTCCGCGAAACGCTCCGCACTGCCCTTATACGCGAGCACCGCCGCTTCAAGCCCGGCGATGAGCTCGACGGGCTCCGTGCCCGAGCGCAGACCGCCCTGCTGTCCTCCGCCGGAAACAAGCGGGAGGATGTTCGTCCCCTTTTTGATAAACAGCGCGCCTATTCCCTTTGTCGAATGTATCTTATGCCCGGAAACGCTTATCAGATCACCTTCCAGCGGCATTTTCAGAAATCCCTGCACCGCGTCCACATGGACTGTGGTTCTCGGATTTTTACGCTTTACTTCTTTGTAGAGCCGCACAACGTCCGTCCGAAAACCGGTCTCGTTGTTCACCGCCATCGCGGTGAGCAGGACGGTGTTTTCGTCCACGGCTTCCGTCAGCGCCGAGACAAGGTCGCCGTGATCCTTCGGCGCGAGCCTTACGACCTCGAAGCCCTCTTCCGCGAGCCTATCCAACGTTCTCGCGACCGAGGGGTGCTCGACAGCCGTCGACACTATCCTTTTCCTCTGACCGCGGTACTTTTGCAGCACTCCCCGCAGAGCCGTGTTGTTGCTTTCCGTTGCTCCGGAGGTGAACAGCACATTGCCCTCGAACGGCTTTTTTGTTCCGGTCACCGCCGCCAGCAGCGTTTTTCTCGCTCGGGCTATCGTCCGGTTTGAACCGCCCCCCAGCCCGTGCAGAGAGCTCGCGTTTCCGAAGCCGCTTTCCATAGCCTCGTTCACGGCCCTTACGCATTCGGCGCAGGGCTTTGTTGTCGCGGCGTTGTCTAAGTATATCAATCGGATCACCTGTTATTCGCATAATCGATAAATGCCCGCCCTTTTATGTACGGGCACACAATTCCACACTTTATAATTATATCATATAATTCACGATTTGACTAGTCTTTTTTTGATATTTTCATTTCAATTTCATACAAAAAGACAAAATTTGACAAAATGGTTACAAAAAGGTTACAGACTGTTTACAAATCTGTTACAAATACCTGTATTTCGGTTACAATATCGTCATAAATGTTGACTTTCAGCGTCATTTATGTTAAAATCAAAGCATAAGGAAATCAAATCCTCTATGTCATGCCGAGGCGCTGTTCATTCCCCGAACAGCGCCCCATTTTTGTCAATTGTCCATTATCAATTATACATTTTTTCTGTAACCGAATTTCCCCTTTGGCATAATATGTACTGTGAAACGGAAGCTCCGCAGGGGAGCGGAAAGTTCACGCTTGTTTCCACAAGGAGGAAATACTATGTGCGGTTTCAATAACGGCAACAGCTGCTGCTGGATCATCATTCTCATTCTCTTGTTCT
>CAYVSV010000003.1:0-11761 GCA_964454205.1 uncultured Ruminococcus sp.
TCGGTATGTAAATGCTCGTTATTGCAGCATTGTCCTTAAACGTGTTCCGGTCGATAATCGTAACAGGCTTTCCTTCAATTTCCTTCGGAATAGCGATCTCACCGCCTGCGTCGATATATCCGCGTATCATCGTGCCGCCCGCTGCTTCATCGTACCAATACTCAAAGTCATCTGCCGGGGAGTACACAATGCTCGGGTCGTCCGTGTAAACGGGCGTGCCGTTGCCGCTGCTCTCCTTGCTGTCGGAGCAAGCTGTAAGGCTCACCGCCATAATAGCCGCCAATACGCATGTTAAAATTCTCTTGTTAATTTTGTTACCTTCCTTTGATGTGAAATTAGGCACAAAAAAGTGCGCCCCCAAAAAGTGCGCCTCCAATTACCGAGAGACGCACCCGCAATAGTGCTCTCTCTCATTGCTGCCGCACAATTTTATTGCCCGTAAAGCGAAAGAGAGATACACATACTGTCAAGAGTATAGTTATCCCCTTGTGGGCATCAAATGATAAAATTATGCAGCATAGATATTATAACACAAATTATTCCGTTTATAAAGAGTTTTTACAAAATGCAGAAATACGCGCTATCCGAGAAAATACCGCGAACGGAAAACGGTTGTACAGCGGTTCACAGACCCTTAAGATCTCGTTTTTTTGCCGGAGAAAAATCTATTTGTCAAGAAAAGACGCCGGTTGAACAAAAACGCTAAAGGCAATTCGATTTTGCGCTTCGCGTGAAATACCGCAAAAACGCTCGGTGTTGACCCGTTCATGGCAGAGCGCTGTCAAATTGCCCCTCTCGGAAAATCCTTGACAAAAAAAGAAAACCGTGTTATAATATAAGATGGGGGTTTGGAACTCCCGCAAAATCAAACAAACCTTTATCGGTTTATCCGGGGAAGAGAAGGCTGACGGTATGAAAACTGTTAAAATGAAGATCATTGTTTGGATGTCCGGCGTTTCGGCGGGCCTTTTGCTTTTGCTGGGCGTTATTACCTGCCTGCTTACTTACAGCGGCACGATAAAGACGGTGAGGTCGGATATGGAAAGTTTGGTTTCCGCTGTCTCCGAGCGGGTGCAGTGGGAATGCAGCGCGTTTTTGAACGTCGCGGAAATAGCGGGTATGAACCCCGTGCTGTCTAACGGCGAATACTCCACGGATGACAAGCTGGCGCTTTTGAATACCATAGCAAATGCCAACGGACTTACCCGCGGCGTGATACTCGACGAAAACGGCGTTAATATCTCGACGGGTATGGATATGTCCGACCGCGCTTATGTTCAGGCTGCAATGCGCGGAGAGTCCATGATATCCGATCCGCTCGTTTCCCGCGTGACCGGCGAGGTGAGCATCATCATCGCCGCGCCTCTCTGGGAAAACGGCGCGGCGAATACAAAGGTCGTGGGCTGCGTTTATGTGGTACCGGATACCGAGTTTTTGAACAATATCATGAAGTCTATCAAGATAAGCTCTACCTGCACCGCTTATATGATAAACTCGCAGGGCACCACGATCGCCGATATATCGAACGAAACGGTCATTGCGGCGGAAAATATCGAAGAGCTCGCGAAAACCGACTCCGGTTATAAAGAGCTCGCGGCGCTTCATGCCAAGGCGCGCTCGGGCGAGACCGGCATTTCGAGCATCGTGGAGGACGGCATTGCGGAATTTGTCTGCTACGCGCCCATAGCTGATTCCAACGGCTGGTCTATACTTATTACGGCGGATCAATCGGATTTCATTGGAAATACGATAACAACGGTCGTCTTAACGATAGTACTTATCGTAGTCGGGCAGATAATCGTAATTCTGATAGCTATACGCGTAGGCAGAAGCATCGGCAGACCGATAAGCGCGAGCGCGAAGCGGCTTACGGCATTGGCGGAAGGCGACCTCACGAGCGAAGTAGAGGCTGCGAACACAAAGGACGAAACAAAGCAGCTCGCGGATTCTACCAAACAGCTTGTGGACGAGATTAACGTCATCATTCGGGATATGGACCGCATTCTGGGCGAAATGGCGAACGGCAACTTCAACGTTTCGCTTGACGAGAACCGCGGCGCGTATGTCGGAGATTTTTCGGGACTTATCAATTCCGCGGAGGCTATCAACGAACGTTTGAGCGGAACTCTCGCGAAGATAAACGAAGCGGCGGATCAGGTATCGAGCGGCTCGGATCAGGTCTCGGCGGGCGCGCAGGCGCTCTCGCAGGGCACTACGGAGCAGGCGAGCTCGGTAGAAGAGCTCGCGGCGATGATAAACGCAATATCCGCGCATATCCACAATACCTCCGCAAACTGCGAACAGGCGAAGGATAACACCGACACGGCGGAGAACGCGGTGAAGTCCGCGAACAGGCAGATGCAAAGTCTTGTAGAGGCGATGGAGAAGATAAACAGCTCCTCCGACGAGATAGGAAAGATAATCAAGACCATTGAGGACATAGCCTTCCAGACCAACATTCTGGCGCTTAACGCCGCGATCGAGGCGGCGAGAGCGGGGCAGGCCGGCAAGGGCTTCGCGGTTGTGGCGGACGAGGTGCGCAATCTCGCGAGCAAGTCCGCGGAGGCGGCAAACAGCACCACCGTGCTTATCGAGGAATCGATAGACGCGGCTCACCACGGAAGCGATATTGTAAACGAGACCGCGAAGATAATGCTCGACGTTTCGGATTCGACCTCCAAGGTCACCGGGATCATAGGCACGATAGCGGACGCGAGCCGCGAACAGGCAAACTCCGCCGAGCAGATAAAGACCGGTATCGACCAGATATCGTCGGTAATTCAAATGAACTCTGCGACCGCGGAGGAAAGCGCGGCGGCAAGCGAGGAGCTTTCGGGTCAGGCAACGATACTCAAGGCGCTTATCGATTCGTTCAAGCTTAAGAACAGTTAGTGTACAATTGACAATGTTAAATTGATAATTGTCATACTGAAGTGAGTAGGGGGATTTGGCATGTATGACCGCGTGATAAAGGTTTGCCTCGATGGGCGTGATAACGAGCATTTTGCCGTTATAAGGGAATTTGTGCCGCCCGCGGAGCATACGCTGGAATTTACGGATATATCAAGCTGCGATGTTGTTTTCTGCTGCGCGGAGAATGACCTCGCGGGTACGGTGAAGAATATACGCGAAAGGACGGGCGCGCCTATAGTAGCGATAACCGACGATGCCGAGGCGGCTGTTTCGGCGTGCGGAGATCTCGCGGATATATGGGCGCTGCCCATGAGCGCGGAGCTTCTTAAATTCAGGCTCGGCGGCTTTTTCGGGTCGTTTGTGCGCGACCTGGGCAAGGCGGAGACCGAACAATATCTCGATACGCTCATTGACAATATGCCGTGCCTTGTCTGGTTTAAGAGAAAGGACGGCGTTCACGAAAAGGTAAACCGTGAGTTCTGCAGAACGGTCGGCAAGACAAAAGAGGACGTTACGGGCAAAAAGCACGCCTACATCTGGGGCGTGCCCGCCGAGGATCCCGCCTGCACCGCCTCCGACAAAAAGGCGCTCGAAACAAACGCCGCAGTGCAAAGCGAAGAGCACATAGCGACCGAGGACGGCTCGCGCATACTCACCTCATACAAATCCGCGCTGTACGACCGCGACGGCTCCGCTATGGGCACGGTCGGCTTCGCACTCGATATTACCAAGGAGCGTGAGTTTGAAAACGACATTCTCTCCAAAAACAAGATGTTCGAGAATATGTTCGGCAGCATCGACTGCGGCATGATGTGGCATTCCATAGACGGCAAGGAGATATTCTTCATCAACAAAACGGCTCTTAATATTCTCGGGTACGAATCCTGCGACGAGCTTATGAAGGACGGGTTCAACTATGTTGCGAACTCCGTTGAGGACGAGGACAAGATAACAATGTCCGAAAAGATACGCTCGCTGAAGCAGCCAGGCGATTCCGTGAACATCGAATACCGCGTGCGCCGCGCGGACGGAGGCTACAAGCACGTTCTCGGCAACGTTAAAATGATACGTCAGAACGGGCGGAACTTTTATCAGCGCTATCTTCTGGACGTTACCGAGCGGCACATGGAGAGCAGCGAAAGCGCGAGACTGAATAAAACTCTCGTTCAGGTGCTCGCGGCGAATTACAGTGTGGTGTGCTATTACGATCTCGAGACCGGAAGAGGCACGACGCTCCACCTGAACGACTGTCCGGAGGGTGTTCTCGGCAGGGTGTTCTCAAAGGCGACGGACATCGAGGGCGCTATCGCGCGGTATTGTGACAGCTGCGTTACCGATGAGTATAAAGAGCGACTAAAGCAGAGCGTCTCGCGCGAAACGCTCATGAAAGAGCTTGCGAACAAGGAGTCTCACTTCATCAATTACCGCGTGAGCTGCCGTTCCGAAGGGGAATATTACCAGCTCCAGGCCGTGCGCACCGGAACGGACAAAAAGCGCTTCGGGGTGGTTTTGGGAATACGCAGCGTAGACGAGGAAATACGCAACGAAATGGAAAACAAGGCTCTGCTGGAAAGCGCGCTGGAGCAGGCAAACCGCGCGAACAAGGCAAAGAGCGTGTTCCTGTCGAATATGTCCCACGATATACGCACTCCGATGAACGCCATCGTGGGCTTTACGAGCCTCGCTTTAACGCATATAGACAACAGGGATAAGGTCGAGGATTATCTGGATAAGATAATGACTTCGGGAAGACATTTGCTTAGCCTTATAAACGATGTTCTCGATATGAGCCGCATAGAAAACGGCAAGCTCCACTTGGAAGAAAAGCCCTGCGCTCTGCCGGAAATACTCCGCGAGATGTGCAATATGATCCACCCCGAGCTCCGCAAAAAGCAGCTTGAGTTTAAAATGGACGCGGTGAATATTCGCCACGAGAATATGGTCTGCGATAAGCTGCATTTAAATCAAGTGCTGCTGAACATTCTTTCAAACGCCGTGAAATATACCCCTCAGGGCGGCACGGTGTGCTTCAGGGCAAAAGAAAAGCTTTCCGATAAAGAGGGCAAGGCTGTTTATGAGTTCACGGTGAGCGACAACGGCATAGGCATGAGCGAGGAATTCGCGAAGCATATCTTCGAGCCGTTCGAGCGTGAGCGCAACTCCACCGCGAGCGGCATACAGGGTACGGGTCTCGGTATGGCGATAACGAAGAACATCGTCGATATGATGAACGGCACGATAGAGCTCGAAAGCAGGATAGGCGAGGGCACGACCGTAACGCTGACCTTCACGTTCGACGTAACGGAGCCGACGGAGCGCGAGCCGCGCGTTCTCTCGGAATACAGCGGAAAGCGCGTGCTTGTCGTGGACGACGATTTCGGCACCTGCGACAGCGTTACCGGAATGCTTTCGGAGCTCGGGATGAGAGCCGAATGGACGCTCTCGGGCAAGGAGGCGATACTCCGCACAAAGCAGGCGATGAGCCGCAACGACAGCTACGGAGTTTACATAGTCGACTGCTTCCTTCCGGATATGAACGGCATAGAGGTCGCGCGGAGAATAAGGCGCGAGACCGGCGGAAACGCGCCCGTGGTGGTGCTTACCGCCTACGACTGGACGGAATTCGAGGAAGAGGCGCGGGAGGCGGGCATTTCGGCGTTCTGCTCGAAGCCGCTGTTTATGTCGGAGCTTATAAGCTGCCTTAATAACGTCGTGCGCACGGAAGCCGCAAAAACAGCCGCCGAAAGCGTTACCCACAGCGGCCGCATACTTTTGACGGAGGACAACGAGCTCAATCGGGAAATAGCGGTAACGCTGCTGACGGACGCGGGCTTTGACGTGGAGACCGCCGAAAACGGCAAAGCTGCATACGAATTGATAGTAAATTCCGAGGCGGGGTACTATGACGTTGTGCTTATGGATATTCAGATGCCGGTCATGGACGGCTACGAAGCCGCGAGAGCGATACGCTCCATCGAGGACGAAAGCCGACGTAATATCCCGATAATCGCGATGACGGCGAACGCTTTCGCGGAGGATAAGGCGGCGGCTATGGAATCGGGCATGAACGGACATCTCGCGAAGCCCGTGGATATAGACGAGCTTCTGCGCGAGCTCGATAAAATAATGCAGTAATCTTTAAGGTGTAGTAAAAAATGTTTATGAAAAAGCTTACCGCTTTTTTGACGGCGCTTGTCATGGCGGTATTGATAATTCCCGCGGGCTTTGCCGCGCGCGCGGAGGTTTTCGGAGGATTGCTTTTCAGAGAGCTTTCCGACGGTACATACGAGGTTCTCCGCGATCCCGGCGCCGCTAAACCCTCCGGGACGGTCTCGATACCGGAAACGGTGGGCGGAAGGCGCGTATCGCGTATCGCGGACGGCGCTTTCGCGGGGTGCGGGGAGCTTTCGGGGGTGAACGTTCCCGAAAGCATTACGAGCGTCGGCGCGAACGCGTTTTCCGGGACGGCGCTTCTCAAAGCCCAGACCGGGGACGTAAGATACGCCGGGCGGCTCGCCGTGTGGTGCGACCCGGAGGCGGACAATGTCACCGTAAAAGAGGGCACGCTCGGGCTCGCGGACAGGCTTTTCTATCTCGCGGAGGACTTGGAGAGCGTTTCGCTGCCCTCGACCATTGTCGAGCTCGGAACGGCGGCGTTTCACGGCTGCAAAAGCCTCGCGGACGTCAATATCCCCGAGGGCGTTGAAAGCATCGGAGACGGGGCTTTCGCGGAATGTTCCGCGCTTACCTCTCTGACTTTGCCGCGCGGACTTAAAAGAGTGGGTTCTTACGCGTTTTACAACAGCGGAATTACAAGCGTCTCCCTGCCGGAAAGCGTTGAGTTCATCGGAAAGGGCGCGTTTCAGAACAGCGCTTTAAGCTCCGTTGATATCGGAAGCGGCTACATAAACATCGGCGGTCTGGCGTTTGAGGGCACTCCGTTTTACGGCGGGCAGAGCTCGCTGAAATACGCCGGCACCGTGCTTATAGGGTGCGACAGGGATGTTATATCCGCGGAAATAAAGAGCGGCACTACGGCTGTCGCGGATATGGCTTTCTGCGGGTGCGGCAAGCTTCAAAGCGTATCCGTGCCCTCTTCCGTAAAGACAATAGGAAGCGACGCGTTTTTCGCCTGTGAAAAGCTCGGCGCGGTCACTATATCCGAGGGCGTGACAAGTATCGGCGAGAACGCTTTCAGGCTATGTTCGGAGCTCAGCGCGGTAACGCTCCCCCAAAGTCTGCGTTATATAAAGAAGGGCGCGTTTTACGGCTGCGTGAAGCTCAAAACGGTAAACGGAGATTTGAGCGGCGTTGAAATAGGCGGGGAAAACGGTTCTCTTCCGCAAACGCCCCCCGATCCCCCCGCCGTATTTGTCTGCACGGAGCGTTCTAGCAGCTCTATCGCGCTTTCGTGGGAAGCGAGCTGCCCCGCGGATATGTACGAAGTGGATATTTACAAAAACGGCTCGTGGCAGGTGGCTTCGCGCTCAGCTAACACGACCTGCGTTGTTGACGGGCTGGAGGCGGATACGGTTTACGATTTTAAGGTATACTCTTATCGCGGGGACGTTTACAGCTCCTCGGCGGTTCTCCGCGCTTATACGGACAGTGTTTCGGGAACGCCCGACCCCGTGACGAACGTCAAGGCTGTTCCAACGGCGAATTCAGTGGAGCTGTCCTGGGACAAAAGTGCGAGAGCCGACAGCTACGAGATCGACGTTTATCTCGACGGAAAATGGACTTATCTTACAAAGACTTCCGAGCGCCGATACACCGTTACCGATCTTTCCCCGAACACGGAATACGAATTCAAGATATTCGCTTTCGTCGGGAGCGAATACAGCGCCTCCGCGCGGATAACCGTAACGACTCTCGACGCTTCCGGCAAGCCCGACAAGGTAACGAATGTGAGCGCCGTTTCGGGCTCCGCTTCCGTAACGCTCTCCTGGGACAAAAGCGAAAAGGCTGACAGCTATGAGATAGACGTATATAAAAACGGCAAATGGTCGTATGTTGACAAATTCACGGCTTGCAGCTATACCGTTACGGGGCTTTCCTCCGGCACGGAATACGAGTTCAGGATATTCGCCTTCAACGGCAATGAATACAGCCCCTCCGCCCGTATCAAGGCGGCGACGCTGGGAAGCTCCGGCAAGCCGAGCGCGGTTTCCGGGGTCTCGGCTATTGTGACCGACAGCTCCGTTACCCTCTCTTGGGAAAAGAACGCCGCGGCGGACAGCTATGAGGTCGATATGTACAAAAACGGCAAATGGACGTTTGTACAAAAGCTCGCGGACTGCACCTGCACGGTCTCTGGGCTCTCCGCGGAGACCGCATACGAGTTTAAGATATTCGCGTTTAAGGGCGAGGAATACAGTCCCTCAACGAAAGTGAAGGCGCTTACCCTTAAATCGGACAGACCAGAGCGGGTCACCGGCGCGGAAGCCGACCCTGCCCCGACATCCGTTACCCTTTCCTGGGATAAGAGCAAAGACGCGGACAGCTATGAGATCGACATATACAGAAACGGGCGCTGGGAATTCCTTACAAATACCACAAACAACACCTATACCGCCGAGGGGCTCTCTGCGGGCACGGAATACAAGTTCAAGATATTCGCGTTTAAGGGCGAGAAATACAGCCCCTCCGTGCTGGTAAGCGCGGAAACGGTGTCGATCAACGCGCCGCCGAGCTCCGCGTTTTCCGATACGCGCTCCGTAATGCGCGGGATAGACGTTTCGGGCTGGCAGGGCGAGATAGATTTCAAGGCGGTGAAGGAAAGCGGCGTTGACTTCGTTATCGTCAAGGCGGGCGTATCCTCTCAGAACGCCGCAGGAACGGTCGAAAGCTGGGAGAAGAACTATCAGAGCGCGAAAAAGTGCGGTCTGCTCGTCGGAGCTTACTGGTACACCTACGCTGACAGTATCGAAGAGGCAAGGGAGGAGGCGGAGGATTTCGCGGCGGCTTTGAAGGGCAAAACGCCCGATCTCCCCGTATACCTCGACCTTGAGGAAAGCGGCATTTTCGCAAACGGCAGCTCTTATGTCACAAATCTTGTGAACACGTTCTGCGGCGTTTTAGAGGACGAAGGGCTGAACGCGGGAGTATACTGCTCTACGACATGGTTCACACAATATGTGAACGAAAGCGCGCGGCTCAAACGTCCCGCGTGGGTCGCGGATTACCGCGGGAAATGCCTCTACGAAGGCGCTTACGGTATCTGGCAGTATGGAACGGAGAAGGTGCCCGGTATCGACCAAAACTGCGACGCAAACTGGGCGTTTAACGTCTGATGTCCTAATTGCTTTTCCCGCCGGCGGCGGGAAAAGCGCACAAACAGAACTTTAACACGGCGTGTATATTTAAGGTGATGTCAATGAAACTGAAGCTGTTTTTAATATCGCTCCTTGCGGCGGTCATTGCTTTCTGCTCCGCGAACTTTACCGCGTTCGTCTCGGCGAGCGGTCTTACGGGAGTTTATGTCACAAAACATACTCAAAGCGAGATACGGGAGTATATCGCGGCGCATCCGTTCAGCGTTTCGAGCGGGACGACGTATTCGACAGATCCCGATCTGAGCTCCCCCTACGAGAACGCGGGCGCGGTGAGCTCCTCTTCGCTGACCGACGCGCTCAACGCGCTCAACTGTGTGCGCTACATAGCGGGTCTCGACGAGGTGTCTCTTTCGAGCGACTACAGTCAACAGGTACAGATGAGCGCGTATATCTCGCGGCTCAACCAAACGATAAGCCACTACCCGCAAAAGCCCTCGGGCATTTCCGACAGTATCTACAACACGGGCTCCGCGGCGTGCGCGAAAGCCAATCTGGCTTCCAATTACAAGAACATTGCCGACAGCGTTTTCGGGTATATCGAGGACAGCGATGTTTACAACATCGAAAAGCTCGGTCACAGAAGATGGTGCCTGAACCCGAGAATGGGGAAAACGGGCTTCGGAGAGGTCGACAAATACCAGTCGATGTGGGCGTTCGACACGTCAAACAACGGCGCAAAGCAGGCAGGCGTTGTCTGGCCGGCGCAGAATATGCCGGTGGAGTATTTCGGCAGCGACTACGCGTGGAGTTACTCCCTCGGACAGGTCATCTCCGACGCCTCGAACGTCAGCGTAACGCTCACAAGGACTTCCGACAAAAAGACGTGGAACTTCTCCAAGAACAGCGCGGACGGCTATTTCAGCGTCAACAACGAATACTACGGCGAAGCGGGCTGCGTTATATTTCGCCCGAACAACATCTCATACAAGTCGGGCGACAGCTTTACGGTGTCTGTCTCGGGAACGGGACTGCCCGTAAACTACACTGTTGATTTCTTCTCCGTCGGCACGGCGAGCGCGCCGAATACGGTCACCGGCGGAAAGCCCTCTGCGGTAACGGGTCTTAAAGCGACCGCGACCGCAAACAGCGTGAAGCTCACCTGGAACAAAAACTCCATGGCGGACAGCTATCAGGTGGATATGTATAAAAACGGCAAGTGGGTGCGGCTCGGGAAAACGGTAAGCAACAACTACACGGCAGAGGGGCTCGAAGCGGATAAGACGTATGAGTTCAAGGTGTTCGCGTTCAACCGCGACGAATACAGCCCCTCGGCAAAGGTTTCGGCAACGACGAAAAGCGCCGTAAAAGTCGCGGCGGTGACAGGTCTCAAAGCCGCGGTGGGCTCGGACAGCGTAGACCTCTCGTGGAACAAGAACGCCATAGCGGATCAATACCAGGTCGACGTATACAAAAACGGCAAATGGGTGCGGCTCGGCAGGACTACAGACACCAAATTCACGGCGGAGGGTCTTTCTCCGAGAACGGGATATGATTTTAAAGTGTTCGCGTTCAGCGGAGAGGTATACAGTCCCTCGGCGAGCCTCAGCGTAACGACGCTCGGCGGCGCCGCGGACACGGGAACGCCCAAGCCCGACCCCGTGACGAACCTCACCGCGGAAGCGTCGGGCAATAACGGCATAAGGCTCTCTTGGAGCAAGAGCGCGGGCGCGGACAAATACCAGATCGACATTTACAAAGACGGCGAATGGAAGTATGTCGCGCAGACAAAAACCTCCGTCTATACGGTGCGCGGACTTGAAACGGGCACGGGATACAAGTTCAGGGTGTTCGCGTTCAAGGGCAGCTCGTTCAGCTCCTCGGTGAAGGCAAGCGCGGTGACGAACGGAACCTCAAGCAGCGCGATAAACACCGAAGTGCCGCCCGCGGTAACGAACCTCACATCGGCTTCGGGCTCGAACAGCATACGGCTCACATGGACTAAGAGCAAAAAGGCGAACAAGTATCAGATCGACATTTACAACAACGGCAAGTGGCAATACGTCGCGCAGACCTCGGGAAACAGCTTTACGGTGCGAAATCTCTCGCCCGGCACGAGCTATCAATTCAAGGTGTTCGCGCTTGGAGACAACGGCGCTTCGCCATCGGCGGGGATAACGGCGAAAACCTCATAGCGGCATATAAATAACGGTTGGATTTATGGATTTTTCGGTTATGGGAGTTTTTGGGAAATTTTATGTGTAACGCGTTACAATGGCGCGGCAATGCGGAAAACGCTGCTTTTTGGGGAGTTTGGCAAGGAGTTCTATAGTAAAAATGCACAAAATCGATTTTTTTTGTTGTTAAATTTATACGGTATTACTAATCTTGACAAACCGATATTCTATATTGTATACTGTAATTATACTAAGCGGAGTATCCTCTGCTGGTGTAAACGTTTTAAACATATTTTTTTGAGGAGGTTTTTTTATGAAGACTGAAAACCGACATAGGCTAGCCGCCGTGTTTATCGTGCTGGCTATGCTTTTGTCGCTAATACCCTTTGAGTCGTTCAT
>CAYVSV010000003.1:11861-88540 GCA_964454205.1 uncultured Ruminococcus sp.
CCGTGTTTATCGTGCTGGCTATGCTTTTGTCGCTAATACCCTTTGAGTCGTTCATTAGGACGACAGCGAGGGCGGTAGGTAAGACATATACGCTTGACGTTGCTGCTGAATACACAGAGGCAGTTGCGTTTACCTCGCCCTTAACTGTTGGCGATTTTATACTTTATCCCAAAGATGGTACATCCAATATCAATGTTGGGCAAGATAAAACGTTTGAGGATACTTATCACGGTACAGCTCGAATAAATTTTGGTGGTAAGGCAAATGTAAAAAGTGATGGTACAACTCAAAATGTAATTAAATTTACGACCACAGCTGCCGCAACTGTAAAGGTTTGGTGGGTTTCTGGCGGTGCAGGACGCAACATCGCCATCCTTGACGGCTCTGGCACTACCGTAGACGCAACGGCTATTGAGGATCTGGCGGCTAACGCTATAGCTCCCGTAGCTACATTGAATATCCCGGCAGCGGGTACATACTACCTCGGAAGTTTAGTAAACAACAACTACATCTTCAAGGTAGAAGTTACCGAGAGTGGCAGTTCTAGCACTACCCCTGTGGAGAAAAAACCCTGGGGCGAAGTTGCTGACCCCACTATTGGCACGATTGCTCTCACCGACCCGACCAAGGGCGATGAGATCTCCGTTCCCGTAACGGCTGTCGTTGACAAAGTAAATGGCGGCGATAAGGTCACTGTTACAATGACCGGCAACGGCAAGACCGAGACCAAGGAGAGCACTGTAACTGACCCCACGCTTAAGTTCAAGCCCACAGCTTCGGGAGAGTACTCCTTCACAGCGAAGCTCTCTCGCACAGGCGAAACCGATAAGACATCGGCTGCAAAAACGTTCACGTTCACACTTCCCCTCGCCAAGCCCGTTATCTCTTCCGCTTCCAGCAAGGGCAGCGGTACTGTCGAAGTAAAGTGGAGCGCTGTTCCCGAGGCGACAAGCTACAAGGTTACAGCCGTTAATACCAAAGACGCGGAGGATAAAAAAGAGGTTACTACCACTACCGAGACTACGGCTACAGTAACGGGTCTCACGGTGGGAACATCTTACAACTTCACCGTTACGGCAATACGCGGCGCAGATGAAACAACATCCACAGCAGTTGAAACGGACATCACAAGCACAGCTGCGGTTGAGCCGTTCGTATTCGAGTCGAAGGTTCTGACGGCGGCAAATGCCGGCGCTTTGTCCGGAACTGTAAAGGCAGGTACCGACGACTTCTTTACCTTGCAGTACAGCTCTAAATCCAAGATTGATAGCAGCAGCAAGACATGGGACGACGGTTACGCCAGCGGACAGCGTGTATCCTTTGGCGGCAGCGCTACCAAGTCGGAAAACTCCGTTGCGTTTACCACAACCGAAGCGGCAACCGTAAAGCTGTGGTGGGCTTCCAACGGCTATGACATGGTTATTCTTGACAGCGACGGCAGCATTGTTGACAGTGTCGGTGCAGGAACGAAAAATGCGGCGTATCTGACTACCTTCAAGCTTCCCGAAGCCGGCACATATTACATTGGCAGCTCCGGCGGCGGCAACTACATCTTCAAGGTATCTGTAAGATACGGCACTGTACTCCAGCATGAGTGGAGCAGCGTTGCAGCTCCCACTATCACAAGCGCTGCACAAACTATAGACGCAACTACTAAGGCAGCAACAGGCACTATCACAGTAAACGTTGACGCAGCCGTAGGCGAAAGAGACGCCGATATGGTTACCGTTTACATGTACGACGAGGACGGCAATGAAGTAGGTTCTGCTGCTTCCGCAAGAGAAGCAACGACCCACGCTATTGCACTCACACCCACGGCTACCGGCACATACACCTTTAAGGCTGTTCTTTCCCGCGAAGGCGAGACTGATAAGTCAACCGAAATCGGCAACTCTACCTCGTTTATTCTTCCCATAGTTGCTCCCGACATAACCTCTGCTTACAACAAGGGCAGCGGCGTTGTTGAGATCGAGTGGACGAAGGTTCCCGAGGCGGACAAATATAACATCTATGTTGACGGCACGAAGAAGAGCGAATCCAATACCACTATCGGTACTGTAGAGGGTCTCCCTGTCGGCTCTAAGGTTGCGATCAAGGTTGAGGCTGTACGCAACTCTCCCAGCGCTACCGGACCGCAGTCCGACGCAAGAGAAGTGACTGTTACCGAAGCAGCGCAGAACAAGTGGAGCAATATTTTCTATGGCACTTCCACTTCCAAGAGCAATAACACAGTTACCGGCGACATCAACGAGAACAAGGTAACATTGACCGCTAAGGGCAATGGCGGCAAGATAATCCCCGGCAGCAGCGAGGGCGTTACTTATTACTACACCGCAATTCCCTCGGATAAGAACTTTACATTCCGCGCGAAGATACATCTCGATAGCTGGACTTACAACAACGGACAAGAGGGCTTTGGTATGATCGCTCTCGACAGTCTGCCCGATAATCCCAACACAACGGAAGTTCACTGGACGAACCAGTATTTGTTGGGCGCTCAGAAGGTAGAGTACCGTTGGGACAGCGAGACCAACAGCTTCGCAGACTACAGCAACTCCGATTATCCGAAGTACTCTATGTCTCTCGGTATTGGCGCGCTGGTTAAATCCGGCATCACAGCGGAAAATCTCGACGCTGTAAAGGCAGCGCTTGACACCACGCTTATCGGCGCGGTAGCTCCTAAGGAGCAAATTCCTATGGAGAACTCCGCAACAAGCGTCGCGGCAGGCAACTACAATATTATCGGCGGATTAACAGCAGCTATTCCCGCTGATAAGAACATATCGACTATAGGCACTCTGACGGATTTCGATCTCGAAATTCGCAAGAACAACACCGGTTACTTCCTGACCTACTATGACGCGAGCGGCAATATCATAGGACAGAAGAAGTTCTATGAGCCCGGCGAACTTAGCGTACTTGATGAGGATAACGTTTATGTTGGCTTCTTCACCGCAAGAAACGCGGTAATATCGATCAACAAGAGTGATCTCACTCTCGAGATCATTGATCCCGCAGATGACGATCCCGCAGAGGAAAGACCGATCACTTATGTAACACCCAAGCTCAGCATTACGTCAGCTTCTGTTGCTAACACCGAGAATTACAACCTTATGCTGAACTCGAACGTAAGCGGTACGGTAGAGATTTCTGTAAACGGCGGTTATGATTCCACAGTTCAGATCACCGGCGGCAAGCTGCTCACTCAAAAGGTCGTACTTCCTCGCGCCGGCACCAATTACATAACCGCGGTACTTACTCCCGCTCCCGATGAGGAGCAGAACCTTCCCGAGTACACTCAGGTAGCTAGCTTCGATCCCGTTACGGCTTCCGTAAACGTAAGCTATAACGTAGCGTACGCAGACCTGGAGAAAATCTATGTCGCACCCGATGCTAGCGGATATGGTACTCCTAGCAGTCCTTTGGACATTTACACCGCTGTAAAGGTAGCACAGCCCGGTCAGACTATCGTTCTTATGGAGGGCACGTATATGCTCACCTCTCCGCTTCGCATTGAGCGCGGCATAGACGGCACGGCTGACGAGCCCATCAAGATGATAGCAGACCCCGAAGCGGAAACAAGACCCGTTTTGGATTTCACCGACTCCAGCGAGGGCATTCGCCTTGGCGGCAGCTACTGGTATATGTACGGCTTTGATGTAACGAACTCCAACGGTACCGGTATGCGCGTATGCGGCAATTACAATACCATTGAACTCCTTGAACTGTATGGCAACGGCAACACCGGTCTCCAGATAAGCGCGTTCAGAGACAGTAACGATCCTGTTGAGCTTCGTCCGAAGTACAACACGATCCTCAACTGCACATCGTATAACAACGCCGATCCCACCGGTGAGGACGCGGACGGCTTTGCGGCTAAGCTGACAGTTGGCGAAGGCAACGTATTTGACGGCTGTGTAGCTCACCACAACACCGATGACGGTTGGGATCTCTACGCAAGAGTTTCCTCCGGTCCTATCGGAGCAGTAACCATTAAGAACTGTGTGGCTTATGAGAACGGTCACAACCTCGCCGGCACAATCAGCGGTAACGGTAACGGCTTCAAGCTCGGCGGCGAAAACCTCCCCGCAGGTCACACGATCGTCAACAGCGTTTCGTTTAACAATGACGCGGATGGCATCACCTCCAACTCCTGCCCCGATGTCAGAGTTATAAACTGCACATCTTACGGCAACGGCAAGACAGGTCTCAATCTGTACACCAACAACACCAGCAACACCACGAACTACACGGTTCAGAATGTTGTTGTAGGCGGCGGTTCTACAGTAAAGAAGAACAAGACTGATACTTCCACGGTAGAGAATGTCAAGGCAGCTTCTGCAGGGGATTTTGAATCCACCAAATTCGAAGGTTTTGTTCGCAAGGCTGACGGCACTGTTGACCTCGGCGACTTCCTTAAGCTTAAGGACAGCACTGTCGGCGGCGCAGACCTCGATAAAGACATAGCTGTTCCTGCTCCCGGCACTAGCTCCGGTTCAGGTTCCGGTTCAGGATCCGGCTCCGGCAGCACGCTTACTCCCGCAGCACCTGTTTCTCCCGCTGATCCCGATAACAAGCCCGGCGACAGCGACAGCAAGCCCGGCGACAACACCGACAACAAGTCCACCGAGTTCAAGGACGAGGAGAACAAGACGGATATCACCGTAACAGCTCCCGAGGGCGCATTCGACAACGCGGACGAAGTTAAGTTCAACGCGGAGCCCGTTCCCGAGGAAACGAACGACGAGGAATTCACCTTCGATCTGTTCTTCACCAACAAGAACGGCAGCAAGGTTCAGCCCAAGGTTGGCGTAACCGTTAAGATACCCGTTCCTACGGCTATTAAGGATAAGACAATCTTCGTTTATCATGTAGAGGACGACGGCAAGTACACCGCTATCGACTTCAAGATCGAAAATGGTATGGTAGTATTTACGGCAACAAGCTTCAGTAAGTACATCGTCACTACCAAGCAGCTCGCTGCGGCAAGCACCGATTCCAACACCTCCGCTGACAACAACAGCGGCACAAGCGGCAGCACAAGCAACGGCGGCAGCACGAACCCCTCTACCGGCGCAGCTATCCCGATGATCCGTTTCGTAGCATTCTCCGCGAGCGCGACGGCACTGTTCATATTCAGACGCAAGCGCAGCTAATGACTGCTTAACGGCAATCTGATCTAACAAAGAAGCCCCGATCTTCGGATCGGGGCTTTTTATTGACAATTAACAATAGATAATTGTTAATTATATATTGTCAATTTATAAAATATCCGCTCCCGAAAGGGGAGCGGATATTTCTCACTCGATAACCTTGTATTCCTTGTCCTCGACTGCCTTTTTCAGCACCGCGAAATCGGTCTGCTCTTTGAGCTTTACCACCGCCGTCCCCTTTTCGTGCGAAACATCGGCGCTCTCCACTGTCGGAAGAGCCTCCAGCGCCTTCTTGACGGTCGCCTCGCAGTGTCCGCACATCATACCCTCGATCTTCATTGTGATCTCCATTGATTTGTCCTCCTTAGAATTATTAGCTTTAACACGTCCGCGGGCGGCTCTTGACCGTTTGCGGTCGTGCTTTGTACTGTAAATATTGACGAAGTTCAGCCGCAGCGCATTTGTGACTACGCAAAAGCTTGACAAGCTCATTGCCGCCGCGCCGAACATCGGGTTCAGACGCCAGCCGAACAGTCCTATCCAGACCCCCGCTGCCAGCGGTATCCCGATTATATTGTAGATAAACGCCCAGAACAGGTTCTCCTTGATGTTTAACAGAGTGCGGCGCGACAGCCGTATCGCCGCGGGAACGTCCGTCAGCCTTGATTTCATCAGAACCACGTCCGCCGCGTCAAGCGCTATGTCGCTCCCCGCGCCTATGGCGATGCCGATATCCGCACGAGTGAGCGCGGGCGCGTCGTTTATGCCGTCTCCGACCATAGCGACTTTGCCCTGCTTTTGAAACCTGCGTACAACGTCCTCTTTTCCGCCCGGGAGAACTCCCGCTATCACCTCGTCCACCCCAGCGAGCTTACCGACAGCCTCCGCTGTGCGCTTGTTGTCTCCGGTGAGCATTACCGTGCGGAGTCCCATTTTCTTAAGCTGTTCCACAGCGGCGGGGCTTTCGTCCTTTATCTTATCAGCCACCGCGATCATACCGATAGGCTTTTGCTCTCGGCAGAAGAACAGCGGCGTTTTCCCTTCGTCCGCGAATTTCTCCGATAATGCCAGCAATTCCTCGGGAATGTCGCAGTAAGTCTCGCACAGCCGCAGATTTCCCGCGATATAGCGCTCGCCTTCAAGCGTTGCCGCGATACCCGCGCCGCGCAGCACTTCAAAGCTCTGCGGTTCGGCGGCGATGAGACCGCGCTCTTTTCCGTAATTCACTATCGCCTTCGCCAAAGGATGCTCGCTTCGCAGCTCTATGGAGTACGCTTTGTCCAAGAGCTCGTCGGCAGTCACTCCGTTCGCAATAACATCGGTGACGACGGGCTCTCCGCTCGTTATCGTCCCTGTTTTGTCGAGCAGAACGATATCCGCCTTGCCCGTCTCCTCGAGAGCCGCGGCGGTCTTGAACAAAACGCCGTTCCGCGCTCCAACGCCGCTGCCCGCCATTATTGCCACCGGGGTTGCCAGACCCAGCGCGCACGGGCATGAGATGACAAGCACCGAGATGCCTCTTTCCAGAGCGTAGCCAACTCCGTTTCCGATAAGAAGCCACACTGCGGCGGTCACGAGCGCTATTCCGATAACGACCGGCACGAATATCCCCGAGACCTTGTCCGCTATCTTCGCTATGGGCGCTTTTGTCGCCGCCGCGTCGCTAACCATTTTGATTATGCGGGACAGCGAGGTGTCCTCTCCGACGCGCGTCGCCTTGCATCGGATATACCCCGAAACATTTATTGTCGCGGCGCTCACCTCGTCTCCGACTATTTTGTCCGCGGGAATGCTCTCGCCCGTGAGCGAGCTTTCGTTTACCGCCGTTTCGCCCTCTATTATCTCGCCGTCCACAGGAATGCTCTCCCCGACCTTGACAGCGAAAATATCTCCTATCTTAACGCGCTCCGCCGGCACTACCACTTCTTCTCCGTTCTGTATCAGAGTAGCGGTTTTTGGCGAGAGACGGATAAGGCTTTTCAGCGCCGATGTGGTCTTTCCCTTGGAACGCGCCTCCAGCAGCTTCCCGAGCGTTATCAGCGTGAGTATCATACCCGCGCTCTCGAAATAGAGCTCATGCATATACGTCATCACCGTGTCGTGATCTCCCGCGCCCTGCGCTCCGATCATCACAAACAGTGCGTACACCGAATACCCAAAAGCCGCCGCTGCGCCAAGCGCCACGAGGGTATCCATATTCGGCGCACGGTGGATAACGCCCTTAAACCCGCTCACAAAAAACTTCTGATTTATCACCATGATAATTGCCGTAAGCAGAAGCTGCGCCAACGCCATAGCCACATGGTTTTCAAGAAACGGCGGGAGCTTCCAGCCCCACATCATCGCGCCCATCGAAATATACATCAGCGCCGCGAGAAATCCCAAGCTCCAGAAGAGGCGGAGCTTCATCTTCGGCGTTTCCGTATCGGCAAGCTCGTCCTCGGCGCTTTCGGAGCTTTGCGCCCCTTTAAGAGAAGCGCCGTAACCCGCGTCCTTCACCGCTTTGATTATCGCCGCGCCTTCTCCTCCCTCCACAGCCATGGAGTTGGTGAGAAGGCTCACGGAACAGCTCGTGACCCCGGCGACCGCGTTCACTGCCTTTTCCACCCGCGCCGAGCACGCCGCGCAGGACATTCCCGTTATCTTAAATTGCCGCATATTCAATTTGCCCCCTATTTCATCAGCTTTTGAAGAGTTTTCACCAGCTCGTCAACGACCTCTTCGTTTCCGTTCTTTATATTATCCGCCACGCAGGTGCGAATATGCTCCGCCAGAAGCTCCTTGTTAAAGGAGTTCAGCGCGGCGTTCGCGGCGGCGGACTGCACCAATATATCGGGGCAATACGCGTTGTTTTCCACCATTTTCCTTATCCCGTTTATCTGACCCGCAATGCGGTTCAGGCGGTTTATCAGCTTTCGGCGCTCCCCGTCGGAGCGCTCTTTTTTCCGGCAATGCGGACAGCTCTCGCTCATTTCTATCATCTCCCACTTACTATTATATACCCGGTGGGGGTATTTGTCAAGGGGGTCAGAGAAAATTTTTTTGCATTAACGAACAACAGCCAGCCTGCCCTTATCCATTTCGCAGACCGTGTCGCAGAGCACGTCGATGTCCTCTGCGGAGTGCGAGGCTATCAAGATCGTCTTGCCTTGCGCTTTCAGATTGAGCAGATACTGCCTCATATCCTTCACGCCGTCCTTATCCAAGCCGTTCATTGGTTCGTCAAGGATCAACAGCTCGGGGTCTTCCATAATCGCCTGTGCAAGACCTAAACGTTGGCGCATACCGAGGGAATATTTCCCGACGTGTTTTTTGTCGTTGGGATTTAATCCTACGCTTGAGATCGCGGATTTTATTTCATCGGAGCCGATTTTGTTCTTGATCTTCGCGAGAAATTTGAGATTATTGAACCCGGAATAATTAGGCAAAAATCCCGGCGTTTCAATAATTACACCAACGTTCGAGGGAATGTCTACATCCTTGCCGATTATTTTATCATTCACGCGAATTTCACCTATTTTATATGGAACGATCCCGCAGATACACTTCATCAGCATTGTTTTGCCGGAACCGTTGCGTCCGATAAGACCATGAACTTTTCCGCTCTCGAAATCAACGTTGATGTTGTCTAGGACGGTCGCTTCCTTGAATTTTTTGGTGAGATTTTTGACTGTTATTGCGTTCATTATTGGTCTCCTTTCAAATCAAGACTTTTCCTCCTGCCGAAAAGCAAAATTGCCGCGTTAAGCGCTAAAATTATCCCCGAATAAACGCACATACAATATGTAAACGAGGGCTTCGCTGTCATTCTGCCGACATCTATGTTATTAAGGGTGTTCCACGAAATCGGAGAAAATTTGAGATATTTAAACCAACCGCCCATATCCACTATAACGGTTATTACCACAAGAAATGATGATATTGTTATTCCCGTCAACCGTGTACCGGTAAATAAATTGAAGAAAAACAAACTGCTTCCGAGAAGCACAGCAGAAAGCCACGATGTTAAAAAAGTGAAAAAGCAAGCCTGCATAGGAGAAAAATATTCGACAACCATTCCCGATACGTCAAACATATGCACACCTGCTTGTACTGCCGCATCCGAATACGCAAGCATAGTAAGCGTTGTACCCCACTCACTAGACGCCTCACAGTAGGGGCAGGTCAAAACTATCGTTAGGACGAAAATAAATAGATAATAAATAGCACTTGCCAAAATCACATATAAAAGCTGTCCGCACAGCCATTTAACGCGGCTTGTCCTCATATATACAAATACTTGGTTTTTGTCCGTAAAAGGCGCGTCGCAAAATATCATAACTATCGGCAGGGTGTAAATTACTTTTGTGTGAAATTGCATATAAACGAACGGAAATATCCACATTGAGGGCTTAGTTCCTAGAAAGTTTGAGACCGTTCTCATATCATCGGCATAAATAGCGGTAATAACGACAAGCAAAGCCGCAATGATCCACATTCTGTAATCTGAAGCCCACTTGCGGAAATTCTGAGAGCATATCGCCCATACTGTTTTAACCCCACTCATTATGAACCCTCTTTCCTACGACAACCGTAAAAACTATTCCGCAGATAACGGAAAATCCGAGCAAAAGACCTATTGAATAAAGAAACGCTCCGAGCGCTCCCGTCCAGTTGATATATGAAAGCGAGATGTGATACAAATTCAGCTGAGTCGGGAGCTGCATAGTCAAACGCTCAACGACATAACTGAAAATAAACGGAGAGCATATAGCTATGTATTTGTTAGGAAAAAACGCGGAGAGCATAAGTCCCATAGCCGACCACATAGCGCAGCTTACCGCGAAAACAAATAAATTAGCCGCCATTGACAAAAACGGATATCCAAGAGTTTCAAGTACTCCGTATGGCGGGATTGGAGGATTGCTTGTCGGAATATAAAACGGATAAAACAAAGAATAAATCCCCGCAAAAACGGTCATTCCGACAAATACGGTAAGCGTTGACGATAATACGCACATCATTATGTTAGCGGCAGCGTATTTTCGCGGCTTAGTTCGCATTACATAATGGTTCGCCGCCATAGTATTCCATTCCTCCGCGAAATTTGCGGCAAATGGCAAAGCACCCATTATAATAAACATCTTTCGATAGCCGTCAATGCCGATAATAAGGCTCATTTCGTACACCACATCGCGACCTTTAAATGCATTAGGAATAAGCCTTAACGAACAGATAGCTATTACCCCTGCAATTCCGACATATAATAACGGAGAGCGAATGAGTTTGTAAAAATATGCACGAAGCATTTCAAATTCCTCCCTTAATATTCGGAATATCTGTTGCCGTTTTGCGTGTAAACATATTGAGAAAACGGTTCTTTAAACGGAAAAATTTCCGTGTTCTTGTCTCCGTCGAATTCCCAAACGGGCGCAAATGACTGGATTTCTTCGCTTTCTTTTTTTACGGGAGCATAAACGAGCTTACAGTCAAAAAAACGAGTTTCTTTAGAGATGATCTGCGGTGAATAGAATTCCTTTATTTTATTCAGACCGAATTCCGCGTTATATTTTACGGAGACCTCTTCCTCGGTCTCATATTCCGCTTGAAATATCGTTCGTCCGCGAAGCGAAATTATATCGTCCTTTGAAACAACCGCTTCAATCGTAGCTCCGCTGCCGAAATCGTTTGCGCCGGGGATTTTCATTTCAGCCATTGCCAATTCTATGCCCTCATATACTAACGGGTAAATCAGAATGTAAACTTCATTTTCTTCGCTCCACGGAGTATAGGAAAAATTATCACGTGTTTCCTCGCAAAATTTAAGATACTCATTTGCCGTATCCGCTTTTACGGGAATTATATACGGAGTGCCGTAAGGAATATTCAGCTTGTTAAGAATCTCATTTACACGCCGAGTGGCATCTTCGCTTGAAAAAGCGGAGAGTTCTTCATCGCTTGCAAAGCACACGTTTGTCAGCGAAGGGTATACGGCACCGTATTGAAAACCACTGCCCATTGCTCCGAAATTATCTGCTGTAAACTGTCCGGGCGCGCGAATGATCTGCCAATCGTCGGAGGTCTTGTAAACATAGCGCAGGTCATCGGGGAAAAAATCCGGTTCGTATGTATATTTATCAACAACGGTTTTTCCCTCAAGGAAAATGCTCTCGATCTCGTTTTCTTCCCATTTGCGGACTTGCAAGCGTATTTGCGGAACGGTGCTTGGAGAATTTGTGGGCAGCGTTAAATCATAGCGCACGTTTGATTTGATCTGCTCCGATTGTTCGGAAGAACTAACACCGACCAATGGATTTGATGAGGTGTTTTCAGAATTGTCAGCAGTTACTTCACCGCTTGTAATATCGGAACGCAAGGCTTCATTTCCCGTCGGATAGCAGCCCGACAAAAGCGATACCGATAGCAAAACGGCAGCTGCGGTTTTAACTTGACAATAAAATTTTTTCATATCAATTCCCCCTGTTTTTCTTTTATGGCAGCCAATTACCCTTTAATAACATATTCTCGTCAATCGGGTCGACTACAAGAAAATTGTAAGTGCCCGCACCCCACATACGGCTATATTGGATAGTATATCTTCCCGTGCCCGTTATTTGTACGGTCTCGCTTACGCACTTTGCATTTTCGCGGTTATCACCGCCGTATCCGTAAATGCAAACAGATATCGGAGCCTCTTCGCTTGCGTTTGTCTCATCAACATAGATCACTGCGTAATCGTAGTTGTCGAGCTTCTCGGCGTCGCCAAACTCGTTTGTATTATCGTTGACGATATTGATCGGATTTTCTTTTTCCTGAGGAGGTTTTTCGTCAATATCGGATTGTTCGCTGCTTTCGGAATTTGAGCTTACACTAATGCTGATATCCAAACTGTTGTTTTCACCGGGCAAATAAACGCCGCCGGAGTTAAAACTGTCGTTTTCATTAGGCGAATACACATTGCCGGGGTTAAATCTCATAAAGCCGTAAATTCCGACTGTTACCGCCGCGACACAAGCCGCAGCCGCCGCGGTGATTTTCAGGAAGCGCAGTGGTCCATGCTCGTCTATTATTGTAAATCCGCTTTCCTCCGTCCAAGCGTCCTCTACGAGATTTTCGTCAAGTTCGCCAAGCATAGTAAAAAGTTCCTCTCCGTTCAAGGCTGAAATCCCTTCCTTTCAAGATATTCACGCAGGCGCTTTCGCGTGCGGTTCAAAATTACGGAAACGGTGTTTTTTCGCATTCCTAAGCGCTCGGAAATTTCCGACAGTTCGCAGCAATACCAATACCGCAGGATAAAAATACGGCGGTTTTCAATAGGTATCGTTGTCAAAAAATCATTTATCTCGGAAATGATCTCCTTGCTCTCGTAAGTGCCTTCAACGCTGTATTTGTCGGGAATACATTCCTCCAGCTCCTCAAACGCTATCGCGGCATTGCCGTTTCCGCGCTTGCGCCTGTGCTTTGCCCGGAGCATATCAATCGCAGTATACCGTACCAGCTTACACAGAAACGTCCCTAAGACCTGCGGACGGTTGGGCGGTATCAGCTCCCAGAGCTTTAAGTATACGCCGTTGACGCATTCCTCGGCGTCCTCGCGGTTGTTTAAGATATTTTCAGCGACCGTGAGGCAGCGTTTTCCGTGCTTTTTCTCCGTGGCTGAAAGCGCCGCCTCGTTTCTGTCCCAGAAAAGCTGCACTATGCTGCTGTCGTCCACGCGTTCACCCCCCTCTGTATATATCTCGTTTTTTTTGATGAAAAATTACAGGGTTTGTTGAAATTTAGTGATATTTTATTTTCCGAACCGCACAGTAAAAGCGCCCAAACCTTACTTGGGCGCTTTGTGCGCGTTTTAAGAGCCCGCGCTTCCCACCGGCTCGCTGACCGTTCCGATAAACAACGGCTGCTGCGTATCGCTTGTCACGACGAAGATAAAGGGTCTGTCGAGGATAAAATCCATTTCGTCCTCGGGCGGCAATGGAGCTGTGGCAGAAAGCATTTCGGTAAACGCCGCCGCTGTGCAGCCTTCTTCGTCAATAACTACACGCGCCGCGTGGTTTGCTTCGTTTATAAATACAGGACTGTCCGTAAGCGGCGAAAAATCCGCCTTTTCAATATCGAAAACGTCCGTAACACCGAGATCTTTCAAGCCCTCCGCAAGTCCTATCTGCGATGAAATATCAAATTTCGGCACGGAGTAATGTATCTTCAGCATCTTTTTGTTTTTCCATTCCCACGAATCGCGCATCATCTCGATATACTCGCCGGAGCTCAGAACATCGTCTATCGTCTTATCCTCGTCGGGCAGAATAAACCACATTTCTCCGCCTTCTTTGAAGCTCAAAGACATTGCGCCGAAATCTTCTCCCGCGTAGAACCAGCCCCATGTTTCCGTACCGTTCATAAATTCGGTCTGAATATCGCCGTTTGCCGCGTGAAATATTTTGGTGTCGTTATGGCTCTTGTCAAACTGATTATCCCATTTTGCGCGGAAATACACCGTTGAATACAGCGCCATGACCGTCTCCGGGTCAAGCTCGACATCTTTTACATAGTCGCTCAAAAGTCCGTTTGTCTGCTTATTTAACCACGACTGAACGGCATTTTTCATTTTATTGGAGCTTACGTCTCCGCGATAGGACGAGGCGTAGTAATTCTCGGCAAGAGTATCGACCGTCTGCTTTTCGATATTTACGTTCTTGTTCAGCCAGACGGAATTCGCGAGAATTTGCGTGACCGCGCCGTCGTTGCAATAATTCGCGAGCCACATATTTTTCGCGTCCTCTCGCAGTTCGCCGATATTCTCCGCTCCCAGCAGGTCGAGGATCTGTTGGCGGCTCTTTCCGTCGGTCGTTTCGCCGAGCATTGCCAGTGCCATATAAACGTTCACCGGGGAGTAGGCGCGGTTTTCTCCGCCCGACAAAAACTCCGCGGCGGTCTTTTTGTAGAATTCGTTCGCGCCCTCGCCGATAAGCTCCTTGCGCTCCCAACGCGCGCTTCGTTCCTCGAACCACTTCTCGCTGTTTATCTCGAACCTGCCCGGATATTTTGTCGCTTTCGGATAGACCGCTTCGGCAATCGCGTATGCCGAGATTCCGTGCGGAACGAGCGCGATAATTCCGATGACGACAGCCAGACAAGCCGCCGCCGGAGCGATGATCTTCAGCGGAAATTTTACCGCTTTTCCGGACGTTTTGCGAGTTCTTCTCCGATCGGCTTTTTCAACGATCTCTTCATTGATATTTCCTATCGCTTCGCTTAATTTTTCGGATTTTTTCATATTACATAACCCTCGCTTTCCAGATAATTTTTGAGTTCCGCCCTCACGCGGAACAGCGTGTTTTTAACCTTTGATACATTTACGCCGAAATATTCCGCTATTTCTTTTAAGCTGTCACAAAAGTAATATCGGCAGACAAACATATCCCGTTCGTCGTCGCGGCGGCTGCGCAAAAATTTCTCGATCAGCTCAACGAGTACGGACAGATCAGCCGCCTGTTGTGTGCTGTCGCCCGAGCCCGCGCACTCGGCAAGCTCTTCGAGCGACAGATCGTATTCCGCGCCGCCGCGTTTCCGGCTTGTTTTTTTACGCAGACGGTCAATAGACAATTCGCGGGTAATTTTGCCGAGATAGAATTTAAGCTTTGCGGGAATATTCGGCGGGATCGAATTCCACGCCTTAAAATATGTGTCGTTGACACACTCCTCGCCGTCCTCGCGGTTGCCGAGAATATTGAGCGCGATAGTCGCGAGGTAGTTTGAATACTTCTTTTCCGTCTGTCTTATAGCGTTTTCGTCGCGGCTTTGATACAAAGCGATTATTTCATTGTCGTCCAAAACTTTCCTCCTTTCCGCCTTCATAAATATATCCGTAAAAATCGAGGGATCGGTTTAATGTTTCTCGAAATATTTTATCACATATTTGCGGATTTGTCAAATCTTACAAAAAACCGCCGAGCGCGTGGGCGCTCGGCGGTTTTGCCTGTTGATATGCTTTCCGTACATCTTATTTTACGGCGGGGCATTTTCACAATGCTTACCTCTTATCTCTATCAATTCACCAGTCTACTTTTTCCTCTTCGCCAACGCGAAATCAACGGTCTTTGAGAAGGGGTTGTAGATGATGTCCTCGCTTTTTCGGGAAGTAAAAAAATACTCGTTTTTGTAGTACAGCGGGAAGAAGGCGCAGCGATCTATCAGTATCTGCTCCGCTTTTAGGTAGAGCGCGGCGCTTTCCTCGAAGCTAGCCGCCTCGTTCGCCTTCGCGAGATAATTGTCGAGCTCCGCACTGTAAAAATGCGTGTAGTTCCCCCCCGCGGAAGCCGAGAACTTCTCGAGATACGCCGAGGGACTGTTGTACTTTCCCGAAAGCTCCAGCAGCGCTATATCGAAATCGCCGTTTTCGAGCGTCCTCGCGTACTCGTTTTCGGAGAGGGTCTCCACCTTGCAGTAGAACCCTAGCTCCCTTTGCCATTCCTGCATGATATACGACACGGCTGTCTGCGCCGCCGCGTCCGGAACTATCACCTTTGCGCCGGTAAGGTACGTCTTGTCGATCTGATTTATTATGCTGTCGTACAGATTTGTCGCAGCTCTTACGTTGTATTCCGGAATGGAAACGCCGCCGACCATGTCTCGGTAGAACTCGCCCTCCATAGAGACCTGCTTCGGCACAACGCCGCTTGCCGCTTCGTATTCGGGCAGAGCTTCCGTTACCGCGTTTCTGTCCGCGAGCATACAAAGCACCCTGCGGAAGTTTTCGTTTTTCAGCAGCGGATGATCGTTGTTGAACACCAGACCGCACGTTATATTGCTGAACTCGTGAACGTTGTACGAGCCCTTTATCTGCTGCCTGTCGTTGTTGGAAACGGCAATGCAGCTCACCTCGCCGTTTTTGAAATCGGAAATGAACCTCTCCTCGTCCTCGATAAAGAAGTTCAGTCCGGAAGGGCAGATGGTCTGCGTTTCGGCATTTTTGGCGTGCTTTCTGAGAATGAGGTTGTTGATGTCCGGTGTGTTGTATTGGTCGTAAGTCCAGCTTCGCAGATAGAACGCTCCGTTTGAAGGCGTACACTCCGCCGAGAGACCGTACCGCCCCTGAGCCGCTTTAAAATATTCTTCGTTGCAAGGCATCGCGGGAGACTCCGCGAGCATACTCAAAAAGCGCGGATTTGGGGTTTCGAGCGTTATTTCGAGCTCGAACTCGCTCCGCGCCTTCACGCCGAGCTCCGAAAGGCTGCCCTTGTTCGTTCTCACCTTGCGCGCGCCTTTTATGCAAAAGTAATCCTCCGCGCGCGGCGCATGCGTTGCCGGCAAAAACAGCCGCTGAAATCCGAAAACGAAATCGTGCGCGGTGCATTGCCGCTCGAAACCGTTACAATCTACCCAATAAATATCTTGTCTTAACTTAAAGCGGTACAAAAGTCCGTCCTCCGAGATGGAATATTCGGAAGCCGCGCCCAATTGCACCGACCCGTCCTGCGCCACCTTCATAAGCCCCAGGAACATATTCCCGATTATCGTGTTGGAATTAGGCTCGTTCGCGAGCTGGGGGTCTAATGTCGCGGGATTATCGGAAATGTCGTATTTGAAAACATACCCCTCGCCGCTGTCCTTTCGGCAGGCGGTGAGCGTTGTT
This sequence comes from uncultured Ruminococcus sp., assembly GCA_964454205.1. Lineage (GTDB taxonomy): Bacteria > Bacillota > Clostridia > Oscillospirales > Ruminococcaceae > CAG-115. The sequence continues at coordinate 28,629 of CAYVSV010000003.1, forward strand.
ATTATTGTTAAAGCGGCAAAAACCGCAAAAATTTTCTTTAATAATTTTATGTCTATCGCCCCTTTGCGGTCAAATTCTTATTTCATGCGGTTCTCCCCGCCAACGGCGGGGAGAACCGCGGATCAAGAACTTGTTTGGTATATTTATATTGTACCATATTTTTCCGCAAAAATCAACAATAAAATTATTACAATATAATTACAATCTATACCCGATGACCATATTCTCCTCGAGACTTGCCCGCACGTCTATAAGCCGCTGGTTTTCGCTTCCGCGAAACGGCAGCGAGAGCGTTTTGCGCTCTGAAATAAAACGTCCGTCAACCAGCACGTCGATTATCGACAGCAGACCGCACACGTCGTCGTGCATCTCTGCTTTTTGCAGCAGCTCCTTCCACGTCCAGCCGCTGTAGCACCAAAGGCTCATGCCGCGCTCCTTAAAGCGTTTCCCCAGCTCATACAAAGCCTTTGCCTGACAGAACGGCTCGCCGCCCGAAAACGTCACGCCTTTGTTAAGCGGGTCCTCAATACATTCGTTGAACAGCTCGTCCGTATCGACGAGCCTTCCTCCGACGAAGTCGTGAGTCTGCGGATTGTGACACCCCGGGCAGTTGTGCGGACAGCCCTGCACGAATATCGTATACCTCATTCCCGGTCCGTCAACGATGGATTCCGAGACTGTTCCTGCGATCCTTATCTCCATAAAAACACCTCTTATACTAATTCTCCGTTAAAAGCAAATCGGCGGAAGCTCCGCCGACTGTTGCTCTTACTTTTCTTCGGTAAAACGCCTCGGGCGCTCGATCCTGTCGAGCTTTATCTCCTCGGCGCGGCGGTGGCATTCGGGACACTCGTCGTCGATTATCCCTGTGAAGCCGCAGCAGGGATCGCGGTCTATGGGGTGGTTGATAGCTCCGTAGCCTATGCCCTTTTCCCTCATATAGCGCACTATCTGCTCGAACGCGTCAAGGTTCTTAAGCGGGTCTCCGTCGAGCTCCACATAACTGATATGTCCGCCGTTAGTGAGCGCGTGATACGGCGCTTCGAGATTTATCTTCTTGAACGCGCTGATGTTGTAGTATACCGGCACATGGAAGGAGTTCGTGTAGAAATCCTTGTCGGTTATTCCCTCTATCTCGCCGTAGCGCTTCTTGTCAAGCGCGATAAATCGCCCGGAAAGTCCCTCGGCGGGAGTTGCGAGCAGACTGAAATTAAGCCCGGTTTTCTTGCACTGCTCGTCCACCATCTCGCGCATGTGGGTGATTATTTCAAGCCCGAGCTTCTGCGCTTCCTCGCTTTCGCCGTGGTGAAAGCCGATAAGCGATTTGAGACATTCCGCGAGCCCTATAAAGCCGACGGATAGTGTTCCGTGCTTCAATATCTCGGCGATATTATCACCTTCGCCGAGCTTTTCCGAATCTATCCACACGCCCTGTCCCATAAGGAACGGAAAGTTCTTAACGCGCTTTGTGCATTGCAGTTTGAACCGCTGCAAAAGCTGCTCGAACACCATGTGCATCATCTCGTCAAGGCTCTCGTAGAAGCGCGCGACGTCCTTGTGAGCCTCAATGCCCAGCCTCGGGAGATTTATCGTGGTGAAGCTGAGGTTCCCGCGCCCGGTGACTATCTCGCGGCTCGGATCGTAAACGTTGCCGATAACACGTGTGCGGCAGCCCATATAAGCTATCTCGGTGTTGTAGTCGCCCTCTTTGTAGTACTGGAAGTTGAACGGAGCGTCGATAAAGCTGAAATTCGGGAACATACGCTTTGCCGAAACTCTCATAGCGAGCTTGAACAGATCGTAGTTCGGGTCTCCCTCGTTGTAGTTCACGCCCTCTTTTACTTTAAATATGTGTATCGGGAATATCGGGGTCTCGCCGTTTCCGAGCCCATCCTCCTCCGCGAGCATAACGTTGCGCGTTACCATTCTTCCTTCGGGAGAGGTATCCGTGCCGTAGTTTATCGAAGAGAAAGGGTTCTGCGCGCCGGCGCGGGAGTTCATCGTGTTGAGGTTGTGGATAAGAGCCTCCATAGCCTGAAACGTCGCGCGCTCGGTCTCCGCCTCGGCTATTTTCTCTGTCTCGTCCTGCAAAGAGGTGAAGCTCTCGCCGTAATTCGCCGCGAGCTTTTCCCACTCCTTGGCTTTGTAGTCGTAATTGTCCTGTAAACGCGGGAACAAGCCCTCCTCGCGCTCGATCTCCGCGGCGGTGGACTTTATCTCCTCAAGAACGGCGTTGTAGTCTCTTTGGAAGGAGTAGGTGAGCGCCTTCGCGAGGTTGACGATATACATTCTTCTGAAGGTTTTCTTAACGCCCTCCGCCATGGCGTAATCGAAATTCGGTATAGACTGTCCGCCGTGTTGGTCGTTCTGGTTGGACTGCACGGCTATGCAGGCGAGCGCGGCGTAGCTTGAAATATCGTTGGGCTCTCTCAAAAAGCCGTGACCCGTGGAAAAACCGCCGTGAAACAGCTTTAACAGGTCTATCTGGCAGCAGGTGGTTGTAAGCGTGAGGAAATCGAGGTCGTGGATATGAATGTCGCCGCCGATATGCGCGTTTGAATGAACGGGGTCGAGCACATACATCTCGTTGAATTGCTTTGCGCCCTCGCTTCCGTATTTCAGCATCGTACCCATTGCGGTATCGCCGTCGATGTTGGCGTTTTCGCGCTTTATATCACTGTCCGCCGCGGAAGTGAAGGTCAGATCCTCGTATATCTTCATAAGCGTGGAGGTCATCTCGCGGGCTCTGGTGCGGTCGGCGCGGTAGAGGATATACGCCTTTGCGGTGCTTGCGTGCCCCTCCTCTATTAGGACGCGCTCCACGGTATCCTGCACCTCCTCGACGGAGGGATTGCGCCCGATTATGGTCTCGGAGAGCTTCTGGCACACCTTATCGGCGATAGCGAGTGCTTCGTCGTAGTTGTTGCCGCCCACGGAGCGCTCCGCCTTCATTACCGCCTGAGCTATCTTCTCGATATTGAACGGTACCTCTCTGCCGTCGCGCTTTTTTATCATTGTTATCATTGCCATTGTATTTGTTTCCTGCTTTCCACAATATATTGTATTTTTTATCGCGTGTACTTCTATTATATAGTAATTCGGGGGATTTGTCAAGGGGGTTGCGGAAATTATTTTTGAAGCCTCACAAGAACTTCGCGGCAGCAACATACCGATAAGGTCAACCTGCCATTCGGATAGCCGCGCGGAGCTCGGCGCCCTGGGACGCGGCTGAAAAAATTTTCATTACCCTCTTGACAAAGCTATCCCCAAATGATATAATTGTATACATAGCAGCTATACAATTTGGCTGCAAGGAGTGTGACGCCAAATGAACATTAACATCAGCAACGCAAGCAATCAGCCTATCTACTTACAGATAGCCGATCAAATCAAATCTTTGATACTTGAAGGGAAACTGGGCGAGGGCGAAATGCTGCCCTCTATGCGCAACTTAGCGCTCGAGCTCCGAATAAGCTTTATGACCACAAAACGCGCCTACGAGGAGCTGGAGCGCGGCGGTTTTATCGAATCGTACACCGGCAAAGGCTCGTTCGTGAAAGCCCAAAGCCCGGAGCTTCTGCGCGAGGAACAGATAAAGGCTATCGAGGCTCTGCTTATCGAAGCGGGCGAGCGGGCGCGAAAAACAGGACTTACCAAGGAAGAGCTCCACGAGCTGCTCGACCTTGTAAACGGAGGGGATCAAGTATGAACGAATACGAAAACGCGATCGAAATTTCGGGGGCAACAAAGCGGTACGAGGGCTTTACGCTTGACAATATCAGCTTTGACGTACCCAAAGGCAGCATTATGGGCTTTATCGGGCAAAACGGCGCGGGAAAGACCACCACTATCCGCAGCTTGCTCAACATCACAAAAATTGACGGGGGTGAGATAAGGCTGCTCGGGCTCGATCATATCAAGGACGAGTTTGAGATCAAAAACCGCCTTGCGGTGGTCTTTGACGAGCTGCCGTTCCATGATATTTTCAACGCGGTCGATATGGCGCGGATCTTCGAGGGGCTGTATCCGGAATGGGACAACACCGTCTATTCCGAGTATCTCGAACGCTTTAAGCTGCCGCCGAAAAAGAAGATCGGGCAGTATTCCAAGGGCATGAAGATGAAGCTGCAAATTGCCTGCGCGCTGTCTCACAACGCCGAGCTGCTCGTTATGGATGAGGCCACGACGGGGCTTGATCCCGTTGTGCGCGACGAAATTCTGCACATATTTATGGAGTACCTGCAAAGCGGAGAGCGTTCTATACTTATGTCATCGCATATCACCGGCGACCTTGAAAAAATAGCCGACAGCGTGACCTTTATCGACAAAGGAAAGATACTGCTGACCGGCTATAAGGACGTTATTCTCGAAACGCACGGCATTTTGAAATGCTCCAAGGACGAGATTGGCAATATCGACCAAGCGGATATTGTCAGCGTTCGTTTGAACGAATTCGGCGCGGAAATAATGCTCTCCGACCGCGAAAACGCCCGGCATAAATACGGCGGCGCGGTCATTGATCCCGCAAGCCTTGACGATATTATGCTTTATTATGTCCACAAGGGCGAAATGGGGTGGTCGTAATGACGTTCAATAGATTCCGGTCGCTGATGTTTCGGGAGTTTCGGCTTTCGAGAAAGTTCATTATACTGCAATTCGGGCTTCTGCTCGCGTGGATGGCGCTGACATGGGGAATGTTGCTTTCACTGGACGCGAATGATATTTCGGAAAAAGAGCTGTCGGGAATAGTAGATACCGTTATCATGATGAATGCGCTTATCGGAGCAATGTCGCTGCTTATTGACGAGAGCTTTAAGTCGGATATCAATTCGGGTTGGCTTACCTATTCCTACGCGCTGCCGATAACACCTATGGAGCGCACCGCGGCAAGGTTTGTCCGCAGGCTCTCGGTAAGTCTTGGGTGCGCTTTGCTCAGCCTTTGCAATGCCGCAGTACTATGTGCGCATACCGGAAAGTCTTTCGGCGCGAATTATATCGTTTGGTATATAGTCATATTCGCGGCAGTGCTGCTGAACGCTTTGCCGAATAATATTTTCATTCTTCGGGCTCGAACCGCAGCCGATATTAAGAAAATGCAAACGGTCTCGGGTTTGGCAACGATGGCAGTGATGACAGTTATAATTATCATTATTTTCATGGCAAGCGGTATGAGCCTTGAAAAGATCGCCGAAAGCGATAACATCGAAAGTCTCTTTGAACTGCCGGTATTTGACGCAGGGGCGCTCGCGTGGGCTGTGCCGCTGCTGCTTTTGATAATGGCGGCAAGCTTTTTCACGTCATATTACAGCCTCAGATCGGCTTATTCGGGCGCCGCAAAACCTGAAAAAGAAAAAGCCGAGACTGATTTAAAAAAGCCGCAAGCCGCTTTATCCGCAAAAACGGACATCGCAACGGGTCTGTTGTACAAGGAATTAAAGCAGAACAAAATAATTCTTATTTTCACCGCACTGACCCCGATATTGCTGACCGTGTTTCCGTTCTGCTTTTCGGCAATAGATGTTATGACAAATAACGCCGGTGTGAACGAGCTTTTTGAAACCGCGGCAAACACAATCATTCGTGTGCTTATGTGCGTATGCGGAATATTTGTTGTCAGCGGTCTGATGAGCGAGGTATTCAGAGGCGACGATAAAAAGCTCTGGGCGTATTTCGTTGTTTCCACGCCGCAGGGCGTAAAGGGATTTCTCTACCGCAAATATGTTATAACGCTGATGATGAACCTTATCTATATGGCTTCGGGTATCTTTGCGGACAATCTGCTTGCGACCGCGAACTACTTCGCGACGGGAAACGAGCTTACGGTGAGTATGTCGTCGCTTTATCTTTCGGGAGTATTTATGCTGATGTCCGTAAACATTCTTGATATTCCGTTTACGGTGCGTTACGGCTCGAAAAAGGGGAGCATCGTCAAGATGATTATGATGCTTTTGCTCTGTACAGCCGCAGTTGCGATTTACGCCCTGCTCCCCGATGACATCTGCGAAAAAATAACTCAAACAATCGTTTCAATTTTCACAGGCGAGAGCGCAAACGATATACTGATGTTGATTATAAGCATTTCGCCCTATATCATATTCGCGGCGTTTCTGCTTTCCTACAAAATCGCGTGCAAGGTATTTATGAAAGGGGTGAACGAGTATGACAAATAAGAAGCTCGAAGTCAAAAGGCTTGTTATCTTCCTGCTGTTGGCTTTCGGTATCTCGTGGATACCCGCGATAATTTACAACAAAGCCTTTGGCTATCATGAATGGTTTGAAACGAACAAAATGCCCGTGCTTTTCTGGATAGTCGGCTATGGTCCCGCGCTTGCGAATATCATTACCCGAAAGCTCACGCACGAGGGCTGGCACGACAGTATGCTGCACCTTAATCTTAAGGGGAACATCAAATATTATGTTTTCGCGATAGTCGCGGTGAGCGTGACGGGCGTTTTTCAGGGAATCCTGGCGACGCTTACGATAGGCGGCGGAGATTGGTCGGAGCTCGGGAAGAATTTCACTCCCGCACAGGCGATGACGGGAATCCTCAGCATACTCGCAACCGCGCCGCTTTTGGCGTTCAACACATTCGGCGAGGAATTCGGATGGCGCGGCTATATGAACCAAAAAATGGAGCCGCTGCTCGGCACGACCGGAACTATAATTATCGGCGGAATTATATGGGGATTGTGGCACGCGGAACTTACCGTTGAGGGACACAATTTCGGCACGGACTATCCGGGTTATCCGTATCTGGGGATAATAAGTATGTGCGTTACCTGCACGTTTATGGGGATATTTCTTATGTGGCTCACTAAAAGGACAAATTCGATATATCCCGCCGCGATATTCCACGCAATGAACAATTTCGGCGGAACCGTCACAAGCAGCCTTTTTATAAGCAATGTTCCCGAGGACTATTCACTCACGATTCCCCAGCGGCTTATCCTGGATATTCCGCTTTACGCCGCGGGATTGGCGATCTATGTGCTCATGCTTCGGGACAACAAAAAGAAGGCGTAAAACAGCCCCGCGGAACCGAACCAACGGCATTTGAAATTGGCGCTTTATTTTTGGGGGATAAAAAACGTTAGTTTAAGGCAACGCCGCGTCTCACCCCCTGACCTCGACCCAACTTCCGTTCGCCCCTTCCTTCTTTACGACGATCTGCTTGGGAATAGCGCGTTTAAGCTCGTCGACGTGGGAGATGATCCCGATAAGCATACCCGATTCGGAAAGTCCGTTCAGCGCGGTCATCGCTTGCTGCAGGGTCTCCTCATCAAGAGAACCGAAGCCCTCGTCCACAAACATAGTTTCAAGCTCTACGCCGCCGGATCTCTGCTGAACCGCCTCGGATAATCCAAGCGCCAGCGACAGCGAAGCCATAAACGATTCCCCGCCGGAAAGCGAACCGACGTCGCCGGTTTTGCCGTTGTAATGGTCAAAAATATTTATGTCGAGCGTGTGGTCTCTCTGATTATTTGCGGGCGTATCAACGCACACAAGCTCGTACCGCCCGCTTGTCATTTGGCTGAACTGTACGTTGGCGCGCCTTAAAATATCCTTGAAAAATTCGACCTGCACAAAGGATTCCAGTGTTGTTTTGCCGTTCAAATTGCCTTTTCCGTTAGCCGCGTTAGAGAGATTTTCCAACAATTCGCACTGCTTTTCCGATTCATTCAGCTGCGGGATCATTTCCGTTATTTCTTTGAGCGTTTTGGAATTGCTGTCCAGCCGAAATTCGATTTTCTTTAATTTGTCGGAGAATTCTTTTTCACGTTCCTCAAATCTCGATTTCTCCGCGTTAAGCTCGCCGATATCGACAGGGACATAATCCTCCGGGAGATCGCAGCCCTTTATCAATGTGCGGATATGGTCACGTTCCTTTTCGCGATTTTCGGCGGTTTTGCGCGCGTTTTCAATTACCTTATTCAAGCTGTCCGATTGCGATTTTAGAGACGTTATCTCGTTTTCCGCCTCCTGTTTGTTTTCAAAACGCAGTTCGTTTTTTAGGTCGTCGGAGCGCTTTTTCAGCTCGCTGCGGCGGACCTCCGCGTTGCTTATTTCGGTTTTAAGACGATCGCAAAGCTCTTTGGAGCGCTTCAGAATTTCTTCCTTTTCGGGAATTTCTTTTTCCAGCTTATCGCGGCGCTCTTTTCTTGAATTTTCCTCCGCCAATTCCCCGGAGAGCCTTTTTGTCTCGTTCGTGAGAAATTTCAGCCGTTCATTCGACTTGTCGGAAGCGGCGTTTAATTCGCAATTGAATTTCAGCGCGGAGAGCTGTTGACGAAGCGTTTTTTCCGATGTTTCAAGCGCGCCCTTGATTTTTTCGCAGGAGGCGCAGAGATCATCGGCGGTTTTCCGCGCGGCTTTTGAATTTTTCTCGGCGTTATCCACGTCTTTTTTATTGGGGGAATTTTCCGTTTTTACCGCCTTGTTCGGGTGATGAACAGAGCCGCATACCGGGCACGGCTCGCCTTCCGAAAGCGTTTCGGCGATGTCGGCGAACAGCCCCGCGCGCTCGCTGCCGTAACGCTCGCGGAGCGCGGCGTGAAGCTCCTCGATCCGCTTCGCGGTTTCGTTTGCGTTTTTGTATTTTTCCTGTTCGGACGTTAAGCTCTCTCGCGTTTTTTCATACTCGCCAAGCTCTTTGAGCAGTGAATTTATCGCGCCGCTTTCGCGTTCGAGCTCTATGAGCTCAGCCTTTAGCGCGGCGGCGTTTTCCCCCGCGTCTTTAAGCGAGCTTTGCTCGTCCTTCAGCGCTTTCAGCTCATTTTCCGTTTTAACGCAAAATTCCGTATTGGAGTTAAATTCCTCGCTGTTTTTTTCAATAATTTTATTGGAATTTTCCAATTCTCCGAGAATATCATCAAGCTTTTCGTATTTATCCAAGCTGCTTGCGATAAGCGTTATTTTTTTCGCGAGCTCGCTTATTTTCGGAGTGTTTTCGGTTTGAACGCGCTCGAATTCGCGCTTTGCCACCTCCGCTTTTTTCTCGAGTTCGGGGAGCGCGGCTTTTTGCTTTTCGCGTTCCGCATACCTGTCGTTTTTATCCGTGACTTCGCCTATTTTTTGCGAGACTTCGCTGTTCGATCTCTTGACCTTTTCGATCTCTTTATTAAGCTGCGTTTTTTGCTCCCCGTCGCTCTTGCATAGCCCGTCGAGCCGCTTCGCAAAAGCGTCAAGCGCGGCTATGTTTGCCGTATCTCCGGCGGCGATATTCTCTTTTGTTTCTTGAAGTTCGGGTATCTCTTCGCAGTCCGCGGACTTTATCAGACGAACTGCTTCGTTTTTCATATCGGAATAATTCTTTTCGGAAGCCGCGGCTTTTTCCTTTAACTTGGTTTGAAAACGCTCATATTTCTCGGTGTCAAGCAGCTTGCGCAGAATTCTTTGACGTTCCTCGCGCTCGACCTTTTCTTTCGCGTACAGCATTTTCCGAAACTCGCCCTGCGCGAGCATAATTATTTGCTTGAATTGGCTTTGCGTTACGCCGAGTATGCCTTCTACCGCAGCCGTGACCTCGCCGTCCTTAGTAAGCGGGCTGCGGTCGTTCGGGAATGTCAGAAGGCTTTTGGCGGGCGCGGTCGTTGTGCCCTCGCCGCGCTTTTTCTCACGCCGGTAAGCGAGCGCGCGCGTAACGGCGTACCGTTTTCCGCCGTTCTCGAAGATAAGCTCCACTTCGGTCGCTTCGTCGTCCGCGGCGTCGCGCGAACGCATCATTTTCGACTCGCGGTATTCGCCCGAGGGTTCGCCGTAAAGCGCGAATGTTATCGCGTCGAAGATCGTGGTTTTCCCGGCGCCGGTGTCGCCGGTGATCAGATACAGCCCTTCCGTGCCAAGCCTCGTGAAGTCGATCACGGTTTTTTTCGTATAGGAACCGAACGCGGTCATCGTGAGTTTTATAGGTCTCATCTTGATTCCTCCTCGATCTCCGAAAATATTTCCGTTACGATTTTTAGCTGCTCAGCGCTTAGCTCCGTGCCGCGCTGCTGCTTGTAAAACTCAGCGAACATATCAACGGGCAGTATTTTCTCGAAATTCTCGTTCGGCGTGAATTGTATTCCAATATGCGCGCGGCGGTTGGCGTAGTCCATATCCGTTATATTCGGAAAACGCTCGCGCAGACGGTTCATTGCGTTGATTTTTTCGTTTTCGTCCGTCAAAATAACTCTTATGTGATCCTCGGTTCTCTCGCCGGAAATAATATCGTCGAACTTTCCGGTTATCACGCGCCAATCGTGCAGCGGAGCGTCAAGCGGCAGCTCGGAGATACGGACGACGCCCTTTTCGCCGACGTTTACGACCGTTACGCTTTTATGATGTTCGACCTCGGAAAATGAATATTTCAGCGGACTGCCGCAATATCTCACGGTATCCCTGCCGATATGCTGCTTGCCGTGGAGATGCCCGAGCGCCACATAATCAAACGGAGCGAACACATCATAGTCGATATTATCAACGCCGCCTACGGAGACTCTCTCGGAATCGCATCTAACAGCGCCTGTTACAAACTGATGTGCGATAAGAATATTTCGCTTTGAGGTATTGATGCGCATATCCGCGAACACGCTCTCCGCCATTTCGTTCCAACCGGAAATTTCGCTGTCTTGCGCTGCGCGGACGGCGGCGGGAGTTATGTACGGAAGCATATAAAAATTCACCTCGCCGTATTCGTCGCTCAAAACAACGGGATTCAAGATGCGTTCGTAATTTTTCTTGTTGAATTCCGGAGACAAAAAGATACCGCCGCGGTTCATAATTCTCCCGCCAAATCCCAGCCGTTCCGCGGAATCGTGGTTTCCGCTGATTATAAGCACGTTCGTTTTCAGACAAGACAACTCGTACAGAAAATCATCGAACAGCGCGACCGCTTCCTCCGGCGGCAGTGAGCGGTCGTAAACATCCCCCGCGATCATCACCGCGTCCGGTTTTTCATTATTTACAAGCTCGGAGATCTGATTTAAAATATCCTTTTGTTCCTCAATAAGCGAGCGCTCGTGAATTCGTTTCCCTAAGTGAAGATCGGATAAGTGAAAAAGCTTCATAATGTCCTCCCAAAGTTTTATATGATTATTATAGCACATTTTTGTTGGGGTGTCAACGCTTACAGCGGCGATCCCCGATAGTCGATCTTGACGGTAAGACGACATTGTTGTCAGTCCTCTATATAGTTTTTCTAAACGCAAATTCCGCGATCTATTCGACCGCGGAAAAGTTTTATTCTATGCGTTTTCCCCACCGGAGGCGGGGAAAAACGCCATAAATCAGTGCTTCCCTAATTCTCTTGGAAAACACTTATTTTTGTTTTGGTCTCATTGATCCTGTTCCGGCTTAACGGTAATCTTTTGCCGCATGTCAAAATAACTTCATTATTATCCACGGAAAGGATATATCTGTAATTAACAAGAAAGCCTTTATGTATTCGTATGAAACCGATTTTTTTCATACGCGCTTCATAATCCCGCAGCGTTCCGTATGTACAGATAGTTTCATTTTTGCACGCCATATACATATATATGAGATGACCGAAGGCTTCAAAATATTTTATGTCTTTAGCAACTCTGATGATATCTCCCGTATCCGTCTTAAAAGTGAGATTCTCATTTTGAAAAAAGAGAGCGTCATTTAAACTTGTTGCCGCTTCACACAGTTCTTGATCCAAATTACTTTTTCTCACAAATCTGAAAGCGTCGTATATGTATCCTCTATAAGCCAACTCATTTTGGTTGCTGACAAATATTATTTTAACGTGACGATCATGCTCGCGTATCTTCTCGGCGATCTCCATTCCGTTCAAGCCGGGCATGGCAATATCCAGAAAGATCGCGTCAAAACGATCTCGTTGATGATCCGCAAGCAAACTCGCTCCGTCGGAGTATGTCTTTATCTTACAATCATTCGGGTAATATGTGCGCAGCCTGCTTAAAATGCAGTTTATCATTTCTTGTTCGTCATCACAAACCGCGAACTTAACCAAAATCGTCACTCCTTTAATCGATAAATATTCGGTTTGTCAGCCGCAGACATATACGTCTGCTGTTTCTCTATCACATTTTTGGGGTAAGCGTATAAACCTTCACATTTACTCTACCACAAAAAATACAAAAAACAACATATTTTGGACAAAAGCCGTTTTTGAGGGAACAAAACCGGTTTTAGGCGAAAAAAGAAAGCCGAAAGTGCTTCGGCTTTCGAATGTTAAAGCGAGTTTCCGTCCACTCCCAAGTATGCGTTAGCGACAACTTCATCGCCGCTTATTTGTTTGATTGAGAAATAAACGTTTGTAAGAGGTGAATAGTGCTTTTCAAGCGCATATTCACGCAGCTTTTTTTTCGTTTCAAGAAACTCGCTTACTTTTCCGCAGTATTTCAGCAATACCGCGTTTTCCAGCTTGAAATGCGGCTTGAAAACATAATGACAATTGCTTTCAAACGGCTTGTCCACGGGAACTATGAACTCCACTCCGAGTATTGTCCTCTTCGGTTCTTTTGCTTCCACGCAAACGGTCACGACTATGCTGTCGGTGATCTCCAGTCCGAGAGCTGAAATGTTGTCATAAATGTGGCATATCATATCACCGAGAGAATTCTTTTCAACCCTTGCGCGATATGACAGAGCTGTATCAAACCACAGTTGCTGGTTCTCGATAACGTTCATTTTCTCACCTTAATTAACTAAAAATCCAACGCCAAATATAATCCCAAAATCTCATTTTTTTCACTCCTTTACTCAAAATTATGGTTGTATTATACCTTTCAGACGGATAGTTTTCAATATATTTTGGACAAGCGCTCCTTTTTAGGGAACAAAAAAAGCACTTGCAAACTTGATTAAAATAATGTATAATATCTTTAGGAAAGGCGGTGTACATGACAATGATGAGTATGAGGGCGGCAATCTGTGATGATGAAAAAATATTTCACGGGGAGATATCAGCTCTAGTTCGCAAGTATATGAGAGCTCGGAGCGTAGAAATATATACAGATTTCTATGAAAACGGCGAAGAGCTTCTGAAATCCGAAATGGATTACGATATTATTTTTCTTGACTACCAGATGGAGGGCATCAACGGAATAGAGACAGCCGAAAAACTGCGTGAAGCCAATTCCGACAGCGTTATCATTTTTATCAGCGCATATCCCGCGGCGGCGTTGGACGCGTATGAAGTAAAAACTTTTCGTTTCCTTGTAAAACCTGTTGATGAATCCAAATTGTTTAAGGCGCTTGACGATTATGTAAGATCGATTGATTATGACAACATACTTTTATTGAATACACATGAAGACAATTATAAAATCAAAATGTCGGAGATTATTTATTTGGAGGGCGATAGGAAATACACAATAGTCAGGACAAAAAGCAGATCGTTTCGAATTCATATAAATCTGAAGCAATTGGAGTTGAAACTTCCCGAATCAAAATTTATACGCTGCAGCAAGTCGTTTGTAGTGAATTTCGCTCATATAAGTAATCACAACCGTTCTGAAATTGTGTTTGATAACGGGGAGAAGGCTCAAATCGGTCCACATTACGCTGCCAGATTTAAAACCGAATTTCAAAATTATATAATGAGATACAACGAGGTACATTAGATCATGAATATTGCAATTAACATCATACATATAATCGGAGGAATTGCCGAAATTTTGACGTTCGTTGTATGTATTGATTTTTTAGAAATATTTAAATTATCTAAGATAAGCACATCTAAATTTATACTATCAATAACCGTATTTATTGCACTAACTTTAGCGGTTTTATGTTTCGACAACGATTACACCGATCCGTTTGCATTTGTTATGGCAATATTGTATGCCGCAAAAAATCTTCTTATTTTACTTATAATGTATGGGCAAATGAACTTCAAAATAATCTATTTAACAATTTTTATTGATCAGATTATATCGTTTACATCATCTTGTATATCTCGTTTTTTGGCAAATATATTTTATATTGCGTTGGAAAATATCGATCCTTTGGCAGTGCTTTTTACACAGATAATTGTGCTATCTTTAATGTTGATTCTAAAACAAAAAACGGACTCAAAAAAGGCAACGATGATTTTGAAGCTGATTCCTAAACGGACTTATGTTTTGATGATACTTTCCGTAATATGTTTAAGTTCGCTGACATCTCTGGTGAGCTTTCATACGGATGATCTCAAAACGAAAGAAAGTCTTTTGATCGTAATTATTATAATATTGTCGATGATCTTGACGTGTATTGTGGTGTCACTGATACTGAATGTTATCGCCAAACAGCATTTCACAGTCATATCGCAAATGATGGAGAAGCAGGTTGAATTGCAAATAAATCACTATAAAGAGCTTGAAAAAATGGAAGCTGAGATGCGCAGATTTCGTCATGATTACACAAATCATCTTCGGAGCGTCTTGTCTTTGATACAAATGAAAGAATATACGGACGCGGAGGAGTACATAGAAAAGATCCAAAATAAAGCATACTCTTCGGGCACGGTAATGTTTTATACGGGAAACAAGCTGGCGGACGCAATTCTGGCGGATAAATCCGCGGCGCTTGATGAAAACTGCCAAATAGAATATTCCGGAATAATGCCGGCTTCGATTGAAAATGTTGATCTGTGCATTATATTGTCAAACGCGCTCGACAACGCTGTCGAAGCTTGCCGCGAACTTGATTTGCCCTGCACGATCTCTATGACCGCGGGAGAACAGCAGGGGTATTTTGTAATGTCGCTCAAAAATCCAACGGCGCGAACGGATAGTTTTTACGATATCCCGCCCACGACAAAATCAAAGAAAGAGCAGCACGGAATGGGGTTATACAACATTGAAAGCACGGTAAAAAAATACGATGGTCAAATGAAGATAAAATGTGAAAACGGTATGTTTGAGCTTATGCTCACTATGAAAATATAGCAGCGCGTTGATCGACGGAATTGAGCCGCGGTCGTCGGAATATCTTAGCATAACGCGTCGAATAGTGTAAGAAAGCATACTCGGACAAACAGCGTGGAGATATGCAAAAAAACGCCCATAACCTGTCTCTCATAATTGAGAGGAGGTTATGGGCGTTCTGTACATTTAGTGCCGACAATAGCGGAGAAATCGGCTATCGTCTGTACCTTGACCGAGAGGCGGGATTTTCACGCCGATCTCAAAATTGCCGTTGAAATAAAATTATCCTTTCAGATCACCAAATTAACGACAAGACCCGTTGTCAAAGAAAAAACCATGACAAAGGCGATGTAGACAAAAAACCGTTTTATTCCCAGAACGATTTTTAATGCGCCGAGATTTGTGATCTTAGTAGCCGGACCCGTGATCATAAAAGCCGCCGCGCTTCCCATGCTCATTCCGTCAGCGAGCCATTGAATAAGCAGCGGGATAGTCCCTCCGCCGCACGCGTACAGCGGGACGCCTATCGTTGCCGCCATCAGCACGCCGAGAGCCTCGTTTCCGCCGAACAGAAAAGTCATAGCCTCGGCGGGAACATACCGCTGAAACAGCGCGGAGAGCATGATCCCGATAAGGAAATACAATCCGGTTGCCCGAATATTTCTCCACAGATTTTTCAAATAGCGGATAACGATATTCGGGTCGGTATCGCGGCTTTTCGGTTCTTCAAAACCGTTAAAATCAAAGAAAGTTCTGTCCTTGCAAAAGAACCGTATTATCAGCCCCGCCGCCATTCCGCAAAGAAAACAGGAGACTATTCTCACGACAAGCGCGGTCGTTCCAAGAGCGGCGCTGTATATGATGAGCTGCGGATTCAATAAAATCGAACTCATCATAAAAGCCGCCAGCCAGTCGTCCTTCATTCCGCTTTTGGAAAAGGACGCGGCTATCGGTATGGTGCCATACATACAAAGCGGCGAAGCTATGCCGAGCGCAGAAGCCGCGGCTATCCCGACAACACCGAGCTTTTTATTTCCGAGCGAGCGGAAAATGCCGTGGATATGATCCTTCAGAAAAACCGAGACCGCCGAGCCTATCAGCATTCCCAGAACCCAATACCAAAATATCTGCTCCAGCTGAACGCTGAAATAATACCACAAATAAACGGCTTCTCGGTGAATTACTTCAATCATCGACATTTATCAATTGATATTCACGGCTGCCGAGACCTATCTTTTCCGCGTGCTCCAACGTGTGAAGCCCGTTGCGGGATTCAATGCGGCGGATAAGCGAACCGCCGTCAGGGGCGTTGTACACAAGATCAACGCAAGCCTGATCGACGGCTACGGGATCGAACGACGCTAATATCCCGATATCGTGCATATCGGGTTCGGCGGGGCTTCCGTCACAATCGCAGTCGACCGACAAACGGTTCATAACGTTGATGTAGAGAATATTTCCGTCAAGGTAGTCGGACACGGATTTTCCCGCCTCCGCCATTGCTTCGAGGAACGAATCCTGATCGGCGCTCCACATACTGCCGCCCTTTCCTCCGGTGTGAATGTGACTTTTACCGGTTGACGAGGCGATGCCTATTGAAATATTCTTTATCGCGCCGCCGTAACCCGCCATAGCGTGACCTTTAAAATGCGACAGTATGATATAATAATCGTAATTCGCAAAATTCGCGCCCACATAGTTTTCCGTGATGTTTTCGCCGCCCGTAACGGGCAGGGTCATCGAGCCGTTTTCGTCCATGATATCGACCTCCGCGATATCGGTGTAACCGTGATCTTTGGCTACCTGATAATGCATTGCCGTGTTCGCTCTTGAGCCGCCGTAAGCGGTGTTGCACTCGACTATCGTGCCGTTCAGCGATTTTACCAGATCGCCTATCAAGTCCGTGCGGAGATAATTGCTGCCCGGCTCGCCTGTTGAAAGCTTGACCGCGATCTTTCCGTCCGGCGAAGCGGAAAGAGCCTCATAAACCGCCATAAGCCCGTCGGAGCTGATGTTTGTCGTCATATATACCGGCGAACCGTTTTGTTCCGCAGTCGGGGGCTGTTCGGACGAGGTTTCGGCAGAATTCTCCGAACTCTGCGTTTGGAGAACGGACGTTGTGTCAGACGATGTTCCCGTTGAGCTTCCTTGAACCTGTGATTGTGACCGCGACTGCGGGTGCGAATTTGTCCCGCCGGATACGCTGCCGGACTGTGCGGCTTGACAACCGCTGAAAAGCAAAACCGACGTCAAGCACGCGCTCAGCAAAACCGAAAGCTTTTTCAAATCAAACAACCCTTCTTTATTCTTTATCAAAAGTAATTTTCCGTTCCTCCGTCAAAGCGCGTTATACTGCTCGTCGCTCACCGCTTCAAGCCACTCGTTGGAGCCGTTCTCGCCGGGAACCTCGACCGCCAGATGCGAGAACCAGCTGTCGGGAGCCGCGCCGTGCCAATGCTTCACGCCGACGGAAATATTCACAACATCGCCCGCCTTGAGTTTTTGCGCGGGCTTTCCCCACTCCTGATAATACCCCTCTCCGGCAAGGCAGATAAGGATTTGCCCGCCGCCCTTGTCCGCGGTGTGAACGTGCCAATTATTGCGGCAGCGCGGCTCGAATGTTACGTTAAAAATCCCGACCTGCTCCGTGGAAACGGGAGCGAGATAGCTCTGACCGACAAAATATTGCGCGAAACCGTCGTTTGGTGTGCCGATAGGGAACAGCATTTTTGCTGCGTGAGCCGTTTTCGCGTCATCAACGGGATTTTCGCTTTTCCAAACGTCCTTCGCGAGACGGAAAACCGCCCACGCTTTCGGCCAGCCTACATAAAATCCCGTGTGCGTGATAATCGCCGCTGCTTCCTCGCGCGTTACGCCGTGAGCCTTCGCGTTCTCCAGATGATATACTAGCGAGCTGTCCGTGATACCGGACGACATCAGCGCGACCATCGTAATAATGCAGCGCGTTTTCAAATCAATATCGCCGTTGTTCCAGTTCTCGCCGAACAGAATATCGTCGTTGAAATGCGCGAAATCCGGCGCGAAATCGCCGAGCTGATCTTTGCCCGCTGTTTGTACTATTTTTTCACTCATAATAATTCCCTCCGTTATTGAATGTTGTTTGTTTTTTAGCCATTCAGCCATATCATAGGCAAGCGCCGAGCCGCCCGAAAAGTGTATCGACAAATCCTTTCCCGGCGTTGGATCCGCGAGGGCATTAACTAGGCTATTCAAGCCGCCAAACGCAAGGTGCGGGTTCCTGCTCTTTCGATTTTGACCGTTTATATCGGCTTTGTGATCTCGGAGAGCCACGCGCGCTCGTCCGCGGAAAGAAGCGGCGAGAGCGTTTTGCAGACCCATTCTTGGTACTCGTTGAGTCGCGTTATCTGGGTTTCGGTGAGAAACGATTTGTCGATACCCGCGGGGTCGAACGGCACACAGGTGAGCGGCTCGAATTTCAGGAAGCCCTCGTGCTCCGATTTAACGCAGAGCAAGAGGCTCTCGTGGCGGATTCCGAATTTTCCCTCGAAATACAGTCCCGGTTCGTCGGAGGTTATCATGCCCTCCGCCAAGGGCGCGTCGTTTGCCGCGTGCCACGATATTCTTTGAGGACCTTCGTGGACGTTCAGCAGAAAGCCTACGCCGTGACCCGTTCCGTGCTTGAAATCCAGCCCGTGCTCCCAGAGCGGACGGCGCGCTATCCCATCAAGCGTCGAGCCGCGCACGCCCTTCGGGAACACTGCCCCAAGCAGCTCCAGATGCGCCGCGAGTACCAACGTGAACGCGCGTTTTTCCTCCGCCGAAAGCTCGCCCGGCACAAACGTCCGCGTAACGTCGGTCGTGCCGTCGAGATAATGCCCGCCGGTGTCCGAGAGCAGCAAGCCGCGCGGCTCAAGCACGGCGTTCGTTTGCTCGTCCGCGGAGTAGTGGACGATAGCGCCGTGCTCCCCGAACGCCATTATCGGCTCGAAGCTCTGCCCGAGGTAATCCGCGCCAATTCTGCGGAACTCCTCGAGCTTTTCCGCCGCGGAGAGCTCGGTTATTTTTTGCGTTTTCACGGCGGTCTTCAGCCACAGCATAAACCGCGTGACAGCGGCGCCGTCTTTGATATGCGCGTTTCTTTCCGCGGATATTTCGGCGGAAGATTTGCACGCCTTCATCATTTCTATCGGGCTTGCTTTGGCGGCGATATTCGCGTTTTTCAGCGAGCTGTAAAAGCGGAAGTTCACCTTTTTCGGGTCTGTAAGGACCACACATTCAAGCGAGCTCAACGCGCCGTAAATCTCATTATAAGGGAGTATTTCCACGCCGTCCTCCCGAAGCGCCGATTTTATATCCGCGTTAAATATCGTTTGTTCCGCGAACAGCTTTACACTGTCCTCGAACACAAGCATAAACGCGAGGAACACGGGATTATAGTCCACGTCCCCGCCGCGCAGGTTGAGCGTCCACGCTATTTCGGAAAGCTCCGACAGCGCGAGCGCCTCTGCCTTTTCCTCGCGCATTTTTTCGCGTATCCGCGCGAGCTTTTCAGCGCGTGAAGCTCCGCAAAAGCGCTCCGGGAGCGCGAAAACGGGCTGCTTCGAGAGCGCGGGGCGGTTTTCCCACACAAGCCCCCCCAAGTCCTCTTCCGTTTTGAACGCGATGTTCTTTTCCTTCAACGCGCCTTGCAATTTAAGCGCGAACGCCGCGTTTACGGTTCTGCCGTCGAACCCCAGTGCCGAGCCCTCGGGCATTTTTTCTTGCAGAAACGCCGTCATCGTTGGAGTTTCGGGCTCGCCCTGCCGCATTAGTCTGATGCCGCTGCCTTCAAGCTCCGCCGCCGCCTGTATAAAGTACCGTCCGTCCGTCCAGAGAGCCGCTTCGTTTTCCGTTACCACGAGCGTCCCCGCAGAGCCCGTAAACCCGCTCAAATACTCGCGAAGCTTGAACCGCGCCCCGACGTACTCCGAACCGTGGAAGTCCTCCGTCATCACAATATACGCGAAAATGCCGCGGCTTTTCATTTCGCGGACAAGCGCCCGTATTTGCTCTCTCATTCCTTTATCCTCCTCGCGAGCAATATCGAAAATCCCGAACAGTTAAGCCGTTTCGCGGTGCAGAGCGGCTTATCGGAGGCTCTGTCGCGGTCGGCGTATATCTTGAATGTCCCTTCGATAGAGGGAGAAAGCTCTTCCGACGCGGGGGAAACCAGCAGTATAAACTCTCCCGCCGTCATCATAAAGCCGCTGCCGAGGGGCTCGAAAACGCGCTCTCCGAATTCATGGCGGAAACGCTTTCGTATCGCGATAAGCCCGCGGCAGTAGCTCGCAATGGCGCCGTTTTCGGTAACGCCGTCCCATTTTACGGAGTTCACGCTGTCGGGCTTGTCGTAGGAGTTGCTCTCGCCGTTCTTGGAGCGCAAAAACTCCTGCCCCGCCTGCAAAAACGCCGTCCCGCGTGAAAGAAGAATGAGCGCCGCCGCGATCTTATCCGCGAGCTCCAAGCGCTCCTTATACTCAAGCTCCTCATCGCCGAGCGAGGCGCGAAGCTTGTCAAACAGCGTGAGGTTGTCGTGACATTCGGCGTAGTTTATCGTCTGCCGCGGATCGTCCGTCCAGAAGCTTTCGGGGAATTTCCCTGTGAGCGCCGCGCGTATCGGTTCAAAATGATATTCGTCCGGCGCGCCGTTTACAAAGCCGCGATCCTTTGGGTCAAAAACGGATCCCTTCAGCGCGTCCCGAAAGCTGTCGTTGAAAAACGCGAAATTCGGGAGCTCCCGCGCGTTCGGCAAAACGGCGCGGCGCTCTTCTCCAAGCGCGGAAGCGCCCCCCGTCCACCCTTCGCCGTAGAGAAGAATGTCGGGGTTTATTCCGCGGAGTTTTCGCTCCGCGAGGCGCAGGGTTTCAATGTCGAGAAGTCCCATAAGGTCGAAGCGAAAGCCGTCGAGATGATATTCCCGCGCCAGAAACACAAGACTGTCCACTATGAATTTCCGCGCCATCGTCCGCTCGGATGCGAACTCGTTGCCGCAGCCCGAGCCGTTTGAAAGCTCCCCCGTCTGCCCGTCCGTGCGGAAATAGTAACCTGGCAGCAGTCTCTCAAACGCGGAGCTTTCAACATCGAAAACGTGATTGTACACCACGTCCATAACAACGCCTATACCCGCCCTGTGCGCCGCCGTCACAAGCCCGCGGAGCTCTTCGATACCGTCCTTTTGGGAGTAGTATGCGGAGGGCGCGTTGTAAAAGCGCGGATTGTAGCCCCAATTGTATTCCCCGCCGTCCATATCGAAATCAAACAGCGGCATAAGCTGGATATGCGTCACGCCGAGCTTTTTGACGTACCGCAGACCGACGGCATCTCCGTAAGAGTTGCGCACGCCGCGCTCGCGAAACGCCGCGAACTTTCCGCAGTTTTTAAACCCCGCGTTTTCGTCCATGGAAAAATCGCGCACGGAGAGCTCGTAAATAACGGCTTCCTCCGGATCCGGGAAGGCGATATGCCTGTCCGCGTTCCAGCCCTTTGGAGCGTGACGGCGCATATTCACGATAACGGAGCGCTTTCCGTCCGCTGTAACGAGTTTCGCGTATGGGTCGGGGCACTCGGCGGTCTCACCGTTTCTCGTCACGGAAAACGCGTACCCTATCCCGTCGAGGTCGCCGCGCACGCGGCACTCGAAAACGCCCTCCTTAGAGCGCATGGCAAGCCGCTTCACAAGCTCACCGCTCTCGCCGTACAGCAAGAGCTCCGCGCGTTCGGCAAGCGGCTGCCACACACGAAAGCTCGTGCCCTTTTCCGTGCAGTTCGTGCCAAGCGCTCCGCCGAAAGCCCGTTCCTCCAAAAAATCAAGATCTATCATCGTATTCATCCAAAAAATTATGCACCACACCGTTTTTATCCTTGTAAGACATTATTCTGTCAAGCCTTACGTTGCAAACGGAGCGGAAAATGTTTTGTTCTATCTGCGGCTCGTCCTCTCGCAGAGTGGCTATCAGGCGCTTTATCAGCTTGCGCTTCGAGCCCTCCTCGCGCTGCGTTACGCGGCAGGCGCATTGCAGGAACTCCAGCCCGCAAAAATCCCGCCACGCGATTATATCCCGCTCCCGGATAAGGCAGAGCGGGCGGATAAGCTCCATGCCCTCGTAGTTTTTAGAGCGCACGCGCGGCAGCATCGTCTGCGCCTGTCCGCCGTATATCGTCCCCATAAGAATGCTCTCGATGACATCGTCAAAATGATGTCCGAGAGCTATCTTATTGCAGCCGAGCGCGCGAGCCTTGTTGTAAAGGTGTCCGCGCCTCATTTTCGCGCAGAGAAAGCATGGGTTTTTCGCGGCTTTTTCCGTGTGGCTGAATATCTCCGTTCGGAACTCCTCTATCGGTATCCCGAGACGCGCGGCGTTAGAGCGTATAAGAGCCATGTTCTCCGCGGAGTATCCCGGGTCCATCACAAGATACCGCGCCTTTATCGGTACGGCGCCGTGCTTTTCATACTCGCGGAACAGCGCCGCCATAAGCATGGAATCCTTGCCGCCGGAGATACACACGCAAACGCTGTCACCGCTTTGCAGCAGCCTGTACTCCTCTGCCGCCTTGGTGAACTTGCGGTGAAGTGTTTTCGAGAACTCACCGTGCAGGCTTTCGATAATGTTCATTCCTTGTCCCATTTCGCCGATTTCCTAAGATACCGCTCCGCTAAAGCGCGGAGCCGCCTTGCCGTTGAGGGCTTGAGCGCGTTTTTCTTCATGCGCCAAGTCCAGTTGCCGCCGAGCGTTGAGGGCACGTTCATTCGGGCTGCCTTCCCGAGCCCCAGAATATCCTGCATCGGTATAACGGCGAGATCGGAGGGAGAAGCGTAGCAAGCGCGGACAGAGCGGCGGTGGAACCTCTCGAAGGGCTTCTTGCCGAGATAGGTGTTAGCCATGGCTCTGGATTTCAAGTCCGCCTCGCCGTACCACTGGTTTATGGTCGCGTTATCGTGAGTGCCGGTGTAGCAGACGGAGTTCTGCGGATAGCGGTGCGGAAGGTGGTCGTTGTCGCTGTACTCGGGGTTAAAGCCGAACTGCAATACTCTCATTCCGGGAAAACCCGAATCCGCAAGGAGCTTTTTCACGCTGTCGAAAACCTCGCCCAAGTCCTCGGCGATTATGCTCACATTTCCGAGCTGCTCGCGTATCGCGTTGAACAGCTCCATTCCGGGTCCCTGCTCCCATTTGCCGTTCACCGCGGTCTTTTCGCCGTAGGGGATAGCGTAATAGGTGTCGAAAGCGCGGAAGTGGTCTATACGCAGCATATCGTACATCTTCGCCGATTTCTCAACGCGCTTTATCCACCAATCATAGCCCGTCGCTTTCATTCTCTCCCAATTATAGAGCGGATTGCCCCAGAGCTGCCCCGTCTCCGAGAAGTAATCGGGCGGCACTCCCGCAACGCGCTTCGGGTACAGTCTGTCGTCGAGCTCAAAGAGATCTGGGTGCGCCCAAACGTCGGAGCTGTCGGGAGAAACGTATATCGGGATATCGCCGATGAGCTTTATTCCCTTGCTTTGGCACGCGCCGTGAAATCTCGTCCACTGCCTGAAGAAAATGTACTGACACCACTTGACAAAATGTATCTCGTCCGCGAGCTCATCCGTGTAGCGCGCCATCGCGCCCGCGCTTCTGAAACGTATCTCGTCGTCCCATTCCGTCCACGATTTTCCGCCGAAGCGCTTTTTTATGGACATAAACAGCGCGTAATCGTCAAGCCACTCCGCCTGTTCGCGGCAGAAAGCGGTGTAGCCCACGTCGTCCGTGAATTTTGAGAACGCTTTCCGCAGAAGGACGTCGCGTGTTTTGGAGATTTTTTCATAATCCGTAAATTCGGGGTCTGCTCCGAAATCGACAGCCTCGCATTCGGCTCTTGTGAGCAGCTCCTGCCTGCAAAGCTCGTCAAGATCGATAAGCAGGGGATTTCCCGCAAACGACGAGAAAGGCTGATACGGCGAATCCCCGTATCCCGTAGGTCCCACCGGCAGCACCTGCCACCAGCTCTGTCCGGCTTTTTGCAGCCAATCCGCGAATTTCTCCGCTTCCGCCCCCAGAGTACCTATACCGTAGGGCGAGGGAAGCGATGTTATGTGCATGAGCACGCCACAGCTTCTTTTCATTTTATATCATCTCCCGTTATTTATTTCATATTTTTCATGACCGTTCCGATTATCAGAAACGCAAAACCCACCGGCGCTATTGCAAATGTCGCTATGTTTTGGAAGCTCTCCGGCGTTCTAAAGAACATCACCGACAGAAACGGCGATATGACGATGAGAAAGCCTATGGCTATCAGTATCCTGCCGGCTTTTCGGCGCGGGGTGATTTGCTCTTTTTGGCGGCGCTGCTGCGCGAGCGGATCAAAGCTTCCGAGCGGCGCTCCGCCGTTCGGAAGCGGCGCTGTGCCGTTCGTCTCCTGCCATGCTATGATCTTATCGAACACTTCCATAAGCTCTTGGACGTTCGGTTCGTTTTGCGCCTGCGCCGTTTGAATGTAGCTCGGGTCGAAAAACGCCTTTTGGACTTCTAAATACTGCAAGAGCCGCTGTATCTCGGGGTGCTGCTTCGTGCGCTCGTCCGAGAGCAGGGGGAGATATTTTGAGGCGGTTTTCTTCGCTTCCTTTGTTGAACCGCCGTTTGCTGCGTTTCCGTTCATTCTGCTCACGATCGAATGAGTGACCGCGCTCACTATCGGCGCGAAGATAAACAGCCCCGTGCCGATAAACGCCGGTACCGCCTCGCCCGTCCTCGCTCCGTAAAAGATCATAACAAACCCCGCAGCGGCGCTGCACATGGCGATCTTTACCGAGAGAGGCGCTTTGTTTTTGTTACTGTTCATAGTTTCGTATTATACCTTCGATCAATTGCCCCAATACTTTCTGTCAAGACTTCTGAAGCCTATCGCCTGCGAGATATGCGGCTTTTCAATGTCCTTTGAGCCCTCGAGATCGGCGCAGGTACGCGCGACTTTAAGTATCCTGTCGTAAGCTCTGGCTGAAAGTCCCAGCTTGTCGAACGCCCTTTGAAGCATATCCTCGGCTTCGTGAGACATTCGGCAGACCTCGGCTATGATGTCGCTTGTAATACGGCTGTTGGATTTTATTGTCGTGCCGCGGAAGCGCTCCGCCTGTATGTCCCGCGCCCTCTGAACGCGTTCCGCTATCGCTGCGGAGGGCTCCTGCGGCTTGCGCTGCGAAAGATCGTTGAACTCTACGGGGCTTACCTCTATCTGAATGTCTATCCTGTCGAGAACAGGCTGCGATATTTTGTGGAGATACGCGCTCACCTGTTTTGGAGAGCAGGTGCATTTCTTTTTCGGATTGCCGAAATTTCCGCAGGGGCATGGGTTCATCGCCGCAACGAGCATAACGTCGCACGGGTAGTTCACCGAGCCGCTCGCGCGGGAAATGGTGATGTCGCCGTTTTCAAGGGGCTGGCGGAGCGTTTCCAGTACTTTCCTGTCAAATTCCGGAAGCTCGTCTAAAAAGAGCACGCCGTTGTGCGCGAGCGATATCTCGCCGGGCTTCGGGATGCTCCCGCCGCCCACAAGCCCCACGCTGCTCGCCGTGTGGCTTACCGAGCGGAACGGACGGCGCGTCACCAAGGGCTCGCGCGGGTCTATTATGCCGGCTATCGAATGTATCTGCGTGGTCTCGATGCTCTCGTCGAAGGTTATCTTCGGGAGTATTGAGGGAATTCGCTTCGCAAGCATTGACTTCCCCGAACCGGGCGGACCCAGCATAAGTATGTTGTGAGAGCCCGCCGCCGCTGTCTCAATAGCCTTTTTCGCGGCATACTGCCCCATAACGTGCGCGAGATCCTCCAAACAGACGAAATGATCCTCCGCGGGGATATAGCGCGGCTCGACGGAAAGCCCCGCGCCCGTTTTCAGAAAGCCTATAAGCTCCGAAACGTGCGAAACTCCGTAGACCGTTATACCCTCCGCGACGGAGGCTTCCCGGGCGTTCGCGGAGGGAAGGAACAGGCGCTTTATGCCATTCTTTGCCGCTTCGATGGTCATGCTGAGAACGCCGTTTACGGGCGCTAAAGTGCCGTCGAGCGAGAGCTCGCCGATAAACGCCGCGTCCTCGAGCTCCGCGGAAATTATACCGCTTAGCTTTAAAAGCGCCGCCGTTATCGGGAGGTCGAACATCGCCCCTGTTTTCCGAACGCTCGCGGGCGCGAGGTTCACGGTGACCTTTCCGCCCGGCATAGCAAGCCCAAGCTGCCCCATAACGGCGCGAATTCGCGCCTTGCTCTCCTGAACAGCCACATCCGGCATACCCACAATATCAAACCCGGGCTGCCCCGCGGTAGACGAAGCTTCCACGGTAACCATAAAAGCGTTCAACCCAAACAACCCGGCACTGTTTACTTTCCCAAACATTCTTACCTCTTAATTTCTAAGGAGATGCTGATCAAAATAATATTTATTAATATAAAAGTTTTATTTTATGCGGTTTTTCCCGCCGAAGGCGGTGAAAACCGCCATTAAATCAGCATCTCCCTAATTTCATTTCTGACCTCTGACACAACTCTTGCCTTTATTATAGCATATCTTTGTGAAAAATGCAACGGTCAAGCCCAATAAATTTTCCGAAATTTTCACTTTTGCACATAGATTTTGGGTTGAAATAATTATGAGAATATGGTATAATAGAAAATGTATGAGTATATGCTCTGCCGAGGAGACTTGGTGTCTTTGCCGGCGGAGGTCAAGGAGCAGGTATGGATAACAGCATAATTTACGGGCGGAACGCCGTTTTTGAGGCTCTTAGCTCCGAAAGGGAGATAGACACGGTGTTCGTGCAGAAGGGCGTTCAGCTTGGGGGGATAGTCCCCGCGGCGAAAAAGCGGGGCGCGGTCGTGAAGGACGTAAGCGCGGAAAAGCTTTCGGCGCTGTGCGGAACGACAAAGCACGGCGGCGTGGCGGCAGAGCTTTGCGCGGCGGAGTATGCCGATATTGAGGATATTCTGGCGGAGTCCGAAAAAAAGGGAAAACCGCCGTTCATAATAATCGCGGACGAGATAGCCGACCCGCACAACCTGGGCGCGATAATAAGAAGCGCCGAGGCGGCGGGCGCGGACGGGGTGGTCATCCCGAAAAGGCGCTCCGCCTCGCTGAACTCCACGGTGTTCAAAACGAGCGCGGGCGCGGCGGCTTGGATAAAGGTCGCGAGAGTGGCAAACCTTGTGGATACGATAAAGTCCCTGAAAAAAAGGGGCGTGTGGGTCTACGGAATGGAAGCCGACGGCGGGCCGTACGACAAGGCGGACTTTTCGGGCGGTACGGCGATAGTCGTGGGCTCGGAGGGGTTCGGGCTCGGAAGGCTCGTTCGGGAAAGCTGCGACGAGGTGTTGAGCCTCCCGATGAACGGCAGGGTGAACTCGCTGAACGCTTCCGTTTCGGCGGGGATATTGATGTATGAAGTTGTAAGACAGCGCGGTAAGCGCGTTTGATGGTATTGAAATCGTGATTTAAGGAGAAGAACAATGTCCGATGAAAAATACAGTATAGACAATATTCTGAAGGAGATCGACAGCTCGCGGGACAAGGGCAGAAGCCGCGGAACGTTCGACGGGAGCGTTACGGATATACTCGGCGAGAGCGACGATATAGAACGTCTGATAAAATCCGGCAAACAGCAGAAAAAGCCCCACGACATGAGCGTTACGGAGGTCATAAACACAATTCCCTCGGGCAGACAGCGCGAGCCTGCCAAAAGCGCGCGTCAGCTCACCGAGAGAGAGACCGAAACGCGCATCGCGAGGGATATTTCAAGCGCCGCGGATCGCAAGCGCCCCGTAAAGCGCGAGACCGAAGCCGCGCGCGAGACGCTCTCCGCAAAGCAGCTCACGGAGAAGGAGACCTCGGCGCGTATCGCCCGTGACGTCGCGAACGCCGCGGATATAAAGCGCTATGAAAGGCTCGCGGGCTCTTATGAGGACATGGATGTAAAGCGCTATACTCCCGAAAGCGGCCGCGCGGAGATAGAGCTCCACGACGCGGCTTCTTTCGTGCCGACCGATACTATGGAGCAGCGCCGTATACAGAAGATAGCCGAGATAAACGAGGCTATTCAAAATCTCGAAGAAGAGGCGGACGGCACGGACGACGTGTTCGATTCGCTCAACCCGATGGAATCCCGCGCGAAGTCCGCGGAACAGTCCAAGGGCGAGGACACGGATACTCTCGCGGTGAGCGGAAACGAGTTGAGAACGCTCGGCAAGGGCGGCGAGCGCATAAAGGAATATACCCCCGCGACCTCGCGCCGCCGTGAAAAACCGGAGGAGGTTCCCGCTCCGGAGCGTCAGACGCCGTTTACCGGCGAGCTCCACGTTGGCGAGAGCATTATGGACGCGCTCAACAAAAAGATAAACGAGCAGAGCTCCGACCTTAGTATGACGCAGAACCTGAACCTTCCGCATCCCCCCGCTCCCGGCGAGGAGAGCGCTCCCGAGGAGCCGGAAAACGAGCGGAACGAGGAGCTTGAGAAGATAAGACAGGCAAACGAGCTCGCGCAGAAGAAAAAGCGCAGGCTCGCGGAGTTCATTCTCGATGGGCGCGACGATACCGCCGAAAACGAGGCTGTGGACGAAGTGCGCTCCGCCGAAAGCGAAACCTATGAGGACGAGGACGAGGACGTTCCGGTGGACCTCAACGACGAGGAGGTCATCCGCGACAGGCTTCGCCGCGCTTCCAAAGGGCTTTGGGGCAGGCTTGTGATACTCGCGGCGCTTTTGGCGGGAACGCTGTTTATCGCATTTGTAAATATTCTCCACCTCAAGATCGGGCGTATCGGGAATATGATAAGCTATATCGGCTCGCCGGAGAATTACATCTACGCGCACCTCGCGATAGGAATTCTTTCGTTCGCGGCGTGCTCTTCTGTGGTGTCGAACGGATTTTCAAGGCTTATGAAGGGCAGACCGGACGGCGACACGCTCTGTGCGCTGTCGCACATGGGCGCTCTTGCCGCGACTATCCCATACCTTCTGGCGGGAGACTATATCCAGCGCGGATTTTCGCAGGTTTACCTCGCCGTGTCTTTGGGATCGCTGATATTCAACACGATTTCGAAGATGCTTACGGTGAGAACGGCGCAGACGAATTTCGATTTCGTGTTCGGAAACGGAGGCGCGAAGCACTTTGTCGAGCGCTGCGAGGGCAACGGCGCGGAACAGCTCGCGAAGGGCTCTGTGGAGGGAATGCCCGCGGTGGCTTCCATTCGCAAAACAGAGATGCTGTGCGACTTTATAGTTTCCACATACTGCGAGGACGCTTCCGACAGGACTTCCCGCAAAATGGCTCCGATAGCGCTGATAGCGGCTGTTATCGGCGGCGTTATCGCGTTTTTCACCTGCGGCTCCGCAAGCGCGAAGGATAACCCTTCATGGACGGCGACGGTAAGCTCGCTAATCCTTGCGGTTTCGGCAAGCTTTTCGAGCTCGCTTACGGTAACTCTCCCGATGTATCTCACCGCGAGAAAGGCGAAAAAGCGCGGATCCGCGATACTGGGCTATGAAGCGGCGGAGGAATTAAGCGAAACAAACGCCGTTCTCGCGGAAGCCAAGATGCTCTTTCCCGCGGATTCCATAAAGATAGTGAACATCTGCGGATACGACACTCCCAAAACGCGCGGCGAGGGCAAGATAAACATCGACGAGGCGATAATCTACGCCGCGAGCCTCGCGGTCGCGGCGGACAGCGTTATGTCAAACGCGCTGTTCCATATACTGAACTTTAAGAAGGAGCTTTTGAAGCCCGTTTCGGGGTGCGTTTACGAAAACAATCTCGGCGTTATGGGCTGGATAGACCGCCGCCGCGTGCTGCTCGGAACGCGCGCGCACATGAAGGCGCATGAGATAACCGTTCCGAACACCAAAAAGGAATCCGCGGCGAACAAGAACAACGACGAGGTGATTTATCTCGCGGTCGGCGGAGAGGTTTGCCTGCTGTTTTTCGTAAGACCCACCGCTGCTCCCGAGGTCGCGCGTTCCGTAAGAGCGCTTGCCGCGCGGGATATTTCCGTTGTTGTAAAGACCGTGGACGGCATGGTGACAGCGCCCGTTATCTCGCGGGTCTTCGGTATAGACGAAAGCAGGGTGCGCGTATTGCCGTATGAGCTCCACGAGACGTTTGAGGAGCACACGAAGTTCGTTTCAAACGGAAGCGCCGCCGTTACATCGGACGGTACGTTCTCGTCGCTCGCGGATTCTATCTGCGAAGCGAGGGTCATACGCGGCAGAACAACTATAGGAAATATCATGCAGGTGATAGGCGCAGCGCTTGGGATAATCGCCGCGTTTGTCTTCACGCTTGTATCAAACGAGGGGCAGCTTATCAAGTTCAATATGTTCAACGTGCTTTATGTGCTGCTGTACAACACGGTATGGGGCATATTGACGCTTATCGTGCCGTTTATAAAAAGAAGGTAGACCGTGACAGCCGACGAGGAGTATATGGAAAAAGCGCTTGAGCTGGCGCGGGAAGCGGCGAGGCGAGGCGAGATACCCGTTGGGGCGGTCGTCGTCGACAAAAACGGCGAGGTGATCGGCGAGGGGTACAACCGCCGCGAGGAGCTTATGTCCCCGACAGCGCACGCGGAAATGATCGCGATAGAAAAAGCGGCGAAGAAGCTCCAAAGCAGAAGGCTCACCGGCTGCACGCTTTATGTTACGTTAGAGCCCTGCCCTATGTGCGCGGGAGCTGTTATGAACGCGGGACTCAAACGGTTGGTTTACGGCGCGTTCGACGAAAAGAACGGCGCGTGCGCTTCCGTTGCGGCGCTGTTCGACGAAAAGTTCACTCACATCCCGATGGTTCGGTCAAGGGTGCTGGAAAAGCGGTGCGGGGAAGTCCTCACCGAATTCTTCACAGATCTGAGGAAACTAAATGGGTAAAAACAAATACAGGACGCTTGCGGGCAACATGCTGATACTGACCATCGGTCAGTTCAGCTCGAAGCTGCTTGTGTATGTAATGCTGAATTTCTACACGAGCAAGCTCGGAAAAGCGGGCTTCGGAACGATGAATATTATCGTTTCCACGTCGGGTCTGCTTATCTCGATAGTGTCGCTGTCCATAGCGGACGGCGTACTTCGTTTTGCCCTGGAAAAGAACAACAACGGAAAAATGGTGTACTCGATAGGGATAAACGTCTGTCTTATCGGGTGCGCTGTTTTTGCGATGTTCGTGCCGCTTATCGGAATGGTACCTATGCTTAAGGGCTACGAGTGGCTTATGTATATATACGTCATATCGGGCTCGGTGAAGGAAATAAGCGGCATATACGTCCGATGCCGGTACGAGCCGGGGGGCGTGAAGCTGTTCGCGGTGGACGGAATTATCACCACCGTTTCCACGATACTGTTCAACCTGCTGTTTCTCGGAGTGTTCGGCTTGGGGGTAGAGGGTTATATATGGGCGGTCATTCTCGGAAACGTTGTCTCGATGGTGTTCCTGAACGCCACCGCGAAGCTGTTCACACAATACCGCCCGTTTCGCAACGACAAAACGCTTCGCAGCGCAATGCTCAGGTACAGTATCCCGCTTATGCCGACTATGATAATGTGGGCTGTCATCAACGACTCTGATATGTATATGGTGGAGGGACTTATAAGCCCGGAGGCGAACGGTATATACTCCTTTGCGTATAAGTTCCCGAACCTTGTGACGATAGCCGTCGGGATATTTGCGCAGGCTTGGCGCATGACCGCGATAACGGAGCGCAACTCACGCACGACCTCGCTGTTCTACTCGAACATACTCAGTATGCAGCAGACGGTCATGTTCCTGGCGTGCGGAGGGATAATGCTGATACTCCGTCCGATAATTATCCCGTTTCTCGCGGACGAGGAGTTCTACTCGGCGTTTTTCTATGTTCCGACATTGCTCTTCGCGACGATATTCCAGGCGATGAACAACTTCCTTTCTAGCATATACGAGGCGGCGCGCAAGACCTCGCACTCCATGATCTCCTCCTTTATCGGAGCGGCGGTGAACGTTATACTGAACCTTATACTTATCCCGATACCGCAGCTGGGGATAGAGGGCGCGGCTATCGCGACGCTCACGAGCTATGTGGTGGTGTTCGTTTACAGGATAATCGACACAAAAAAATACCTGTACATGACCGTTTACTGGGTAAAGATAATCGTAAACCTCCTGCTGCTGCTTTCAATGGCGTTCTCGGTAATGTTTCTGGAATACGGAACGCTTCAGAACGTGCTCAACGCGGTGTTCTTCGTTATGATAGCGGCGCTGAACTTCAAGAGCTGTGTTCAGGCTGTGGAGGCGGTACTTAACAAAAGGTTCGGACGAAACAATGAGGGCGGCAAACAATGAAAAGATTTCTCGAAATAGCGAAAATAACTTCAACACAGGGGGTGCGCGGCGAGGTGCGCTGTCAGTACTACTGCGACGCTCCCGAGGTGTTGTGCGAATTCGATACGCTTTATCTCGATAAGGGAAAAACAGCGGTGCGAATTGAACGCGCCTACCCGCACAAGAATATCGCGGTGATGAAGCTCGAGGGCGTGAACTCCATAGAGGAAGCGCAGAAATACATCGGGAAAATGCTCTACCTCGACCGCGAGGACGCGGAGCTCCCCGAGGAAACATACTTTATACAGGACATCATCGGGCTCACCGTGAAGGACGCGGACACCGGCGAGGTATACGGAAAGGTGACGGAAATCTATCAGAACGGCGCGGCGGACGTGTACTCCATAAAGCGCGAAAACGGCGCGGAGTATATGTTCCCGTGCATTGACGAGGTCGTGAAAAAGATAGACGTCGAGGGCGGCGAGATACTGATAACGCCGCTCGAAGGCTTGTTCGAGGTGAACTGACGTGAGGATAGACATTGCCACACTGTTCCCCGAGATGTGCGACAGCGTTCTGAGAACGAGCGTTCTCGGGCGCGGGATAAAAAACGGCTTTATCGAGATACACACGCACGATATAAGGCTCTACACCGAGGACAAGCACCGCAACGTGGACGACAAGCCATACGGCGGCGGCACGGGGCTTGTTATGCAGGCGCAGCCGATATACGACTGTATCCGCGCGATACAGGCTCAGCACAAAACTCCGCCGCGCGTCATTTATATGTCGCCGCAGGGGGAAACGCTCACGCAGGACAAGGTAAGAGAGCTCGCTGCGGAGGAAGGGATCATTCTGCTGTGCGGGCATTACGAGGGCGTGGATCAGCGCGTGCTCGAAGAGCTGAACGCCGAGGAGCTTTCTGTAGGCGACTACGTTCTCACAGGCGGCGAGCTCCCCGCGCTGATAGTCTGCGACGCGGTGGCGAGATTGCAGGATGGCGTGCTCCCGAACGAGGACGCGTATTCCATCGAAAGCCATTACAACGGATTGTTGGAGTTCCCGCAATACTCCCGCCCCGAGGTCTGGCGCGGACGAGCCGTGCCGGAGATTCTGCTGTGCGGAGATCACAAGAAAGTCGCGGAGTGGCAGGAACAGGCGGCGCTTGAAGTTACAAGGCTCAAACGCCCCGATATGTATGAGAAGTATTTAAGCGATCACGCGGAGGAGTTAGCGGAAAAGGCGGCGCGCGAGGCGAAACGCGCGGAACGCAAGCGAAGAAAAGAGGAGCGCAGACAGCTTAAAGGAGACATGAATAATGACGAAGCGCCTTAACTCAAATCACCTGAAACTAATAGCTATCGCGGCTATGACAATAGACCACGCGACGGATATCTTCTTCCCGAATTATCCCGCGCACCCCGCCGCAATTATATTGCATATCATAGGCAGGATAACTGCGCCGATAATGTGGTTTTTCGTCTGCGAGGGATTTCATTATACCCGCGACCTCAAAAAGTATCTGGGAAGAATGGCGGTTTTCGCGGTGATCTCGCACTTCGCGTACTGTTTCGCGTTCGGGATAAATTTCCTGCCGTTCTCCAAGGGAGAGGTTCTCAATCAGACGAGCGTGATATTAGCGCTTTGCGGAGGGATTTGCGCTCTTTGGGTGATGTTCGGGGAAAACAAGCTCAAACAATGGCAGAAATACGCGCTCATCATTCTGATAGACCTGATAACGTTCCCTTCGGACTGGAGCTGTATCGCGGTCATGGTCATACTTGCCATGTACTCAAACCGCGGCAATCCCGAAAAACAAACGCGCGATATGATGATCTGGATCGTGATGTACGCGGCGGTGATATTTTTCTGTATGAACAAGGTGCAGGCGCTTATTCAGTTCGGCGTGGTGCTTATCTATCCGCTCATAAAAATGTACAACGGCGAACGCGGCAAGGCGAGGTGGACAAAATGGCTGTTTTACATCTACTATCCCGCTCACCTTATCGTTATCGGGATATTGAGAATAGCGCTCCTCGGAGACGTTCCGATTTTATAAGATATAAGAAAGGGAAATTATGACTAAAAACTTATTTACTGCAATAACCGGCAGACCCAACGCGGGGAAATCCTCGCTTACAAATTTACTGGTCGGGGAAAAGATCTCGATAGTCAGCGAAAAGCCGCAGACTACCCGAAACCGCATAAACGGCGTTCTCACCGAGGGAGATACGCAATATGTGTTTATCGACACGCCCGGTATGCTCCGCGCGAGGACCAAGCTCGGGGAGCACATGGTGAAATCGGTGCGCACTTCCGTCGATGACGTGGACTGCGCCATTCTTATGGCTGACGTCACCAAGAAGACGTCTCCCGTGGAACAGCAGCTTATCCGCTCGTTCGAGAACAACGGCACGCCCGCTATCCTCCTGCTGAACAAGGTCGATCTCCTCAAAAACAAGGAGGAGCTTCTTCCGATAATAGAGCAGTACAGCAAGCTCTACGACTTCGCGGAGATTATTCCGATAAGCGTGAAGCGCCGCATAAACACGGACAGGATACTCCCGGCGCTCGAGCGCTTCGCCTCGGAGGGCGAGCACTTCTTCCCGGACGATATCGCGACCGACCGCACCGAGCGCTTCCTTTGCGCCGAGATAGTCCGCGAGAAAATACTCTGGACGATGGAGCAGGAAATACCGCACGGCACGGCTGTTGATATCGAGAGCTTCAATTCCCGCACAAACAAAAGCGGCTCGGAGATTATCGACATCGGTGCGGTTGTGATCTGCGAAAAGCAGTCTCACAAGGGTATGCTGATAGGAAAAGGCGGCGAGCGCCTCAAACAGATAGGCTCCATGGCGCGCAAGGATATCGAGGAGCTTTTGGACTGCAAGGTGAATTTGCAGATATTCGTCAAGGTGAAAGAGGACTGGCGCAACCGCGAGAACGTCATAAACGAGTTCAACGCGGCGGACAAATAAAGGCGGCTCCCAGAGCCGCCCTGCGTTTAATTCAGCTTTTTGAGGTCTTTTTCCACGTTTGTGACGACCGAGAAGATCGCGGCGCTTTGGCGCGGGAACTCCTGCTCTATGCGGAGATTGGTTATCTTCTCGTCCGCGGAGCCGGATTTTGCGGCAGTTCTTGCTTTCACGTCGTCAAGCGCCAGGGAAGCAAGGCACACATCCGCGACGTTTTCCGCGGGGATGGCGAAGCTGTTCTCGTCGTTTTGACCGCCCGCGCTGAACACCATTCTGTAGGCACGGTATACGGCTGTCATCAGATATGAAGATACCGTTGAAGCGAGCTTGCTGTTCTTCGCGTTCATAATAAGCGTGAAGACAACCTCCAGCGAGTTTGTTATGAGCTTTTTGCGCAGGAGCGTTCCCGCGCCGGCGGGGTCGCCGGTGTAGCTTTCGGATACCGTGCTGTCGCGGAGGGTATCCGTGGAGACCACGGTGCCGTGCCGCGAGTTTGTCCGCCCCAATATGAAATCCACGGACACGCCGTAGAAATCCGCCGCGGTAATGAGAAAATCAAGCCCGCACTCGCGCTTGCCGTTTTCGTAATGAGATAAAAGAGCCTGCGCTATCCCAAGCTGATCCGCGGCTTCCTTTTGGCGCAAGCCGCGTTCGCGCCGCAGCATCTTCATAACTCTGGGAAAATCATTATTCATATAATGTACACTCCAAATTCAAAAAAACTGCCGCGGGAAGCCCGATACGGCGCTTTTCCCGTCGGCGAAAATATCAATAGGTATATTATATACTAATTTTGCCGTTTTGTAAAGCGGCAGAATAACCAAATTTTCGACGGCGTTATAGGATACAATTTATAACGCGACTAAATATTGAAGGAGATCGTATGAAGAACTACTATCTGTACCTTATCCGGCATGGAATTACTCAAGGCAATTTAGACGGAAAATATATCGGGCAGACAAATCTGTCGCTCTGTCCGCAGGGGCGGGCGCATATTGAGGAGCTTGCCGCGGAGGAGGTCTATCCCGAGGTGGAGAAGGTGTATTCCTCGCCGCTTGCTCGCTGTCTCGAGACCGCCGAGATAATCTATCCCGAAAGCAAGCTTATGATAGTGGACGAGCTCTCCGAGATGAATTTCGGGGAGTTCGAGGGCAAAACGCAAAAGCAGCTCCAAGACCTGCGTGAATATGCCGACTGGCTTCGCGGCGGCGCGGAAGCCGCTCCCCCGAACGGCGAGAAGTACGGGGATTTTATGCTGCGCTGTATCGAGGGCTTGGACGCGATATTCACCGACATGACGCGGCTTGACATCACGCGCGCGGCGTGTATCACCCACGCCGGCGTTATAACCAATCTGCTTTGCGGTTACGGGCTCCCGAAAGGTCGCCCCGCCGATTTCCTCTGCGCCGCGGGCGAGGGCTACGAGATAGCGCTTTCCGCGTTTCTGTGGCAGAAGGGACCGGCGTTTGAGATCCTCGGAAGATTGTGCTGATATTTCCTCAAAAAATTTTTAAAAACCTCTTGACAAATCGGTTGCAATAGTTTATACTGTTTATATAACACATAAACAGTAAATTGGAGGCAGGCTATATGAAAAAACGAATTCTCTCCGTCGTCACGCTTCTTGCGATGACGTTGTTTGCGGGATGCAGCAGCGCCGCTCCCGAAAGCGTAACGGTAAGCGACCCGGCGGGCGTTTCCTCAAGCGTACCCGAAAATGTTTCCGCAAGCGCACCCGAAAGCGCTCCGCCCGAAAGCTCCGCCCCGGCGAATTCCTCAACAGACGAGCAAACGAGCGTTCCCGAAGCCGCGGATTTTGAGGTGAACCCGCCGTTCTTCAAGGTCGAGAACAAGGAAAACGGCGCGGTGGTGTATATGATGGGTTCTATGCACGTCGGAAAGGCGGGGGCGGTGTATCCCGCAAAAATGTACGCGGCTCTGGATGAGTGCGATACGCTGGCTGTGGAGGTCGACATACAGGAGCTTGAAAGCGATCTTCGCGCCGCTTCCGAGGCGATGACGGTTCTGTTTTGCGAACGCGGCAAGAGCGTTAAGAATTATATGGGTGAGGATTACGACCTTATAATCGGGAAATTCCGCGAAAAGAAGCTGTACAACAAATTATACGAGAACTATATCCCGGCGCTCTGGAGCTCGCTGTGGACTTCAAACGCGGCGGCGGAATGCGGCTACGACGTAAACGCGGGCACGGACAGGCATCTGCTGACCTACGCAAAAGAGCATGGCAAATCTATCGAGGAGATAGAGACCGCCAAGGAGCAGTATCAGGTAGAGGCAAACGCTTCCGCGGAGTTTCAGACGTATACGCTCAAACAGGCGGTGGAGCTCTCCGATGATGAGATGAGGGAGCAGCTCGACACGCTTTACAACGCGTGGAAGGACGGGGACATTGCGGCGCTGCGCGCTCTCGCGGAAGAGAACGACGAGGAGCTCCCCGAAGCGCTTGTTGAGGATTACGAGAGATATTACGACGCGATGTACACCGATCGTCAGAAGAAAATGGCGGAATATGTTATCGGCAAGCTCGGCTCGGGGGGAAAGACGTTTGTTGTTGTGGGGGCGCTGCATTACGCGGCTCCGCCGAGTATAGTTGATGTATTGGAAGAAAAAGGGTACACTGTGGAAAGCTTGAATTGACTGCGCCTTTCGAAATCGTTTATAAAAAGCCGTGAGTTCCTGCGCGGCTTTTTATCGTTCTCAAAACGTGAAAATCGCCCTTTACTTTTCCCCAAAAATATATTATAATATATAGTATAATATTAAGGAAGCACTGATTTAATGGCGGTTTTCCCCGCCGGAGGCGGGGAAAACCGCAAAAAATAAAGCCTTAATTTTTATCAATATCATTTGATCAGTATTTCCTTAAATAATGAAGCAAGAAGCAAGGCTTATTCAAAAAAGCCGCCCTCTAAAAACTCTTGCCTCTGAAACTCTTACTTCTATTAAGGAGCTCTTTGTGAAACATCAAAACAACTTTACGGAAGGGCGTATTTTCTCGCCTTTGATAATGTTCGCTCTGCCGGTGCTTTTGGCGCTTCTGCTGCAAACGGCATACGGCGCAGCCGACCTGCTTATCGTAGGAAAATTCGGCGGGGAAATGTCCGACGTTTACCAATCCGCCGTATCTACCGGAAGCCAGATAATGCAGACCCTGACGCTTGTCATTACGGGGCTTTCAATGGGCGTTACCGTATTTGTGGGAGAAATGATCGGCGCGAAAATGCGCGATAAAGCCGGTAAGATCATCGGAAACGGCATTTTCCTTTTCGGAGTGCTCGCGGTCGTTCTCACTGTCGTTATGACTACCGCCGCGCCGCTTTGGGCAAGGCTGATGAAAGCTCCCGCCGAGGCTTATGACGAAACGGTCGCGTACATAGTCATCTGCTCCGCGGGCACGATATTTATTACGGGCTATAATCTGGTGGGAAGTATTTTCAGAGGCATAGGCGACTCCAAAATGCCGCTTATCACGGTTATGATAGCCTGCGTTCTCAATATTCTGGGCGATCTGCTGCTTGTCGCGGTTTTCCGCATGGGGGCGCGTGGTACGGCTTTTGCGACAGTTCTTTCGCAGTCGATAAGCGTTGTTATCTCGTTGGTAATAATCCGAAAACGAGAGCTGCCGTTTTCGTTCACATTAAAGGATATTCGTCCTCAAAAAATATACATCAAGTCTATTTTAAGATTGGGAACTCCGGTCGCGCTTCAGGATCTTCTCGCGAATTTTTCCTTTCTCGCGATACTCGCCATTATCAACGAGATAGGGCTGACGGAATCCGCGAGCGTCGGAGTTGCCGAAAAGCTGTGCGGCTTCATAATGCTTGTGCCCTCGGCGTTTATGCAGTCAATGTCGTCCTTTGTGGCGCAGAATATGGGCGCGAAAAAGCCCGAGCGCGCTCGAAAAGCACTGCTTTGCGGGATATTGTCGTCGCTGGCTGTCGGCGTTGCGATGTTTTATTTCACGTTTTTCCACGGCGAATTGCTTTCGGGGCTTTTCGCGGAAAAGCCGGAAACGGTTGCGGGTGCGGCGGAGTATCTGAAGGCGTACGCGATAGACTGTATATTCACCTCGTTTTTGTTTTGCTTTATGGGATATTTCAACGGCTGCGGGAAAACGACGTTTGTTATGCTGCAAGGCGTTATATGCGCGTTTGGGATAAGAATACCTATTTCGTGGATAATGAGCAAGCAGACGCCCGTTTCGCTGTTCCACATCGGGCTTGCCATTCCCGCTTCCACGGTTGTGCAGATAGTGATCTGCGTGAGCTTCTTTTTCGCGACGCTTCGAAAGCAGAAGCGCGAAGACGCCAAGATATAACATCGTTCCCAAGAAGAATTTTTTGGCATCCATTTCTTATTTAAGGCAGCAATAAGTTTATTTATAAATAGACGTGCATCCAAAATTACTGCCGCAGTATCTCCAATGTCGAAAACCTTAACACAGGAAAGGCTGAAATCGATACCGAAACCGCAGAATATGTTCGCGAAATATTTCGACTTTATGTTGAAGGCTACGGCTTATGCACTATTGCAAAAACGCTAAACGAAAAGGGAATACGTTCTCCCGAATACTACCAAAAGCGAAAGCTCGCCGATTGGAAGCCGCTGATCTCACGGCAATATCTATGGGAGCAGTCCTCAATAAAGCGCATATTAAGCAACGAAATGTACATCGGAACTTTGGTAAATCACAAGACCGTGACCTCGAAAATTTACAAGACGAAAACCTTTATCGCACCCGAGGAACAGTATCGTCACGAGAATTTTTGTGAGCCGATTATTGATCGGCTCACTTGGGAGCAGGCACAATTTCTGCTCAAGCAGCGCTCCGAAATAAATCCGAGATCAAGCGGTGGTCGCAAGCTTCACAGATATTCGGGATTGATAAAATGCGCCGAGTGTGGTTCTTGCTTCATAGCAAAAATCCGAACGTGGCGCGGTCGGGAATATGTTGAATACACCTGCAACAGTAACCACCGCTACGGCAAACAATACTGTACGCCGCACAGAATTCGCGAGTCGCAGCTTGACGAATTGGTGTTCGGAGAAGTCCAAAATCTCAAAGAAAAAATCGTCGCAGAAAGTGAAAAGTACGACGAGATCGTCAAGCAATGGATAAAGCAAAAGCCCGCCTATGACTTGCAAATTCGGCAATACGAAGAAAAAATCCTCACGCTGAAACAGCAAATCGAGGACTTAATTATGGGCAAGGTCACGGATAAATCCCGTGCCGAATTTTACGACAGTATGATCGAAAAGCGCGAGAATGAAATCTCGGAACTGCAAAAGAAAATCTCCGACTGCCGCGAATACGACAAGGTGTGCAAGCAGCGGCAACAGGCTCTGACCAGCACCTCAATGCTGCTCGACAGCATACTTTCCGAGGGCAGAATATCCGACGCCAACCTCCGAATGTTGGTGAACGAAGTGGCTGTTCACCAGAACGAGGACAAATCCCTGGACGTGACATTTGAAATGAACGGGGACTTTTCGAATAGCACTATGATCGTGCTTGAGCCGATGTTTGAGGAGATGATTTAAGGGAGGAAGCCCTAAAACAGGGTGTGTCTAAAAAGACTTATGCCCGCGAGTTATCGTGGGCATACAAGTTTGTCTAACTACCATGAAAGATTATTTCGACCAATAAAAATGGAATATCTCAATACCATAAATACCAAATGTGGTATATTCAAAAAAGGCAATTCCATGATACCTCTTAATTTTATATGGTTTTTTCACATTTCCAAATCGGATATGGCAGTTCATATTTGATATGATTATCCAAGCCACTAGAAATCTTTCAGTTAATTTTCGGATTTGATTTCTTTAACATCTTCTGCGATCATAGATTCAAGTTCTTTAATCTCCTCAACCGAAAAACCAGAGTATATCCGTTTTCCCTTGCTATTTTCTATAGTGACACTCTTTCCCTTATTGCGTTTAAGAAAGCTGCTAATTGTATTTGCTATAACAGAAGCGATAGCAGCAATTTCTCCAATAATTGCGATATCAACCGCTTCTGTTCCCAATAGCCCCTTTGAATTTATAACGTTGATATTAAAGTCTTGACCCATTTGGGTTTTAATATAATCAATCAATTCACCATCACTGCTGGCAACGCTGAATTTTACAATGTACATAAATAACCTCCTAATGTTTATTAATAATAAAATCAAGTTTTCCATTTTTAAATTTTATTATTAATTGTTCTTCAAGTTTGTCAATAGCATCTAAAATGTTATTTAATAAATCGTTTCCCTCCTCTGTGTTAAACGATTCTGGAATCTCATTAAAATACGCTTCAGTTATTAAATTCTCCCTTAGTTTAGGTGAAAAGGGTGAGAATTCCTGGGCTACATTACATAGCGTCTGAAATTTTTCACAAAGCCTAAAATATTCAAGAAAAATTATAGGCGATAAATATTGATTTTCCGAAAACACTTGAAGTTCTTGTGGTATTCGATTGGCCTTTTGAAATTCAATCATGTTAATTAGTATTCTATATCCAAAATGGTCTGCATTTATTTCATCTTCTAAAGAAGGTTTCTCATTTTTGTGTGTTAAATGGTAAAGTTCATGACCAATAATAAATGACAAAACACACCAATAGGCATCACATGCAAGGTTTAATACATTTAGGGGCATGCACATCATTTCATTAAAATCAGTTTTATCATAGGTGCCTATTTTTTTCCTTCGTCCTTGCAAATCAAGTGTTACAATGAAATTTTTGAAGCAACGTTCAAAATTAAGGCAACTATCATCGTTTGCTAAGGAGAAAACCGTGAAGAAAAAAGAACGCATTGTATATGTAAAAAGTTCATCCACAAGTATACCATCATCTTCCTCACTTGAGACGCTTTCAACGGACATCTTATAAATATATAGATTCAGATATTTAGGTTCGACTGAAATATCATTTAATTCTAGAATCAGCTTTAAAAATTGCTCTTCTATAAATGTGGGATTATTTTGATATTTGGTTAACACTGACATATCAAAAGCCGAACTATTTTCTGGCTTTTTTAAACTGTATAATTCAACAAAACGGTGGAAATTATTGAAATCCGTATATTCGTGAGGTTCATATAGTGTTTTATAAATAAAAGCAAGATCATGCATTGAAATCCCCCACTTTTTAACTGAAAAAGATATTGAATCTATACAGAGCAATATTTTAATTTAAAATAAGATTTATGCCCACATTATGCTTGTTTAAGCCATTTGTGGGCATAATATCTTTTTTGTTCATGTTTCTTGGTGCGGGTGGTGGGATTTGAACCCACACGTCCTTGCGGACACTGGCACCTGAAGCCAGCTCGTCTGCCAGTTCCAACACACCCGCGTATTAGAGTTTCAGAAATATAGAGGCAAGAAGCAAGATGTTCTTGAACCTCGCTCGGCTGAAACACCCGAGAAGCGGCGGCTGAAAGTCCACTGTCGTGACGCGACCCGAAGCCAGCTCGTCTGCCAGTTCCAACACACCCG
Organism: uncultured Ruminococcus sp.; assembly: GCA_964454205.1. GTDB lineage: Bacteria > Bacillota > Clostridia > Oscillospirales > Ruminococcaceae > CAG-115. Next base: position 71,332 of record CAYVSV010000003.1, read on the forward strand.
CGCATTAGAAATTCAGATTTTTTACTCGGCTGAATTTTCCCGAGGAACCCTTGCGAGTTTCATGTCGAAAACGTAAACCCGTTCCCACTCAAAATAAATTCCCTATCGTGACGCGACCCGAAGCCAGCTCGTCTGCCAGTTCCAACACACCCGCGTATTAGAGTTTCAGAAATTCAGAGGCAAGATGTTCTTAAACCTCGCTCGGCTGAAATACCCGAGAAGCGGCGGCTGAAAGTCCACTGTCGTGACGCGACCCGAAGCCGGCTCGTATGCCGGTTCCAGAGTCAACGAAGTTGACTCGCGCACCTGCGCATTAAAATCCGGCAGTCTCTCACCGAACACATAATATTATACCACAACATTTCCGGTTTGTCAAGTACTTTTTTCAAAAACCGCGCAATTTTCGTGTTGTGCTACAATAGATATTGGACAAGGAAGTAAAAAAATATTGAAAGATAGGCAAAAATCTGGTAAAATAAAGTTGCTAAACAAAATCCACCGGAAAGGAGCCTATCCCTCATGGACATTATAACACAAAATATGCGGTTTCGCCAATCCCTAATGAAGTACGCCGAGAAAAATGGTGCAGCAAAAGCTTCACGCAAGTACAATAAGTCACGGTCATACATATACTTTTGGCGTAGCCGTTGGGACGGCAGCATAGAATCGCTAGCCGAGAAATCTAAGAAACCGCACAGCCACCCCAGTCAGCACACCGAATAAGAGATCAAAATGATCCGCAGCTGCCGCCGCCGAAATCCGGAGCTTGGTCTTACCGAACTTTGGCACAGGCTTAGGAAGAAAGGCTACACACGCCGCCCCGAAAGCCTTTACAGGGTAATGAATAAACTTGGATTGCTGCCCAGTAAGCCAAAACCTCCCAAGCGGCAGCCAAAGCCATACGAGCAAATGACACGCCACGGTGAACGCGTTCAGATCGACGTTAAGGTCGTTCCGCGAAAGTGCATTACAGATCCGGAAATGAAACTGTATCAATATACTGCCATAGACGAATACTCGCGTATGCGCTTCCTATATGGCTATGAGGAGCAGAGTACATATTTTCGCCTGCCAAGAAAGACAAGCCTACGCTCTTTGAAAGTACTTTGGCTCGTCTTGGCGTTAAGCACAAGCTGATCCTCCCGTACACGCCGCGTCACAACGGCAAGGTAGAGCGTTCACACCGCGAGGATCATAACAAATTTTACTCTTGCCACAGCTTCTACTCCTGCGCCGACCTAAACGCGCAGCTAGCTGCGCGTTTAGGTCAGACTAAAAACCTTCCCCTGCGCCCGCTCGCCTGGTTGTCGCCTATCGAATTCTCCAAAAAATTTGTCCAATATCATTGATAAACTTACATTTTTTCAAAAACCGCGCAATTTTCGCACGCTAACACTGCCGCCGCAAATCGAGGCGGCGCTGCCCGGCGCTTTAAATCTTTGACAGTCTGCTTTGCGGATCCGTTATTTCTTTTTTCATGCCTGAGACTTTATTTGCGTGTTCGATTGATTTTGAGATCAAACCGAGAATTTCTCCGTCTGCATATTCCAAAAAACCTTCGGGAAACGCGGCGGGATAAGCAAACTTTTTTGTCGTGTTGAGAAGCCGACAGTCAGCATATTGCCGATACAGGCGGTCACCTTTCCCGTGCCAATCAGCTTGTGCGTGACCATGCCGCCCGCGAGGCCGGGCGATTCAACCGCGCCTTCTTTCAACGCTCGGAGCTGTTCCTCTTTCTCGGATATTTGCAAAACAAGTTCATCACGCTCGGCTTGTTGTTTTACGACTTTGCTTCTGCCTTTTGCTGAGGAGTTGCAAACGTCAGCATTCCTGTAAAACCCGTAGACGTGAAAGCAATAAATTATATCGTAGACCCAAATATGCAGCTCGTCGTCGAATTGCCTTGCCTCTTTTTCAAATCGTTTAGTGTGCAGACGTATCAGTCCTTTGTTTTTGGGAAGTTCGGCTGACAGCTCGCTAAAACACTCCCGGACAAACTCTGCATCCTGTTCCCGTTTCAACAGCATTAAGATGCCGCCGATCGGCCGGACGGTTTTATTGTCGAACAAATTGCTTGTTTCTTTCATGGCATTCTTGAACATTTCCGGGAAATTTTCCGCGCCTATATCCCAATGTTCAAAACAAGTTTACCGTTCTTAAGCCCTCTCCTTAATCTCACCGCTCCGATAAGCCTCCAGCAGCTCTTTTAGATCGTTTATCTGGTCAAGCAGCTCGCTGCCGGTGTCGGTGTCGGAGATGTTCGCGCGTTCGGTGAGCTTCTCGACAACGTGTATCTCCGGCGTTTCGCCGCCCGCTTTGGGGTCGAACGGCTTGTGCTCCGCAAGGCTGAGACAGTGCGAGTCGTAGATCAGCGTGTAGCCCGCGATCCCGGTCGTCGATTGATACGCCTTGGATATGCCGCCGTCTATAACGTACAGCTTTCCGTTGGCGCGCACGGGGCGCTCGCCCTCTTTGAGCTTAACGGGAACGTGTCCGTTGATGATATGCCCCGTGTTCTCGTTTATCGAGAACTCGCGGAGAATATCGCGGCAAACGTCCTCGTTCTCGGAAAACGCGTAGTAGCTGTTGAATTTTTCGTGACATATCCCCTTGCTGCCGCTTAATTCTCCGATAAAATACCGCTCGAAAAAGGTCATTCTGTCCTTTCCGAAAAGCGGAGACCTCGCGCCGCACCAAAGATACATCATAAAATCCACGGCGTATCTCTCGTGAGCGTAAAACGCCCTGTTCACAAGCTCGTTTATCTCGTCGAAAAGCGCCTTGCCCGCGCGTTCCCTGCCGTTTATGCACACAGATAGCCGCTTGCCGTTTTCGTCCATGGGAATACAGCCGTGAAACATCAGATTTCCGTTGCAGACGTTGTACATCGAGCCGCGCTGGAGCAGAAACCGAACGTGTCGCCTGAGCTTCTCGCTGTGACCGAACGAGGTCTGCAAAATAGCCATAAGCTCCGCTTCCTTTTCCGTTAGCCGCGAAGGATCGGCGGGGTCGACTGTCGGGAAGAACTTGTCCTTCAGCTCGTAGCTCTCGCCTTCTATCTCCACAGTGCCATTGGAGAAATCGACGCGCATAAAACGGCTGTCCATGCCCCATTCCGGGTGCGCCGCGATAAGCTGCGCCTCAAGCTTGAGCTGAATGACCGTGACGGCCTTGTGCATCTGCGCCGCAAGGTCTCCGTCGATAGGATCGTAAATATTCGGATCATAGGTGGTTGGATAATAGCGCTTACAATCGCTGCCGCCGTAGGTCTCATTCGCGAACACCGCCAGCGCGCGCAGATTGAGCCCGTATCCGTCCTCAAGAACATCGAAATTGTTGTACTTTATCGAAACGCGCAAAACGTTCGCGATAAGCGCCGTGTTGCCGGAAGCCGCGCCTATCCACGAAATGTCGTGGTTGCCCCATTGAACGTCCACATCGTGCATGGTCATCAGTTCGTCAAGAATAATATCGGGGCGCGGACCTCTGTCGAAAATATCGCCGATAATGTGCAGCTTATCGACTGCCAGCGACTGTATCAGCCTGCACAAGGAGACGATGAAGCTCTCCGCGATGTCGGTCTCGATTATCGAGGAAATTATTCTGTCGTAATAGAATTCCTTGTTCACATCGTCCGTGACGTTAAGCAGCTCGTCCACGATATAGCGCATTTTTTCGGGAATACGTTTGCGCACTCTCGAACGCGTATATTTCGCCGAAATAGCCTCGCACACAAGAATTAGCCTGTAGATCGTGAGTCTCGCCCACTCGTCGCCCTCGGAGTTTTCGCGGAGCTTTTTGATCTCGCGTTCGGGGTAGTAGATAAGGTTTGCCAGCGTCTCGCGCTTAGCCGCGGAGACGGTCTTTCCGAAAACCTTGTCTATTTTGTTTCGGATAATACCCGAAGCGCTTTTTATCATGTGGAGGAACGCCAGGTATTCTCCGTGCAGATCGCTGAAAAAGAACTCGGTGCTTTTCGGCAGGCTGCGTATCGCGGACAGGTTGATAATCTCGCTCGCGGCGCTTTCGATAGAGGGATATTTTTCCGCCAAGAGACGTAAGTATTTCTTGTTCATATTGATGACCTCGTGTATTATTTTTTGCGGTTTCCCCGCCTCCGGCGGGGAAACCGCCGTTAGATCGGTGCTTCCCTGATTATAATTATAACTCATTTGAGAGAAAAAGTCAAATAAAAAATTTCAAAACCCATTGACAAAACCCCTAAAAAATGTTATAATTGTTATAAACTTTTATATAGTGTTACAATGGGGGTGGGAGCACATTTTTTACTTAATTAGGTAACAGCAAAAAAACATAAGGAGGCTATTATGCAATTTTTTACAAAGGCAAAAAAGCGGGTCATTTCCGCGATCTGCGCTTGTGCGCTTGCCTTTACGGCGACAACGGCGTATAACAGCGACACGGGCGGTATCAGCCCGATAACGGTTGCGGCGGCTGACGAAAGGGTCGGCGCGACATACAGCTTTATGGACACATCAATCGTGCCCTCGGGCACAACGAACATTGCGGAAGATATAACTTCCGGCAATTTGACAATCAAGAAAGACACAACATACAACGGTACACAGCACGGTCTTCAGTACGGCACGAACGGCTATTTCGAGCTTAAAGTAGACGGTCCGACAAAAGTGACTATAGGCGGCTGCCAATACAATAGCGGAACCGGAACAGTGACAGCAACAAGCGCGAACGGTGAATATACCGAGACTGCAACTGCTCTAAAGACCGAAAAATGCTATCATCAAGACGCAGCCAATGTGATTGTATTCACTTACAATCTTGAAGAAGCAACTACTCTCACTTTTACGGCTTCCGCTACATTTTATGTACCGATAATCATCACCGAGCCTATCGAGGCTTCGACCGAACCCCAGCCGGAAGTTAAGCACACTTACGACTTCAGACCCGGGACGATCATTTCGAGTGATACGAACAAAACGTCCGATGTTAAGTTCGAAAACCTTACAGCCAAGGCGAATATGTTCCGGTATAATGATGCAACTCACGGCGTTGAATTTTCGGCAGGCGAGCCAATTCAAATCAAGGTAAACGGTGCCACAAAGATTACTGTTGGAACCTGTCAACACAGCGCCGCAACAACGCTCAAAATAAAGAACGCAGATGGCGACGTTCTCTCAACAAATACACTCCCCAAAACCTGCTACGCTAGCGGCGGAAAAGTTGAGTACGAATATAAGGGCGAAGCAACTACTCTTGTTTTGGAATTTGATGTTAAAGCCTACGTCCCGATAATAATAACCGAGCCTATTGAAGTTGCCGAAGAACCCGACCCCGCCGTGAAGCCCGACCCCATAGGAAACGGCAAGGCGGACGTCTGGGATTTCGGCGCAGAGCAGCTTGATACAACTCTGTACAACAATATGCTCACCGTTGATATCATCAACGCACTTTATCCCGAGGGCACGGCTGTAGGCGCGAACAGCGCCAATCTGCTTCAGTCGCTTACATTGCCCGGAGATTTGAACCTTACTGCGGCTAAGAAGAATATCCGAATTATGTCGACCAACGCTCAGCTTATCAGACATAGCGAAAAAGTTTTGAGCGAGGGCACCGGCTATCTGTATTGTGATTCCGCTGCCAAACCCGAAAACTTCTTCTCCATAAAGCTTAACGCGAACGATATTCTTTCCGTTTATGCGGGCGGCAACAACGGCGATTCAACCATGGTTTGCGAAGCACCCAGTGGTGACAAGCAGTCCACTGTAGCAGCTAAATCCGGTCAATGGCTCAAATTCTACGCCGGCGAGACAGGCACATACAAAATCTACTCCGAAAATGAGAAGCTCTCTGTCGGAAGAATTATCAGAGAGCACCCCAATCCCGTAAAGGTAAGCGGCACGGTCGATATCACCGCGGCAGACGACATCGGGGCTTACAAGCTCTGCTTCACCAATACATCGACCGACAAGGCTGTTGAGGTCACTCCGACAAACGGCGCGTACACGGTTTACCTCTACGATTCGTACACATACGAGATGTCGCTTGTTGACGCAAACGGCTATATCATAAAGGATAACGCTCCTCTTGCGATCGCAAAGGGCAGCGGCGATATGACAAAAGATATCGCTATCGAGAGCGTTGCGCTTGCGACCGTTACCGGCAAGATCACCGGACTTTCCGCGGAAGCGTTGAAGGCGCTTAAGCTTTCGTTCGTAAACGATGATAATCCGTATGTTCCCGAGGTCACAATTACCGGCGACGATATTTCCGTTCAGCTTGAAAAGGGAGTTACCTATAAAATCGTTGCGGAGGGTATCAACGATTACGAGCTTTCTGGCATCAAGACCATCAAGGCGGATGCGAACGGCACTCAAGACATCGCGTTTGCGCTCAAGCCCACTTACGCTATCAACGTTACGCTGACCGATCTTCCCGACAGCGCAAAGAGCTCTGCGGTTTTGACGTTCACCAACATCAACGAAGAGGGCTACACCTATACATTCGCGGCAGGCGAAACTCCCGAGCTCAGAGACGGCAGCTATACCGTAAAGGTTACCGGCACGGGCTCTGTACCTTATGTTCAGAAGCTTACTTCCAATGTAAATGTAAACGGCGCGGCGGTTGACAAGACCATCGGCTTCGAGGAAATATCCGTTTGGGATTTCTCACAGTACAACGGCAAATCCAATTTGGAGACCATAGGCGGCAACAAATATTATCTTGGTCTGGCGCTTACGGGCAACGTGCAGGAAAACAAGATCTATCTCCTTGCAAAAGCTGAAGACACTATTAAGATCCCCGTCAAGAAGGATCAGATCGTAACACTCGAATACTGCTGTGAGGCAGCGTTTGAGGTTGAAGGTCAGCAGGTTTTCAGCGCTTCCGGCAGCACATCAAAGATTGAGTCCATTCAGGTCACTGCTTCCAATGACGGCTTTATGACGGTAACGGGAAAAAGTGGTACTACCGAGGACGGCAAGGCAGCTGCCCAGACCTACTTCACCAAGATTACCGTGGCGACTGCGCAAGAGTTCAAAGCAACGCTGACGGTCGGCGCGAACAAGGACTATCAGACTATCAACGAAGCTCTCGCGGCGGCTGCGAAGATGAGCAGACCCAACAACGAGAGAGTTGAGATCGTTATCGATCCGGGCAACTACGAGGAAATGCTCGTTATCAATATCCCGAACGTTACCCTTAAAAACGCCTCCGGTGAGAACTCCAGCCTGGAGATCACCAACAAGGGCGTTGACATCGGCGAGAACGTCGTAAGAATTACGAGCTACTACGGTCACGGCTACAACTATTACAGTATGGGCAGCGACTGCAAGTGGAACGCGGAGGTTCTCGCGGCGAACAAGTCGAACGGCTATATTTCCACTACTAACCCCGGTTCCGGCACAACGAAGGGTTCCTACTGGAACGCCACCGTTGTTGTTACCGGCAGCGGATTTGAGGCTGAAGGCATCGTATTCGAGAACTCCTTCAACCAGTACATTTCCGAGAAGGAAGCGGCAGATACCGTTGTTATGTGGGCGACAGGCGCCCCCAAGGGCGGAGTCAGACCCACAACTGCAGGCGACACAAGCGTTCAGTCAAGATCGTTTGTTGAAAGAGCGGCGGCTATCGCTATCACAGGCGACAAGTCCGTATTCAACAACTGCAAGTTCATAGGTCGCCAGGATACTCTTTACGGCGGACAGAACATTAAGGCAGTATTTGAGAAGTGCGATATTCTCGGCGCGGTAGACTTTATCTTCGGCGGCATGACCGCGGTATTCTATCAGTGCAACCTCGTTATGAATACCGATGACAAAACATCTTCCGACATGGCTTACATCACAGCGCCGCAGCAGGCTTCCGGCAGAGGCTATCTGATGTACAACTGCACGGTAACTTCTACAACTCCCGGAGTTGATACCGCTTCGGAAACACGCTCCAAGCCCGGCTACTTCGGCCGTCCTTGGCAGGCTAATACATCCGAGGTAGTATTCTGCAAGACCATTATCGAGACCACGGATTATCCCGACAAGGCAGGTAAGTCGCTCATCGCTCCGGAAGGCTGGGGTGACTCGCTTAACGGTCAATCTCCGTATATGTACGAGTACGGCTCTATAGAAAAGAGCGGCGAGGATAATTCCGCAAGCAGAGCGGCTTGGGTAAAGGCTAACATCGACAAGGAAGGCACACCGATAACCATCGACGCTTTCCTCGGCGAAGCTTGGACAACCGAGCTCAACGAAAGAGGACTTGTTAAACCGCTTGACCTCGACAGCATTACCGGCGACACCACTCCTGACACCCCCGGTCCCGACACTCCCGGTCCTGATACTCCCGGCAGCGACACACCCGGAACGAATACTCCCGGCACGGCGGTAACGCCCGTTGACCCCGTAACTCCCTCCGACACAAGCAACACAAGCGGCGCGATCTCCGACCCGACGCCCGCAACCGAGTTCGAGGACAGCGAGATAAAGGTATCCGCTCCCGAAGGCGCGTTCAGCGAATCGGACGAGGTGAAATTCAACGCGGACGCTGTCGAAGCCGAGACCACCGATAATATGTTCACATTCGACCTCAGCTTCACGAACAAGAACGGCGACAAGGTTCAGCCCGCCGTTGCAGTGACCGTAAGAATTCCGCTCCCCGCGGCGCTCACGGGCAAGACCGTTTATGTATACCATGTAGAGGACAACGGCTCTTACACTTGGATCGACTGCACGGTAAGCGACGGTATGGTAGTATTCACTGCGAGCCGGTTCAGTAAGTACATCGTTACAAGCGAGAAGCTTGCGGAACCTCCCGCTGATACCTCCAACACTTCCGCTGACGGCAACAGCTCCGGCGGCTCCAACAGCGGCAGCGGCAACACCTCTTCCGGAACAGGCAACAACCCCTCGACGGGTATCGGCGGCATAAATTACGCTCTCGCGGCAGCCGTGGTATTCGCGGGCGGCGCGTATGTTACATTCAAGAAGAAGAGATCGTAACCGCGTCTAACAGTTAAAACCAAACACAGCAGCTCCCCCTTCGGTCATCCCGAAGGGGGAGCTTTAAAGTTTTTTCGTTTCCTTAAGGAAATACCGATTTAATGGCGGTTTTCCCCGACGAAGGCGGGAAAAACTCAATTAGAATTATATTTTCTTAATAATTTTACTTGCGTTTTTAAAGAGGATATTTTCAACGTCCTCCTCGGAGATCGGCTCTTGATACACCGCCTGTACATACATTCTCGGATTGCAGATGGGGTAGTCCGTGCCGAAAATCAAGCGTTCGCTCCCAACCTCATTCACGCCGTGCGCGATAAGACCGTAGCGGAATATCCCCGTTCCGGAAAGGTCGAGATAGAAATTCTCGTGCTTCTTTATCCGTTCCAGATGCAGAAGAAATTGTTCCTTATCCCCGGGGTGAGCGGCTATGAAGGTCACTTCGGGGTGAGCTTCTATCATTCTGTCCATTTCCTTCTGTTCGCTGCCGATGGTGTGGAAGCTTACGGGCAAACGATAGTGCCCCGCCGCCTCCAGAATGTCCCCGAGGTCTTTCCGCGAATAATCGCTCCAGCCGTGCATATAAGGGACAAGCTCGCCTATCAGCCCGAAGCCCTGTTTATGCCGCAGCTCTATTTCCTCTATGGAGCACTTAACAAAATCCGGGTGTATGTGAAAACCCGCCGTGTAGAATTCGCCCATTTGCTTTTTTATCTCAAGGGCGCGGTCGTTGCAGTCTTTTATGTAATCGAACCCGCCCTCGTATTTCTTTTTCATTATCACAGAGCCGCAGATATGCGTTATTCCCGCGCTCTTAACATCGTTCACGCACTGCTCCGCGGACGGGGTGAAGCAGTCCGGATAGAAGCAGTAAAACTCCTCCTGAGACAGGTAGGGGTGCGTGTGAAAGTCAATGATTGGCAGTTCTTTCATTGTGGTTCTCCTTAAAATGTTTTGCGGCATTATGACCGCTGCTTTTATTACAGCAAAAGCCTCGCTTTTTTGCATTAAGCACCTTGCTTTTGTGCAAGGTGCTTAAAAACTATTTCCGTTCAGCTTTTAAAATTCGTTCCTTTTCCTTGGCGGCTTCAGCTTCAAGCCGAGCAATTTCACGATCTAACTCCTCGTTGGACATTTTTTGATGTAATCAGGGATTACAACATTGTCATTAATAAAATACTCTTTTTCTGCCATTTCAAGTCGCATCCTTAAAGTATATCGAATAACTCTTCTGCAATTTCTCTAACGCTCTTACGCCACTTCCTACCTTCATTATACCACGCCCCTCAGAATTTGTCAACACCTTTCCGCCTGTTTGCCTTCGGTTCGAGGACATCGTGTCCGCGTTTTGGGCAAACTGCGCAAACTTCGTGTTTGCGTCGTCAAATTCAAGAACGCCCCGACAGTTCACCACTTCTCCCGCGGGCGCGCCGAGCGAGCTGTCGTTCGGGAGCATTCTCCGATCGTCTACGAAATCAAAAGAAACATCGCCCCTAAAGCCGCCAGATAGCACACGTTAAATGCCGTGAACACTAAAATGTACTTTTTCGGAGAGCCGCCCTTTGCTCCGGCGTAAAACTTGTAGGTGATAAGGCTCGCCATTGAGGCGATGAGCGTGCCGAGACCGCCGAGGTTCGTGCCGATTATGAGGGCGCTCGCGTTGTCCGAAAGCCCCGAAAGCAGTATAGCCGCGGGGACGTTGCTGATGATCTGCGATAACGCGACGGAGAGCACGACCTCGTTGCCTTGGAATATGTTCCGCAGGCTCTCTGAAAGCGCGGGGATCGCCCCCAAATTCCCCACAAAAACAAAGAAAAACACAAACGTCAGCAGCAGCGAGTAGTCCGCTTGTAAAAACAGCCTGCGGTCGACGATAAGCACCGCCGCCGCGACTATGACGAGCAGGAGCTTGTCGTCGAGGACGCGCAAAATAGTCAGCATATTTGTCGCAAAAAGAATTACGAATACGATAAGTTTTACTCGTCCGCCTATCTTAGCCGAGCCCTCGGGCTTTTCGGTCTGAAGCTTCGGTAAAAACAGAAAGACCGAGCATACCAGCATTGCGAACGACAGCGCGGAATACGGGAATATTATCCCGAAAAATTCCGGGACAGTAAGCCCGAACTTTGAATACAAGTACAAATTCTGCGGGTTTCCCATCGGCGTCAGCATACTGCCGAGATTTGCCGCTATCGTTTCCAGAACAAGCAGGACGATCTCCGCGCGGACTTTCTTTTTACCCGAGATATTATCGAACATAAGCAGAGTGAATGGCACTATCGTTACAAGCGTGACGTCGTTTGTCAGCAGCATACTCATAAAAAAGCTGAGCAGAACGAGTACCAGCCCTATCGCTTTTATGCTGCGGAATTTTTTCAGCAGCGCCTCGCAGATGACGGTAAACGCGCCGGTTTGCCGAATTCCGGCTACTACCAGCATCAAGCAAAACAGAAGTATCAGAACGCGCAGATCGACGTATTCGGCGTATTCCGCGGAAGGCGGCACGATAAAGCAGGAGACGGCCGCCAAAATTCCCGAAACGCAAAGCACGGTTTCCTTCTTGAAAAAATTTACAATACTTTTCAATGATATCAACCTCCGATGATGTCATTTTCAAACATCATTATAGCATAAGTTTTGGGAGATTTCAAGGGTTTTTCAAATAATTAACAAAAGGCTTTGATCCGGAAATATTTATTTGCGTAGCGGCAGAAGAAAAAATTTAACTTGTCAGCAAAATAAAAATGTGTTATAATAAATGAAAGTATGATAAAGGAGGAGCATAATGAACAGCTTCAATTTTTACATATCCCAAAACACGGAGATAGTTTACATAAAAAATTCAAGAATACATTTTGAGGAGCATTGTCACACGGATAATTTCGTGTTTACGTTGATATTAAAGGGCTCCGCCGAATTGTCGCAAAACAAACGCTCACAAAGCGTTTCGGCGGGCGGGGCGTTCTGCGTCGCTCCGTATATTGCGCACTCTCTTGTTTCGGAAGAGCGCGTGGAGCTGCTGTCGGTGTGCATAAATAAAAGGGTCATATTCTGTTTTCCGGCGGAGCTTTGGGAGAATTTTTTAAACAGGCTTTTGAGCTCGGTCTCGAAAAATACGGGAATAAGCGGAAATCCCCTTGCGGAGCAAATAAACGAAATATACGCGAAATATCACGGCGGTGACAACGCGGCAAACGACATATTCAAAGCAAGCAGAGAAAGCCTGATCGCGAAGCCGGAAAGCGAAAAAACCATTGAGGAATACGCTAAGGAGATATATGTAAGCAAGTTTTACTATATACGAAAGATCAAGGAGGTCTCGGGACTCACACCGCGCAGGCTGATAATTCAAAGCAGGATACGAAAAGCGCAGGCGCTTTTACACAGCGGAACGGATATTTCTCAAACGGCGCTGATCACGGGATTTTACGACCAAAGTCATTTTAATAAGTATTTTAAAAAAATCGTAGGAATACCGCCGTTGGAGTATTTAAGATCATTGAGCAATTTTTTACAAGATTAAATTCGTTTCGAGGTGTATAATAATATTGTTCCTTAAATTTGTTCCCGCGGTTTCCCTGCCCGCGGCGGGGAAAACGGCGAGGATCTCGCGGAACATAAACAGTATCAAAACGAAAACGAGGTGCAAAGCATGGAAGATCTATTCGGCACATTTAACGAGGGCGCGCTGCTTCTTCCGAACTCGCGGATATGTTTCGGCGAGCTCGAATGGCACGACCACCCTGCCTTTGAGGGCGTGCGGCTTAAACACATTGTCACGTCCGCTCAGACTAACGGCGAATTCAGCTATCATCTGGTAAGGATCGCGCCTTACAAAAAGATCGGCAGCCACACGCATGAAAACCAAACGGAGACCCACGAGGTCATCTGCGGCTGCGGCGTGTGTATCAACGAGGGCGTTGAGCTGGAGTACAGCCCGGGCGTTATCTCGCTTATGAAAAAGGGAACTCCGCACGAGGTCTCGGCGGGAGAAAAGGGCTTGTACATATTCGCGAAATTCATTCCCGCGCTGTGCTGACCGTGATTTTTGACGTTTAAAATAAATGTCGAAAAACACAGCCCGACATTCCCTTGCATTTCCCGAAAAAATGTGTTATAATAAATAGAGAAGGCGCAAGCCGAAGATAACGCAAGGAGGTCATTATTATGAGAAAGAATTTCGGAGTTAAACCGTGGCTTATCCCCCAGCCCGTGCTCATCATCGGAACTTATGACGAGAACGGAAACGCGGACGCTATGAACGCCGCTTGGGGCGGTCAGTACGACGCGGATCTCGTACAGATCTGTTTAAGCGAGGGGCACAAGACCACAAAGAACATCAAGGCGAAGGGCGTGTTTACCGTGAGCTTCGCGGACGCGGCGCACGTTGCCGCGTGCGATTATGTGGGAATGGCTTCCGCGAACGACACTTCCGATAAGATGGAGAAGGCGGGCTTTACAGTAACGAAAAGCGGGTTCGTGGACGCTCCCGTGATAAACGAGCTGCCGCTGGCGCTGGAGTGCAGGCTCGTGAAGATCAACGAGGACGGCAATGTGATAGGCAAGATAGTCAATGTATGCGCGGACGAAAGCATTATAGGCGCGGACGGAAACGTAGACATCACAAAACTCCGCCCGATAGTCTTCGACCCGACGGCACACGGATACTTTGCGGTAGGCGAACGAGTAGGCAGCGCGTTTAAGGACGGCGCGGCGCTTAAATAAACAAATGATAATGTAAAATTGACAAAACCAACGCCGCCCGGCGAAACGGGCGGCGTTATTTTATGCGTTTGTTTTACTGTTCGTGCGTGTATTCTTTGCCCTTATATTGGACCTTTACATTATCCGATCTGAAAAACCACTCGTCGATGTCCGTGAATTTCAGCGTATCGGGAATTACGGCGGTTTCGAGCGCCGGACATTCCGAAAACGCGCTTATGCCTATCGAGGCAACGGTCTCGGGAATGACCACGCTCTTAAGCTCCTCGTTGTAGCCGAACGCGTAGATCGCTATCTCTCTTACGCTCTCCGGAATGACAAGATCGCCCTTCGCGTGTTCGCCGTCTATCAATATTCCGTTGACTATCACAAGGCCGTTTTCGTCGCAGTTGTCGTCTACCCAATCGGAGTACGAAAACGTAAGCCCGCTTATTTTGGCGATATCCTCGGGGATAACCAGCCTGGAAAGCGGACCGCAGCCGCCGAACACATAATGCGTGAGCTCCTTCACCGCGGCGGGGATATTGACCGCGTCGAGATACACGCAGTTGTTGAACGCGCCCTCGCGAAGCTCCGTCACGCTTTCGGGGACAACTATCTCGGTGAGCTTTTTCGCGTTGTTGAAGGCGTAAGTCCCGACTGCCGTCACCCCTTCGGGAATGACAAAGCTGCCGCCCTCTTTAGCGCACGGATACATAAGCAGCACGTTGTCCTCTTTACTGTAGAGCACGTCGTCTTTCGCGTAATATTTCGTGTTGCCTTCGTCTACGGTTATTTTCGCGAAGTTATCGGAAAAAACATACAGCCTGTCGTCCGCGTTCAGCTCGGTAACGCCCGCGGGAATGTGCACGCTCCGTATATCGGCGTTCAAGCCGCCGAAATCCATATCGCGCAGTGAAACGACCTTTTTCCCGTTTATCGTTTCGGGGATATTCACCGCGCTGCTTTCGCCGTTGTAGCTCGTCACGCGAACTCCGCCGCTCACGTTCTCAACGGTGAATTCGTCCTCGGCTATCGGGTTCACGCGCTCGTTCGGGTTCGATCCGACAAGGATCGCGGAAGCCGTCGAAGAGCTGCCCGCGATCTCTGAATTCGCCGAGTCTGCCGGCAGCGCCGTGCTCCGGCAGCCGCAAAGCGCCGTCATTACCGCCGCGCATATCAAAGCGGCGTATATTTGTTTTTTCATTTAGGTTTCCTCTCTTTTGCTTTGCGTTTTTTGATTTTTATATTATTCTGCGCGTTTTCCCGCCTCAGGCGGGAAAACGCTGTTAAGTCGATGCGTTCTTTAAAACCGCCTCGTAAAATTTATCTATCTCCGCGGCGGTGTAGGTATTGCCCTTGAACGTGATGTTCACATTATCGCATCCCTCAAAGCAGCCGACATAGCCTACGCTGACGACGCTGTCGGGAACGTTCACCTGCTCGAGGTTTTCGCAGTTCTCGAAAGCGTCCATTCCGAGTTCTTCCACACCTTCCGGGATATCTATGCTTTTAAGGCTCTTGCAGTTTCGGAACAGAAATGAGCCCAGTTCGGTAATCCCCGCGGGCAGGCGTATCTCTTCAAGCGCCGTGCAGTTCTTGAACACGCTGCCTTCTATCTCCTCCACGCTGTCGGGGATAGTGATCTTTCTAAGCTCGGTGTTTTCGGCGTTATAGCCATAGGGGCTGAACGCTCCGTATGCGATCCTCTTTACGTTATCGGGGACGACCACATCGCCCTTTGCCGCCGTGCCGTCTATCAGAATACCGTTTATCACAACGAAAGTGTCTCTTTCAATTATCTTCTCCTGAAACGGAGTGTTGTGGAACGGGTATTGGCTGATGTCCGTTACGGTCTCGGGAATTTCAAGCGTTTCAAGGCTCGAACAATCACTAAAGGTATAACCTTCTATGGCGGTCACGGCTTTGGGAATATTCACGCTCGTGAGCGCGGAACAGTCGCTGAACGCGCCCGACTCTATCTTCTCCACGCTTTCGGGAAGATGTATCGCCGTGATCTTCTTGCACCCGCTGAACGCGTAGTCCTCTATCGCCGTCGTTCCTTCGGGCACGGTGACTTCTCCGGTCTTTCCCTTCGGACATCTGAAAAGCGCGTCCTTTTTATAGAGGATAAAGTCGTCGGACTTGATAAAGAGCATTCCGTCCTTGGAGTAATAGTTCTCGTTGTCCTCCGCCACCGTAAACTCCGTGAGGTTGCTCCCGCCCAAGGTCCAACACTTGATATCCTCGATCGACGCGGGTATCTCAAGCGTTGTTGAGTTCTCATTCCTCACATCAAAGGAGTAGCCCAGTTCTTTCACGGGCTTGCCGTCTATCTCGGAGGGTATCTTCACGACAGCGGCGCTGCCGTTGTATTCTCCGAGAGAAACGCCGCCGTCCTCCAATTCCTCATACTCCCACTCGGGAACGCTCTCCTCAATAGGATTGACGCGCGTGTTGTCTATCGGCGGCGGAGTGAATTCCTCCCGCCTGCTGTCGCAGCTGCAAAGCAAAAGCGCCGCGCTGATAAAAAGCGATAAGACACGTTTTTTCATTAACTCAACTCCTTGAGCGTTCTGTATATCTCCTGCATTTCAACGTCCGTCGCGGCGATGGTCTCCGCGCAGGACTTCAGCCGCCCCGCAAGCTCCGCAGAGACCTCGTTGTCCGTCTTGTATTTCAGCTCGTGCTCCAAGCTCGCCCAGAAATCCATTGCTATGGTGCGTATCTGTACCTCGACATATACATACTCCTTTGTCTCGGAAAGATACACGGGCGTTTGTATCACAAGGTGCAGGCTGCGGTAACCGTTCGGCTTCGGTTCGCGGATATAGTCCTTGCGCTGTACGAGCTTCACATCGTCCTGAGCCGTTAAGAGGTCGGCTACCGTGTAAATGTCCTCTATGTAGTTGCAGATAACGCGCACTCCCGCAATGTCATACAGATTTGCCTTTGCTGACTCGACGGAAAACGACTTGTCCTTGCGGTTGAGCTTTTCAAAAATGCTCTTCGGGGACTTTAGTCTGTCCTCGATGTGGTGTATGGGATTGTAGGAATACTTCGCGCGGAATTCGCTGTCGAGTATCTCTAGCTTGGTCTTTACCTCGCGTATCGCGGATTCGTACAGGTGCTCAAGCTCGATGAACTTATACATCTCCTCTATGAGCAGCTCTGCCGAGTTGTCCGGAAAAAACTGCTTTACCGTGGCGAGCTCGCTGCGCTCCACGTCTTTTTTTATACTGCTTATGTTCATATTCACATTCATAACGGCTGCCTTTCACATTTTACAATATTTCCCCCGCGCGGCGGGGGAAATCCTGTTATAATTATACCGGTTTAATAAAACAATCTCATAACGAAACGGTGAAGAACTGATGATATTTACTGACCCGCGTCGTTCATCATTCCGTTGAGGAGGGCTTCAATGTCGTCCTGCGACATTTTGCCGCCGCTCGATTTGGGTTCTTCCGCGGGTGCGGGAGCTGCTTCGGGTTCGGGAGCGCTTGCCGCGGCTAACATCTTCTCAATGTCCTCTTGCG
>CAYVSV010000004.1:0-85180 GCA_964454205.1 uncultured Ruminococcus sp.
AGGTTTGAAAAGCCGCTGAAATTCGGCAGGAAACCCGGCGTTTCAATTATCAGTCCTATGTTTTTCGGAATGTCAATATCCTTGCCGATACGCTTTCCGCTTACCGTGATCTCGCCGCTGTCGGGAGTGATAAAGCCGCAGATACACTTCATAAGAACGGTTTTTCCGCTTCCGTTGTGTCCGATTATCCCTACGATCTCGGAGCTGTCCACCTCAAGATCAACCGATTTCAGGACAGTGTTGTTTCCCCATTTTTTCACAACGCCTTTTGCTTCAATAACGCTCATCTGTCGTCCTCCTTTGTATCTAGAACAAATTTTATCTTCTTTGAGCCGAATATGAAAAGTGCTGTTATCTCCAGCGCAAGCCATACGCACAAAACGGTTATTATCCACGTCAGATCTGGATAATAGGTAACGCCTTTTTTGTCCGCGACAAATATCGAGCACCAGTTGATCGGCGAAAAATAATACGTTATGTTGCTTCCGCCCATGTACACAAACATATACACAAAAACCATAGAGCCAGATATAATAACGCCGATGTTCCGCTTTATCGTCAGATTAAAAAACAACACAACAAGTCCGAGAATAATTGATATTGCAATTGCCGTGCCAAACGAGAAAACAAACGCCTCCAACGGAGTATAATCCGATAAAACGCTCGGCGAAGCCTTGAACAGCACGTTAAACATTTCCCCCGCATTTGTCGCGGAGATCGTTTTGATGATCTTCCCCCAGCTATCCGCGCTGAAACCGAGATGAGGAAACAGGGTGATACAATAGCATACAAATATAAAGGCAAAATATATCAGCGAAACAATGATAACATAAAATACCTGGCTGAATATCCAAGCCCTTTTTCCGCTCCTCGATATAAGAAACATCTGTTGATTATCGGTAAACGGCAGGTCGGAAAAAAGTATGAAAATCCCAAGGAAAATAATAAACACTGTATTTAGCGATGTCAGGAGAAATGCTATCGAAAAACCATTGACAGGTATAGAATAATACGCCCCCATATCCGACAAGTGATACGCAAACTCGTAGACAGCCGCTATCGCAAGGATAAACGGCGTCCAGAAATTGACCGTCCCCAAATGCTTATACAAATTTATTTTTGTAAGTCTGAGTGCCGAAAGCATAGCGTTACTCCCTTATATGCTCCTGTTCATTTTTTTACGAAGTATTTTCATTTCTATTAAAGACAAAATTATTACGACCGCGATCGTATATATTATCGGATAAACTCCGGCGATCGGTGAATACAGGCTGCCGTCCTGCGTTCCGCCGAACACCAGATACAGCTTATAGCCATTCCAAAACATCACAAACGGGTTTAAAAGCGTGGGAGTAATATAGAACAAATTAAAGCAGAAATAGATTATGTATATCAATACGGGAGAGATCGCCGTAAGGTGCTTGTTTGTAAAAATCATGGATTGAAACACCGCAAATGCTGCAAAAAACGCCGCCATAGCACCCTTTGTCAGAAAGTACAAAAGATAGCATAAAAACGCATGACCCGTGTAAAGAAGCCCGCTGTTCTGAAATCCAAAGCTGTGTGTCCTTAATTCCTCTGCCGTCATATCGGGAACATCAGGGAATTTCGCGAGCACAACAGCCGAAAAAATCAGATATGATATGATCATAACCGCGGCTGCTGTGATCCCTGCGGCGATCGTCACGGCGAAGGTATAATTTCCGCGCCCGGCTCTTGAAATAATAAACTTGAAGTTTCCGCTTTTCCAATCCTCATAAAACATCATCGCTCCCGGAAACGCGGTTATCATCATTATAAAATATTTCGCGCCCCTGTTATCGGCTTGGCTCAGGAAATAATACAATCCGGGAAGAGAGCGGTAGAGGCTCGGATCAAGCAAATTTTTTTCGGATACAAACACCAAAAACAGAGCCGTACACAACGCCGTACACACCAAAAACATCGGGGATATTATCCCGCGTTTAATGTGTGTAGTTAAAGTCCCCAAAAATTCTCTCATTTTTATTCCCCCTATTTCTTTTGGTCAGTCTCAAAGCCATTCGGTTCCTAATTCCTCGCCCGTTACCGCGTCAAAATATGTGACTACGTCCGAAAATATCACTTTGTCGTCGACTTTTTCGGGCATACTGTAATAAAACGCGTAGAAAGGGCGGGTATCAAAGTTTGTATTAACATCCTCTAAATCGTTTTGGGGTATTGGAAGATATACCATCTTCATATCGTATATCTCGATCTCTCCGTCCCAAATAACGCTGTCGATTTTTTGCCGCATAAGAGCCCGGGCTTCATCGGGACTGATGATATCTGCTTCTTCGGCGCTCGCCTTGTCCGTTTCCCTCATATAATTGAACACGGCGTATTCAATACCGTTTTTGGTAAAAACAAATTTGGACATATTTGCGCTTATCGCGCTGCCGTCGTTCGGACCGTAGAAAAATAAGCCGCCCGAATAAGTCGGAATGTCGTCTATTTTAATACCCAAGCTGATAAAATAGTAATCATCGCCGGATATTGTTTTCCACGCCTTTGCCCATTCGTTCACTTTCTCATGCTCATACACATTGTCGCTTGTCACGGGTTCATTTGCTTCTTTCAAGAGCTCTTCCTTATACAGATCGACGGTTTCCTTTTTCACACCGTAAAACTCTTGCACATACCAATCCTCCGGTGCCACTCCAAAATTGTCCCGCAGCAGAGTTTTTAATTGTTCAAGTACCTCGGCGCGCGTGGCAAATTCAAGCTCTTCGTCCTCATATCCCTCAATATTGTTTTCTTTGAGAAAATCCGTTGCGCAAATCGTCTCGAACTTGTTGCCTGCGGGCGTTGCAAAACGCAAATAACCCTCGCCATCCATTAAACCGTCTTCCCTATCGGTTTTGAAAAATATATGTCCATAGCCGTCCTCTGTCCTTTCGGGAGTTTCGGAAAAAAGAGATATAAGCTGTTCCTCGGTGAACAATTTCATCGTCTGCTTATATATCTTGCATTTTGTCGGAAATGCGCTGTTATCCCCGGTCGCCCCGCTCGTTTCGCCGCCGTAGAAGAGCTCGTCAAACGAGCCGTCCGTAAGGCTCGATATCATTTCCGAGGTCTGCTGCGAGACCTCGCTTGAGGGCGCTGTCGGCTTCTCCCCGTCAACATTCGCGCAGCCGCACAGCGAGACCGCCGTCAAAACCGTAATGATCGCCGCCGATAATTTTGTCTTTCTCATAATATTTTCCTCCAATGTTGTAATTTGCCGCCGAAATCAAGGTATCCAATGACCGCTCAATTTCGCGTTATTGTTGTATACGCTTTCCTCTGCGCCCTGCACTCTTCTGAGCCGTAAGGGTGAATTTCCGAGACACGGTCGGGTGTACTTGATAATGTACATACGCGGTTCGGAACTGTTGATTTTGAGCGTTTTGCTCACGCATACGGGTTCGCTGCCGGCATCCAGCCATATCGAGATGTAAACGGGCTCCTCTTCTGTAACACCCGAACATTCATCAATATATACGACGGCATAGTTATGGTCGTTGTCCTTTACACACGGCTGCGTATAGATAAAATCTCCGGCGATCATACCGGTGGAGAACCTGTTTTCGGGGGTGGTTGATTTGTCCGTGCTGTCCGGGCTCAAAGTGCTGTCTATCGACGCCGGAGCGTTCGCTCCCGAATTTACGGTCTGACCCGTTCTTATCCCGGAAACTGCGAAAGCACCCGTTACCAGCACGCAAAGCAGACACGCCGCCGAAAGCGCTGCCTTCCAAAACATAACCGGCTTGCTGTCAATAACGACTTCTATCGGTTCTTCATAGATTAGTTCGGGTATATCGAGTATGATATCATCGTCTATCCCATCAATGATATCCGCGAGATCTTCGGGTCTCATACGTCATATCCCTCCTTTTTCAAGTAATTCCGCAGCTTTGCGCGCGTTCGGCTGAGTATCACACACGCGTACTCTTCCTTTATCCCAAGCTCGAGCGCGATGTCGCGCGTGCTTCGGTAATACCAATACCGCAGCACGAATGCACGGCGATTTACATCCGGCGACTTGCGCAGAAAACAGCTTATCGCGGACATCATCTCCTTGCGTTCCAGAGTGTCCTCAACGCTTGCGCTGTCGGATATGATCTCCGCCAGCTCCTCGTAAACAAGCGTGAGCTCACCGCCGCCGCGCTTTTCACGCGCCGAGAACTTTATTCTGTTGAGCGCGATGTTTTTTGTTATCCGCCCCATAAACGCGCACAGCGACGGCGGTTTTTTCGGCGGGATAGCCTCCCAAGCGCGCATCAGCGCTTCGTTCACGCATTCCTCGGAGTCCTCGTGATTTTTCAGTATCCCGCGCGCTATCGACCTGCAATAGCTCCCGAATTTCCGCGAAGTCTCGCGCAGCGCGGTTTCATCGCGTTCCCAAAAAAGCTGTACGATCTCGCAATCCTCCATATCCTCGTTTCACCCCTCACTTATACAAACAACATTTTTCCACAAACCTAACAGGCTTTTTAAGGAAAAACACAAAAAAATTTCCCTTGAAGGCGTATGTAACGCCTTCAAGGGCTTGAAAAAATCATTGCTTTTTATTGCCCTGCGCCTTTTTCGCAAGGAATGCCGCGCAAACGCCCACGCTCAGAATTACGAGATTCAAGGTGCCGGCAACTCCCGTTGAGGGGTTGCTCTGAGTATCGTCCGGAACGCTCTTATCGTCGGTATCCGAAGCGTTCGAGGTATCCGATGGATTTGAAGGTTGGGCTGAAGTTGTGGAGTCTGTGGAGGCTGTGGGGTCTGTCGGTTTGGTCGGAGTTGTGGGTGTAGTAGGATTTGTTGGCGTAATCGGAGTTGTAGGTGTAGTCGAAGTTGTGGGATCGGTCGGATCGGCGGGGTTGGTGGGATCCTCCTGGGGCGGAGTCGTTTTCGTGTTCTCGCACACGAGAACATCCTCCGATGTGCCGTCAGTACCGACAATACTGTAAGTTACCTTGCCGTTTTCGTCAACAACCGCCTTGTATACCTTATCGGAAACGATGTAACCTTCGGGAGCTTTGGTCTCCTTGATGTAGTACGTCATTGCTCCCGGATCAACGGCGAAGGAAGCGACAGCCTTGCCGTCCTCCATTGCCGTAGTTTCGGTCGTGATAGTAACGGTAAAATCCTCATTTCCGTAAAGCGTGAACTCCGCGCCGACAAGCGGATTATTTGTGGTCGCATCCACTTTGGCAATCTTTATGCTTACGCTGCCCTGAAGGATATTTTTGCATACGGGAACATCATCCAAAGTGCCGTCAGTGCCGACAATACTGTAAGTTACCTCGCCGGTTTCGTCAATGACCGCCTTGTATACCTTGGTGGAAGCGATGTAACCCTCCGGAGCGGTGAGCTCCTTGATGTAGTACGACTTTCCCGGCTCGGCGAAGAAGGAAACGACAGCCTCTCCGTCCGCAATTGCCGTAGTTCCGGTCGAGCTCACATTCGGGATAACAGCGCTCGTGTACAGCGTGGTGCAGCCCGCATCGGTGTAGAGCCCGAATTCCGCGTTTTCAAGAGGAGCATCGTTATTGTCAACCTTGACGAGCTTAATTTCGGGAATTTCCAAACTTAATTTATAATTGCAGTCTTGGCAGAGGTAATAAAGTTTGTTTTCCGTTTCGTCATATTTAGGATCGTCGAAGTTGTAGTTGTGAGCCCCATAACCGAATTTTTTGCTGTTATCGGTTATGCTGCATGTTTTCAATTGGTTAGGCTCCACCGCGCAGTCGTGTAATTGAGCAAAATTGCACTCGTGCCAGTGGAAATTGTTATCATTTTCCCAGTTATCCACATCCCAGTCGTGCGGCTCCGGCTTTCCGCAGATGTCGCACACTGTATTTCCGTAGCCTTCATCGGCAAAAAGCGATACTTCCGCTTCCGCGTCCTTATCAACATAGAGCGAGCCGTCCTCATGCTGTATCTCGCCGCCGTTCATGATGATACTGTTGTATTTGTTCAGATGAGCGTTTGTTTCGAGGTACAAAACAACGCCGTCGTTAAGGGTGAGATTATTATTTGTCACCAATGTTGCCCCGGACTTTACTGTCAGCTTTTTGCACGGAGTGCCGGCAATGGGGTCTTTGGTGAGCGTGACAGTGCCGCCGTAAACAGTGCCCTCTGTTTTTTCTATATTGAAAACGATAGCGAGGTCTCCGCTTTCGTTTTCAACGGTTCCCTTAATTTCATTCGTGTATATCAGAGGATAGGTGGCGTTTTCGTTATTACCAAGTATAATTTCGTCGGCGCTTATTCCCGAACCGCCGTCCTCTATCTCCTTGCCGCCCTCGGCGGTAACGGTGCCGTCGGTTATTGTTATGTTTGTGCCGTTTATTCCCGCGCATTTACCGCTGCCTGTGGCATTAACAACGGTGCTGTCTCCATTTACAGTTACATTTTCGGCATTTATTCCGGGGGATTGGTAGATGGTAGTGCGTTCCTCGCCTTGATAGGTGTAGGTGTAGGTGGAATAAACGGTGGTTGCCGTAACGTTGCCGCCGTTTATTGTTATGTCGGAGCAATTGTTGCCGCCGATACCCACGCCGCTTTTTTCGCCTGTAGCCGTAACATTCACATCGCCGCTTATTTCTATGCCGCTGACAACGCCGTTGCCTTGACCGCCAATGCCGGCTCCGCCTTTACCGGTAGCGTTGACGGTCGTCGCTTTGCCGCTTATTGTTATGTCAGTAGCGCCGCCGCCGCCGCCCTGAAACTGACCGCCGCCAATACCTGTGCTACCGGAAGCAGTAACAGAACCTCCGCTTATCGTTATATCCGAACCGTTGCCGCAGACGCCTCCGCCGATTCCCGAACCGCCAGAGCTTGTGGCGTTTACACTACCGCCGGTTATTACTATGTTACTGCCGTTTCCGTTTTCAATGACCGAGGAACCGAAAAATTGACTCGCACCGCCACCGATACCTGCACCGGAACTGCTTTCGACTAATATTTGACCGCCGCTTATTGTTATGCCGGAGCCGTTGCCGCCACTAATGGTCGGTGGATAGCCGTGATAATAGTCTGTACTGGCTCCCCCGCCGCCGATACCCGCGCCGCTCTTGCTTGTGATATTAATATCACCGCCGCTTATCGCTATATAAGACCCATTACCTCCGTAGCCGCCGCCGATACCCGCGCCTGTGGCGCTATAGGACGGTGTGATAGTGAGATGTCCCTTTTTATCATCCTCATCATTTAATGCGATTGTAATATTGCTGCCGTCTCCTCCGCTGCCACCGCCGATACCCGCGCCGTCTCCGAAATCTATGTTAATATTTACCTCGCCGCTTATATCTATGTTCTTACCGTCACCTCCATCTCCGCCGCCAATGCCCGCGCCGTAACCGCTCTTGATTGTAAGCTTTCCGCTGCCGCTTATGTTTATATTTTCACCGTTGCCGCTCTGTCCGCCGCCAATAGCTGCACCATGTTGAACATAAGTATAAACGCTTCCGTCCTCGCTCAACTGTATTGTTACGCCGGGTATATCGTTGCCGTTTTCATCTTTGCCGCCGCACGAACCGCCCTTGCCGCCGCCGATAGCTGCGCCGTTAACTCCGCCGAACGCTCTTACATTTGCTGTGTCTTTTATTACTATATTTTCGCACGAACCGCCCGTCTTGAGATCATCGCAATAAGCACCGCCGCCAATAGCCGCTCCGTCTCCGACGGAATGGGTAGATGTCTCGAAGAGGTAATCGAAATCTTCATTGTCATCATTATAAATGGTGTCGTGTTCGGTTTTGGTCTTGGCAAGAACCTTGCCTCCGCTTATGGTTATATTCCGGGCATTACCGCCGCAGCCGCCGCCGATACCCGCGGATTCGCCATGCTTACCACGATTGACAGTTGTTGTTTTTGCGTATACTTTACCGTCGGTTATTGTTATATCCTCGCCGTCGCCGCCCAAGCCGCCGCCTATGCCCGCGCCGGCAATGCCGATAGCCCGCACGGTGCCGCGGGTTATTGTTATGTTGCTGCCTTTACCGCCGCAACCGCCGCCGATACCCGCGCCGCCGCCTTCATCGCTAGTATTGACTGCGATGCTTTTAACCGCAGATCTGGCATATATCGTGCCGCCGTTTATAGTGATGTTTTCTCCGTTTTTACCTTTGCCGCCGCCAATGCCCGCGCCGCCTTCAAAGCCCTCCGCAAAGAGGCTTCCGTCTCCGTTTATTTCAACCGGCACGCTGTTGTTCTCCAAGCCTGCGTGCCCCGGTCCGGATCTAAGCGTATTATCGCCTACAAGGGTGATTTTGACAGTTCCTGTATTTGGGGTTATGCCAAACGCCGCCGAAGGATTTCCCACACCCACAGTCTGATTAAGCCAGATATTCAGATCTGATAATGTGAGATTTGCGCCGTTCGGACTGTCTATCACTATTCTTGTCTCGGCGGTATCACTGCCGTCCGAAAGCGACGTGCCCGAAATAGTCATCGGCTTGTCACTCAAAATAGTAAGTACAGTTAGCGTATCGCTGGCTGTGGAATAGTCATTCTCCCCCAAATCAACGCCTCTTAGGGTAAATCCGCGAAACGACACTATATCGACCTGCTCCGCCGAAAAGACAGCCGCACCCGAAACAACAGCCGCCGAGATCACCGCCGCCGAAACAAGTAAAATCACCAAAAACGCAATAAGCTTTTTCATAACATTATCCCCCTTATATTCCCATAGCAAAAGCCCGCGCGATATTCCCTCGATGTATCTGTGTACTATAATTATACCACAGCCGAGAAAATTTTGCAACACAAAAACGTTGTATGAAACGTAGTTTTTTAAGCTTGGTTTTTGTGAGATCTGTCAAATTCCGCTCTCTGTTTGTTTGAGAATTGTTAAAATTGACCGTCCGCAAAACCGGCGGCGTTTAGATAAACGCCGCCGGTTTTAGAGCCTGTGTGAAAAACGCGGGTCATTTCATCCCGCAAAATGAAACACGTTAATAAGCAAGACCCAGCTCATTCCGTAATATGTGACAACCGCCACAAGGTCGTTTACCGTGGTGATGAGCGGACCGGAGGCTACGGCTGGGTCTATCCCTATCCTCTTGAAGAATATCGGGATAAGCGTTCCGACGACGCTTGAGACCACCATCGCGAGCAGCAGCGAAAATCCGATGCAGCCCGACACGGCATACGAAAACCCGAGCTCCTTGTGCTTTATCAAACAAATATAAAGTCCCACAAAAACAAACGACAAAATGCCGAGAATGATCCCGTTGACAAAGCCGACGCGCATCTCCTTAAAAACAAGCGTGAGCTTTTGCCGCGCGGTGAGCTGTTCGTCCATGAGCACGCGAATGGTGACCGCCAGCGACTGCGTGCCGACGTTGCCCGCCATATCGAGAATAAGCGATTGGAACGCCATTATAAGCGTGAGCTGCGCGACCACCTTTTCAAAAGCGCCGACTACTCCCGAAACGACAAGCCCCAACCCTAACAGAGCCAGCAGCCACGGCAGACGCTTTTTTACGCTGAGCAGGAGCGGCTCCCGCAGATCTTCCTCGGCGGTCAGACCCGCGAGCTTCGCGTAGTCCTCGCTCATAGCGTCGTCGACAGCCTCAACAACGCTCTGCAAGGTGATAACCCCGAGCAGCTTGTTGGAATTGTCGAGCACGGGTATCGAGTTCTCGGAATAGTCCTTCAGGCGCTCTATGCAGTCGTCCACAAGCTCGTTGGCGTAAACATAGGGGAACGTTGTTACGACAAGGTCGTCAAGAGCTTCCTCCTTGCGCGCGATAATAAGGTCTTTGAGGTCGATAGCGCCGTAGAATTCATCGCTTGAGTCCACCACGAAAATAGTCGAGATATTGTCGTTTTCCTTTGCCTGCGAGATAAGCTCGTTCATCGCGCCCTTGATATCAAGGTCATGCCTGATTACAATGCAGTTCGTTGTCATTTTGCTGCCGATCTCGTCCTCGTCGAAGGAGGCTATCAATCGGATTTCCATTTTAATATCCGGCGCCAAGGAATCGATAAGCATTTCACGCTTTTCCTTATCGAGCTCGTGCAGAACCGCCGCGGCAGTATCCGTTTCAAGCTCGGCGATGACCTTTGACGCCTTCTTCAAGTCCATCTCGGCGAGATAAGCGCCCGCCTGCGCGTCCTCCAGATGCTCCATGACCGCCGAGAGCGTTTCCGGCGAACAAACGCGGAACAGCTTTTTGCGTTCTGTGTCGGAGAGCTCGGCGATGACCTCCGAAATGTCGTTTTCGTGGTAATCCTCGAGCTTTTGCTGCATTACCCTCGGAGTGTCGTTTCCGCGGATCAGCTTCAGGATTTCTCCGCGGTAATCGGGTCTTGCGACCTCGAGCTCCGTTGTTGTGATTTTTTCTTCGTGCATAATAAAAACCCCCGTTTCGTCATATTTTGTGATAATTACCGAAAACGGGCAAAAAAACGCCTCCGTTTACAAGAACGGAGGGCGGTAAGACCAATTACGCACACAAAGACTGTCCGAAAAGCAACAAACGTTTTCGGATCGTGCATATTTGTTTACCGCGCGTACTTCGCCCCGCTCCCGTACAACTATCGCCGCCTGCCACTTTTCGTCACCTCCCGCGGAATTATGGAAACACCTGTCAGACGGCGCTTTAAATTTTATAACGCGATCCGATCGGCGGCTTCCTGTTTAATTTATTATAGCATATTGTTCGGGAAAAGTCAATAGCGCGGCTCGTTAAATTTTCCGCGTTTTATTGAAGTTCTTGGCAATACCGATTTAACGGCGGTTTTCCGGTCGGAGGCGGAGAAAACCGAAAAAATAAAACAATATCATTTGCCCGTCGGCTGCCTTAATGTCTTATTTTGTGTTATTGACAAACATTGTGAGAATATGCTATAATATAAAGGAAGCACTGATTTAATGGCGGTTTTCCCCGCCGGAGGCGGGGAAAACCGCAAAAAAACAAAGCCTTAATTTTTATCAATATCATTTGATCAGTATTTCCATAAATATACAAGTTTATGTTTGGAGAGACCGGATGATAAGGAAGATACTGTTTTTCGTTTTCACGGCGCTCGCGATATTCTTCTTTTGCCTGATACTGTTGAGCTATAAAAGCTCCGGAGGCTCATCGGAGAGGATAACGAGCGCTTCGCAGATACCCGAAAAATATCTCTCGGGCAGCGAGCTCGAGATCTACCGCACGCTTATAGGTGGGCTTCGCCGAGTGGCGGCGGGCGAGGAGAACAACTGCACATTCACGTTCGAAGCCTCCGAGCCGTTTGAAAGCGAGGAAACATATCGGGAGGCGCTGCAAAGGGTGAATTGGTTCGCGAAGAATTACGCGCCGGAGTACACCTTCTGGGCTGACAGCTCGTATATCGGCGTGTACAGCGAGACTATGGGCTCGGTAACTTACTTTCCGTCCCCGGAATATATTCAGGAGGACGGCATAGAGCTTCTCGCTCCCGAAAAGCTTGCCGCCGCCAAGGACGCTATGGCGCTTGCCGGTCGGATAGTCGAAAAGTACCGCGGCAAGAGCGACCGAGAGAAGGCAATAGGCTATGCCGCCGAAATATGCGCGCTCAATACATACAACCGCGAGGCGGCGGACGATGATGACTACTCCGACGAGAACATCGACCCGTGGCGCATCGTGAGCGTTTTCGACGGCGACCCGCGGACAAACGTCGTTTGCGGAGGATACGCTCAGGCGTTTCAGTATTTGTGCGGGCTTGGCGGGATAGAGTGCCATTACGTCAGAGGAGACATCGACGAGGGCTTTCACGCGTGGAACATCGTTGTGATAGAAGGCGAGAGCTATTATGTTGACGTTACGTTCTGCGATTCAACGGGATATTCCGCGGAAGAAATAAAAAAGCTGCACCCGTTTGTGATGAACGGCGTGACAAAAAGCTCCCCCGAGGGCTTAAAGGTGGATCTCATCACGGAAAACGGCTCTTATTGGAGCGACAGCTATTCCTACGATGAGAAAACACGCCGATATCTCCCGGAAGAGCTGCTTGCGGTCTCGGAAAAAAACGTCCGCGTATGGCGCAAGCCATACCTCCCAATGGCGGCTTCGCTTATCGGGGCGGTCATCTGCGCCGTATCCTTGAGCAGGCGCGGCAAAAACAAGGAAACAACGGCTTAACGGCGGTTCTGACCGCGCAAAATAATTATCAACACACAATGGAGAAATAATTATGACAATGGGACTTATTATAACGGCATTTGTGATATTGTGCTGTATTTTCGGAAGTAAAATATCTCTGAAATTCGGATTGCCTACGCTGCTTCTGTTCATTCTGCTTGGAATGGCGTTCGGCTCGGACGGCATATTCCACCTGAAGTTCGACGACTATTTTTTCGCGCAGAATATCTCTTCCGCGGCTCTGCTTATCATCATTTTCTACGGCGGCTTCTGCACTAAATGGAGCAAGGCGAAAAAATCCGCCGGACCCGCTGTTTTGCTGTCCTCCGTGGGAACGATACTTACGGCGGGGCTTGTGGGACTGTTCTGCACGTTCGCGCTCAATTTCAAGCCGACAGAGGGCTTCCTTCTGGGCGCGGTCATAAGCTCTACCGACGCGGCTTCCGTGTTCGCGATACTCAGAAGCAAGAAGCTGAGCCTGAAATACGGCTCCGCGCCTATTCTGGAGCTTGAAAGCGGAAGCAACGACCCCTTCGCGTATATGCTAACCGTGATAATCCTGTCTGTAATGCGCGGTGCGCAGGGGGAAAACTTCGTGCTCATTTTCGCGAAGCAATTGGGCTTCGGCGTGCTTTTCGGCGGAGTGTTCGCCGTGCTCGGAGTTCTGGCGATGAAGAACGTGAAGTTTGAGGAGTCGGGCTTTGATTCGATATTTGTATGCGCCGTGGCTATAATGGCATACGCTATCCCCGATTTCGTTGGCGGAAACGGCTATCTTGCCGCGTACATCGCGGGAATAGCAATGGGAAACGCCGATATTCCCGGAAAGAAAACGCTTGTAAACTTCTTCGACGGCATCACCGGGATAACGCAGATAGCGCTGTTCTTTATGCTGGGACTTCTTTGCTTCCCGTCTCAGATGCCGAGCATTATTCTGCCCGCCGCGCTTATCGCGCTGTTTCTGATCTTCGTCGCGAGACCGCTTGCCGTTTTCGCGATAATGAAGCCGTTCAAATCGCCTATGAACCAGATAGCGCTGGTGTCGTTCGCGGGGATACGCGGCGCGTCCTCCATCGTATTCGCGATAATGGTGACGGCGGACGCTTCCTACACAAGCAACGACATCTTCCATATCGTGTTTATGATAGTACTTATTTCCATTTCGCTCCAGGGAAGTCTTTTGCCGCTTGTCGCGCGGAAAACGAATATGATCGACGAGGGCGGAGACGTTATGAAGACGTTCAACGACTACTTCGACGAAAACGCCGTGCAGTTTATCCGTCTTAAGGTCGAGGAAAAAGGCGATTGGGCGGGGCACGAGGTAAAAGACCTGCCCTTGCCGCGCGGTCTGCTGATAGCGTTGATACGGCGAGACGGCAAGCAGCTTATCCCATACGGCGGCACGAAGCTCTACGCAGGCGACGAGCTCGTCCTCTCGGGCGTTGGATTTTTCGACAATAAGAGCCGCATTTTTAACGAGATAACCATTGACGCGAACCAAAGCGGCAAACTCATCTCCGAGCTCGACCTTCCGCACGGTGATCTCATCATAATGGTGAAGCGCGGAAACGACGTTCTTGTCCCGAACGGACAATTGGCGCTTATGGAGGATGACGTGCTCGTAAAAGCGACAAGCCCGCGCAAATCCGAAAAGCAGGCTGTTCACAACGAATGAGATCATAATTAAAAATCATATCTCGGATTTGATCGAGGGGTAACATATATGAAGAAACTTACAAGAAAAAGGATAATTGTTATATCAATTGTCGCTTTATTGGTTCTTTTTCTGATCCTTTTTGAAATATATGATATTTTCATTGACCCGCCCGCATGGTGGAGATTTGAACGCCAAAAAGATAAAGCTGTAATATTGGAATATGTGAAAAGCAATTACCCTAACGCCAAAAAAACAGGTGGAACTTTTCCTATACAAAAAATTGCAGAAACTCATAAAGCCAGCACTATGTACTTTAAACTTAATGAAATAGAATTTAGTGTTGCTGCCGAATACGGTAAAATAGTTAGGGATGGTTATCCCGAAGCAAGAGCAATCGCCCAAATTGATCATATAATAAAAGATGGTTTCCTAAAGCCAAGAAACATAAAAGCTGGCACTTTTTATCGTTTCCATGATGATTATAGAGAAACTTATCCGTACACCGGCAGTTTATATGTCGAATTACGAGCAAACGGCGCAACCCCTCAAGAGGTAGGGTAGCTTTATGATTTTTATATGTACTGGAAAAAAGAGGGGGCGTTTTTAAGAGAAAATCAAGTGAATATTTTCGTTTATGATGGTGATATAAGAGAAGAATATATAATTTTTGAAAACGACACCGAATTCGCCAATGAAGATGAGTTTTATTCAGCGTTCAAAAAATATCCGTATTAATAATGAAAGAAAGGATTCTGAAAATGAAAAAACTGATTTCCCTGCTGTTAAGCATAATAGTCGAGATGATAGCGTATCCAAGCATTATCATGGTAAAATATTGTCTGAACCACTCATGCACGATGTAATCAAGGATTATATCTCGGATTTGATCGAGGGGTAACATATATGAAGAAACTTACAAGAAAAAGAATAATTGTTATATCAATTGTTGCTTTATTAGTTCTTTTTCTGACCTTTTTTGAAATATATGATATTTTCATTGACCCGCCCGCATGGTGGAGGTCTGATCGTCAGCGGGATAAAAGAGCTATTTTGGAATATGTGGAAAATACTTATCCCGCTAATATCAAAAGAAAAGGTGGAAGTTTTCCTTTACAAGCACCGGCAGGTCCTTTTAAGGCGTCTGTTATGTATTTTGAACTCGACGGCATAGATTTCAGCATATCTGCTTGGGAAGGAAAAATAACTGGCGATACATATTATGAGTCAAAGGCAGAAAAATATATACGAGAGAACTTTATTGACAGCTTTATGATCGAAAGAAGGCTTTTTCCCACCATAGTGACCTCGTTTGTTTACCCACCGAATCTTTATGGACTCCCCAGAGTAAACGAATTGGAAGATTTGTGGAGCTTTCACGGTTCTATACATATAACAATACGGCAAGACCATATTGATGGCGTTTCCACCCCAAGAGAAGTTGGTTGGTTTTACGATTTTTATCAATATTGGATGAATAATTGTGATTTGCCCAACTGCGCTGTATATATGCATTATCGTCGAAATAATGATTATTCAACTAATGAAAACGATTATGTCGTTGAGTTTAAAAGAGGGAAAAAAACCTTTTCCAATGAAAGTGATTTCTATGATCACTTCACTACATAAGTCAAAAACCGGAAAGGGATGTTGTATTGGTGAAGTTATTTAAACTGTTGCAAGGCTGTTAACGGCAACAGTTATTTGACGTTTAAGCAGGTATAGCTCGCGCTCGTTGATTTCCTGAAGTTCAACGAGGAGGATGTTTTTAAGTATATATTTTTTTGCAAAAAACATAAATTTCTCAAAAAATGAAGTTATTTCACAAATAGCTAATCGGAATAATGAGACTTGATTTGCAAACAATACGCTCATAGCCTCGAAAAAAATCGGATATACTTTATATATAAAGTCGCAGGTCTGTAGGTCAAGTTTAAAACCATAAAAGAAAGGAATGATTGAAAATGATGGATAAGATCGCTCTTTGGATACTGCTCATCGGCGGTCTCAACTGGGGGCTTGTGGGCATTTTCCGTTTTGACATCATAGCGTGGGCGTTTGGCGGCAGCGACAGCATTATAAGTCGTATCCTCTATATTGTGGTCGCTTTGGCTGCTATATGGTGCATCTCGCTGTTTTTCCGCAAAAACGAGCTTGTGGGTAACGGCGTCCGCGCACGGGAAAGCCGTTGACCCTTTGAAGGGTAATAAACAAAATGGCGGCGGGCTGTTTGCCCGCCGCTTAGCTTGCGGAAAAGCTTGCAATCTCAGATCGGTAAAATCAGAGTTTAATCCTTGCCGAACTTCACCATGGCTCTTTCCAACTTCTCCAACATCGGCTTCGCGAGAAACCACAGAAACAACGCGGTCGCCGCTCCGTGGACCGCGTCCATCGGAAGCCCCGAGATGATGTAGACCCACAGAGTGCCCCAAGTAAGCTCGCCTCCTAACGCCAGAAGCGCCGAGGACAGGTTCATAATGCCGCCGTAAAGCGCCACGGCGCTCACCGCGCCGAAAACGCACAGCGGCAAGCGTTTTCTCGCCGTTCCCGCGCGGAAAATAATCCCCGCAAAAAATCCCACGATCCCCGCCGCGAACATCTGCCACGGCGTCCACGGACCCTGCGAGAACATAATGTTGGAAACCAGCATAGAAACCGCTCCGACGAGAAATCCCGCCTCTCCGCCAAGCGCCGCCCCCGAAATTATCACCACAGCCAGCACGGGCTTGAACTGCGGCAGCATAAAAAACGCCGCTCTGCCCGCTATCGCGAGAGCGCTCAAAACCGCTGTCAGCACAAGCTCCCTTGCCTTCGGTCTCCGCCCCTCAAACACTATGAAAAACGGCAGCATACACTCGATGAGCACCGCGGTGGAAACAAGATAATGCTGCCCGCGCGGTATAAAAGCAAGGCTCGCCCACAACGTCAGCGGGATAAGAAGCATATCCGCCGCGAGCGCCGCCGACGTCCGTTTAGAAAGCGTTCTCTTTTTAGGTTTTGGCGGAGCGCTTTGCGGTTCGGTTTGCGGCGTTTTTTCGCTGATTCGGGGGCGCTCCGGAAGCTCGGGAAGCTCTTTGCCAAACGCCGCCGCGACCTCGCCCGCCGTTACGGCTTTCGGGACGATGCCGCGCGAGATACGGTGAGCGGCAGTGGTGTAAAAGGCATTTCCCGAAAAGAACTCGCGCGGCGGAGCTTCGGCGGCTGTCGCTCCGTCAAAAAACAGCGCGCAGCGGTCGGCGTATTCCGCGCAGAATTCCGCATCGTGGCTCGCAATGACAACGCACACGCCCTTGTCCGCGAGTGCGCGGAAAATCGCCGCCAATTCCGCCTTAAACTCCGCGTCCAGACCCTTTGTGGGCTCGTCCGCCAAGAGAATGTCGGGTTTTGCGAGCAGCAGCTTCGCGAGCGCCGCCCGCTGCTGTTCTCCGCCCGAAAGATCGTACGGGTGGCGCTTTTCCAAGCCGCGCAGCCCGCAAAGCTCCGTTATTTCGGAGATGCGCGCCCTCTTTTCGCTTTCCGGGAGCTTTTTTTCGGAAAACATCTCGTCGAGCTCCTCATAAACGGTTTTCTTCGAGAACAGCGTTTTCGGCTCCTGCGGAAGCATAAGAACTCTTCCGTTCGCGCGGACCTCGCCGCGGTGCGGCTTTTTGAGCCCCGCCAGAATTTTGAGCAGAGTGGTTTTCCCAGTGCCGTTTCCGCCCAGAACGCACACAAGCTCCCCGGCTCTTGCCGAGAAAGAAGCGTTTCGCAGAATGTCCGGGGATGTTTTGTCATATCGGAAGAAAACGCCGCGCGCCGTTATCGCTTCCCGACCGAATGACCGCGGCGTTTTTTCCGAAGCTTCGCGCGGCGCGGTTTCCTCGGCGAGCTTTGCCAGAAGCTCCCTTCCCTCGTTGACGGAAACGGGACAGTCTTCTTCGGGGCTCAGCAAACGCCCTATCTTTGCCGCGGCGGGAAGCGCCGAAAACATTCCGGCATCCTCCAGCGCCCCGCATATTTCGGCGGCGCTTCCTACGCGCGTTATAGCGCCGTTTTCCAATAAAGCGGCTCGCGTGCACAGCGGCAGAACCTCCCCTAAGTCGTGGGCGGCGATAATAACGGTTGTGCCGAGCTCTCGGTTTATTTTTTGGAGAGTGGAGAGGAATTCCGCGGCGGCTATTGGGTCTAAACGGCTCGTGGGCTCGTCGAGGATAAGAAGCTCCGGCTGCATTGACATCACCGCCGCCAGACAAAGAAGCTGCTTTTGTCCTCCCGAGAGCTGCGAAACGTCCTTGTGAAACCAATTCTGTATGCCGAAAAAGGAGGCTGTTTCCGCGGCGCGGCGGCGGATAGTCTGCGTATCGAGCCCGAGGCTCTCAAGCCCGAAAACGAGCTCGCGCCAAACCTTGTCCGAAACTATCTGATCTTCTGGAGACTGCATAACAAAGCCTATTTTTACAGCGCTGTCGCGCTCGGGCAATGTTGACAGGGGCTCTCCGCAAAATGTTATCCCGCCGCTCAGCTCTCCGCAAGGCGCTAGCTGCGGCTTCATAAGGCGCAGAAGCGTGGTCTTCCCGCAGCCCGAGCGCCCGCAGATCACCATAAACTCGCCCTTGCTGACATTAAGCGACAAATCCTTCAGCGCGGGCGTTTCGGCGGAGGGATAACGAAATGTAACCCGGTTCAGCGAGATCTGTTCCATTTTCCGTCCTCCCACAGCTCAAGTAAAACGGGCGCGGCACACAGCGCGAGATAAACCGCCCAAAGCGAAACGGAAAGCCCCCCCGAAATCGCTCCGCCGGCACTCGGGAAATACCGCCATTTCAAGCCGCCCGAGACCGCTCCGCTTATCAGAAACACGTCCGCGAAAAACAGCAGCAAAAGCGCGCAAAGATCGCGCTCCGTAAACGCGTACAGCGAATAAAACGTCCGCCCGCGCAAACCGTAACCGCGGGCTTTCATACTGTCGGCGGTCTCTATCGAGCCTTCGAGCGCCCACGCCGTCATCACGGAAAAAATACAGAACGCGTTTTTGAGCCTCTGTTTCTTGGAATTCCCCGAAAACCCGAGGCACTGCCGCGCTTCCTTTATCTCCTCGAAGCGCTCGGTAAAGCGCGGAACAAAGCGAAGCGTCATACTCAAAACCAGCGACAGAGAGGGCAGGGTCTTTCCGAAAAGGTATGTTATTTTGTCGGAGGCGAGTATTTTGGAGCAGCCGCCGAACCACATCAGTACCGTTATCATCATGACCGCGGCGGAAAGCCCGTAAAGCAGGCTTTCGAGCGTGAAGGCGTTCTTTGTCGGGAGCAGGAACAGCACGGTAGCTCCGCGGTGATTGAAAAGCGCGTTTACAGCCGCCGTAAATACCGCGAACGGCAAGGCGAGCTTTAAAATGCCGCGCGTCCCCCCGGCTTTGAGATAGAAGCACGCCGCTCCCGCAAGCCCCGCCAACTGTATCACCGGGTGGACGCAGAGCATAGAAACGCCTATCACCGTGCAGAAGTACACGAGCTGCGCGGCGGGGTGGAGCGCGGAAAACGCGCTTAGCCCGTTCTTTTCGATAATCGTTTCGTTCATTGCGGATAAAACTCTTCAAAAACGCGTTTCGCGATGTCGCAGGAAGCCTTCGCGTCCTTGGCGTAGTAGTCCGCGCCTATCCGCTCGGCGTATTCGGGCGTGAGCACCGCGCCGCCGACCATTATTTTGCAGTCGAAATTGTTTTCCCGCAAAAGCGCTATCGTCTTTTCCATGCTCGCGAGGGTGGTGGTCATCAGCGCGGACAAGCCGACAAGATGAACGTTCTGCTCCGCCGCCGTGTTGAGAACGGTCTCGTAAGGCACGTCCTTGCCGAGGTCTATCACCTCGTAGCCGTAATTTTCGAGGAGCACCTTCACGATGTTTTTACCGATGTCGTGAATGTCGCCCTTTACCGTCGCGAGGATTATCTTTCCCTTGGAAACGGACTTTTCGCCCGTTTTGGCGAAGTGGTTTTTGATGACCTCAAAACAGCTCTGCGCCACTCCCGCGCTTAAAATAAGCTGCGGCAGGAATATCTTTCCGCTCTCAAACTCCGCGCCCGTCTTATCGAGCGCCGGAATAAGAATATCGTTGATGATCTCCATCGGGTCTTTGGACTTCAGCAGCTCCTCCGTGAGCTTCGCGCCCTCCGCCTTCAAGCCGTTTTCGATAGCGTATGGCAGCGTGAAGTTTTCCGCGGAGCTCGCCGCGGGAGAGCCCGCCGGCTTATCCTTGTTTCCGTATGCCGCAACGTATTCGAGCGAGTTGCGGTCAAACCCCGCGAGAACGTTGTAAGCCCTCACAGAGCCCGTCATTTCGGGGACGTTGGGGTTGATTATCGGAAGATCGAGCCCGTTCGTCAGCGCCATCGTGAGGAAGTTGTGCGTGACGATAACGCGCTCGGGAAGTCCGAAGCTGATGTTGGAAACGCCGAGCACCGTGCGCAGTCCGAGCTCCTCCTTCACCCTGCGGACAGCCTCCAGCGTGACGAGCGCCGCTTCCTGCTCCGCCGAAACCGTGAGCGTGAGGCAGTCGATAAACACGTTTTCGCGCGGTATCCCGAGGGCGAGAGCGCGCTCCAGTATCCGTTTCGCTATCGCGAGCCTGCCGTCGGCGGTCTTAGGTATGCCGTTTTCATCAAGACAAAGCCCCACAACGCACGCGCCGTATTTTTTCACGAGCGGCAAAACCGTTTGCAGCGACTTTTCCTCGCCGTTCACGGAGTTCACGATAGGTTTTCCGTTGTAGACCCGCAGCGCCTTTTCAAGCACATCGGGTATCGTCGAATCGACCTGCAGCGGCACGTCGACAACGCCCTGAACTGCCTTCACCGCGCGTATCATCATCGCGCCCTCGTCTATCCCGGGAAGCCCCACATTCACATCGAGAATATCCGCGCCGCCGTGTACCTGCTCGATAGCCTGCCCTATGATGTAGTCGACGTCGTTCGCCAAAAGCGCTTCTTTAAAGCGCTTTTTGCCGGTGGGATTTATGCGCTCGCCTATTATCCGCGGGCGATTTATTATCACGGTTTTTGAGGCGGAGCAGCACGCGGGCGGTATCTCGCGGCTTATTTGCCTAAACGCGTGAGTTTTCAGCATTGTGTTCAGCTCTTTTATAAACTCCGGGTTCGTTCCGCAGCAGCCGCCGAATATCTTCACCCCAAGCGGCACGAGCTTTTCCATAAGCTCCGCGAACTGTTTCGAAGTCACGCTGTATTCGTTGGTAACCGGGTCGGGAAGTCCGGCGTTCGGTTTGAGGATGACCGGGAGGTGCGTCCATTTGCAGAGCTCTTCGGCGATCGGGTATAACTCCGCGGGACCGAGCGAGCAGTTCACGCCTATCGCGTCGACGCCCAAGCCCTCCAAGGTCAGCGCCATCGAGCTTATCGCGCACCCCGTGAACGTCCGCATATTCTCCTCGAACGTCATCGTGCACATTATCGGGAGCGCGGAGTTTTCCTTTGCCGCGAGCACCGCCGCTTTCAGCTCGTAAAGATCGGTCATCGTCTCGAAGACGATAACGTCAGCCTCGCTGCCTGCGAGTACCTGCTCCTTGTAGATATCGTAAGCCTCCTCGAAGGTGAGCGTTCCCGTGGGCTCTAAAAGCTGCCCTATCGGTCCTATGTCGAGAGCCGCGAGAGCGTTCGGGTTTGAGCTTTCCGCGATCGCCTTTTTCGCGTTGTGAATTCCCGCGCGGATAACTCTCTCCACGGAATACCCGCAATGCTCGAGCTTATAGCGGTTCGCGCCGAAGGTATTCGCGTAGATGATATCAGCGCCCGCTTCTATATACTCCTTGTGAATATCTATAAGCACCTGCGGCTTTTCGAGGTTGAGCGCCTCGGGCGTATCCCCGGGTCTCAGCCCGCGCGCCTGAAGCATCGTGCCCATCGCGCCGTCGAGCGAAACGAAATCCTTTTTCAAAAGCGTTTTGAAGTCCATGTCAATGACCTCCTTTATCGGCAATGTGTATTGTTTTTGCGGAATTGGCAGTTATCGCGCATACTGCATACGCCGCACCCGCGCTGTC
Source organism: uncultured Ruminococcus sp. (assembly GCA_964454205.1). Classification (GTDB taxonomy): domain Bacteria; phylum Bacillota; class Clostridia; order Oscillospirales; family Ruminococcaceae; genus CAG-115. The sequence goes on from CAYVSV010000004.1 coordinate 21,793, forward strand.
CTTTGGGGATCTCGTGTTCGGACACCCCTATCACCGCCGTGACGGATTTTCTCGGAATGAGTATCAGGTTTTCCGTGACGGTGAGACCTATGCGCTTGGGGGCGTTCAGCGTATTCAAAAAATCTCTCTGAATGTCCAAGGGGAAGTCGCCGTACCCGGGCGAAAAGCGCCATGTGAGATACATTCCCGAGAGCCTTTCGCGTATTTTCTCTTCCGCGAGACCGCACACCTGCTCTATCGCGGCGCTCGCGAGGCAGTCCGCGACGACCGCCTTTTCCATAGCTCCGCTCTCATATCCGCGGATAACGCCGTCCGCGCCGCTTCCTAGCGTTGCCGCCAAAAGCGCGCATTTTTCGCACGCCTTCAGATGCTCCGAAATGCTCTTTCCGCGGAGAACAAGCGGCGTGTTCTTTACAAAAACGCCGTTTTCCCGGTGCTCTATATCAAACAGCGCGTAGACGAATTTCGGCGATACCGCGGCGAGCAGCCGCTTTTCGCACTCCTCCGCGAGCGCGTTTATGTTGTCGGGAATTTCCCCGCCCTTGTACCCCATATAGCGGAACGCCTCGGCGCGGTCAAGTTTTTTAAGCTCCAAAACAACCACCTGATTTTATAATTTTTGATATTTCCCCGCCTTCGGCGGGGAAATATCAAGTTAAGCGCGTTAAGCCGCGGGCTCAAAAGCCTCCGCGAGAGTGTAGACGAGCTCGTAATGCTCGCCGTCCGCGATTGTTATCGAGGAAACGCCCGTGGGAGTTGGCGTGCCGTCCTTGCAAACGCCCCAATAAGCGCCGTCCGAGTCGTAATCCGCCGAAACGCCGTTCACCTTTTTGATGTAGAGTCCGTAGGCGCTGTTATCGCCCTCGACGAGCCCGTTTTCCGTGAGAATGTCACCGAGATTGTCCTTGTCGGACTTCACGTCTAGCGTAACGCTCCTCGAGCCGATCTTCACCTCGATCTTCACGCTGAGAGCGCCCTCGCCGACGGACGCGTCTTCTTTGTAGACTGCGTTTTCCCAAAGAGCGTCTGCGCCGCTTGCCGCGGAGACCGCCGCCGAGCTGTTCGGCGAAGAGCCGTCCCCGGAGACATTTCCGCACCCCGTGAGCACCAGCGCGCACAACAGCGCCGCAGGCAGTGTTTTTGTCCATTTCATGATGTTTGTCCTCTTTTCGTTTTATTCTCCGAAAAGAAACGCGGATCCGCCCCGCATTGCCCCGAGGCTCGTCCGCGGCGTCACAACGGGGCGGGCATTCCGGCTCGCGGGAATTTCCCGCTCACGGCAGTGACTGCTGTCGGAGCTTACAATACTAATTCACCGTTGAAGTGCGGACAAAAGTTGATACTTGATTTGAAACCATATCGCGCAAACAGGTCTATACGTTTATCGTGAATTAGTATTACTCCGTTCCCCCGCCGCCTTGCGCCGCGTCTGGGCGCGGCGTTCGGCAGAGCCTTTCGGCTGTCTGTTGTGTTTCTCCCGGACTTTATAATTATACCACAACGGGGAATATTTGTCAACAATTAAAAGATTGCTTGCAAAAAATGCAGAAAAATGTTAAAATATTTGTAAAATAATATGTAACCCTTTCTCCAAAATGTTGTTATTAGGGGTGAGGACAAAATAACGTTCCCGCGAAGGAGGTGTAACGATTGGAAGATGAGGCGATAGTGGAGCTCTATCTGCAAAGAAACGAAGCGGCGCTCTCAAAAACGCAGGAAAAGTACGGAAAGCGTCTTTGCGCGGTATCTTATGGGATAACCGGCGACAGACTCACGGCGGAGGAGGCGGAAAACGACACCTATCTAAAGGCGTGGGAGAGCATTCCGCCGAACAAGCCATACAAGTCGTTTTTCGCGTATCTTGCAAAGATAGCGCGAAATATTTCGATAAACGTCTGCAAATCGCGCGGCAGACTGAAACGCGCCGCAGTCATCGTGGAGCTCAGCGCCGAAATGGAACAGTGTATACCCGCTAAAGGTCTCGTTGAGGATGAGTTTGACGCGGCTGTCCTCTCGGAGCTGATAAGCGCGTTTCTCGACGAACTGCCCGAGCGCAAGCGCGATATCTTTATGCGGCGCTACTGGTTCCTTGATTCTCCGGAAAGCATTGCATAGCGCTTCTCAATGAGCGAGAACAACGTAAAGGTCACGCTTTTCAGGCTGCGCGAAAAGCTCCGCGAGTATCTGGAAAAGGAAGGATATTTTGTCTGACAATAACAGTTGACTTTTTTGCAAGAAAGGAAGAAACATCATGAACGGAAACGATTTGCTTAACGCTATGGAAAACGTTGACGACAAGCACATTCTCGCGGCGGAGAACCCGCGGAAAAAGCGCAGACTTCTTATCCCCGTCATGTCGGCGGCTGCCGCGGCGGTCATCGCGGTGACGGCAGTCGGAATCGTGAATTCTAACAGAACGCCGAGCTATAACGAGAACCTCCCGAAGATCGAAGCGGCTATCAGCGTCGGCGGCATGGGTTTCGAGGGATACTCAAGTCTTGAGGAAGCCGAAAACGGCAACCCGTGGCGCGAAAATATCAAGCTGAAAACGCTGCCCGTATATCGGACGAATTTCTTCGAGCCCGATCACGAGCTTATGATGACGAAGCTCGAGAGCGCCGTGAACGCCATCGGCGAGGACTTCTCAAAAATGGAAATAAAAGACAGCGTTCTTACCGAGGAGAAAAAGAGGGAGATCACGGAGGAGTTCAGGAGCAAAGGCGCGCCCGACGAGGAAATACAATATATCCTGCGTAGTATGGCAACGCAGGGAGGACAATTATATGCTTCAAACGACGATATGTATATGACTGTACGCCCCGATTACAGCGTCAGCATTGTTTATAAGAACGGCGGTGGGATAAAGATACCCGACGAATATCTTGCCGCCGCTCCCGAAAAAGGCAAGCTCGAGCGTATGGCGGATTATGTTTTCGAGAATTTCGGCGAGATAATAGGTATAAAAGACCCCGTGCGTATTCCTTCGTATTACAGCCCCGATGATTCGATCATGTTCTGCGAGGGCGGCTCGAATTATGAGGAACAAATATTCGGCTTCAATTTCAAAAACGTACAGATGAGCTTTGACATGAACGAAAACAAGCTCCGCGTTATGCACATATACACGGACGACGGTCTTGAAAAGCTCGGGGATTATCCGCTTATTTCCGTAAAGGAAGCGAAAAAGCTCCTCTTAAACGGCAACTATCTGTCAAGTCAAATAAACTACGCGCCGACGGAGGACGACCCCATAGGAAAGGTCGAGCTGAAGTATCTTGCGGGCAGCGGATATGAGTTCGCTATACCTTACTACCGCTTTCTTGTCGCCGTGGATCAAGGAGACGGTGTCACCTATACCGCTTATTATGTTCCCGCGGTGCGCGGAGAATACCTCAAGGAAATGCCGTCAAATCTGATATTCAACGGCGGAATTGTGGACAGCTGGAAGTAACGCTTGCGCACCCCGCGAATATAAAAAGGTCACCGCGCCGACCGCGGTGACCTTTTCTGTTATTAAGGAAATACCGATTTAATGGTGTTTTTCCCCGCCGAAGGCGGGGAAAACGCATAAAATAAAACTTTAAACCTGTTACTTGCTCTCCATATAGCGCATCATAGCCTCGGCTGTCTTTTTCGCGTCCTCAACGGAATGTACGACCGTGAGCGGACCGGTAACTACGTCGCCTGCCGCGAAAACGCCCTCGTGCGTTGTCATATTGTTTTCGTCAACTACGAGCAGACCCTTCGCCGTACCTTCTAAGTGCTCCGTTGAGAGAATGAGCTTGTCGCGCGGACGCTGGCTTACCGCGATAACTACGGAATCCGCGGGCACGAGCTCCTCGCCCTCCTCATAACCGGTTATATTGCCTTCCTCATCTATTATGGATGTTTTGAACCACGGACCCTCGGGCGTTATGCGCGTGATCTGCTTTCCGAAGACGAACTCCGCGCCGTCAAGCTTCGCGTAGCTCATTTCGTGTGAGCTTGCGGAAACGTGCGTGCCGCGCGAAAACAGCATTACGCGCTGCGCGCCGTAACGGAACGCCGTCCGCGCGACGTCCATCGCGACATTGCCCATACCGATAACGGCGACTGTCTCTCCGAGGTCGTGATGAGCGGGGTTTTCGAGATACGAAACTCCGAAGTGGACGTTCGCAAGGCACTCGCCGTGAACACCGAGCGTGCGCGGTCTCCAAGCGCCCGTGCCGACGAATACCGAGTTGTAGCCGTCGCGGAGCAGATCGTCTATACCGAGCGCTCCGCCGATGGAAATATTCAGGCGCACGCGGATTCCGTATTTTGTAAGGAGCTTCTTATAGCGGTCTATGACGGTATTTGAAAGGCGGAACTCCGGTATTCCGTAGCGGAGCATACCGCCGATGTCGTTTTTACGCTCGAAGATCGTAACGTCGTAGCCGTTTTTCGCGAGGATCACAGACACGGTGATACCCGCGGGTCCAGAGCCGATAACAGCCACGCGCTTGCCGTTTTTCGGCTTGAGCTCGGGGCGGATTCTGCTGAGATACCCGTCCGATACGAACTTCTCTATTTCATAGAACTGCACGGGCGTATCCTTTTTGCCGAGCACGCAGTGTCCCGCGCACTGTGCCTCGTGGTTGCAGACGGTAGCGCATACTACGCTCATGGGGTTGTTTTCAAAAAGCTTCGCGCCCGCTTCCATTATTTTGTTTTCCTTGAAGAGCTGGATAAGCTGCGGTATAGGCGTATGGACAGGGCAATACTCCATACACTGTGGTTTTTTGCAGTTAAGGCAGCGCCCCGCTTCGGTCTCTATTCTGATAGACATAGCTTTGTTCCTCCGTAAAACATGGATTATTTGATTTAAGTATACCACAAAAAAAATGAATTGTCAACAATTTTGAGAAAATTTGCCGCGCCCACGATCTCCCTCTCCTCTCCCCGAAAAAATCTTAACCAAATCTTTACCGATTTCTTATCCGTTTTCTTAACCATAGTGTGTTATACTAAATGCAACAACGAAAGGAGAGTTACTATGGAAAACATATTGACTGTAAACAATTTAAAGAAAACCTACGGGAAATTCAACGCGCTGAACGGACTTTCAATGAACGTCCCGAAGGGCTCTGTCTACGGATTTGTCGGGAAGAACGGCGCGGGAAAGACCACGCTTATACGGCTTGTGTGCGGACTTCAGTTTGCGACGGAGGGCAGCTTCACGCTGTACGGCAAAAGCTCCCTGAGCTCGGATATCTCGAAGGCAAGGCGGAGAATGGGCGCCGTTGTGGAAACGCCTTCCATTTATCTGGATATGACGGCTGTCGATAACCTGAAACAGCAGTACCGCGTTATCGGAGCACCCTCGTTCGACGGCATACCCGAGCTTCTGAAGCTGGTGGGACTCGCTGATACGGGCAAGAAAAAAGCCCGCAACTTCTCGCTCGGTATGCGGCAGAGATTGGGTATCGCGGTGGCGCTTTGCGGAAGTCCGGATTTCCTGCTGCTCGACGAGCCGATAAACGGTCTCGACCCTCAGGGCATTATTGAAATCCGCGAGCTGATACTTAATCTTAACCGCGACCGCGGTATAACGGTGCTCATTTCGAGCCATATTCTCGACGAGCTTTCAAAGCTCGCGACGCACTACGGCTTTATCGACAACGGCAAGCTCGTCAAGGAGATAAGCGCGGAGGATCTCGAAAAGGAATGCCGCAAGGCAGCGAGAGTTTCCGTGTCGAACACAAAGGCGCTCGCGCTCACGCTCGACGGTCTCGGGCTGGAATACCGCATACTCGACGACAAAACCGCCGACATCTTCGGAGAGATCAGCATTACAAAGCTTACCGAAGCGCTAAAGGACTCGGGCTGCGAGCTGTTCTCGATAAATGAGCACGACGAGAGCCTTGAGGCGTACTTTATCAATCTTGTGGGAGGTTCGTCGAATGGTTAAGTTATTAAGAACGGAGCTTGCCCGTATGTTCAAAACGAAGAGCTTTTGGGTGTGCGTTATACTGTCGTTTGCCCTGTCGCTTGTCAACTGCCTTACTCTCAACACGGGCTGGGAGGAGCAGACCGCGCGGGTGATCCTGAACGGCGGCTCGAATTCCGTTTTGTTTATGGCAATCTTCGCGCCGCTGTTTTTGGGCACCGACTATTCTCACGGAACGATAAGAAACAAGCTGATAGTGGGCTCGAAAAGAACAGACATCTACTTTGCAAACCTTATCGCAATAGTCGTCGGAGACCTTCTGATAACGCTCGGGGCATACATTCCCAAAATCATCACGGCGTGCTTCGGCAAGTCTTTCGGTATGGAGGCGGATGATTTCGCGCTGCTTATGGTAGCTTCCGTGTGCGCGTATATATCGGTAAGCGCTGTTTTCACGCTGCTCGGAATGTTGATAGTATCCCGCTCCAGAAACACCGCGATAACCATAACGGCAACGTTCGTGCTGATTTTGGGCGCGGCGATAATAATGGAAGTACTTAACGCGCCCGAATTTATAAGCGATTACGAAATCACCGCAAACGGCGTGATACAAACCGAGCCATACCCCAACCCCGCTTACATTCCTTCGGGAGCAAAGCGCAATATCCTCACGGCAGTAAACGATATTATTCCTACGGGACAGATCATGCAAATGGAAATGGGCGAGCCCCACAACAGAGAGCTAATGCCGCTGTATTCTCTCGGAGTGCTTGCGGTTACAACGGCGGCGGGCGCGGTCGTGTTCCGCAGAAAAGACCTGAAATAAAATAGCTTAACAATATTAAGGGGGGAGTGGTTTATGATAAAGCTGTTAAGAGCAGATCTCGCAAGAATGATGAGATCGAAGATATTCTGGATATGTGCGGGGTGCGCGTTTCTGATAAGCTCGGCGCTTGCAGATAATATGCACAGCTACCGCGACGAGGGACTTATCGGCTGCTTCAAATACTCGGTGCTTATCGCGGCGGTGTTTGCGGCGCTGTTTCTCGGAACGGAATATTCCGATCACACGATAAGAAACAAGCTGATAGTCGGCGCGAAAAGAACGGGGATATACTTATCGAACCTTTTTACCGTAACGATCGGCGGACTTGCGATAGCCGCCTCGGGCGAGGGCGCGACGCTCCTTGTCAACCGCGTTATCCACCACGGAAGGAGCATGGATATGAACGATGTATGCTTCGGGCTTATAGCCTGCGCGGGGGCGGTCTTGGCGGCGTGCGCGTTCTTTACTCTGATGAGTATGCTGATAACGAACAAGGCATCTTGTATGGTGTGGTCGCTGTTTATATCCGTGCTGGCGCTTTTCGGCTCAAGCTATCTCAGCATGCGGCTCGCCGAGACCGAAATGTATTGCGGCAGTCACCTGAACGAGGAAGGCACGGGATATACCGAAACCGGATATTACAAAAACGACTATTATGTCGGCGGAGCAAAGCGCGTGGTATACGCTGCGGTGAACAACTCCATCGCGTTCGGCGCGATAGAGCGTGCGCGCGATCTCGATAATTCAGTAACGCTCACGCTGCCGCTGTATTCCGTAGGAGCGGCGGCGGTAACAACGGCGATAGGCGCTGCGGTGTTCCGCAGAAAAGATATAAAGTGAGGTGCGGTGAATGTTACGGCTTATAAGAGCGAATTTAGCGAGGCTATGGAAAAGCAGGAGCTTTGCGGCTTGCCTGCTCGCAACGCTTTTCACATCGGGAGTGTACGGCTATATAATCGTAAGGATAAGCTCCGAGCCTGTCAGCTGGGAGGGTATGGTGTTCGGTTTTTCGGGACTCTCGCTGTTCTCTGCGGCGGCTTTCGCGGCGCTGTTTATCGGCGACGAGTATTCCGACAACACAATAAGGAACAAGCTGATAATCGGCAGAACGCGCACTCAGATATACTTCGCGAACCTAGTCGCCGTCATTGTCGGAGGGCTCTGCCTTATGGCGGCGGAGAAGGCTGTTCCGCTTCTGATAGCGCTGTTCGGCGGCGCGGGAAAGCTGACCATGACGGCGGGGGATTTTGCGCTGGGCGTTCTGATATACGTCTGCGCGCTGATAACGTCCTGCGTTCTGTGCTCCGCGGTAGTCACACTGACGGGGAAAAAGACCGCCGGCGTGGTCTTGACTATAGCTCTGACGTTATGCGCGTATGCCGTTACGCCTGTCATAAAAAACAAGCTGCTGCCTCCGCCTACGATAACAGTCACGTCATACGATGAGAACGGAGATTATGAGGGCGTGTACGAGGAGGAAAATCCCGAAGCCGTTACGGGAGCTTTGCGCACCGTGCTGGAAGAAATATATAATACTCTTTCGTTCGGGCAGATCGATCAAGCCGCGGGAAACGGGGAAAAGCGTCCGCTTCTGCCGCTGTACTCGCTCGGAACGTCCGTTGCCGTTGGGACTGCGGGGGCTGTTTTATTCCGAAGAAAGGACTTGAAATAATGCTGAAATTGTTAAGAGCCGATCTTTCCAGGCTCGGGAAAAACCGGCTTTTCAAATGGGCGTTCGCGATGACGGCGCTTGTGACGGCGGCTTTTGTCGTGATATGCTGCTTGTCGATAAAGGGGGACAAGTCGGAGTACGCGCTTGAAAACTACGCGCTAGCGGGAGCGCCCTTCGTGCAGATCGTTTCGGCGGCGGTGATCGTGATTTTTGTCGGAACGGAGCACTCGCAGCACACTATCCGCAACAAGCTCACGGTCGGCTCGCGGCGCGGGAACGTCTATTCCTCGGAGCTCACGGCAAGCGTCATCATCGGCTGTTCGCTGAACGCGGCGTGGCTTTTGGGCGGATTGGCGGGCGTTCCGTTTCTGGGAGCGTGGAAAATGCCGCTTTCCGAGACGTGGATATACATCGCGGTCTCAATGCTGTGCGCTGCGGCGGTAAGCTCCGTCGCGGCGCTTATCGGCGCGCTGTTTCAGAACCGCTCAAAAGGAGTTGTCGCGGCGCTTATAACGGTGTTCGCGATGATACAGCTCGCGGGACATACATACGCGCGCCTCGGCGCTCCCGAACAGCAGATGAGAGCCGAGGTAATAAACGGCGAGCAGATCCTGTCTCTCGAGGAAAACCCTCAGTATATCGGCGGCGCGAAACGCGTGATATACGAGCTCGCGCTGCGGTTAGACCCGGTCGGAGCGCTTTTGCCGCTCTCCAACCGCGAGCTCGAGACCCCCGCAGCTGACATCGCCGGGGCCGGCTTTGTTATTATCCTCGTGAACTCGGCGGGAAGCGCCGTTTTCGGAAGAAAGGACTTGAAGTGATGTTTAAACTGTTAAGAGCGGAATTTACGCGTATGTTCAGGAGCTTTGGGTTTATGTGCGCGACCTTGCTTTGCCTGTTTCTCGGAGGACTTGTCACATACATGGTAAGTTGGGGAAAAACCGAGGTGTTCATTGAGGATGGCTTGTTTGGGCTGTACGTGCCCGTGATAGTTTTATCGGCACTTTTTGCCGCCGACTTCCTCGGTGCGGAATACTCTCAGGGCGCAATGCGCAACAAGGTGATAATCGGTCACAAAAGGCTCGACATATATCTCGCCGACTTGACAGCGGCGGTAACGGGTTCGCTTATCTTCAACGCGGCGACTATGCTGCCGCTGCTGTTTATCGGGAAACGCGCTGTTATCGGCTGCTCCGCGGAGGAGTTCGCGGCGCGTATCGTCACGAGCTTCTGCGCCGTGGCGGCTTGCAGCTCGATATTTACGCTCCTCGTCCTGACGATAGCGCGTCCGCGGGCGGGAACGGCGGCTGCGCTTATCGCGGCGATGTTTCTTCTGTTTGCCCATGCTAACAACTACTCCGATCCCTCGCCCGCCGAAAGGGCGATGATGAACGTTATCCCGAGCTGTCACCTGAAAAAGCTCGCGCTCGCCGACGCCCGCTACGACCGGGAGCTCGACGGTCTGATAGTCATGCCGCTTTACTCTCTGGGAATTATAGCCGTGTCCTCAGCTGTCGGCGCGGTCGTCTTCAGCAGGAAAAACATCATTTAGACTAAGCAGAATCGACAGGCGTTTTCTCGCGCGCCGCTCAATTCGGACAGAAAACACTGAAATAACGGTTGACAATTGTCCGATAATGTGTTATAATAAAATGAGGAAATAAAACACAAGGGGGCTGGGAAGTGAGTAAAAAAGGAATATACATAATCATTACAAACACACCCTCGGTGGTATCGGGGATAATAGAAAAATTCACACATACACCGTATAATCACGTTTCGGTAAGTCTGGACACGGAACTCGAGCAGATGTTCTCGTTCGGAAGGATATATAAATATTTTCCATGGCTTGGCGGATTTGTGCAGGAATCGCCGAATTTCGGAACATTGGGGCGTTTCCCTCAAACGGAAGCCATAGTTCTGCGAATGACAGTGGACGAGGATACATACGCGCATATCCGCGAAAGGCTCACGGATATGCTGGAGCACAAGGACGACTACCGCTATGATGTGGTGGGGCTTCTGGCGGCTATCTTCGGGAAGTCGATAAAACGCGAAAACTACTACTATTGCTCGGCGTTTGTAAAGGAGCTTCTGGTGGACTTCGGGCTGGAGCCCATAGAGAACTTCGAGGATATTCCGAGACCTATGGATTTCCTGTCCTTGCCGAACACCTTCGAGGTATACCGCGGAAGGCTGAACGAGTTCCCCGAACGGATGCGGAAGTTCGCTTAAGAGGTAATTCGAGTGTCGATAGGGTTCGCTTTTGTCTTTGCGGTAATTGCGGCTGTTCTGGCTGTTAAAGTGTACGTTATGAAGAAGTCCGTGCGCGAGATAACCGACCAAACACGCGAAAAGCTCCGCGAAGACACCAATACCGGGCTTGATGTTTCCACGGGAGACCGCGATATGCGCGTTCTCGCCGCGAATATCAACACGGAGCTTAAAACTCTGCGCGAGGAACAGCGGCGCTATGTCCGCGGCGACAAGGAGCTAAAGGACGCGATAACCAATATCTCCCACGATCTCCGCACGCCGCTCACGGCTATTTGCGGCTATCTCGATCTGCTTGAGAAATGCCCGCAGAGCGAGGAGGCGCGGCAGTACCTTTTTCAGATAAAAAACCGCACCGAGGCTATGCAGACGCTCACCGAGGAGCTTTTCAGATACTCCGTGGCGGCAAGCGAAGGAGAGCTCTCGCTTGACGTGGTGTGCGTGAACGATGTGCTCGAGGAGAGCATAGCTTCCCTTTTCGGCGCGATCTCGGAGCGCGGCATAGTCCCCGAGATAAACATAACCGAAACGCGGATAACGCGGATAACCGATAAAACGGCGCTTGCGCGGATATTCTCCAACATTCTCTCAAACGCGCTGAAATATTCGAGCGGAGACCTTTTCGTCACAATGGACGAAAACTGCTCGATAGGCTTTAAAAACTCCGCGGAAAATATTGAAAACATCGAGGTAAACCGTCTGTTCGACAGGTTTTACACCGTTAAAAGCGGAAACCTTTCCACGGGGCTCGGGCTTTCGATAGCGAAGCTGCTCACCGAAAAGCTGGGCGGGGTGATCTCGGCGGAGATAATCGGAGAGATGTTGGAAATTCGGATAAGGCTTTGAGTTATTAGCGGTAAACTTTTCGGGTTTGCCGCTTTTTGCGAGGCTTGAGGGTGGTGAGACAATGGAACTGCCGTTTCAGATATGCGAAATACTGGAGCGCCTTGAAAACGCGGGATTTTCGGCGTTTGTTGTAGGCGGATGCGTTCGCGACCATCTTATGGGGAACGCGCCTTACGACTTCGATATAACCACATCCGCGCTTCCGAACGAAACGAAGCGCGTTTTCGCCGACTGCCGCGTTATCGACACCGGGATAAAGCACGGCACCGTCACCGTTCTGTACAAGGGGTTTTCAACGGAGATCACCACCTACCGCACGGACGGCGAGTATTCCGACGGCAGACGCCCGGACAGCGTTACCTTCTCGCGGAATATCGAGGACGACCTTTCGCGGCGCGACTTTACTATGAACGGTATCGCATATTCCCCGAAAGCGGGTTTTATCGATCCTTTCGGAGGAATGGCGGATATTGAAGCTAAGATCATCCGCTGCATAGGCGAGCCCGAAAAGCGCTTTTCCGAAGACGCGCTGCGGATACTCCGCGCGCTGCGATTCTCATCTGTGCTGGGCTTTCCGATAGAGGAACGCACGGCGGGCGCGGTGAGGTCTTTGAAAAAAAGTCTGCGTAAGGTCTCCGCGGAACGGATCTTCGCGGAGCTCAAACGACTTTTGTGCGGCAGCAGCGTAAAGCGCGTTTTGCTGGACTTCGCTGATGTATTCGCGGAGATGATTCCGCCGCTTGGCGCGGAGATCGGGTTCGATCAGGGCTCGAAGTATCACAACAGCACTCTTTGGGAGCACACCGCGCGAGCCGTCGAGGCGGCTCCCCCGACCGCGGAAATGCGCCTTGCGATGCTGCTGCATGATATTGGCAAGCCTTCCTGCCGCTCTGTCGGCGAGGACGGGGAGTGCCACTACTACGGTCACGGAGATGTCAGCGCGAGAATGACGGAGGAGATACTCCGCGTTCTGAAATGCGACAACTCCACGCGCGAACGCGTTGTCGAAATCGTGAAGTACCACGATATTCCGGTCGATACCTCGCACAAATACATAAAACGGCAGCTTGCCAAGCACGGCGCGGAGGTTTTCGCCGACATAATGCACGCGCACATCGCCGACGACTCCGCGAAGCACGACTTTTGCCGCGAACGTATACCGAAAGCGCGGGAGGTCATTCGTATCGCCGAGGAGATAGCCGCCCAAAAGCCGTGCCTTTCGGTGCGGACGCTTGCCGTTTCCGGGGACGATCTCCGCGGGATAGTGCCGCCCTCGCCGCTTATGGGGGAGGTTCTGTCAAGGCTTCTTTCCGAGGTCGTGGACGAAAAACTCCCGAACGAAAAAGACGCGCTTCTGAAAAGAGCGGCGCAGCTCGTAAAAGAAAACAAAACAACGAGGTGATACGATGTCACTGATAGCGGTAATAGACGATGACAAGTACATAAACGAAATGCTCTTCACGCTTTTAAAGCGCGAGGGGTACGACGTTGTTCGGGCGTTTTCGGGCAAAGAGGCGCTGAAGCTCTTGGACGAGCATACGCCAGACCTCATACTTCTCGATCTGATGATGCCGGAGATGTCCGGAGAACAGGTGCTGCCCGCTGTCGGGGATATTCCGGTAATAGTCATGAGCGCTAAGTGCGATGTCGGAAGCAAGGTGAATTTGCTGATGTCCGGCGCGGCGGATTACATCACAAAGCCTTTCGACACGGCGGAGCTGCTCGCGAGGATAAGGGTTCGCCTGCGCGAGAGCGCCGCGGCAAGCGCTCTCGAATACTGCGGACTGTCTCTGGACGAGGAGCTTCGCGAGGCAAGGTACGGCGAGAACACCGTAAAGCTCACCAAAACGGAGCTTGCGATACTCAAAATACTGATGCGCAATCCAAATCAGGTGATAACAAAATCGCAGATACTCGACAGAATGAGCGAGGATACTCCCGACGGCGCGGAAAGCTCGCTCAAGGTGCATGTGAGCAACCTTCGGAGAAAGCTCCGGGCGCTTTCGGAGCTGGATTTCATTGAAGCGGTATGGGGGATTGGCTTTAAGATGAGAAAATTTGAATAATTTTTTGCGTTTTCCCCCGCCTCAGGCGGGGGAAAACGCAATTAAATCAACAACAGAAAAAGGGCAGTTTTTTGTCCGCCCTCGATAATTATTTAAAGTTGTACAGCCTTACCTGCTCAAATCCGTCGAGCAAGTCCTCGGACATCGCGAATGCCATGTCAACGCCGCGTGCCACACATTCAATGGGCTTTTCCGCGACAAAGCACGGCGCGCCGACCCTGTCGGTGATGAGCTCCGGCAGACCGCCGAGCATCGCGCCGCCGCCCGTGAGAAGTATGCCGTTGCTGAGAATGTCGCCGACAAGCTCCGGCGGAGTGCTCTCAAGCACCAGCTTTATCTGCTCGACGATCTCCATGGCATTGTCGTGGAGCGCCTCGTAGAGATCGTAGTCGCTTATCTCAAGGCTTTCGGGGAGACCCTTTAGCAGATGCCTGCCGCGCACCGTCATCTTCTTCTCGCCCGTGGGGTTGAAAACGTTCGCTATTTCCATTTTCGCTTTTTCAGCCGTCTTTTCGCCGATGAGTATCTTGTATTTCTGCGTTACCAAGCGGATTATCGCCGCGTCGAACTTGTTGCCCGCCATTTTCACGGAACGCGACTGCACTATTCCGTTGAAGGAAGCGATAGCCACGTCGGAAGTCCCGCCTCCGATGTCCACGACCATCGTCCCGTTCGGCTTGGAGATGTCAACGCCCGCGCCGATAAGCGCCGCTATGGGCTCTTCGATGAGGTACACCTTGCGCGCGCCCGCCGAAAGCGCCGCCTCAACAACGGCTCTGCGCTCAACGTCCGTCACGGAGCTCGGAACGCACAGAATAACGCGCGGTCTCGCCATAAGCCCGCCGTTTACTATGTTTATGAACTCCTTTATCATCGCCTGTGTCATATCGTTGTCGGAGATAACGCCGTCCTTGAGCGGGCGCACCGCCACGATATACTCGGGCGTTCTGCCTATCATCTTGTACGCCTCGTTCCCGACTGCCACGACCGCCTTTTTTTTGCGGTCGTACGCCACCACTGACGGTTCGTTAAGGACAATTCCCTTTCCCGCTATCGTCATGATTATATTTGCTGTTCCAAGATCTATTCCAATATCAACTGCCATACAAAACTCCCGTTAAACCAATTCCGAAATGTCATTATTCCCCGATTTATTACGGAGAGTATGAAATATCCGTCAAAATTTCACTAACTTCTATAGTATACCACATATTCGGAAAAAATTCAACAGTAAATTTCCCAAATTATTCGTCGTGAAAGCAGCGTTTTTTGTTACCGATAAGCTCTCTTATCATTTCTGAGAGCACCATGCGGCGTACCGGCTCCATTCGTTCAGTGAGCTCGGGCGAGCCCATCTTCTGCGAAGCCTTGCTTATCCGTGCGAACCGCACCGGAACACGTTCCGCTATCCTCCGTGAAAATTCCTCGGAGCATTTGTCGCAGCTGCACGCGTTAAAACGATCAAGCACTATGGGCGTTTCATACTCCAGAGCGAGCTGCGTGAGGTTGACAACAACCGTGCCCTCGATATCGGAAAATTCCTCGCCCATTTCGCGCTTCAAGAGCTTCGAGAGCGGCTCGCGGCCGCTGAGCTGCCGCGGTATCCTGCTCTTTCCCGCGAGTATCACGGGATTTGAGGAGCCTTTGTCCTGCTGAAGCAGCTTCATCACCTGCGGAGTTTTGTTGGAACGTTCGAGCTTTATCTCCTTTTCGCTCTCCTTGGAGCTCTCCCTGCGGTTTTTCGAGGCGGACTTTGCCGTGCGTGCCTTTTTGCTCATACTCACTTG
Source organism: uncultured Ruminococcus sp. (assembly GCA_964454205.1). Lineage (GTDB taxonomy): Bacteria > Bacillota > Clostridia > Oscillospirales > Ruminococcaceae > CAG-115. The sequence goes on from CAYVSV010000004.1 coordinate 37,172, forward strand.
CCCGCCTTCTTCTTATGCGGCTCTATAAGCTCTTGAACAAGCGACTTGAATTCCTTCGCCGACTTGCTCTTCGGGCTGTATGTGATGATGCTCTCGCCATGAGCGGGAGCCTCCGCGATAGTTACCGAGGCGCTTATCTTCGTCGCGAAGATCGTCGTTCCGAGCTGCTCCGCTATCACCTGCGCTATATCCTCAACGTCTTTTGTAAGCGTGAAGTGGGGGTTGTACTTGTTAAGGATTATCCCGCGCACGCAAAGCGACTTGTTGTAATACCGCTTTACCGCGAAGATAGTCTGCTTTAGCTGCGCTACGCCCTGTAAGGAGAGTATCTCGCAGAGCATCGGGATAATAAGCTCGTCCGAGGCGGTGTAGGCGTTTATCGTCAGCACGGAAAGTGCCGGCGGAGTGTCGAGAATGATGTAATCGTACTTTTTCGCGATCGCGTGGAGCTGCTCGCGCAGGACATACTCGCGCCCCACGCCCGTCATCTCCAGCTCCAGACCGGAGAGCAGAATATTGGAAGGCACAACGTCGCACACGCCGCCGCTTATTATCGCGTCGGTTATCTCGCAATTTCCCTTCATAACATCATATATGGTAAAATTGTCCTCCGTCTCCACGCCGAGACTAAAGCTCAGATTTCCCTGCGGATCGAGATCGACAGCCAGCACTTTATAACCGAGCTGCGACAGTTCTCCGCATATTGAGCAGCAGGAGGTCGTTTTTCCAACGCCGCCTTTTTGATTTGTAACAGCAATTACTTTTGCCACTTAAAATTCCTCCAAAAGGATTTTAGGGAGAGACCAATCAAATGAGCAAGGTTTTATTTATGAGATTTTCCCGCCTCCGGCGGGGAAAACCTCCATTAAACCGGTATCTCCTCGGATTTTATAAGGGCGCGCATTATTTCGCGCGCCCTTAAATTATACATTATCCGTTATACATTCTGCATTATCACACATGGTATCCCTCGGGGTCGATATACTCGCCCGATTCGCTATCCTCCGGAACGTAAACGTGGTAGTTGGTTTTACCGTTCTTCTTAACGAAGTACATCGCCGTATCGGAGAAGGACAGGAGCTCGTTTACATCCTCGGTGTGCAGCGGGCAGTAAGCGATACCTATGGAGGCTCTTACGTTTATAAGCAATCCCGCGTCGTCTACCGTGGTGTAGCCCTCGTACAACTCGTCGATGATGTCCATCGCCATTTGCTCGGAATTCGCTATGTCCTCTTGATTGGTTATGCACAAAACGAACTCATCGCCGCCGAAGCGCCCCGCGAAACCGCCGCGGTTATCGACCTTGGTGCGTATCTTATCCGCGACGTAGCGAATTACCTCGTCGCCTATCGCGTGTCCGTAACGGTCGTTGATGAACTTGAAGTCGTCGACGTCGAGGAACATTACGGCTATCTTGTTCGGACCTCTGCGGTCGAGCTCGGAAGAGAGCTTCTTGATGAAGGTGCTTCTGTTGTAGAGCTGCGAAAGGAAGTCGAAGCTTGCGCGCTCGGAGAGCTGCACCTCCATCTTCTTCTCGTTGTCGATATCCGCGATGACGCCGATAACACGCAGCGGCTCGCCGAGACGATCGGTTATACAGGTCGCGGAAACGGATACCCAGATAGTCGCGCCGCTCTTCGATTTGAGCTGATACTCAGCCGAGAACTTCGACTTGTTCTTAAGCAGGGTGTTGATGTCGCGCTTATATCTGTCCGCGTCATCCTTCTCCATAAGAGAATCGATGAAGCGGCCGTTGGAAAGCGTCGACTGTTCTGTCTTGATATCGAACTTAGTGAGGGCGTTATCGGAAACGTACATCGATTCCTTCTTGAAATCCCACTCGAAAAGCATATTATCCGCAAGGTTCGAGATAGTGCGGTAACGCTGGCTGTTGAGGTTTACCTCGTCGATGAACTCGTTGAAGGAGCCCTTTATCATTCCAAGCTCGCTCTTGTCGTTCTTAACGTCGAAGCGCATGGAGGTAAGCTCGCCGTCGGAATTCATGCTGTTCATCTTCTTGATTATATCGTGCATATCGCCGACGAACTTGTTGATGATGATAAAGCCGATAGCCGCCGCGACAAGCGCCGAAACAGCGACCGTTATCCAGCCGATTATGGTTGTCTTGGAAATGAATGATGTAAACGTGCCGGTATCAGCGATGCCTACCCATCTCCAGGAGGGAACGTTCGGGATAGCGCCCGCAGCCACCGCGAATTTGCCGCTCTTTTCGGTGTAGACATTCTTTGCAGCGTCTCTGTCGCTGGTGGTGGTATTTACTTCTTTAAATATGGTCTTCGCGTCGGAAACTATCTCCGAATTCACCTGGGAAGCCTTAAGAACTGTGCCCTGTCCGTCGGAATTTATCGCGTTGCCGTCGCTGTCGATAAGCGCCATATACGCGCTGCCGTTAAGATATGTGCCTCCGAGAGCCGTTAAAAGACTGCCGTTGGGATCGGGGGAGATTATTAGGCAAACATATCCCAAAAGACCGCCGGTCTTGCTGTCGGGATCGTAATATATCTCGTGCGAGATGAACATCGCGTCGAAGCCGTATTTTTCCCACGAAAGAACCCCGGACAAAACGGGCATATTATCCGAGCTGAAGTTCTCGAATGTGCCGGTCTCCTTGCCGAGAACGGAATACACTACCGTGCCGTTTGTATCGAGTATAAGCGCGTCATAAATATCCGCGCTGCTGTTAGCCACCGCGCTGAGCTCCGCCATACCGGCGCTGCTGTTGTTTTTCGCGCCGTCGATGACGCTCGCCGTCTTTGCCAGAGCCGTCGCGTCGGACTGATAGCCCTCCAGCACTGTGTTGACGACTCCCGCCTTTGAAAGCGTGATGTCGGACAGCTCCGCCATTCTCACGTTATTGGAGTACCCGATTATCGAGAACGTTCCCACAACGCCAAGAATGAGCACCGGCAATATCGCGAACACGACAAGCACGCCGATGAGCATAAACTTCATACTTGATTTTTTCATTTCAATCCCCCTAGCTGATTTTATAATATAATAAGCAAAATTAGCGTAAATTCACGCGTCACATACCCTCGTTCGCAGCCTCCTTCGCGCGTTTTTCGGACTGCACTTTAAGGATAAACCGCCCTATCTCGTCCTCCTGCGCCGCCGTCAGCCCCTGGAACTCGCAGCCGTACCCCATTATGGAGCCGTCCGCGCCGCGCTGGACTCTCAGCACGCGCGCCGCCGCGTTGAGCGGTGTGCCGACGAACAGGTCTATATCCACGCAAATGAGGTCGCCCACCATAAACTCGTAATCCGAGCACATCACGAAAATGCCGCCGACGTTTATGTCGCCTACGGATATATCTATCGGAACGTCGAAACGTATGGTTTTCTCGTCCCTCACAAAGAACAGCGCCCTGCCGCTCTCTCTGATCTTCACCTTAAAGAATCTCCGCCGCTCTTGCAGCAGCCGGGTATCGCCCGTCCGCAGAAGCCGAATGTTCATCTGGGTGTCCATCGAAACGGCTATCGCGCCCGCGTATTGTATTCTGTCCGCGCTCTTTGTCGTTGTTACCACCGAAACTATCGTGTTGCGGTCAAGCTCCGGAAGATCGCGTCCTTTTATCTTGACTATGGCGTCATCGTCCGACGACATGCTCTGCGGAAGTATAAAGCCCTTTTCGGCGCTTAGAATTATCCGCCCCTTATCGTCAAGCACATCGACCCTGATCACCTTGCTTCCGAACATTTATCGCATCAAACCTTTATAATTTATTTATGTTTCGCCTACCAAACGTTTCGTTTACGCTGTTTTCATCATCTTTTTAATGAGGAAAACGGCGAAATTTCGGAAAGATTCGATCGGCTCATCGATAATGCAAACATAGTTATCCGTCTATTATTATACTATATCCGCTCGAATAAATCAAGTGGGATTGTTGATTTTCTAAAAATCCGTCATATTTTTTTTGTTTTTTTAGGCAAGATAACAACTCGCTGTGTAACTTAAGACTTGATAGCCGGCGCGGCAGTGTATTCAAAAATTCGATATCCGGTATATCAAATAAACATATCGCCGAATAAAGCCCGTATATCCTCGGGAAGCGGGCTTTCCACCGAGACCTCCTCGCCCGAGAGCGTCTTAAAGCGCATTTTTCCACAGTGAAGCGCCTGACGCTTAAGCTCGGAGCGGTCTCCGCCGTACATATCGTCGCCGCAGAGCGGAAAGCCGATATACGCGAAATGAACTCGTATCTGGTGCGTTCTGCCGGTTTTGAGCGTTATTTCGAGGAGCGTCCTGCCGTTCGCGGAAAACAGCGGCTTGTAGAGGGTCGCGGCGCTTTGTCCGTCCGCGCGGACCTCGCGCTTTATGATGCTGCCCTCCGCTCTGCCGATAGGCGCGTTTATCTCGCCGCTTTGCGTTATCTTGCCGCTTACCGCCGCGAAATACGTTTTCTCCACGCCTTCGCTCAAAACAGCCGCCGCGAGCTTATTTTTCGCGCACGCCACCAGCCCCGAGGTGTCCTTGTCGAGACGGTGTATCGGGCGGAAGGCGCTGTTGGGGTAAAGCGCGGCGTAGAGATTTCCGAGAGTGTCCCCGTAGTGCACGATGGAAGGGTGCACCGCGACGTTCGGCGGCTTGTCGAACACCACGACGTCCTCGTTCTCGAAAGCTATCCCCGCCTTCACGGCGGGGTTCGGGAGAACGCCGCCGCTGTCCTCTATGCGGACGCTCACAACGTCGCCCGCGCGTAGGATATCCACCGTGCGGAGCACGGCGCCGCCGCGCGTGAGCCCGCCGCTCGCTTTAAGGCTCGTTATCAGCTTGCGCGAGAAGCCGTGTTTGCGCAAAAACTTTTCCGCGCTGCCGCCGCTTTCGCTTTCGGTCACTGTGAACTCGAGCTCCCTTGTCATTTTGTAAGACCCAGCTTTACGATGCTCGTTTCCTCGGAGAATGATATGACGTTGTACATAAACAGCACCTGCTGATACTCGCCGAGGTCTATCAGACGGTTAAGGTCTACGTTGATATAGCGCATATCCACCATGGTTATCTTGCTGTAATGCTTCGACAAAAACGGCACGAGTGAGTGCGCGTAGCTGTCCTTGACCATCAGAAGGTTTTTCCCGTTGCCGACGTCCGTTTCTATCGTGACTATCGGCACGTTGCTTCCCGTGAAGCTGGAATACTTGTCCTTCTGCCCGAGATACTCGCGGACGTACAGGCTGTCGTATTCGTTCACATTCATGCCGTTCATGCATGTCATTTTGACGTTGGGCTCATTCTGGCGCAATGTATAATATTCCATAACGTCGGGAGTTATTCCGTCGTCGAGCGTTTTGCTGTACAAAGTTCCGCGGAAATCGCTGCTCGCGGTCTCGATATTGAACTTATCGAAGCTGTTAGCCGTGTAGCCGAGCGCTTTTGCCGCCGACTGATACGCGCTGTACGCCCCGAGGCTCGTCCAGTGGTGGTCGGTGCGGTAGTAGATATACTCGTCCGCGCGGCTTCCGAGAAAGCTGCGGCAGTCTATCGAGGTGAGCGCGGGGGTTTTCCTGCAGCAATCCTCTATGAATGTCTTTTCGGATATAACGCCGGCGTAGCTCGGTATTTTGTTCGTCAGAAACTCCTGCGCCGTGGGAGCCAGCATAAAGAACATCTGCTTATCGGGGAAACGCTCCGCGAATTTGTTTATCGCGCCGAGCGAGGCTTCAACGGTCTCCGCGTCATAGCCCTTGAAGAGCTGTATCATCTTATCGTCGACAGTGTACACGCCGTTTATCTCGCGCCTTCCCATCATGCGCTGTATGCTGTTGGAGGTCTTTACCCATGTCTCCCGACCGGCAAGATGATCGGAAAGATACGTCTCGAAATCGTCCTTGAACGCTTTTCCCGTGCGGTCGTTGATATACTTCCACTTAACGGACTTCCACACGTCGGCGGGGTTTTTCGCGTCTTTGAGCTTGGCTTCGTTGACTACTGTCGGGAATTTCGCGAGCGAGCGATTCTCGTTTTCGCTCTTGTCCCTCTTCGGGAGCACAGCCGTCATAAGGGAAGCTCCGCAAAGCACTATCGCGAACAGCCCTATCATTAGCTTGTCCGGCGTCATTTTAAACTCCTTCACGATCGTCCCTCCTTAGAAATTGAAGTACAAAAACGGATGATAGCTCGATGTGGTGATAAACGCTATGCTTACGAGCAGCACGCAGGTCTGCACGGCGGGATAGCAGTACATCGTCCACCCGGGAGCCTTTTCCTTAATGGCGGCACATATACGCTTGATGATATCCGTGCTTCCGATTATCGCGAGCGCGAAGATCACGCCGTAATTTACTATCGCGTTTGTCGCGAAGTTATCCTTAAGAATCCCGTTCGCGCCGAACATCGCCCCGATATAGCCGAATATCCGCCCGAAAACCTCTCCGAAGCTCACCGTGCCGCTCGGGACGATGTCGAACATCACCCAGCCCAGCACAACGAGCACGAACGTATACAGCCAGCTGAAAAAGCCCGGCAGCTTTTCGAGCAGCTTTCCGAGAAACAGTTTTTCAAGCACTATGAGCACGCCGAAATAAGCGCCCCATATCATAAAGTTCCACGAAGCGCCGTGCCATACGCCCGTTATCGTCCACACTATAAGAAGATTTATGACCGTGCGCGCCAAGCCCTTTCTCGAACCGCCGAGCGGAAAATAGACATAGCTCTTGAACCACCCGCCGAGCGTCATGTGCCAGCGCCGCCAGAACTCGCTTATGCTCTTTGACATATACGGATAATCGAAGTTTTCCGGAAAGCTGAAGCCCATCATCTTCCCCAGACCTATCGCCATATCGGAATATCCCGAAAAATCGAAGTATATCTGGAACGTAAACGCGAGTATCCCAAGCCACGCGCTCGCCGCGGAAAGGCTCGAAACGTCCATTGCCTTTACGGTATCCCAAAGCGCGCCGATGTTGTCCGCTATCAGCACCTTTTTCCCGAGACCCGTTATAAAGCGTGAGATGCCGCCGGCTATCATAGTCTCGTTTATCGAGCGCTCGTCGAGTTCGTTCTGAACGTCCTCGTAACGAACGATGGGACCCGCCACTATCTGCGGGAAGAGCGTCACGAACGCCATAAAGTTTACGGCGCTCTTCTGCACCTTTATCTTGCGGCGGTAGAGGTCTATTGTATAGCTCATGGACTGGAACGTGAAAAAGCTGATGCCTATGGGCATAGGAAGGTTGGGATTCGGTATCGTCCAGCCGAACCACGCGTTGAACGATTCGATAAGAAATCCCAGATACTTGAACGCTCCCAGCAACGCAAGGTTCATAATAACGGAAACGAGCAGGCAGACCTTTCGCACCCGCGGTCTGTCGTCGAACTTGTCCATAAAGCGCCCGGCGGTGTAGTCTATAAATGTGCTGAGTATCATCGCGAAAACGTAAAGCGGCTCGCCCCACGCGTAAAACAGCAGTCCGCTCGCCAGAATAACGGCATTCTTTCCTTTTTTCGGCACGAGATAGTAGAGTATCAGAATTACCGGAGTAAACGCCAGCAGAAATGTAAGTCCCGAAAAAACCATTATTTCACTTCCTTAAAAAATTCTTCCCTTGTGTACATAACGTTGAGTATTTCAAGCAGCATATTCGCCGAGAGCCGCTCGGGCAGCCCGAGCTTTTTTTGCAGCTCCGCCCTCTTTTTCGCGGAGCCTTCCGCGCCTGTAAGCCCCAAATCCATAAGATCGGCTTTCGTTATCGGATCTTTGGGAGCTTCACGCTTTTGCGCCGTCACTCCCGCCTTTTCAAACGCCTTGAGGATGATCTCATCGCTTATCCCCTCAACGCCCAGAAGCCCCTGCTTTGAGGGCTCGCGCTTGCGGCGCTCCTTGCCCTTGATGTCGGGGATATAGACGTGTATCACCTCGCCGCCCCGCGCGAGCTCTTTTATCTTGTTTCGTATCTGAAAGCCCGCGCTGTCGCTGTCCGTCAGAATGATTATCCCGGTCGTCCGCGCGAGGGTTTTTATGAGCTCCGCCGTCTCTTTATCACGATACACCGAAAATCCGTGCACCGGTATTATCACCGCTTCAACGATGTTCGCGAGCCTTATTTTGTCGTACTTGCCCTCGACTATCACCGCTTGCTTTATCTTTATCATGACCGCAATATTTCCCCGATCTCCACGATAGCCCGCTCGATAATAAGCCTGCTGTCCGTCTTTGAAGAATTGAGCAGTTTATTCGCGCTGTAAAGCGGAGCTATACATTCTCCCAGGCGCTTTTGCGAAACGTTCCGCGCGGCGGCGTAGGCGTTTTTCATAACGAACGCCCTGCCCTTATAGTTAAACGCGGCCGCCGTTTCGGAATATGACTTTCCCGCGCCCATGCCGAGCCTTGCTCTGTACAGGTCGACGAAATACCCCGAAAGCGCCGCCATAATGATTATCGGCTCAACTCTTTGGAGAAACAGCGTCCTTAACATTTCGAGAGCCTTGCCCGTTCTCCCGGCGAAAAGCTCCCCGGCGAGCGCGTAAACGTTGCTTTCAAGCCGCTTCGGCACGAGCGCTTCTATGTCCGCGCGTGTTATCTCGCCGCTTTGACGGTATGCGCAGAGCTTTTCGGTTTCCGTCTGCAAAAGCGACAGAGAGCCGCCCGTACATTCCGCCAGAAGCTCCGCGTTTTCCTCGGAGAGAAAGCAGCCCGCGCGCTTCGCCTTCGCTATCGCCATTTTGCCCAGCTTCGCGTTTGTAAACTGCGCGAGCTCGCAGACTATGCCGTTTTTGTCCACCGCCTCCATAAGCTGCTTCATTTTCGCGTGCGCGAGCTTTTCCTTGTATTTTTTCGGGTCGCCCTCGGTATTTTCGCGCGTGAAGATCACCGTGCTCGTATCGGGAATATCCCCGATAAACGCGAGGTACGCCTCGAGCCCCGCCTTGTCGAGAAGGTCGGGGTCGAAATTCTTTAGCAGAACGCACTTTCGCTCCGCGAAAAACGGCATACTGTCCGCGAAATCGGAAAGCTCGTCTATTTTCGGCGGGCGATCCTCGCCGGAGCCCTTTTCGGCGCCCGGCACGAGCGAATACCGCACGAAATTCATATCGCGCAGGTCTCCCATATCGGAAGGCACGCAAAGCTCCGCGAGCTTGTCCGCGTACATTCGTATCAGGAAATCCTCCTCGCCGTACAGCAGATATACCCGCGCGAGCTTTCCCGCCTTGATGTCAGCGCCAAGGCGCTGTTCGCTGAGCCTCATACCATCTCGCCGCCGAGCTGTTTGCCGCCCAGTATATGAAAATGCAGGTGACGAACGCTCTGGCAGCCGTGTTCGCCGACGTTCGATACAACGCGGTATCCGTTCGCCAGACCTTCTTTTTGCGCGATTTCGGCTATTTTCGCGAAGATATGCGCCACGACCGCGGAATTTTCCGCGGTAAGCTCGTCAACGCCGCCGATATGCTCCTTCGGTATCACGAGAATATGAGTTGGAGCCTGCGGCGCGATGTCACGGAACGCCAATATCTTATCGTCCTCATAAACCTTTGTCGAGGGTATCTCACCCGCGATTATTTTACAGAATAAACAGTCCATTTTGTCTCCTTACTTAACGTACTTACCGACAATATCCGCCGCGGCTTTAAGAGCCTCGGGTATCTTCGACGCGTCGGGCACGCCCGCCATTGCCTGATCGGGCTTTCCTCCGCCCTTGCCGCCTGCCACTGCCGCTATCTCCCGGACGATAGTCCCGGCGTTCGCGCCCTTCGCGACCGCATTCTTTGAGCACTTGCAGAGTATGTTGGACTTGCCCTCGTTCGTCCCCGCGAGCACCGCGACAAAGCACTCGTACTTATCGGGAATGCTGTCGCCCACCTTGCGCAGACCATCCGCGCCCGTATTGTCGAGCATCGCGGTAACTACCTTAACGCCGTTGACCTCCCTTTCGTCAAGGCTGTCGAGCTGCGCGTTCGCCGCCGCCTGCTGCATCGCCTCAAGCTTCTTGTCCTTTTCGCGGAGTTCCGATATTACCGCCTCGCAGCGCGTCACGATGTCGTTCGCGTTCGGGAGCTTCAGCACCGCCGCGGCGCTGTTAAGCGTGCTCTGAACGCTGTTCAGAAGCTCCAGAACATTTCCGCCCGTTACCGCCTCGATACGTCTTACGCCGCTTGCCACGGAGCTTTCCGAGATTATCTTGAACAGCCCCGCCTCCGCGGAATTTTTAAGATGCGTGCCGCCGCAGAATTCCGTCGAGTATTCTCCCACGGAAACCACGCGGACGGTATCGCCGTACTTTTCTCCGAACAGCGCCATAGCGCCCTTTTTCCGCGCTTCCTCGATAGGGAGCACTTCCGTCACAACGGGCACTGCCGAAAGGATCACATGATTTACATAGTCCTCTGTCTTAGCAAGCTCTTCCGCGGTCATCGCGCTGAAATGCGTGAAGTCGAAACGGCAGCGGTAGGGGTCGACGTAAGAGCCGCTCTGATGAACATGGTCTCCGAGAACGCTCCGCAAAGCCGCCTGGAGAATGTGGCAGGAGGTGTGGTTGCGCTCGGTAGCCTTGCGCACCGCCGCCCCGACGCTCGCCTTTACGTTGTCGCCGACGGAAAATCCGCCCGCCGTTACCTTGCAGTAGCTGATGAACTGTCCGCCGCCGAGCTTTTGCGTATCGAGAACGTTCATTTCCGAAGAGCCGTTCGTTATCCTGCCCTTGTCGCCGACCTGTCCGCCCATTTCCGCGTAGAACGGCGTTTTGTCGATGATAACGCCTATCTCGTCGCCCTCGCCGCAGAGCTCAGCGAGCTCGCCGTTTTTGGTTATAGCGAGTATCTTGGCTTCCGTTTCAAGGGCGGTGTAGCCCACAAATTCCGTAGTGAACTTATCGAGCTCGGAATTCTTGGCGTTATCCCAGCCGCCGCCGAGCTTTTTGTTCTCTCTCGAAGTCGTTTTCTGAGCCTTCATACACTCCGCGAAGCCCTCCTCGTCGGCTGTCATGCCGTTTTCGAGGAGAATTTCCTTGGTGAGGTCTATGGGGAAGCCGTAGGTATCGTGCAGCTTGAAAACGTCCGCGCCTTTGAGGGTAGTCTCGCCGGACTTTTTGAGAGCCTCTATCATCTCGTTGAGTATCTCGGTGCCGTTGTCTATGGTCTTGGCGAAGCTTTCCTCCTCGTTTTGGATGACCTTTTTGATGTACGCGCGCTTTTCGCCGAGCTCGGGGTACGCGGACAGGTTCTCGTCTATGACCGTATCGCAGACCTCGTACAAAAACGCCTTGTTATAGCCGAGCAGTCTGCCGTGGCGCGCTGCTCTTCTCAAAAGGCGGCGCAAAACGTAGCCGCGCCCCTCGTTGGAAGGGAGTATGCCGTCTCCCACCATAAAAGTAGTTGAACGGATATGGTCGGTGATAACGCGTATGGAAACGTCCTTTTTCTCGTCGTCGTGATAATTCACGCCGATTATGGAGCATATTCTGCCCATGATGTTCTTTACGGTATCAACCTCGAAGAGGTTGTCCACGCCCTGCATAACGCAAGCCAAGCGCTCGAGACCCATGCCGGTGTCGATGTTTTTGGTCGCGAGCTGGGTGTAGTTGCCCTTGCCGTCGTTATCGAACTGCGTGAAAACGTTGTTCCATATCTCGATTATGCGGTCGTTTTCCTCCGCTTCCTCAAAGGAGTTCAGCGGACCGTACTTCTCGCCGCGGTCGAAATGGATCTCGCTGCACGGACCGCACGGACCGCTGCCGTGCTCCCAGAAGTTGTCCGCCTTGCCGAGCTTTACTATCCTGTCGCGCGGAACGCCGATCTCGTTCGCCCAGATCTCGCCCGCCTCGTCGTCCTGCTCGTAGATCGTCACCCAGAGCTTTTCCTCGGGTATCTCGAGCACCTTTGTAAGATATTCCCAAGCCCACGCGATCGCCTCATGCTGCTAATAATCGCCGAACGTGAAGCTTCCGAGCATCTCGAAATAAGTACCGTGGCGAGAGGTGTGCCCCACGTTTTCGATATCGGGCGTTCTTATGCACTTCTGGCAGGTGGTGACGCGATGGCGCGGGGGCTCTTCTATCCCTTGGAAGTATTTTTTGAGCGGCGTCATACCGGCGTTTATCAGGAGTATAGAGTTATCGTCCGCGGGCGGCACGAGCGGGAAGCTCGGCATACGCAGGTGATCCTTGCTTTCAAAAAACGACAAATAGCTCTCGCGGAGTTCGTTCAAACCCATCCATTTCATAATTTTTTTATCCTTTCATTTGCGGGGGTATTCCCCGAATACATACATTTTTATTATAATCCTTTTTACGCCGATTGTCAATACTTTTTACAAAAAACAGCCATGATATGACCATGGCTGTTCGCAAATATGACCGACAGAGCCTAACCGCCCGACAGCAGCCCTCCGTCAAGGATCGCCGCCCCAACGACCGCAACAAGACACGCGAACAATCTCAGCGCAAAGCCGCGCCGGGGGTTCGTTTCCATATAAACCGTGCCGCCGCGCGAAAGCTTCATCAGCAGCCCCGACATATCCGCCGAATACGCCGCCCCCAACGTCACCGCGACAACGCTCACCAGCGCCGCCGGGAGCGCCTTCGCGCCGCTCCCCCATAAGCGCACCACAGTCCCCGCGGCGCATATAAACGGCGCCGCCCATACCGCCAGATCGCCGAGCGCGAACATTCCCAAAACAAGCTCCGCCGCCAAAAACAACGCCCCGCGCGTTATCCGGTACGCGAAAAGCTCCCAGAACGTCCCGAAGACCGCCCCCGCCGCTCCGCTCGAAAGCGCCAGCCGCGCCCCCATCGCCGCGCCCGCCGCCGCCGCGAACAGCATAAGCAGCTTCGTACCGTTTCGATGCAGCTCCGGCGAGCGGATATGCTCGCGCGGCTCTTCCGCGTAAACCGCGGTTATTTCCGCCTCGAGCGGCTCGGGCAGCTGGAGCTCGTCCGTATCCGCAGCGGGGAACGCTCCGTGCGCGTTTACAACATTTTCCATATCTTCCTCCTTTACAGAGTTGTCCTTTTTGTAAAATATATTCCCCCGCTCCTCAAAAAATTCCCGGCTGTCAAAAAAGCTGTTGACATCTCGGAGAATTTGTGATACATTATATATAGGGAAATACCGAATCAAATGTTATTTTTAAAAATTAAAGTTTTATTTTTTCGAGGTTTTCCTGCCTCCGGCGGAGTGAACCACCATTAGATCGGTATTCTTAAAATATTACAAGGCGGTATATATTATGGAAAAATACGATGTTGTAATAATAGGCGCGGGTCCCGCGGGTATCTTCACCGCGATCGAAATGCTGAGGCTCGGCTCGAAAAAGAAGATACTGATAGTGGAGAAGGGCGTTTCCGTAGAAAAGCGGAGCTGTCCCAAATCCAAGACCAAAAAGTGTATGAATTGTCAGCCCTACTGCCATATCACAACGGGCTTTTCCGGTGCGGGCGCTTTCTCGGACGGAAAGCTCTCGCTTTCGTGCGAGGTGGGCGGACTTCTCCCCGAGCTCATAGGAGAGCAGAAGGCGCAGGAGACCATCGGCTACACGGATAAGATATACCTTGAATTCGGCGCGGATACGCGCGTTGAGGGAGTTTCCGATCCCGAGAAGATACGCGAGATACGCCGCAAGGCGATAAACGCGAACCTCAAACTCGTAGACTGCCCCATCCGTCACCTCGGAACGGAAATGGCACAGCAGCTCTACGCGCGCATAGAACACCACCTGCTCGACAGCGGCGTTGAGATACTGTTCTCGCACGCCTGCCGCGACATAATCGTCGAGGACGGCGTCTGCAAGGGCGCGGTCATCGCGGACAACAGCGGCGCGGAGCAGACCGTTTACGCGGACGAGACCGTCATCGCGACGGGAAGAAAGGGCGCGGACTGGCTCCAGAAAATATGCGAGGCGCACGAGATAGACCACCGCTCCGGAACGGTGGACATCGGCGTGCGTGTGGAGGTACGAAACGAGATCATGGAGGAGGTAAACTCCGTGCTGTACGAATCCAAGCTCATCGGCTATCCCGCGCCGTTCCGCAATAAGGTGCGCACATTCTGCCAGAACCCCGGCGGGTTTGTCGCGCAGGAGAATTACGACAACGGTTTGGCAGTCGTGAACGGACACTCGTTCAAGGAGCTGAAAAGCGACAACACCAACCTCGCGATACTCTGCTCCCACAACTTCTCCGTGCCGTTCAACCAGCCGATAGCTTACGCGCAAAAAGTCGGCGAGCTGTGCAATATGCTCGGAAACGGGCAGATACTCGTGCAGCGCTACGGCGACATTCTCGACGGCAAGCGCACCTGGGACAAGGAGCTCTCGTTCTCCAACGTAAAGCCCACACTCCCAGACGCGGTGGCGGGCGATATCACCTCGGCGATACCTTACCGCACCATGACGAACATCATCAACTTCATCAAGGCAGTGGACAACGTAGTCCCGGGCTTCGCGAGCCACGAAACGCTGCTCTATTCGCCCGAGCTCAAGTTCTACTCCAACCGCATAAAAATGGACGAACACCTAAACACCAATATCCGCGGGCTTCACTGTCTGGGAGACTCAAGCGGCTGGACGCGCGGTCTGATGATGGCTTCCGTTATGGGAGTGCTTATGGGGCGCGAGCTGCAGGCGTCGAATGATACTTGACTTTTCGGTCAAAATGATGTATAATCAATATATAAATACTTTAAGGAGGCTGTTTATGGAACACTACAATCCGCTGCTCCCGAACGACGGGAAAGGGAAAAAATTCATCACTATCGGAGAGATAATGCTGCGGCTCACTCCGCCCAACTATGAGAAGATACGAATGGCGTCCGCCTTCGAGGCGAGCTACGGCGGAAGCGAGGCTAACATCGCGCTGGCGCTGGCGAACCTCGGCGTGGACAGCACGTTTTTCAGCGTTGTTCCCAATAACAGCTTGGGAAAGAGCGCGGTGCGCTGGCTGCGCTCAAACGACGTGCACTGCACTCCCGTTATACTGACCTCTCCCGAGGAGACACCCACGCACCGCCTGGGTACATATTATCTGGAAACGGGCTACGGGATACGCCCGAGCAAGGTAACATACGACAGAATGCACAGCGTCATCACCGAATACGATTTCAGCAAGGTAGACATCGAAAGTATGCTCGACGGCTTTGATTGGCTGCATTTGAGCGGCATTACACCCGCGCTCGGTCCGAACTGCCGCGAGCTTATTATGAACTGCTTAAAGACGGCGAAGGAGAAGGATCTGATTGTCAGCTTCGACGGAAACTTCAGAAGTCAGCTCTGGAGCTGGGACGAGGCTCGCGACTTCTGCACGGAATGTCTGCCCTACGTCGACGTGCTTCTCGGAATAGAACCCTACCATCTGTGGAAGGACGACAACGACCGGTCAAAGGGCGACTGGAAGGACGGCGTGCCGCTTCAGCCGAGCTACGAGCAGCAGGACGAGATCTTCCGCCATTTCATCGAGAGATACCCCAATCTTAAATGCATAGCGCGGCATGTGCGCTACGCTCACAGCGGCAGCGAGAACAGCCTTAAAGCGTTTATGTGGTACGACGGTCACACATTCGAGAGCAGGCTCTTCACCTTTAACGTGCTTGACCGCGTGGGCGGCGGAGACGCGTTCGCGAGCGGTCTTATTTACGCGATGATGAACGGCTTCAAGTCTATGGACATGGTGAACTTCGCGGTGGCTTCGAGCGTTATCAAGCACACAATCCACGGCGACGGCAACATCACCGACGATGTTCAGAGCATTCGCAATCTGATGAATATGAACTACGATATCAAGAGATGATAAAATTTCGGTGCCGGGCATGACAGCCCGGCACCGTTTTTTTATTGCTTCATATTGTTGCGAATATACGCCGCAAGCTCCATAGCTCATGGTTTTCTCCATTACTCTTCATACAGTCCTTTTTTCAGCCTGTCCAAAGAGTTCGGACCGACGACAACGGGGAATTTTCCCGTGCGCTCGATCGTCTGTCCGTTCAACATTCCGACATGGATATTCAGATGCCGAAACTGCATAAGCACTAATTCCATTCGGGTGTAAATACACTCGGGCGGGTATTCGTATAGTTCCTTATCCGTCAACGCGTCAAGGTAATCGGCGGTTTTCCTTTTCACCTTTTCGAGATATTCCAGCAGCTCCGTATCGGAAAACTCGACCGTACACGGATTGTCGGGACAATCCATACCGTCCTCGTGAAACGTCGGCTCGTCAAACACGAACGGATTGAAAAACCACTTATCCGCCGAATGGATAGTGTGATAAACATACCGCCACGCGGGTGCTCCGCACACGGGCGCGTTTCTGTCATAGGTCTTTATCGCGGTCTCGAGATTAAGGTAATTTGCCGCGACCTGCTCCTTGATGATCTCACAAAGCGTTTTCATAATTCCTCCAAATTTGACAGCAATGTTGAAATAATCTCGTTCGAGACCAAAAATCCCTTTGGAGTTAGCGAAAGCCTATCGTTTTCGAGTCTGTAATATTCGGGAGGGATAAGCGGAAGCCCGTCTTTTACGCGCTCCCAGAGCTCCTTCGGTATGCCCTCGCAGAGCCGCAGACCGAGCATGATTTTCTCCTCAAGTTCGTTGGGGTGTTTGTCGGTAATAATTTCGAGCTGATGTTCGCTTTCAATAAATTCACGCAGATTTCTCGCGACCGCAAAGCGTTTGCCCTTGTAAAACGAGTGCGCCGCCGCTCCTATCCCGAGATACTCCTCGCGCCGCCAGTATTTGAGGTTATGGCGGCTCGTCATGCTTCCGCGCGCGAAGTTGGATATCTCATACTGCTCCATTCCAAGCGAGCGTATCATTCCCACTGCCGCCAGATAAAGCTCCGCAGTCTTGTCCTCATCGGGGAGACCTTCGGGCGGTCTTTTTCCGAAAACGGTGTTCGGCTCGAGCTTCAGCAGATACATCGAAAGGTGCGTTATCGGGAGCTCCTGAAAACGCTTCACCGTATAGGCAAGCGAAACATGGTCTTGATTTGGCGTGCCGATGATCCAGTCTATCGAGATGTCGAGGAAGCCGACCCTATTAGCGGTGATGACAGCCGATTTCGCCTGCTCAAATGTGTGTTCCCTGCCGAGAACACGAAGATCGCGGGCGATCGCCGACTGCACTCCCACGGACAAGCGGTTCACGCCGCAGTCGTACAGAATTTTCAGCGTTTCCTCGTCCATTTCGAGCGGGTTGCACTCCACCGTTATCTCCGCGCCGCGTTTTATCCTGCACTCGGCGAGTATGCGCGGTATCTGCCGCGCCATAAGTATCGGAGTTCCTCCGCCGAAATACACGGTATCGTAATCCTCGTCATAATAACGCAGATTTCGGATAACCGCGTCCGCGTATTGCTCAGCAAGCTCTTCGCGGTAGCCGACCGAATAAAAATCGCAGTAGGGGCACTTTTTCCGGCAGAACGGAACGTGAATATACAGTCCGATCATAGTTCGCAAATATACCTTTCGGAAAATCCGTTTTCGATGAGCTCCGCCAATCTTGACGGAAAAACGCGCAGTCCTTTAAGCTCATCTAAAGCTACAAGCGCGAAGCCGTCCGACGTAAGATCGGGCGTTTCTCCGCCGCGGATACTCTCGCCCTCCGCTAACTCACACGCGAAGTAATGCTCTATCTGATGTATCTCCGTGCCGTCGGGCTCGTTCAAGAACTTCACCTCGCGGGTAAACAGCATTTCGCCTATCTCCACCTCGCAGCCTATCTCCTCGCGGCATTCGCGGCGGAGATTTTCGTGCATACTTTCCCCGACGTTCTGCCCGCCGCCGACGCAGACGTAAAACTCTCCCTCGCAGTCATAATAGCGGATAAGCAGGAGCTTATCCCCGACAAAAATAACTCCGCGCGAGGTTATCCTTATGCTATTCCTCATCTAATTTCAGCACCGCCATAAACGCCTCCTGCGGCACCTCCACCGTACCGAAGCGGCGCATGCGCTTTTTGCCCTCCTTCTGCTTTTCAAGGAGCTTTTTCTTGCGCGTTATATCGCCGCCGTAGCACTTTGCGAGAACGTCCTTGCGGAGCGCCTTTATCGTCTCGCGGGCGATTATCTTTCCGCCCACGCACGCCTGTATCGGTATCTCAAAAAGCTGCCGCGGGATATGCTCCTTGAGCTTCTCCGCCATTTTGCGGGCGCGTGCGTAGGCGCTGTCCGCGTGGACTATGAACGACAGGGCGTCTATAACCTCGCCGTTGAGCATTATATCGAGCTTCACGAGCTTTGAGGGCGCAAAGCCCAGTATCTCGTAATCATAGCTCGCGTAGCCGCGCGTTCGGGATTTCAGCGCGTCGAAGAAATCGTAGACTATCTCGTTGAGCGGCAGCTCATAGTGCAGATCGACGCGGTTCGTGTCGATATACTTCATATCCTTGAACACCCCGCGCCTGTTCTGGCAGAGCTCCATGATGTTCCCGACGTAATCGCTCGGAGCGTAAACGTGCGCGTTCACCATGGGCTCGTATGCCTGCTTGATAAGCGTAGTGTCGGGATAGTTGAACGGGTTGTCTATCATCTTGACCTCGCCGTCCGTGAGCTCTATTTTGTAGACAACGGAGGGCGCGGTCGTGATTATGTCGAGATCGTATTCGCGCTCTATGCGCTCCTGAACAACGTCCATGTGGAGAAGCCCCAGAAATCCGCAGCGGAAGCCGAAGCCCAGCGCGACGGAGCTTTCTGGCTCGAACGACAGCGAAGCGTCGTTTAACTGGAGCTTATCGAGAGCGTCCCGCAGATCGGGATATTTCGCGCCGTCCGCTGGATAAATACCGCTGAATACCATCGGGTTCACCTCGCGGTAGCCAGCCAAAGGCTCGTCCGCGGGAGAGGCGGCGTTCGTCACGGTATCGCCGACCTTCGTGTCGCCGATAGACTTTATCGAAGCCGCGATGTAGCCTACCTCGCCGGCTCTCAGCTCGGGGCACGGAACGAGCTCCGTCGCTCCCATATATCCCACCTCAACGGTGGTGAACTCCGCGCCCGAAGCCATCATGCGTATCTTATCCCCCGCCTTTATCGAGCCCTCCTTCACACGGACATAAACGATAACTCCCTTGTAGCTGTCGTAGTAGCTGTCAAATATCAGCGCCTTGAGCGGCGCGGAGCTGTCGCCCTTCGGGGCGGGTATCTTGTGAACTATCTCCTCCATTACCGCGTGTATATTCGTGCCCATTTTCGCGGAGATCTCGGGAGCGTCCATTGCCTCAATGCCGATGACGTTCTCGATCTCCTCCTTGACCTCAAGCGGTCTTGCTGACGGCAGATCTATCTTGTTCACGACCGGCACTATCTCGAGATCGTTCTCCACCGCGAGGTATGTGTTCGCCAAAGTCTGCGCCTCGATACCCTGGGAAGCGTCCACGATAAGTATCGCGCCCTCGCACGCGACAAGCGAACGCGAAACCTCATAGTTGAAATCGACGTGACCGGGGGTGTCTATAAGATTGAAGATGTATTCCCCGCCGTCGTCCGCCTTGTACTTCAAGCGAACCGCGCGGGCTTTTATCGTGATGCCGCGCTCGCGTTCTATGTCCATGTTGTCGAGAAGCTGTTCCTCCATATCGCGCAGAGCTACTGTCTCGGTCTGCTCGAGAATTCGATCGGCAAGCGTGGATTTGCCGTGGTCTATGTGCGCGATTATGCAGAAATTGCGTATTTTTTCCAAATATTCCAATGCGTTACCTCCGTAAAAGGGTATTTTTTGCGATTTCCCCGCCTTCGGCGTGGAAAATCGCCGTTATATATCTTCGTTGTACTCCGCGTCAAGATAATGCTCAAGCAGCTCGAGCTTCTCCTCGAATTCCTCCGCGCTCTCCCAGCTCGGGAGGTCGAACTCCTGCCACCTGTCCTTTTTGAGAAGCTGGCGGACGACATAGAGGTCGTTTTTGCGCTTTGTCGCACTCTCCTTGTACTCGCGGAGCGGCGCGAACACGCCGTACTCCCCCTCGAGCCTGTATATAACGAACTCCCCGAACTGATAAGCCGAAAGCGCGGAGCTCTTTATGAGCGTTTTCACTGTGGTTTCCTCTATATCAAGCGGAGTTTCGTTGAGTGTGAATATCGCCAGCGGATTATCCGAGAAATGCACCCTGTCGTGCTCCGAGGCGACTTTTTTGTACCTGCTCTCATCGAACGTAAAGCCCTCGGGAAGCAGATAATAATGGCTCGAGGGGTTCTGATAGCAGTGCACCACCGTAAACCTCTCTTCGCCGTATTCCTTCGTGTAGACCGTGTCCTTCGGCTCATAGAAAATGCCGATGACGAATTTAATCGCGAAAATGAATATGCCCGTGCTCACAAGCACTATCAGCATCGGCAGGCATTTCAGAAACGCGTTTTTTAATTTTTCCTTTGTCATTTTATCCCCTTTTTACTCCTGAAACCACGCGTCGTCAGTGAACTCGTTCCAGCAGAACAACAGCCCATCACAAGACAGCTTTACGTGGCAAAACGCCGTTCTTCCGCCTTTCGGGCTCCAAGCATAACACGCCAGCGTTAAAACTCCGTTTTCAAATTCTTCAAAGCCGTATACTTCCAAATCAAGTGCCGAAAGCTCGCTTTGCTTTATTTTTTTGGCGGGAACGATACTTCCGTCCCTATCCTCGTAAGACGGATGCTCCGCCGAGATAAATCTGCCGTTTTTCAGCACAACGGCGGCTTTGCCCGTGCGCTTGTGACGTCCCGTTTCATTGAGAGGGTTCAGAGCGGCTACGTCAAAGCC
The DNA here is from genome assembly GCA_964454205.1 of uncultured Ruminococcus sp. GTDB lineage: Bacteria > Bacillota > Clostridia > Oscillospirales > Ruminococcaceae > CAG-115. The sequence goes on from CAYVSV010000004.1 coordinate 57,855, forward strand.
GTCCTCGAACATCAGCACTATATCCTCTCCGAATTCAAACGCCGATATATCGCAGTCGTGCAACGATATGCTGTCTATATCATCGGACGCAAATTTCCAATCCATATCATATATCCGCTCCCGTTCTTATTCCCGCTCGTCTCGGGGCTCCGCGTTTTTCTTCGGCTTTTTCGCCTTTTTTTTGCGGAATACAAACACCTTGCTCAAAATAAAATTCAGTATAAGCACTATGATGTTGGAGAATATCTTCGCGCAGAACTCGTAAAGTCCCCCGTGTATCCCGGTGAGGTCGACGAGCAGGAACATTATCACCATATCGACAATAAGCGTGGCTATTCTCGAGGCGAAAAACTTCGCCATCTCAAACATGAACCGCCCGAAGCTGTGCGCCTGGCTGTTAAATACGTACACTCTGTTTGTGAAGAACGAGAACAGATTTGCCAGTATCCACGAGGCAAGCACGGGCAACACGGTTTTGCTCTCTATATGGAACATGGCAGTGATCTTGAATATCCATGAAAGCCACGACGGAACGCTTTCCGCATCGGGGAATATCTTTCTGATGATATAATAGCTTCCGAGCGAGATGAGGGTAGTTCCTATCCCGAACGCGAAATACAAAATGATAGCCTTGTGCTTTTCGTAAAACGCCCTGCGCCCTTCCTTGGTTTTGAGAGAGCGCAGTATCTCGCCTATGTCAACGCCCTTGATCTTTATGATAAACACTTCCTTTGTACTGTAACCGATGTTTTTCCCGCCGCAGGCGGGAGAAAACGTCCGGCTGACATTAAGACCGCATATATAATGTATTTTACCATATTTCGCCGAAAAAATCAAGAGCGTTTTATTATATTTTTCGCAGCGCGGGGGGATGTCTAAATTTTTCCGCGGAACTATTGACATTGTCACGATTTTGAGTTATAATGTAAAGTGAGAAGTTATATTGATGTTACTATCAAACTTTTCCGGAATTTTCGGCGGGGAAAGCGCCGAGAACAAGCTTAACAAGCTTAATAAAATATTACGGAGGTCAAACAAAATGTCCGATTACATTAGAAGGCTGCCCGTGTATCTGCTGCTGGATTGCAGCGGGTCTATGTCGGGAGAGCCGATAGAAGCGGTAAAGCAAGGCATAAAAACGCTCATCACGGAGCTGAAGGGCGACCCGCAGGCGCTTGAGACCGCGTTTTTGTCCATAATCACGTTCGACAGCTCGGCGCGTCAAACAAGCCCTCTCACGGAGCTTATGCTCTTCAAAGAGCCGCAGATACAAGCCGGCGGCGCTACCGCTCTGGGAGGGGCTTTGAAGGTGCTCGCGGACTGTATCCGCACGGAAGTGCGCACTTCCACCGCCACACAGAAGGGCGACTGGAAACCGTTGGTATTTCTGATGACGGACGGCGCTCCCACCGATAACCTCGACGAGGGTATCGACGCTTTAAAGCAGGTGTCCACCGGAAACATCATCGCGTGCGGGGCGGGCGCTAACGCGAACGCGAATACCCTCAAAAAGATCACCAACAACGTGCTTATGATGAATAACCTCACCGCGGGCGATATGGCGCAGTTCTTCGCTTGGGTGTCGAGCTCGATAAAGGCAAGCTCCAAGAGCATAGACGCAAAGCCCGGCGACCCGATAGAGCTCCCGCCGCCTCCTCAGGGGTTTGTTATCGTACCTTAAAGACACATCTTTGTTTGATTTGGGTGAATTGAATGAACAATAACGAGACCACTCCCTCCCCGATCCCCGATATTTCGGAGATAGCGGAGGAACAACTCTCTGTCACTTTTGACGATCTTTCCGAAAGGAACGGCGTTATGTCCGCGCGTGAGTATCTCGCTGCGAAAAACACCGCGCAAACGCCCGCGCTAAAGACCGGCGGCGAGCGAGCGCGCCTTCCGCAAAACCCCGTTGAAGTCCCCGACCGCGAGCCGCAAAAGCCGCTTTCCGATATGGAGGTCATGGAGCACACCGCCGCTGTTTGGCATTACAACGAGATAACCGACGACGGCACGGAGCTTCACACGGAATACCACGAAAAACGCTCCGAAGCGCCGTTCGCGGCGATAACGGGCGCGAGAGTGCGCGGCAAAAAGCACAAGCACGAGGGCACGAACTGCGACGACTATTTCGAGACCGCCTTCACCGAGGACTGCGCCGCGGCTGTCGTGTGCGACGGGGCGGGTTCAAAACCGCTTTCGCGCATCGGCTCGCGCGTTTCGTGCGAGGCGGCGGCGACATATCTCAAAGAGAACCTCGCGGGGCTGTTCAAGGCGAGACCCGATGTGAAACTGGGTCTGAAAACGGAGTTGGGCTCGGCGGAATTTATGGCTGCCTGCGGCATGATAGCGCCTATAGTTCAGCAGTCCGCGCGGGAGGCGTTCGCGGCGCAGAAGAAAACGCTCGAGGAGCTCCAAAAGGACGAGACTTACACGAAGGCTCTCGGAAGAACGCCGGCGCTCTCGGATTTATACACGACGTTCCTCGCGGCGGCTGTCGTTCCTCTGGAAATAAACGGAAAACGCGAGTGCTTTATGGCGTGCGTTCAGATAGGCGACGGCTGTATCTGCGCGATAGACAGCACGGCGGGCTCCGAAAGCTGTCTGAAGATAATGGGAGAAGCGGACAGCGGCGCGTTTTCGGGTGAGACGGATTTTCTCTCGGAAAAGAACACAAGACCGGAGGCGATCGGCGCGAAAACGCGCATTTCCCGCGGTTCTTCGGACACTATAATGTTGATGACGGACGGCGTCGCGGACGACTACTTCCCCGCCGCGCCGATGATGAAGCGGCTGTACCTCGATCTCTGCCTGAACGGCATACTCCCGATGAACGGCGAAGCCGCAAAACCCGCCGAACCCGCGCCGATAAGCTTCAATTCCGTTTCGGCGGAGCCGGAGAGCGTCGCGCTTCAATATGCGAAACAGCTCCTGCCAGACAAGACCGATCAAGCCATAAATGAGCTCTGGGACAAACTCGGAGCTCTCAAAGCCCACTCGCTTGAGGCGTTCGGGATAAGTCTCGGCAAGTCACCCGAGGAACGGCTTCGCGTGTGGCTCGACAACTACAACGAGCGCGGTTCGTTCGACGACAGGACGCTCGCGGTGATCACGATCAACAAATAAAATTTCGGAGAAGAAAAAATGAGAAGCGGCACCGTGCTTTCCGCCGTGCTTGAAAACGGCAATACAATAGAATATGTGTTCGACGCGAACGCGCCGCGCGGCGGAATGAAGCACACGTTCTTCACGCCGGACAGACAGTTCGCGGTGCAGTTCTTCAACGACCCGCGGAACGCCCAAGACCCGCGTATGCAGGATCGCATCCGCACCATAGTCGGGATATACAACCCTACGCTTTCCGAGGCGGACGGCGGAGCGGTCGGCAACACGGAAAAGACCGCGAGCTATTTTCGGCAGCGGTTCTGCTGGCCCGTCGCGATAGTGCGGCAGCCGCAGTTCGGGATAGTCTGCCCGACTTATCCGCAGAACTTCTTCTTCGGCGCGGACGCTTCCGCCGTGCTGAATTTAAAGGGCAAGGACAAGAAGTCCAACTGGTTTACGGGTAAGAACCGCAAGTATCTTTCCCCTGCCGAGCGCGGAAGCTTCCGCACGATGCTCGGGACGGCGATAGGACTTTCGCGGACTGTCCGCAGAATGCACCAGGCAGGACTCGCGCACTCCGATCTGTCCTGCAACAACGTGCTGATAGACCCCCGCACGGGCGCTTCCGTTGTCATCGACATCGACAGCCTTGTCGTTCCGAACAAATACGCCCCCGAGGTAGTGGGGACGCGCGGGTATATAGCGCCGGAGGTGCTCGCGACGCTCGGGCTCGACTACAACGACCCCCAACGCGCCCTTCCGTGCGTTCAGACGGATCTTCACGCTCTGCCGGTGCTGATATACGAGTATCTGTTCTTTCGTCACCCGCTGATAGGTCCGAAAATATACGACCCCAACGACGCGGAGCACGATGATCTCCTAGGGCTCGGAGAAAAAGCGACATTCATAGAAGACCCGAACGATACCTCAAACCGCCCGCCCGATCTCGGCGTGACGATACAGTCTCTGTCGCGAGGGCTTGAAGAGCTGTTTATACGAGCGTTCGTAAAGGGGCTTCATGAGCCGTCCGAGCGCCCGACCGCCATGGAATGGGAGCGCGAGCTTCTCCGCGCGTGGGACGACCTCGTGCCGTGCGCCAATCCGGCGTGCGAAAAGAAGTGGTTCATACTCCGGGATATCAAAAACCCCGTTTGCCCGTTCTGCGGAACGCGCGTTCGCGAGCCGCTCACGCAGCTCTTTTTCAAGAGCGAGCTTCGCGGCAGGCGCGGCGTTTACCGCGACAAGTGCGAGGCTGTCGTCTACAACGGAATGCCTCTTTACGACTGGCACGTTTTCTCCAATATCCACAACGACGAAAAGGCGAACACGGAAATAAAGGCTTATATCGCGTATTACAACGGAATGAAGCTCCTTGTAAACAAGGACATCGACGGTATGCTGTCGCCCTCCGGGCGGCTCGTGCCCAAGGGGAGCGCCGTGGAGCTGAAGGACGGCGCGGCATTCAAGATGACGGGCAGCGAAAACGGCTTGCTCTGCGAAGTCCGCTGTTGACCGCAAGATCAAATAAAACCGCCAAACGGCGTTTATTAACAAATAGAGAAAGGATTATTAAACCATGAGGAAATTCGGTTTAACGGACAAGGAAGTTGCCGAGAGCAAGCAAAAATACGGCGACAACTCTATGACCGAGCAGGAGCACGAGGGCTTTTGGGATAAGCTCAAGGGCAACCTCGGAGACCCGATGATAAAGATACTCATCGTGGCTCTGCTTATAAACGTGCTGCTCTCGGTGCTCGGATATACGGGCGTGATAAAGGAGGGCTACCCGGAATGGTACGAGCCGCTGGGCATTTTCATTGCGATATGCCTCGCGACGCTGGTGTCCACCTTCTCGGAGTACAGAAACGAGAACGCGTTCCAGAAATTGCAGGAGGAAGCCTCGCGGATAATGGTAAAGACATACCGCAACAGCGTTATCACGGAAGTAGCGATAAACGACATCGTTGTCGGAGACGCTATTCTCCTGCAATCGGGCGATAAGATACCCGCGGACGGTATCATAATAGACGGCAGCATAAAGGCGGATCAATCGGTGCTGAACGGCGAGAGCCGCGAGGCAAAGAAAACCGCCATTCCCGAGGGCTGGAAGGACACGGACGAAAACACGAATTTCGACAACGAGCACAAGGTGTTCCGCGGGGCTGTAGTATGCTCCGGAAACGCGGTAATGGAAGTAACGGTAGTCGGCGACAAGTCGGTTTACGGAAAGATCGCCTCCGAGCTCCAGACCGACGACGAGCGCGAAACGCCCCTTAAGGTAAAGCTCGGAAAGCTCGCGAACGGTATCTCCAAATTCGGATATATCGGCGGTATCGCGATAGCTGTCGCAATGCTCGCGAAAACGCTTCTGTTCGATACGGGCGGAGATCCTATGGCGTTCCTGGCACCCGACGGCGTATTCGCCTGGGTGAAGCTCATCGAAGCGGTGATACAGGCGGTAATGCTTGCCGTTATCATTATCGTAATGGCAGTACCCGAAGGGCTTCCGCTTATGATAGCGATTGTTTCCGCGCAGAATATGGGCAAAATGCTCAAAGACAACGTTCTTGTGCGCAAGGTCGCGGGTATCGAGACCGCGGGCTCGCTCAACATTCTGTTCTCCGACAAAACCGGAACGATAACCAAGGGCAAGCTTGAGGCGATAAATTTCATAGACGGCGCTGTGAACGAATACAAGACGTTTGAGGACGTGGGCGGAAAGCTCGCGGACTTGCTGAGCCTGTCCATTCACAAGAACACTCTTTCGATGATCTCCGGAGAGGGCAAGGACAAGCGCGTGCTCGGCGGAAACGCTACGGAGCGCGCTATCCTCGGCTACGCGATGAACGCCGAGTGCAAGGCGGAGGTCGCGGCGGTGGGGAATATCCCCTTTAACTCCACGAACAAATATTCCGCTACGCAGGTAATGGGACAGTACGATCTCTCGCTTATAAAGGGCGCTCCCGAAAAGATATTGCAGAGATGTTCACATTACTATGATAAAGACGGCAAGAAGCAGCCGTTTGATATGAAAACGCTCAACGCGAAAATAGACGAGCTTGCAAACCGCGCGATACGCGTGCTGGCTCTCGCGACAAGCGAGGACGCGCTCGGGGAGGAAGCCCTCCCGAACGGCGACAACTGGACGCTGGTTGGCTGTCTGGGTATCCGCGATGAGGTACGCCCCGAATCCGTTACCGCAATAAAAGAGGTAAAGGGCGCGGGCGTTCAGGTAGTTATGATAACGGGCGACAGAAAAGAGACCGCGGTGGCTATCGCGAAGGAAGCGGGGCTTATCGACGCGGAGAGCAACCTTATGCTTACCTCCGACGAGATGTCTAAAATGAGCGATGACGAGATAAAGCAGAAGCTGTCCGATATCCGTGTTATAGCGCGCGCTCTGCCCTCCGACAAGAGCCGTTTGGTACGTCTGGCGCAGGAGCTCGATCTGGTAGCCGGCATGACGGGCGACGGCGTAAACGACTCCCCCGCGCTCAAGAAAGCGGACGTCGGATTCGCGATGGGCGGCGGCACGGAGGTCGCGAAGGAAGCCTCCGATATCGTTATTCTCGACGACAACTTCAACTCTATTGACCGCGCAATCCTCTACGGGCGCACTATTTTCAACTCGATAAGAAAGTTCATCATATTCCAGCTTACGATAAATGTTGCTGCGGTGCTTATCTCGTTTGTCTGCCCGCTTATCGGCGTGGCGAGCCCGCTGAACGTTATCCAGATACTCTGGGTAAACCTCGTTATGGATACTCTCGCGGCGCTGGCGTTCGGCGGAGAGCCGCCTCTGGAGCGCTTTATGCACGAGAAGCCCAAACGCCGCAACGAGCCTATAATCTCCCGTTATATGATGTCGGAGATCGCGGTGGGCGCGGGCTGGACGTTCGTATTGTCGCTTGCAATGCTTCTTCTCGGAACACTTCCCAAGGGGAGCTCGACGAGCTTCCTCGAGCAATGGGGCTGGCTGCGCGACGACGCTACCGCAGGCTTTGACGAGCAGCACGCTATACTTCACACGGCGTACTTCGCATTCTTTATCCTTATAGCGGTGTTCAACGCGTTTAACGCGAGGACGGAGCAGTCCAATATCTTTGACAACATCAACAAGAACAAGGGATTTTTGACGGTATTCGCGATCATCACGGCGGTGCAGATACTGATGACGTATCTCGGGCGCGGTATTCTTTCGGGCTGGGGGCTTTACCCCGCGGAATGGCTCGTAGTTCTTATCCCCGCTATTTCGATTATCCCCGTGGATCTCATCAGAAAAGCGATCGTAGGCTCGGGCAAAAATCAGTAAGCAAATCATTGTTTCTCCCCGCTGCTTGGGGAGAAACAAAAAATAACAATCAACGGAGGAAACAATTATGGCAGTAAATCTTTCTAAGGGGCAGCGCGTAAGCCTTGACAAATCGGTAACTATGGCAAGAATTGGTTTGGGCTGGGACACCAACCGCTACGACGGCGGTCAGGATTTCGACCTTGACGCGTGCGTATTCCTGCTCGGAGCAAACGGCAAGGTAATGAAGGACGAGGACTTTGTGTTCTACAATAATCTGAGCGCGAGAAACGGCGCGGTAGTCCACACCGGCGACAACAGAACCGGCGAGGGCGACGGCGACGACGAGGCTATCATCATTGATTTCACGAAGGTTCCCGCGGAGGTGGAGAAGATAGCTGTTACGGTAACGATCTTCGACGCGGAGCAGAAGCGCCAGAATTTCGGGCAGGTGTCGAATTCCTACGTCCGCGTACTGAAAATAGACACCCCCGACGACGTGAGCGGCGAGGAAGTTCTCCGCTTTGACCTTGTTGAGGAGTTTTCGATTGAGACGGCTCTTGTTGTCTGCGAGATATACCGCTATAACGGTGACTGGAAGTTCAACGCGGTCGCTGCGGGCTATCAGGGCGGACTTGAAGCGCTCTGCCGCTCTTACGGCGTAAACGTTTGATGCATCTTTAAAGCGTTTCTCTCCGCGGCGCGGAGAGAAACGCAAAAATTGTGGAGGCTGTCGGGCTTATGGAACTGAACGAAATGATCTCCCGCGCTTCTCCCAACAGCGAGGTCGTCTTGCCTTCGGGGGAATTTGAGGGACCGCTCATAATAAATAAGCCTTTGCGTGTGAAGGGAAAAAGCACGACTGTCTGGGCGAAAAGGTCACCCGTTATACGGATAACGTCGGGCGGCGTGACTATCGAGGATATTCGCGCGGAGATCACCGAGGGAAGCATTGAAGAAGCCGCAATCACGGCGAACACGGCTTGCGGCGCAAAAAATGTCGAGGTGCTGGGGCGCGTTTCGGGGTTCGGCACAGAGGACGGATATTTCGATATCCCGCGGACGATAGAGCTTGGGAAATTCCCCGCCGACCGCGAGAACTCCTTTAAGCTGGAGGTCAACGTCCCCGCGAAAACGGAGATAATCTGCGAAATGCGCGAGGTGAAGCTATCGCCAAGTGTGCTTAACGCGGGGCGAAACGAGCTTACGATAACGATAAGCGGAATTTCGGCGCAGACGTTTTTGTACGCGGAGCTTCTGTTCAGGTCGAAGTTCACGCGGCGGGTGTATCTCACGGGGCGTCCCGACCCGAACGCGGAAACGGCGGTTTTAAAGACAGTTTACACTGCTCCCGAACGAAAGCCCGAGCCAAAACAAGAGGCGGCGGAAAACACGCTCTCTCCGCAGGCGATAGAAGCGGCGGCGCAGGCGATCCACGAGATAATGCAGGGCACGAAAACCGATGTTATCCCGCTGGCGGGCAGACAGGAGGCTCTCGCGGCGCTTGATATGAAGCGCGGGCAGCGCGTGGGGCTCATGCAGTATCTCGGGGAGAAGTTTGAGGTGCGGTTTTCGGCGGATATTCCGCGCGGCATGGAGATAGACCCGTATGTGTTCCTGCTTGAAAGCGGAGACAAGGCTCTCGGGGACGAGGGGCTGATATTCTTCGGAAACGAGCGCTCTCCGAACGGAGAGGTGAGATATTTCGCGGAGGACGGGCATATCGGCATAGACCTCTCGAAGGTCGACCTGCGGATACAGAAAATAGCCGTGGCGTACTCTATCTACGACGGCGGCGCGGCGAAGAGCTTCAGCGCGGTAGGCTCGCCGAAGGCGGAGCTTATATCGGACAACGGGCGCGTAACGTTTATAATGGACGGCTTATCCGACGAGGCAACGATAGTCGCGCTGGAGCTGTACTTATACAAAGGCGAGTGGAAGATCTCCGCGGTAGGCGCGGGGTTCAAGGACGGATTGGCTAAGCTCTGCAACCGTTACGGTATAGAGGTTGAGGGCTGAAAAAGTCTCGTTACGAAAATCGCATCAAAAATTCGCATTAAAATAAGGGGTGCCTAGAAATATGACGCAACAGGCGTTCACAAGATATGTCGGGTATGACGATCCCGACGGCTTTCGCGGTTTTTTGATAGACCAATTTGTCGCGGCGCAGAACGGCGGGCTGTTCTTTAAGGAAAAGCTCCCCGCGCCGACAACCGACGAAATAGCGAAGGCGGCGCAGTATACCGCCGCGAGCTTTGAGAACGCCGCGGATATAAAAAAGGCGCTCGATATGTGGCTTCACGCGGAAAATATCCCCGCCGAAAGCGCGAAAATAGCCGAAATAATGGCAAAGGCTGTGGCAGAGTGCGGCGTGAACAAGAAAAACACATACTTCGTTATGCTGTGCTGGCTGATGAATTATCTGGGCAAACGCCCGTCTTCGGCTCTTTTTATAGGCTCGGCGACGCTAAGAGAGCTGTATTTTCTGTGTATGCTGAACGCGGCGGGGGTCAGGGTAACGCTTGTAAGCTACGGGCTTGATAAGGATTTCGAGAAGCTGGCGTATAAAGACGGCGTCGAGCTCAAAAACGGCAAGGAAAGCGCGCCGCTCCAGATAGATTTTGAGAAGATAGACCTATCGAGAGAGGCAAGGCTCTCGGAAATGAGGAGCGCGGCGAACTCCGTTTCGGGGATAGTAAAGCGGCTGGATACCTCCGCCGCGGGCTTTTTCGAGGATTTTTTGAGGGACAGGAAGTCGCGCGTTATACAAAGCGGCGGCGTTTATTCCGAGGACGGGGATATTCCCATATACTCGGCGGCGCTCGTCGGGTTTGAAGACGAGACGATCTACACGAATATGCTCGTGAAGTTCAAGGAGAGCTTCGCGGGACTGAAAAAGCAGCTTATCTTCATCGAAAAAACGCTCGAAAACCCGAACGCCGAAGAGGTGCGGGCTTTGGGAAGCATTCCGCGGACAAGCACTGCGGATATGATAGACGCGCTCGCGATGCTGATCGACCTGAAGGGCGACAAAACGCGCACGGCGCTCGCGCAGAAGGCGCTTCGGGAGCTGCTGAACGAGCTCAATACGGGAAATCAGACTGTGGTGCTGAATTACGGGAACAAATTCGTAACGTGGCTTTACCGATGCACGCAGGCGCGCAAATACTCCGTTCGCTACGAAGACACGCCAGTTATCCTGTATTACGGCGATATCTCGCAATCGGAGATGTACTTCCTCGGATTTATGGCGCAGTGCGGGTTTGACGTGGCGTATATCTCGCCGAACAAAAACAACCTGCAAACCGTTACGGATAAGAACATCAACGGCTTTATGCAGATATTCGAGCTCCCGCAGACAAAGGAAAGCGGAGCTTATCCCTCAAAGGCTATCAAAACAAAGGTCGCGACGGTCGCGTACAACGCCGAGCGCGATCTCGATACGATGCTGTACGGCGGGGACGCGGGAATTTACAGGAGCTTCCAGTTCCCGAACAGCCAAAGCGTCACGCTGAAAACCACGTTTGAGGAAATAGAAATACTCTGGAAGCAGGAGGCGCGGTTCAGAACGGGCTTCACGACGGCGGGAAATCTCGTTTCCGTGCCGAACATTTTCGCGAAGATAAGCGGCGTGGAAAACGGCGATCTCAACACATATTGGAACGACGTGCGGTCAAAACTAACTCCGGAAACGCTCCTCACGGTAAAAACGCCGAACCTCCCCGAAGAGCACGTTGTGGATCTGGCTGTTTACAGGCAGTTCTATCGAAACGGCGAGTACGACATTGAGAGGCTGAAAGCCAGCACGCTGAACAAGTTCAGCTACCTGCCCGACAGGATACAGGATATGCTGTTCTATAAGCTGCAGGAGACGGTTTCCAGCGGGTTTATAAAGTTACAGGGCGACGAGCTTATGTGCAGCGTTCTGTCGCTCGGTATGAGCATCCCGAAGGATCTCGCGCAGATAATACAGCGGTTTGACTTCACGCGCACTATTCCGAAGATCGTTTACATCGATACCGTTGAGGACACGTTCACGCTTTGGGAGTGCATACGGCTGGTGCTGTGCAATCTCATCGGCTTCGATATTATTATCTATACGCCCACGGGCTATAAAAACATCGAAACGTTCGTTTCCAACGACGCTTTTGAAGAGCATATAATGAATCAATTTTTATATGACGCGGAGGTTCCGAAATTCAAAATACCCTCCGAGGAAAAGGGCAGCGGTTTTTTCGGAAAGCTGTTCGGGAAACACTAAGCAGCTTTGCTGCAAAACTCTGATGCAGCTTTGCTGCAAGAAAGGACAAGAAAATGGGATTACAATTTACACCGGGCGCAGGCGCTGCGCCGCAGCCCGCGCCGCAAGAAGTTCAGGCTGAGGGCGCCGTTGTAACTACGGCGGCCGCTCCCTCGGCGACAGTTCTCGACGCTAAGATCGAAGAGGCTAAGAACTTCAACATCATGGTAAAGAGCGACGAGATAAAGCAGCAGCTCGCCACAAGCGAGGAGATCGACAAGCTCGTTTCCACGATAAACGTGAACGACCCGAACACTATCGTGAAATTCGGCGCGGAGGCGGCGGATCAGATATCCGCGGCTTCGGATCAGGTGCTCAACTCCATGAGCATCCAGCAGATAAACGACACGGGCGTTATGCTGAAAAATCTCGCGGCTATTATGGACCAGTTCGACGCGAAGGAGCTTGAGGACAAGCCCGGGCTGTTCTCCAAGCTCAAAAAGAACATCGAGAAGATACTCAACAAGTACGACACAATGGGCAAGGAGATAGACAAGATCTACGTTCAGCTAAGAGGCTACGAGACCGAGATAGAGCAGGCGAACACCAAGCTCGACAATATGTACGAAGCGAACATCGGCTATTACCAGCAGCTCGTGAAGTACATTATGGCGGGCGAGCAGGGCGTGAAGGAGCTCGACGCCTACATTGAGGAGTATCAGAGAAAAACGCAGGAAAACCCCGACGACGGCGCTATCCGCATGGACTTGTCGAACCTCCAGCAAATGCGCGAAATGCTCGATCAGCGCGTTATGGACTTGAAAATAGCGGAGAACGTGGCGCTCCAGACCGTGCCTATGCTGAAAACGATGGAATACTCCAATCTCAATCTCGTGCGCAAGATAAACTCGGCGTTCATCATCACTATGCCGGTATTCAAGCAGTCGCTCGCGCAGGCTATCATGCTCAAGCGCCAGAGGATACAGGCGGAGAGCATGAAGGCTCTGGACGAAAAGACCAACGAACTCCTTATAAAGAACGCGCAGAACACCGTTGAACAGTCCAAGATGATAGCGCAGATGTCGGCGAACTCCTCCATTAAGGTAGAAACGCTTCAGCAGACATGGCAGACGATAGTAAACGGTATCGACGAGGTGCAGGCTATCCAGGAAGAGGCTAAGGCGAAGCGCAAGGAGGACGCTAAGGCTCTCGAGGACATCAAGGCGGATTACAAGAAGAGAATGAAGGCGTAAGGTCAATAACACACAGACCCGGCAAATGAGGAACGATAAATATCGTTCAATTATAGGTTCATGCATATCACGCTGCCCTATTGGCATACGCCAATAGGGCAGTTTCGCGCCGCGGCACCGGTCTGTTTCATTTTGACAGGTCTATGCTTCTCACCGCGCCGCGTACCTTGAGAACGAACGTCGGCGAGACCGACAACTCATCGATACCCATGCGCAGGAACGTTTCGGTGAGCGAGGTATCCGCGGCAAGCTCGCCGCAGATGCCTATCCACGCGCCGTGCTTGTGAGCGTTCTCGGCGCTCATCTCGATAAGCCGAAGAATAGCTTCATGATGCGTATCGATAAACTGCTCGATATCGGGGTTTTGTCTGTCGCACGCGAGCGTATACTGCGTGAGGTCGTTTGTGCCCACACTGAAGAAGTCTACCATAGGCGCTAATCTGTCGCTTATTACCGCCGCCGCGGGTGTCTCGATCATAATTCCGAGCTCCACCTTGTCGGAGAACGCAACGCTCTGAGACTTCAATTCCGCCTTGACTTCATCGCATATCGCGAGAATTTTTTCAAGCTCCGGGACGCTCGTTATCATCGGGAACATAATTCCGAGATTTCCGAACGAAGAGGCTCTGTAAAGCGCTCTGAGCTGCGTTTTAAAGATATTGGGACGCGTCAGGCAAATGCGTATCGCGCGGTAGCCTAGCGCGGGGTTTTCCTCCGGCTTGAGGTCGAAATAATCTACCTTTTTGTCAGCTCCGATATCAAGCGTGCGGATGATGACCTTTTTACCCGCCATGCTTTCGAGAACCTTTTTGTAAGCCGCAAACTGCTGCTCCTCGGTGGGATAATCGGAGTTTTCAAGATAGAGAAACTCGCTGCGGAACAGACCTATTCCGCCCGCGTCGTTTGTGAGTACCTTTCCGATATCCCCAACGCTCCCGATATTCGCGTAAACATTTATCTTTTTGCCGTCAAGCGTAACATTTTCCTTGCCTTTGAGCTCCTGTAACAGACGTTTTTTCTCCTCATCGGCGCGCTGTTTTTCAAGGAGCTTGGCGCGTGTTTCTTCATCGGGATCGACAAAAATTTCACCCGTGTAGCCGTCGACAATAGCCTCGCCGCCGTCCTTTATCTCGTTGAGGAACTCGTCGCCCGCGCCGATTATCGCCGGAATATTCATGTTACGCGCGAGTATCGCGGTATGCGAATTTGATGAGCCGTGCGCCGTCACAAACGCGAGTACCTTGTCCTTATCGAGCGCTACGGTCTCGCTCGGCGCGAGGTCGCCGGCGCAGATAATGACCTTTTCATCGGACTCGTTTTCGATAGTGAAATTGCCCGAGAGGTTGTTGATAAGGCGGTTTGAGATATCGCGAATGTCCGCCGCGCGGGCTTTCATATACGCGTCGTCCATTGCCGCGAACATCTCCGCGAAATTGTCCGCCGTCACCGCCACGGCATATTCCGCGTTCACGCTCTGATTGTCGATTATGTTGTTGATGGAATCGTTATAATCGTCATCGTCCAACATCATCTGATGTATCTCAAAGATCGCCGCGTTTGCCTCGCCGACTTCCTTTAACGCCTTGTCGTATATCTCCTGAAGCTGCTGCACAGCTAAGGTTTTCGCCTGTTCAAAGCGCGTTTTTTCATTGTCCGTGTCATCAATGTGAACACGCTTTACCTCCGCGTCGGGCTTTTTGAACAGCGATATTCTGCCGACCGCGACAGCTCCGTAAACGCCCTTGCCTTGATATTTTTTCATAATTTCACCTCTTATTCGATGATAACAGCGCCGCCGCGAAAACCGACAGCGCTGTTGCCGAAATTATTCACCGAAACCGCTCTCGAACATTCCTGCGATCTCATCAAGAACAGCCTGCTCATCCGCGCCGTCGCATACGATCTCGACCTCGCAGCCCTTTTTCATACAAGCGCTCATTATCTGCATGGGAGCCTTAGCCTTTACCGTCTTGCCGTTTGCGTTGAGCGTTACCTCGCAGTCGGGGTGTGCCTTTACCGCCTTTGCAAGCTCGCCGGCGGGGCGCATGTGCATTCCCTGTTCGTTGACTACCGTTACCTTTTTCGATACCATAATAATGTCCTCCTAATGAAATATTAACTGTATTTTACACCGCAAGCGCGGCATTGTTTCATGTTAGGGAAACGCTGAATAAATCGTTTTCTTTGTTTTTGAAGTGCGTTTTTATGCGGTTTTCCCCGCCGGAGGCGGGGAAAACCTCCATTAAATCAGTGTTTCCTTAAACCTTCTTCTTTTTCAGCAGTGCCAAAAGCAGCATACCAACAACAGATCCTATTGCCAGCGACAGCAGATAAAATCCCCAATTGCCGACTACCGCGATTACGAAGATACCGCCGTGAGGCGCCATAAGCGTGCAGTTGAACGCCATTGAAAGTCCGCCCGCAGTCGCCGCTCCTATTGCGCAGGACGGGATAACTCTCAGCGGATCGGAAGCCGCGTAGGGAATAGCGCCCTCTGTTACGAAGCTCAGCCCCATAATATAGTTCACCAGACCGTTCTTGCGCTCCTCCGTCCAGCGGTTCTTGAAGAAGGTAGTCGAAAGAGCTATCGCGATGGGAGGCACCATACCGCCTATCATTACCGCCGCCATAATATCGTAGCTGCCCGAAGCGATAGCCGCCGTTCCGAAAACGTATGCAGCCTTGTTGAACGGACCGCCCATGTCGATAGACATCATAGCGCCGAGAATGCAGCCGAGCACTATTTTGCTCGAACCGCCCATGCCTTCAAGCAAGTCGGAAAGTCCCGTGTTTATCATACCCATAAACGGATTTACCGCGCACATAATAACCGAGATGAGCCCCAGACCTGCCAGCGGATAGATCAGAACGGGCTTTATGCCGTTAAGCGCCCGCGGCATTTTGTCGCAGAGCTTTTCAATTCCTAGCATTAAGAAACCGCCCGCAAAGCCCGCCAGCAGCGCGCCGAGAAAGCCCGAGGGAATACCGCCGCCTACGTTCGCGAACGTCGAGCCCGTGGAAGCAAGATAACCGCCCACCAGACCCACAAGAAAGCCCGGTCTGTCCGCGATCGACTTCGCTATATAGCCGCCGAGCACCGGAACCATAAATGCGAACGTAAAGTCGCCCATTTTCTTGAAGAACGCCGCCGCCGCGATATGCGAACCGAAGTTCCCGTCCTGCGGAGCGCCTGCTATTGAATCAATCAGGAACGCTATAGCGATAAATATACCGCCCGCGACCGTAAACGGCAGCATATTGGAAACGCCGTTCATAAGGTGCTTGTAGAGTTTTCTGCCAAAGCTCTCGCTGTCGCCCGATCCGGATTCGTTCTTTTCTCCCGCGTGATGATAAACGGGAGCGTCGCCGGCTTCTATCCTGTTGATAAGCTCCTCGGGTATCTTGATGCCGTCGGAAACCTTGGTTTTGATGACTTTTTTGCCGTCAAAGCGTCCCATTTCAACGGTTTTGTCGGCAGCGACAATGATCCCGTCACATTCATCGATCTCCTTTTTGGTGAGGATATTTTTTGCGCCTCCGGAGCCGTTTGTTTCGATCTTGATCGGGATACCGAGCTTCTTGCCCGCCTTTTCGAGAGCCTCCGCCGCCATATAAGTATGCGCGATACCCGTAGGGCAAGCGGTGACTGCGAGAACCTTTATCACGCCGTCCCGAGGCTTTGCGGCTTCGTCCTTCGGAGCGTCCGGAGTTTCCTCGGGGTACTTTTCGGCTTCCATATCGTCGATGATCTTCAGGAACTCGTCCTTATCCTTAGCCGCCAGCAGCTTGGCTCTGAAATCCTCGTCCATAAGGATGGTCATCAGCTTTGCGAGAACGTCAAGGTGAACGTCTCCGCCGCCCTCGGGAGCAGCGATCATAAACAACAGATTTGACGGCTCGTCGTCAAGAGCTTCATAATCCACACCCTCGGGAACCGTCATTGCCGCGAGCGACGGCGCTTTTACGCCCTTGTTCTTCGCGTGAGGTATCGCTATACCCTCGCCGACTGCCGTAGAACCGTGTTCCTCGCGCGCGATTATCCCCTTTTTGTACTCCTCCTTGTCGGAGATACAGCCGCCGTTTACCTGAAGATCGACCAGTATGTCGATAGCCTCCGCCTTGCTCTTCGGAGAAGCGTTCAATTGAATGCTTTCCTTTTTCAACAGATCAATAATACGCATAATTTACCCCCGTTCTGTTTTAATTCAACTGCTTAAGCAGCTCAAAGATCTCATCTTTTTTCGCCAGCTCGTCGGAGAACGCCGTTGCGCCGCCCGTTGCCGTGCCGAGCTTGAGCGCGTACTCGTAATCGCCGTTTTCGGAACCCGCGATAAATCCTGCGACCATGGAATCTCCCGCGCCGACGGAGTTTTTCACCGTGCCCTTGCATACTCCGCACTTGTGAACGTTTCCGTATTCGTCAACGAGAACAGCGCCGTCGCCCGCCATTGAGATAAGCACGTTTACCGCACCCATTTCGCGAAGCTTCTTCGCGTAAGAAATGATCTCCTCCTCGGTTTTCAGCTCAACGCCGAACATCTCCCCAAGCTCGTGATTGTTTGGCTTTATCAGAAACGGCTTGTATTTCAGCACGTTCAGCAGCAAGTACCTTGTCGCGTCGACCACCGTCTTGATCTTCCTGTCGGACAGCCGCGCGAGTATCTTTTCGTAGATATCGTTCGGCAATGTGCTCGGGATACTTCCCGCAAGCACCAGAACATCGCCGTCCTCCAGCTTGTCAAGCTTTCCGAAAAGCTCTTCGATAGCCTTGTCGGAAATTTGGGGTCCCTGACAGTTGAGCTCCGTTTCCTCCCCCGACTTGATCTTGACGTTAATACGCGAACAGCCGCTTTCGAGATGAACGAAATCGGTCTCAACTCCTTTTTCCTTTGCGCCGTCCTCAATAGCTCTGCCCGTGAACCCTGCCACAAATCCGAGAGCCCTTGACTTTATACCAAGCTCGGCAAGCACTATTGAGACGTTTATGCCCTTCCCGCCGACATACATTTCCTCGGACCCGGAGCGGTTGGTCATTCCTACGATCAACTCATCGGTGCGGATAACATAGTCGATAGCGGGGTTGAAGGTGACCGTGTAAACCATTATAATACCTCCTTTACGGACGTTTCGTTGAAATATTTTTTATCCGTTGCCTTGTCGGTGATTATCTGTCCTTTCTTCAGCTCTGCGAATTTCGACGCGGTTATCTTGCCGAATTTCGAGTGATCGCCGAGAACGTATACCTCTTTGCTTCGCGTTATCGCGGTGGATTTTACCGTCGCCTCGCTCATATCGGGAGTGGAAAATCCGCCCTTGATCGATATTCCGTTTACGCCCATAAAGCATTTTGTAAAGTTGTACCGCGTCAGCGCTATTACTGCCTCCGAGCCTACTATCGCTTCCGTGGTAGGCTTGACCTCTCCGGGGAGGATAAGCACCTTGCAGCCCCTCTGCGCCAGACGTTTAGCGTTTATGAAAGCATTTGTCACGAACGTGACGGATCTTGACGGAATGAAGTCGATCATTTTTTCCGTGGTAGTTCCCGCGTCGAGGTAAACAAAATCGTTGTCATCAATAAGAGACGCGGCGTATTTTGCTATCGCGATCTTCTCCTCTACAAACATATTCGACTTTTCCTCGACATTATGCTCAAGCGAGGCGAAAATCTCTCCGTGCGCTATTGCGCCGCCGCGAACTTTGACGAGCATCCCGTTATCCGCGAGTACCGCCAGATCTCTGCGAACAGTGGACTCGGAAGCGTCAAGCAGTGCGCAGAGCTCTGAAAGGTTTACGCTGCGCTGCCGTCCGAGCGTGTCAAGAATAATCGAGTGCCGTTCTTCCGTGAGCAATTCTATCACTTCCCTTTGAAAGATTTTGAAAGGTTTTGACTTATTGTGATTATATAATAACACACTTTTTTCAAAAAGTCAATCACTTTCTTTCAAATTCTTTCAAATAATTCCATTTTCAGAGAGATATACAATTTGCCTGTGAGTAGTTTGTGCAATTTATATAAAAACTTTTCATAAAATAAAAAAATATCGGATACAAGCCATAGAAAATATAGATATATTTTCGTCAATTGAAGCGGTGTCCCCGTTCAACTTTATTTTAGAAATCATGCCCACAAATGTAGTATTTGCATTTTAAAACGTAGTATATAGTTGAAGCCGGAAAGGAGGCGATGAAATGACAGAGGATGAAAAAATCATTAAAATGTTAACTCAAAGAATTTTTCCGATGCAATGAACCTGCTTGACAACAAATATGTTGATGAGGCGATCCTGTATCGAAGCAAGAGGAAAGTCAATGGTTGGCTCAAATTCGGTGCTGCTGCCGCTTGTCTGTGTCTTGTTGTCGGCGGCGCATTAGCTATCACCAATTTGAAGAAGGTTCCGCCGTATCATCATGGAACTATGGAACAGATCTACACATTGCCGCAGCCGGCAAAAATGAGTGTTGAGCTTGTTGAGTGGGGCGGCGATCATTTTAAAGCGATTACCGTTGACGCGAGAAACAACAGCGTTTTCCCTGTTAATGCCGAACTGTCCGTCGTATTTGATTACGACACGGAAATACTTTTGAACAACGGAACTCTTATGATATTCGATCCGGACGAACCCGACACAATCGCGATTGGCTGGGAAGCCGGAACAATTGTCGATGTTGAGTTTGTAAACTACGCGGATTATCTTGAGGATAACGGATTCTACAATCAAGTTTACGCAAGCCGCGTTTCTCCCAAAGAATAACAGAGCGACGCAATTACGTTTAATAAAATCAGCCCGCGAAGAAAAACTCCGCGGGCTGATTTGCTATGATGAAAGAAAGTGAGGTTTTAAGGCTCGTAAACGGTAAACAGTTCTATTTCGTCCGTGTCGAAATCCAGATTCGCAACGGCGTTTCTGTTCTCCCAGCACGCGCCGCTCCAGAATTCCACGAAGTCTACGTCTATGGTAATTTGCCCGTCGTCGTGGGGTCTTTCAAATATGTTAACGCACATAACCACATCATTCTCAAGCTCGTAAACAAATTGATAATATATAAATAACATCCCGTTTTCGTGGTTGAGAAGAGTCTCCATATCCTCGTAAATCGCCGCGCGGCGGTCGGGATTGTTGCTGCCCTTGTAGACGT
Organism: uncultured Ruminococcus sp.; assembly: GCA_964454205.1. Taxonomy (GTDB): domain Bacteria; phylum Bacillota; class Clostridia; order Oscillospirales; family Ruminococcaceae; genus CAG-115. Next base: position 77,881 of record CAYVSV010000004.1, read on the forward strand.
GCGGATAATAGATGTAGTGCGGCGTGCCGAATTTTTCGATTATCGCGTCAAACAAAGCGCTCTCGTCATATTCATCGATGAGCGTATCGGGAAGCCCCAGCGACGCGGTCACGGGCAGATAATAGTAATCCTCGTCATACGTTATTTTCCACCACCCGTTTTCGTAGCAATCATAAATCGAGTGCGGAATGTTGTCGAGGTTGTAAATGCGTATTATCTGAACGCCGCTGTATTTGTTATACTGTATATCCAAGGAGCCGGATTGCGTATAGATATCCGTACACATGTGCTCGGGAATATCGCCCTCCGCCATCAGCGCCTGCGAGAATTTATCCACTGTTACATCATCGCCGAAGAGCCCGTTGTAATACGGCGCGCAGATATCGTCGAGGAATTGTGGGTCGATCGTCTTGCGGTTATCGATAAGCAAGCCCCCCTCGAACGTCTTGCGCGGCGCTTCCGTCCACTTCTGCTGCGCAAATCGGAACGGCAGGTCGCTTTGCTGAGGTACCTGCTCCTGATTGCTGCCGCTGTTGTTCCCGGGCTTCGGCGGAGCGGTCTCCGTTCCCTCATACGGGCAGAACATCTGCTCGCTGCCGTTTTCGCCGCCGTAAATCGGCTTAATTTCCGTGCGGTGCGCCCAGCACTCGCTCGGCCAGAACTCCACATAATGAACATCGTTTATGTTGTTCGTACCAACTATCTGCTCCCTCACGGTAATTATCATCAGAATATCGCCGTAGTCGTAGATCATATCATAATAAGCGCCGACAAGCCCGTCATACGAGGTGTCGAACTCCCTTTCGACCTCCTTGAAAAGCTGGGTTTTCGGGTCGAGTCCCTTGTCATCCTCGTGAATACTTCCGTAGCGTATGTAGTGCGGCGTGCCGAACTTCGCTTTTATCGCGTCCAGCATATCGCTTTCTTTCGGCGCGGGACCCGTTTCCCGAAGCTCCGGGTCAAGCCCAAGCGTCCGCGTTTCATCGGGCGGGTAATCGGTGCTTTGGTGGTTGTTCCACCACTTCTTTTCGAGACAGTAAGCGACGGTGCGCGGCTCGTCGTCGAAGTTAAAAATTCTGATTTCCCCAAGCCCGTCGTAAAGCGGTCTGGGCTCATCTTTTCCGACTTGTTGAGTTCTTATCTCGGCACGCCCGCCGGGTTCAATTTCCCTCGACAGCATACCTACACATTCCTCAAACGTGGATATTCCGCTTGTCCCATCAGGCAGCCAGAACGAATTAAACGGCGCGGAAATATTGTCGATTTTGTACGGATCAACATCGTGAATATCCCGCTTGTCCGCGAGCACGCCGCCCTCGAACCAGTCGCGCGGCGGCTCGTCCCACGTCTGCCGCGCAAACCAGAACCGCGACTGACTGTAATCGATGCCCGAGCCGCTGTTGTCGGGTTTGCTGCCCGAAGTATTAGATCCTGTCGAGCTTGCCGGACTGCTCGTATGACCGCTGTCGGCGCTGTTGTTCGCGATAACGACCGCTGCCGTTATTCCTCCGCCGACTACCGCGGCAGCGGCAGCCCCAGCGATAATTTTTGCTTTCAGTGTACCTAACATTTTTCCTCCTATGCGTTTGACCGTATTTGCCGTGAAATTCGGATCCACGGCTGTAGAATCGGGAACAAAAGGAGAATTTTGAGTTATGACGGACAAAATATCGAGAGCGGGAGTGCCGGCGGCGTTGGCTTCCTCGGCAAGCAGCCGCGCCAAAAACACCGTTCCCGGCAGCCCGACAAACGCGTACAGCTTGTCGCCGCTTTTCTTCTCGTAATCGAGAACGCCTTTCTTGATCTTGGCGCGTGCGGCGTTCAGCCTGTACTTTACCGTACCCTCGGGGCAGTTCATTTCCTCCGCTATCTCAGCAACGGTCATTTCATCGAAATAGAACATTATCACCGTTTGGTACAGCACGTCGGACAAATTATCGCGCATTATTTGCATAACAATCTCACGTTTTTCGGTGGCGGTCACATACTCTTCCGGCAGGAAATTTTCTTCAACCTCGCCATAGCTCTCCTCATCAAGCGGCTCGCTCGTGTGCGTACCTTTTTTGTAAAGGAAGTCCTTACAGAGGTTCGCCGCTATGCGCTTTATCCACGACTCGAATTTCTCGGGCTGCTCGAGCGTTTTTAGCTTCCTGAACGCGGTAATGTAGGTGTTCTGCATTAAGTCCTCCGCATCCTGTTCGTTTTTCAAAAGGCTCAGGCATGTGAAGTAGACCGCGCGGCTTGTACTGCCGTACAGTTCATCGAGAGCCTTCGGGTCGCCGCCTTGTGCTTTCGGCACGATGTTTTTGTAGTCTGCCATATAAATTCTCCTTGATTTTATTTCCCGGGTGCAAGCAGGCTTTGGGCATTTTGATGGCAGCTTAATCGACTGCGCAAAAATTTCCAAAACAACTTGCCCATTATATAGACGGTTTTCACACGGAAAAGGTTGGGTTTTTACAAAAAAATTTTTTCCTAATAATATTCACTGCATTTGATCAAGCGGATTTTATGTCATATGCACTAAAAAGAACGGTTATTCTCACTTTGAGCACAGAACACTTTCTTTATCATACTATATTTTTTTTAAAAAGTCAATATTATCTTATAATAGTTAATAGTATAAAATGCGCATAAATCCTTTACCGAAGGGGTATGAGCGTTTTATGTTCGCAAGGTAATGTTTAGTTGAGCCGATTTATAAGTCATATTCGATTTGTGGTAATTTTTCCCTTGCGATTGCCTTGATTTCTTTATTATCGATTCGTTAAGTTTATCATCAAATAAGTAAAGCTTCCGCTGCCATAATAGCAACGGGAGTTTTGTGCAGATTCCGCCGATAGTCTGTTACGATTTTAAAACTTCTTTATCGCTACCCAACTATAGGGAAAAAATCGCCCAATTCGTCAGCCTGTTTTCAGCATTTCTACCTTTCTTATATAAAACTTTGTACAAAATTACCATACCCTCAATCCCAATTGTGAGGGACGGCAGCGGTGAATTCATAGCCTGCCCCTATCAGATTTGCAGACTTTCGGCACAAGGCATTGAAAAGAGCCTCTCACTTATAAGGAAAAAAATCAGCCATTTATTAGGGGGCTTGGATAAAAATATTTTATATTCTGCTTTTTGCACAAAACGTGCTTAACATACATGTACACTGCACCAGTGAAAAACATTCTTTACACCACTTGCCGATTTTCAAGCAGTGCTTTGTAGATAAAAAACCTCGCCGGTCAGATTTACCTTAACAGGCGCGGAGAAATTTTATGGAGGGGTATGCAATCACGGAGGAAAACTTCAGGCACGAGTTAGTTTGGTGTAACCTTTTTAGTCACAGCTCTGCTTTGAAAAAATCGTAGAGGCATGTTATTTCTGATGAAAACACAGAACAGGAGTTAAGTTAAGGGCAACAGAATTCACTCATATTAACACTCCGAAAAAAGCCGAGGGGGCAGCACTTCCGAACAGAAGTCCGAACCGCGAGTTAGTCGTGGGCAACCAGTTTCCCCTCACACAAGTGCTCCGAAAAAATCAAGGGGGTAAGCATTCCTTGCTTTTATTTGAAGCTGAGGGTTAGCCATATGTAACCACTTTTCTCCATGCAAGTTCAAAATCAAAAATCCGAAGGGTCAGCACTTCTGAACAGAAATACGAATCGCAAGTTAGTCGAGGACAACCAATACAAGAAGAAAAGGTGAAAAATTTGGAGTACGTATTCTTATGTTTTGGAAATGTATAGCAAGCAGAGAAAGTGTCGTATTCCATTCCATTTTCTTCCAATTCGAGGGATACCCCTCGAATTGTGTTTTAGGTACCCCCTAGCCCTAAAGCTAAACAGTCTATAGAATTACAAATAAAAAATCAACCGCCCCAAAGTTTATACTAAAGAAAGGTCAACTATATTCAAATTACATTTTTATAAATAAAAAGCCGACAAAGCAACTTGGCATTTGTCGGCTCGGGAATGTGTTGTAAAGCGTTAGGTATTCACACCTTAACGTCCATTACAACAGGCTGCGGCTGTTCAAGCGGCTGTGCCTTTGCACTGCTTGAATAAACCTCGGTAACAGCGTTCAGGACAAGCATATCAGCTTCGCCCGACAACATCTGTTCGGTGATCGCAGCCTTACCGCTGTCGCTTAGCTCAACGCTGTCATTCGTTTCCTTGTCAGCGGCAGTTGCATCGGTGGTTTCGGTAGGCTCGACAGTAGGCTTTTCAGTGCCGTTAAGAGCCTGTTCGCGCTCAGCCTTGTTCTTCTGACGAGCTTTCGCAATTGCCTGCTCACGTTCAATTTCCTGCTGCTTGCGCGCTTCTCTTGTTTCCTTAATGGTTTCCTCACCGAGCTTGTCAGCGTCTTCTTCGGCATTATTACCGAACTCCGTGACATAACCCATAGCGCGCTTCATAACCTCTGTATCTCCGCGAGCTTCTGCTTCCTTGAAAACCTTCATAGGAGTATTAACCAATTTTAAATTAGACGATGCCCCCATCAATGCTTTCATACTACCTGCTTGCATCATAGTGATGACCTCCTTTTTAATTTTGCAGAACAATCCTTGTTCTCATAATATCTTATCGGACATACACCACTGATTTTAATAAAAAAAGCATAAAATGCTCGTTTTTTGTAACAAACGGCTTACCTTGCCAGCGGAAGAAGAACGGAGATCTCAAAATAGCCGCTGTTTGTCCGTATCTCCATAATGCCTTTGCCTTTCTCCACGGTCTTTCGCACATTCATAAGTCCGGTACCGTAGTTTTGCACATCAAATCTATCGGGCAAATTTACCGCCGAATTTTTAACATTGATTACAAGATAATTTTTCACCGCCTCCGTGCGCACACTCACAAATTGCTCATTCTTAGCGTCCTCGGCGGCTTTGATAGCGTTATCGAGGATATTTCCGAAGATAACGCAAAGGTCATATTCATCAGCCGCAAGAGGCTGCTTTATATTTATATCGCAAGCAAATTTTATGCTCTTATCAACCGCGGTCTGCCGCTTCGTGTTTATTAACGCGTTAATAACGGAATTGCCCGTATCTATTTCATTATTTTCTATAAGTCCTTCCGCGCAGATCTTGGAGAGATAATCCGACAGCTTCTCCCATTCATTCCGTTCGGCAAGCGCGGACAGGCTGATAAGATGATTTTTCATATCGTGCTTCACATTCACTTGACTTCTGAATTGTTCGGACATTGATCTGTAATGCTCGATCTCCTTTTTGAGAATATCTTCCGACAGATCATATCCGAATATTTTATTCAATCCAAACAGAAATACAACACAAATCGTCATACAAAGCAGGGAAAGAATTATGACCTCAATATGCGTGAAAATTTGATCGTAAATCGTGTTTTCGCTCCCGTTAGATACCATTACTACGCCTTTTGTTATCCCATATACGCATACATTGATCAAGATCATCAACGCTCCCGACGATATAAAAAGCATTTTACAGCCCTTCAGAAACGCCCCCTCCGAGAGTTTGGTTTTTGAAAACAAAATATAGGTGATGAGCGCCGCCGCTATCCACGAAATGCCTCCGACAATATACAGAATAATGTCGTTTTCCTGCCAATGAATAACGCAGGCTCCGAGTATTTCATCTATACCGTTCCGAGCAAATTCAAGCACCGCTGTTACTACGGTAAACAGCCCGAGCTTTTCGCGTTTTTTTCCTTTAAACAAAACAAACATAAAGCCGATCAGAACTGCTTGTCTTAACAATGAGTATATCAGATAATTTTCCGAACCGATAAGAAGCAAAACATAAAACGCAGCAAAGAACACAGCGGTTTTCGGCACGGGATAACGCGCCTTTGCAAAATATATTCCGGCTGTCTTTATCGAACCGATAAAGCACACAGCGGAGATGATCATCACATAAAGCAAACCGATAACAAGCTTCATTACAAAATGCCCCCTTTCATCTTCATATAAGAAATAAATTCATTTTGGAATTGCTTCATACGTTTTCTTGCCGGAAAAACGGTATCTCCGTTTTCCATAACTATTTCGGATTTATCAAAGCGCGAAACATATTCCAAATTCAGAAGAAAGGATTTGTGACATCTGAAAAAATGCTTGTCCGAGAGCGTTTGCTCCAGATCGCCGATCTGCCTGTAAGTTTCAATTATACCGCCGGTGCAATGTATTTTTACCGTTCTGCCGACAGACTCAATATAGAGTATATCCTTGAGCAGAATTTTTTTAATTTGATGTTCGGAGGAAATTATAAGAAAATCATCATTATTGCAAACCGTTACTTTTACAACAGCTTTTTTCAAAACATTTTTCAGCTTTTCCTCATTCACGGGTTTTATCAGAAAATTAAACGCTTCAACATCATACGCTTCATAGACATATTCTTTCGCAGACGTAACGAAAACGATAATACCCCCGCATCCGTTTTTCCGCATTTGCCCGGCAAGCTCCAAACCGCTTATTTCGGGCATTTTTATATCAAGAAATATAATATCAAAGCTCTCAACGCATTTAAGCAGTTCTTGTCCGTCAAAAAAGCGTTTCAGAGAAAACTCCGCACCGAATTTATCAAGTATATCTTCAATACGTTCCGCAAGCTCGGCACACTCTATCGGCATATCATCGCATACCGCTATTGACAACAATTTAAACACCCTCTCTATTTGTAATATATATTTCGGCATTTAATACGAGTATCTTTTGTAAAATGTCATAAGTGGACGGTTTTTTGTAACAAAATGCTTTCTATGTCTTTATTATAACATATTTTCAAACCAATCGTATGTAAATATAAATTATAACCTGTATACTGTTAAAGATTTTATGTTTTCTTTATTATATCACTTTTAAGAAAGACATGTCAATGCGGAAAAACAAAAAGCCGGAAAACATTGTTCATCGGCTTTTTTGAAAAAATTGGCAAGGTTTATTTGATCTCTCATTAAGTAAATACGGTGTGCTGTCTGCGGTACTCATCGTTGTCTTTTTGAGCCAGCTCCGCGGTCACTTGTTCAAGTTCCCGCTCAATATCGGCTGCCGTGCTTTCATCGGCAGAACTTAGCTTTCGCCTGAGCGTTTGCGCTTTATTGCGGAGATTTTTAATCTCGCGGTCTACTTTATCCGTATTTCCCGTGACTGTTTCTTCTTTTGGTTCGTCTGCGTTATCGTTGGATGTATCCTCAGCCTTATCAAACGAAATCCGAGGCTCTCCGTTCTCATCGGGTGTTACACTGTAAAGACCTATCGGCTCTTTTTCTTCGCTCGGAACGTACGCGTCACGATTTTCCGCTGCTTTTTCCGGCTCTTTT
>CAYVSV010000005.1:0-2848 GCA_964454205.1 uncultured Ruminococcus sp.
CTGCGCGCCGAGCTGTGAGCTTCGCTCACAGCCTTTTTGCTTCGCAAAAAGATTTTGAGGGCTGCCGCCCTCAAACTCCCGCTTGGGGCTCTGCCCCAAACCCCGCCGGGGAGCGCTAGCGTGACGGAACGTCACCCGCGCTCCCCGGACCCCTGCCGCGCTTCGCGCGGCTTTTTGGGGCTGCTGCATAATATCGCGAAAATCATTGCTTCTCAAGCGCGCGAACAAGCTCCTTGAAATGCTGTCCGCGCTCCTCGAAATTGCGATAGAAGCCGTAGCTCGCCGAGGCGGGAGAGAGGATCACGCGGCGCTTCGCGAGCCGCGAAGCAAGCTCCACAGCCTTTTCCATGTCCTTCGCCTGCAAAGTGTTCACGGCGCGGTTCGTTATGAGCTGCCCGATGCGCTTCCCGCTGTCCGGCAGGAGAATGACGTTTTCCACAACGCCGGTGTTGAGGAATTCTCCCAAAACATCATAAGAGATACCCCTGTCCATTCCGCCGAGAATGAGACAGTCCGCGCCGTCAAAGGCGTTTACCGCGGCAATGGCGGCTTCCGGCACGGTGGAGATACTGTCGTTGATGTATTCCACGCCGTTTATCGTGGCAACGCGTTCGAGGCGGTGTTCAAGACCCGTAAATTCGGGGAGCGCGGCAAGGCACTTTTCGGCGTCCGCGCCAGCTTTCAGCGCCGCCGCCAGCGCCAGCGCGATATTGTAGAGATTGTGCTTTCCGCAAAGCCGCGTGTTTATCTTCTCGGGCGGTACGCACTCCCCGAACAGGAACAGCGAGCTGCCGTCCGTCCACACGTCGCACTCCTTCCCAAACGCGCAGGAATAAACGCGCCCTCCGCTTTCAACGGGGAGAAGTTCGGCGTTCGCGAAGGTGCAGTCCCCCGCTTCCTGAAACCGCGCGATGTTGCGCTTGGCTTCGGCGTAGGCGTTGAAATCCGTGTAGTGGTCGAGGTGCTCAGGAAAGATGTTCAGAAGCACGGAAGTGTCGGGCGAGTGCCGTACAAATTCAAGCTGGTGACAGCTCATCTCGCAGACCGCGACCGTCTCCGGGGTCATCTCCTCAAGGCGTTCCAGCGGCGGTACGCCGATGTTCCCGATGAGCATTGAGGGGATACCGCAGGCTTGTAAAAATCTGTAGATAAGAGTGGAGGTGGTGGATTTTCCCTTCGTTCCAGTAACGCCGATGATTTTGCAGGGCTTCAGCCGCAAAAGAGCCTCCGTCTGCGTGAATATCTTCGCTTTCGCGGAGGGACTGAGCCTGTTTTTTATCGCCACGCCGGGCGATTGGAGGATAATGTCGAATTCCTCACATTCTTCCAGATAGTGCTCGCCGCTTATCGGTTCAATATGCGGCACTTCAAGCTCGAGCGGGTTCATATCCGCAACGGCTATCCGCGAACAGCACCCGAGCCGCAGCAGGATATCTAGCCACACCTTGCCCTCGCGCCCGAAACCGAGGATGACCGCGCTTTTGTTTTCAAAGATCGGCTTTAGTTCATTGATGTTCATTTGTTTCCCTTTCAAGAATAGTAAGAAATCGCTCGGGGACAAAGTTGTCCTTGTCGAAATAGTGCGAGAGCTCTTCAGGCGCATATCCCGGAAACGTCTCCGCGAAACGCCGAAGCAGAGCGGGCGGATTGTCCTTGCGCTTTTCAAGAGCCATGGACAGTGCCAAACGCACCTCGTTTTTCGTCCCTACACACTCAAAGGGCTTATCCTCGCCTTCCAGCATAAGTCCGTCCAACATCTCCGAAAGCTCCGTTTTTTGGAGCATATCGCACCCGAAAATGCCGTAAAGCGCGTCGTCCTCCAGAAAAGCCGCCAGAAGGATATACACATACAGGCACTTTGCGCAGTTACAGCACCAGGTGTTGTTTTTGGAGCCGAGGTTGCAGCTCTGAAAAACGCCAAAGTATTGCGGGTATTTCACGAATTCCCGCGCTATCTGCCATTCGGAAAGCGGGCGGAGCAGACTGAAATATTCGGGGATCTCGCCGAAATCGCCGAATGATGTTGTGCAGTATTCACGAAAATCGCGCTCGAACTCCGTCGATTTGCTGTATTGATGATTGACGTTAGCGCCCGCGACATAGCTCTCGTTCGCGGAGCTCTCGTTGGAGAGCGCGATGTAACGCACTCCTTTGGCGTATCCGAACAGCAGACTCGAAAACGCCACCACCGCGGAAAAAGGCGTGTGCCCGTTGAGCCACCCGGCGGCGTTGCGTTCGAGGAGCGTTTTGTCAATGGTGCGGCGCGGCGTTACGGCGAGCTCCCTCGGTATCCCGGCAGTCTCAACGCAGCCGAGGGTTGCTCCGCGGGCGTTGATGATGTAGGGGATAATGGGCTCGCCCGCTTTTTTCAGGAGTTCGAGCGTTACCACGCTGTCCTTGCCGCCGCCCACGGGAACGAGCGTTCCCGAAAGCTCACGGGGCTTTGTGCGTAGCGGAGAGGGCGCGGTGGCTTTTATCGTCATAAAGTCCTCAAACGTCGTGTCTATGCCGTTTCTGTAAAAAAACTCCCCCAGCCCGTTCCAATAGAGCTTTTTCCACCAATTTATCTGCCATTCCGAAAGACCGCCGCAGCGCACCTCGACGGTCGGGCAGCAGGCGCATTTCCAGTAGCTCACGAGCTCCGCCATGCCAAGTGCAAACGCGATAGCCTCCGTCGTTTCGTCAAGCTGTATCACACCGAACGTCCATTCGGGGTAAAAATCGTATTCGTCTATCGAAAAATGAAAGCGCAGAGAGCTTTCGTTGAGGTCGAATCCATGGTATACGAACAGCGGGTGAGCCGTTCGCAATTCGTCAAATTTACTCATTTTCGCTCCTTATTATAGGC
>CAYVSV010000005.1:2948-4049 GCA_964454205.1 uncultured Ruminococcus sp.
CGCGCGAGCGTGTAGCGCTTGGTTTTCGCCATAAAGTATATCCCCGAAAGCGAGGTTCCGCCGCGGATGGCTTTGCAGAGCCTATCGCCGAGACCGCCGGCGCAGTCGGCAACGCGGTCGAGCTCATCTCGGCGAAGCCCGCGCAGAGCGGCGAGGATCGCGCGTTCGAGCCGCGCGATGTCGGCTGTGGGAGCGTTCACGGCGGGCGCGAAGGCGGAGCAGTCCTCCCCGGCGGCAAGCCGCCTGCGTATCTCCGAGCCGCTTAAATATTCGGCGCTGTCGCCGCTGTCGTGCGCCGCGCCGCGCCGCTTCACGGTGAATGGCTCTATGCGGCTTCCGGCGTTATCGAGGGCGCTGAGGTACTCTATCGCGAGAGTGTTGTTCGGAGAATCGACAAGCTCTGCTACGTCGTCGGTATAGAAGCTGAGCATCGCTTTGCGAAGGGCGGAGGGGTAGCTGCTCCCGCGCTGAATGAGCGTGTCAAACTCCTCGCTGTGGACAGTGTACTCGATAGCGGCGGCTGCCTCCTTCAGCGCGGCAACGTCTCCGCTCTCGCTCCCGAAAACGAGCATATCCGCGCAGCCGAAGGCGTTTACGATCCCGACAGCCCCTCTCGCGAACCCCGCCGCCGAGGTCAGCGAGTACCGCGCCGGAAGCTCTATCACGAGGTCGACGCCGTTTTTCAGAGCGGTCTCGGCGCGCGTGAACTTATCGTATATCGCGACCCCGCCGCGCTGAGTGAAGCTTCCGCTCATCACGGCAAAAACGTGCGTAGCTCCCGCGGCGCGGGCTTGGTCGATAAGATATTTGTGACCGTAATGGAAAGGGTCGTATTCTGCTATCACAGCGGCAGTTTTCATAAGTTCTCCTCCGTTTAAAAGTGTTATTAAGTATATTGTACTACATTCCGCGGTGATTTTCAAGCGTTTTTGGGAAAATACGGAATATTTTTTGAGATATAGGTGAGCTGTCCTTTGCACACCTGCAGGTCAAATTTTCGTTATGCTGCTACTGGTCGTTCTTTGTTATGTTTCTGCGAGCGGTTTTATCTAAAAGCAAAAATTCGCACCGCGCGGGCGAAGCCCGCGCTAGCCAAGCTGC
>CAYVSV010000005.1:4149-82058 GCA_964454205.1 uncultured Ruminococcus sp.
TGCGAATTTTTGCTATGCCACGCTTGATGTGCGGATTTGGGCTTTAAGTTCACCCGACATAAAATCAAAAAATTTCCAAAACCCCCTTGATTTTTTTTGTGAAAAGGTTTACAATATATATGTATTATTTTATTTAGGAGGAAACACAATTATGAAAATTTTGGTAATCAATGCGGGCAGCTCTTCGCTGAAATATCAGCTCCTCGATATGACGGACGAGAGCGTTATCGCAAAGGGAAACTGCGACAGAATAGGCATCGGCGGCCACATCAAGCACACCACGTTCGATAACAGGGTCGTTGATATCGACTGCGATTTCCCTACCCATACCGAGGCGTTCGCGAAGCTCGTAGAGGTGCTGACTACCGGAGAAGCGGCTGTTGTGAAGTCCATGGACGAGATCTCCGCGGTAGGTCACAGAGTGGTACACGGCGGCGAGATCTACACCCAGACCACTATCGTCACGGACGAGGTCATTAAGACAATCGAAGACCTGTCCGAGCTCGCGCCCGTGCACAATCCGCCACATGCGCTGGCTCTCAGAGCGTGCGAAAAGGTGCTCCCCAAGGGAACTCCTCAGGTAGCGGTGTTTGATACCGCTTTCCACCAGACGATGCCCGAAAAGGCGTTTATGTACGCGCTTCCTTATGAGTGCTACGAGAAGTACCATGTAAGAAAATACGGCTTCCACGGAACGTCTCACCGTTTCGTTTCGCAGGCTCTCGCGGACGCTATGGGCAAGGACATCAAGGATCTCAAGATCGTTTCCTGCCACCTCGGCAACGGTTCTTCGATAACGGCGGTAGAGGGCGGCAAGTCCATCGATACCACCATGGGCTTCACTCCGCTCGACGGCGTTATTATGGGAACGCGCTGCGGTTCTGTAGACGCTTCGGCGGTTACCTATCTCGCTAAAAAGCTCGGTCTGAACGCGAACGAGATGAGCGATTACATGAACAAGAAGTCCGGCTTCCTCGGAGTATCTGGCGTTTCGAGCGACAACCGCGACATCTCCGCGGCGGCGAAAGAAGGCAATCACCGCGCTGAGCTTGCGGGTGAGATGCTTCGCTATGAGATCAAGAAGTACATAGGCTCCTACGCGGCTGTTATGAACGGTCTCGACGCTGTTCTGTTCACGGGCGGCATCGGAGAGAACTCCGACGATCTCCGCGCGGACGTTTGCCGCGATATGGAATACCTCGGCATCAAGCTTGACGACAACGCTAACAACGGTCTCCACGGAAAGCTCGCGAAGATCTCCGCGCCCGACAGCAAGGTGGAGGTCTGGGTAGTTCCCACCAACGAGGAGCTTCTTATCGCGCGCGATACCAAGGCGTGCGTTGAAAGCCTGAAGTAATAATATCTTGCAGTGAACCGAACGATCTCCCCGCCGAAAACGGGGAGATTTGCGTCAAAGGAGAGCGAGAACAGCGATGAAAAAAACAAAACGAGCCGTTTTGGCGGCGCTTATGTCAGCGTGTCTGCTTCTGGCGGGCTGTGACAACGGCGGAACGAGCTCCGAACAGAGCGTTCCGTCCGTTGTAACGTCTGTTTCAAGCACTGCGGTGAATAGTCCCGCGGGCTCCGATGAGGACGTTCCCGCGAGCGAGAACAGCTCTGCTGCCGAAGAGGACGAAACCTCCCGCGAACCCGTGAAAAACGCGGACGCGGGCTTCAAAGTCGAGGGCTCGAAACTGCTCGACGCAAACGGGAACGAATTCATCATGCGCGGCATAAATCACGCTCACGCTTGGTACAGAAACGAGATCGATGTCTCTCTTAAAGCGATAGCAGCGACAGGCGCGAACTGCGTGCGCGTTGTCCTCTCGAACGGGAGCTTGTGGGATAAAATACCGTCCGACGAGGTGCGAAATATCATCGAAAGGTGCGAGGAAAACAAGCTCGTGGCTGTTCTTGAGGTTCACGACGCGACAGCGGGCGCTTCCAACAACGGCAAAACAGCGACGGACGACGTATCCGAGCTTCAGCTCTGCGCGGATTATTGGATAGAGCTGAAGGATATCCTGAACGAGCACGCGGACACGGTGATAGTGAACATCGCAAACGAGTGGCACAACGCGAGCTGGACACGACCCGCCGATTGGGCGGAGGGATATAAGACCGTTATTCCGAGGCTGCGAGCCGCGGGTATCGTGAACACGCTTATGGTGGACGCGGACGGCAGCGGGCAGCTCTGCTCCTCGCTTTTCGGAGACCCGGGCAGAGACCCCAAGGGCTACGCCGCAGATATTCTGGCGGCAGACCCGGAAGGGAACACGATGTTCTCGGTGCATCTCTATGAGAACGCGGCGGGAACTGCCGAGGAAGCGCGAAGCAATCTCGAGGGCTGCGCCGCAACGGGCGTGTGCTTCGTTGTTGGAGAGTTTTCGGATACGCGCTCGGCGCGGAAGGACAACATAGACGATCTCGCCGTGGCGGAATTCTGCGTGAAGAACGGCATAGGCTACATCGCCTGGAGCTGGAAGGGGAACACTCCCGAAACGCTGAACGGCGAAATGCTCCCGTTCTCGGTCATGGATATTTCCGAGGAGTGGGACGGCAGCCGGCTTTCGGAAAGGTGGGGCGAGAACATCATAAACGGCGAAAACGGCATTAAAAAGAATTCCGAAATATGCACGGTGTATGCATGAAATAACGCTTCTTGCGCGGGACGGAAAAGTCCCGCGTTTTTATGTACTTATCACTTCCGTTAAAATGCCCGAAAAATATCATAAAAAACGACAAAATTTATTATAAATATTACATTGAAAGTTGGTAAAAATAGTGTTATAATGTAATTTGGTATAGAGTGTTTATAAGTATTGACTTTATATATCTAATCGTTTTTTCGGAGGAGTAAGACAATGTTTGGAAGCAGCAAGGACATAGGTATCGATCTCGGAACGGCAAATACGCTGGTGTATATGAGAGGCAAGGGAATAATCATCCGCGAGCCTTCCGTCGTAGCGGTGGATAAAAAGGCGGGTCAGGTGCGCTATGTGGGGCAGGAGGCAAAGGACGTTATCGGACGTACCCCGGGCTCTATCGTGGCGGTGAGACCCCTTAAAGACGGCGTTATCGCGGATTTCGACATGACGAGTATAATGCTCGGTCAGTTCATCAAAAAGGCGCTTAAAGGCAAAAACAAGGCGCGCGTCATAATCTGCATACCCTCGGGCGTTACCGAGGTAGAGCGCAGAGCCGTTAAAGAGGCGGCTCAGCAGGCGGGTGCAAAGCGCGTTTCCATTATCGAGGAGCCCATGGCGGCGGCTATCGGCGCGGGTCTGCCCGTGGCGGAGCCTATGGGCAGCATGATAGTGGATATCGGCGGCGGCACCTCCGAGGTGGCGATAATCTCGCTGGGCGGCATTGTTACGGCGCGTTCCGTGAGAGTTGCGGGCGACGAGTTTGATACCTCCATCATCAACTATATCAAGAAAAAGTACAACCTCCTTATCGGCGAACGCACCGCCGAGAATATCAAGACCGGCATAGGCTCGGCGTTCAAGACGGACGAGAACGAGCCCGTTATGGACATCAAGGGCAGAAATCTTCTTAACGGACTTCCCGAAAACATCACGATAACCTCCGAGGAAATACGCGAGGCGCTCTCCGAGCCGCTGTCGCATGTAATAGACGCTATCAAGACCACTCTTGAAAAATGCCCGCCGGAGCTCGCTTCGGATATAATCGAGAGCGGGATAATGCTCGCGGGCGGCGGCGCTTTGCTGCGCGGTCTGGATAAGCTCATTCACGAGGAGACCGGTATGCCCGTGAAGATCGCCGAGAGACCGCTCGACTGCGTTGCGGACGGCACCGGCAAGGTTCTCGAGAACATCGACAAGCTTGAGGACGTGCTCAGCGAGGACGAGATAATTTATTAAATTGTAAACTTATTTCCGGTGTTTTCCCCGCTTCGGGCGGGGGAAACACCGAGCTTTTGGCGGATCATTACAGTATGCTGCGCCGTAAAAAGGTTTTGTTATGAAAGATTTTTTCCACAGCGTCAAATTCAGAATACTTCTCGGAATAGCCGCGCTGCTGGTGGGGCTTATGACTTACGTCGCCGTCGCCGCGGGAAGGGAATCCTCTCCGCAGCAGATACTAAGCGCTCTCGCTTCCCCTTTCGTGAGGGCGGCGAACGCTATTGCGGACGGCGTGGGCGGTTTTTTCGACAAGCTGATAAACGCCGACACATACAAGGCGGAGAACGATGAGCTCACCGCGAAGCTTACGGAAATGTACAAGTACACTATGGACTACGACGAACTGGAAAAGGAGAATATACTTCTGCGCGAGATGTTGGACATTAAGCAGAAAAACCAAGATTTTCGCTTTTCCGAGCCCTGCGTTGTCGTTTCTCATAACTCCAACGACATTTACCGCGGATTTACCATAGACAAGGGCGTGCGCGACGGGCTGTCGCTCAACGACCCGGTGATAACCTCGGTGGGGCTTGTCGGGAGAGTTACCTCTGTTGCGGAAAATTACGCGAAGGTGACGACGATAATGAGTCCCAAAGTAAACATAGGCGTTTACACCATGCGCACAAAGACCACGGGCGTTATCGAAAACGACGTTTCTTCCGCCTCCAAGGAGCTGTGCCTTATGAGCGACATTCTTAAGGACGCGGATATCAAGGTGGGCGACATAGTGTTTACATCGGGAAAGAGCGGACTGTTCCCCGCTGACCTTGCGGTCGGCACGGTAACGGAGGTTTACGACGACCCGAACGGGCTTACCAAGCACGCGCTTGTTAAGCCGATAGAGGACGTTAAGAGCGTTTCTTCGGTATTTGTTATCACGGATTTCAACGGCAAGGGTATTCCTTTTGAGATAGAGGACTGATATTTATGAAAATGGTAAGGGCGGGCAGCATGGGAAAACGGCGTTCGCGCAAAGCGGCTTTGCGCGGGTTTCTGCGCTGGTTTACTTACGCGGCGGTGCTTTTGCTGTTTTATGTTTTCGAGACTAACCCGATAATACCGCGGTATTGTCCGCTGCTTCTCATTCCGCTGGCTACAGCCGTGGCGATATGCGAGGGAGACCTTGCGGCGGGGGTATACGGAGTGTTTTGCGGACTGATGCTCGACATCGCGAACGGCACGACGGTTGTGGGATTCTCGGCGCTTTTGCTGCTTTGCGCCTGCCCCTGCATTTCGCTGCTTTCGCGTTTTCTTATCAAAAAGACGTTTTTCACGCATTTTATCCTGAACGCGGCGGTATCGGTGCTTATGGCGTGGCTCGATCTGGTGTTCAGGCATTGGGTATGGGAGGGATCGCAGAGCGTTATCTCCCTGCGAAAGGAGATACTTCCGGCATACGGCGGCGCTGTTTTCTGGGCGATACCCATTTACTTTGCCGTCGCCTTTATCAAGAAGAAGTTCTCCCCGAAGGAGCAGCAGAAGCTCGCCGAGCCCGCGCAGAGCCCGGAGGAGGAAGAGGGCTGAACGCCTTTCTTTACGGAGCTTCGTTTCGGCGGCGCGCTGCTCTTCTGGCGCGCGGACCGATAAAGTTTTCGCGGTTTGACAGGAATAACGATTCGGGTGGGATCAATGAGTAAATTTTCAAGCTTGATAAGATCGATAACCATGGCGGCGCTGGTGATAGTCGCGGCGTTTTTCTGCGGGTTGAAGCTGCTGCAAACTCAGTTGGTGGACGGCGCGAAGTACCTCCAGATGACAAAGAGCGTCAAGGTGACGACTCAGGAGATAGAGGCTGCGCGAGGTCAGATAGTCGACGCGAACGGCAAGGTGCTCAACTCCAACAAAATAGCCCATAATCTGAATTTACAGTACTCTTCCCTGGAGAAGGGTACGGAAAACGAGATAATCTACCGTATCCTGACCGTTCTGCAAAAGAACGGCGATACCTGGAACGATTCTCTGCCGATATCAAAAACCGCGCCCTACACCTTCTTCGGGGGCAGGGACAACGATGTGGAAAAGCTCAAAAAAACGATTAACGTGGCGGGGTATTCCTCCGCCGAGGATTGTATGTACTGGCTGTGCAAAAACTACGGCATAAGCGAAAAGTACAGCGAGGAAATGCGCCGCTGCATCGCCGGAGTGCGGTATGAAATGACTGTAAACGATTTTTCGGAGATCAACGATAAGTTCGTTATGGCTTCAGATATCAGCGCGAATGCAACGCAGGAGCTCAAGGAGCTGGATACGATGCTCGAGGGCATGGATATAAGCGAGAATTGGGAGCGCCAATACTTAGACGGCACACTAGCTCCGCATCTTCGCGGCGTAGTCGGAGCGATAAGCGCGGAGCAGTATGAAAGGCTCAAAGACGAGGGCTATAAGGCGAACGACATAATCGGGCGCGAGGGCATTGAAAAGGCGCTCGAGGCAGAGCTTCACGGAACGCGCGGCGAACGCACCATTACCCGCAGCAGCGAGGAAGCGGGCGTTAAAGAAGAGATTACCAAAGCGCCCGTCGCGGGAAATTCCGTAATGACCACCATAGACAGCGAGCTGCAAAGACTCGTGCAGGACGCGCTGGAGTATCACATAAGGTATCTTAATTCAGAGTACCTTTATGACGGCAAGGGTGAAAACAACTATACCGGTCTGGGGCACGGCTGCAAGTCCGGCGCTATCGTCGTTCTCGACGCGAAAAACGGCGGAGTGCTCGCGGCGGCAAGCTATCCCGGATACGATATCAACGATATGGTGAAGGACTACAACGCCGTCTTAAACCGTGAGGATATGCCGCTTTTGAACCGCGCCCTGTTCGGGGAATACCGCCCGGGCTCCACCTTCAAGACCATTACGGCGACAGCGGGAATGGCGGAGGGAGTTATAGCGCCCGACAGCAGTATCACCTGCGCGCAGCTTTACCCGTATTACGGCGGGAGGTTCTCGTGCCTGAACTATCACGGCGCTATCCCCGTTACGGAGGCGCTGAGGGTTTCCTGCAACATATTTTTCTATGACACGGCTCGGCGGCTCGGCATCGACAAGCTGTCGGATTGGGCGGCTAAGTTCGGCGTCGGCGAGGATCTGGGACTTGAGATAGATATGGCAACGGGGCACATGAGCTCGCTTGAATATTTTGATAAAATGGGTTATGACTGGTACGAGGGCAACATAATCCAGGCTGGTATCGGTCAGCTTGAAACGGCGCTTACCCCGATGCACCTTGCCGTTCAGGCGATGACGATAGCGAACAAGGGCGTGCGCTACGAGCCGCACATAGTGAAGGCGGTCTACAACTACGATCTTACCCAAAAACTCTACGACGTTGAGCCGACAGCGGCGGAGGATTTCTCGCAGCTCCCGGATATGGATAAATACATGGATACGATAAGGCAGGGTATGCAGCAGATGGCGGACACCCAGGTAAGCTTCGACATTGTGGGAACGGGTTTTGTAAACACCTTCGATTACCTTGGCTTCAAGGGAATGGTGGCTTCCAAGAGCGGCACGCCGCAAACCTCCGATGATGAATACAACTCCGCGTTTATCGGCTTCTATCCCGCGAACGACCCGCAGATAGCGTTTGGTATCATTCTCGATCACGGCGAGTATTCAAAGGTGCTCGCCGGGAATGTCGTGAACGCCTACGCCAACAGGCGAATTTCCACACAGTTCGATGAAAACGGGGTGCCGAAGAGTATACTTTGATATAATTTGAAAGAAAGTCCCCCCCTTGTTACATCAACAAGGGGGGAAACATTGCGCCCTTTAATCCCACTCCATCAGACCGTAACCGAGAATGTACGGCGAATAGAGATCGTATGCCTTTGCTATGCAAATATCGTCGCGGTTGCCCTCTATCGTGTAGACATACGCGCCGTCCGTGCCGAGCACCAGACCTACATGATCCGCGCTGCCCTCTTGATCCCAATCGAAGAAGATGCTGTCGCCGGGCGCGATGTCCGGGTAGCCGCGCTCGCCCCATTGGTCGTGCGATTTGAACCAAGCCGCGCCCTCGGAGTTGCACGCCGTGAAATACGGTCCGTCCTTGCCCGCCTGCGCGTAGCACCACGAAACGAACGCTCCGCACCACTCTATGTGATACGGGAAGCCGTACCAGCCCCAATATTTCTCGCCGCCGATGTTGCCGACCTGCTCTTTGGCGAGCTCCATAAGCTCGGGAGCGCCGACGCGCCCGGTGGGAACGAGCGAGGAGTAGAGCGGCGTGAAAGAAGGCGCGTCCGTGATGTAGGTGTTGAGCCGCCATTCGCCGTACTCCTTAACGGCGCGGAACAGCATATTGTTCGGCTGCGTTGAGCCGGGCGCGGGATCGCTCTCATAATACCGCCCGAACGTTATCTCGTCGTCGCTCGCCTCTATAACGGCGGCGTAGGTCTCCGTCTCAAAAGACGAGCCGTTGCGCGTCCTGAGATGATCGAGATCGAAGCACAGCACGCCGTCTTCATCGACCTGAAAGACGTCCGCGTAGCACAAATTCCCGTATCGATCAATGTCCTGCGGGTGGAACAGCCGCCACGCCTGATTTTCGGTGTATGTGCCGTAAAACAGATCTGTCATCTGATCGACGCTTTTTATGTAGTTCGAGTACAGCGGCACGACAAGCGGGTCCCAACCCGTTGCCTCGCCGTATGTCCAGCATTTTTGCTGCATTGCCGCGAAACAAAGGATATTCCGTTCGAGAAGGGTCTTGATTATCTCCTCGGGGCTGCCCTCCGCGGTCTTATGCGAGATTTCGTTGAAGTTCGCCAGAGCCTCGGAAAGCGTGCATATCCTCACCCCCGCGCCGGAAGGGTTTTGCAGAGAAGGGTCGTGAGAGAACGAGAAGTGCGGTTCGTTCTGTGCGCCGGAGCTCTGCGTGCTTTCCGCGCTCTCAACGGGCTCGGAGCTTGTTTCGTTTTCGGAGCTCTCCGCGTTTTGTGCGGAGCTCATCTCACTTTGAACGGAATTCTCCGGGTTCTTGATAATACTATCAACGCTTACCGCAGGTCCTTTTTCGGAAGCATCTCTGCATCCCGCGCATAGCAAGACCATTCCCGAAAGCAATATTGCCGCGATTTTTTTTGTGATGTGTTTCATTGTGTGTACCCCTTTTGTGTTATTGATGTGGCAATTAAACATTTCCGTTCCCGCGCGTCCCATCACGCCGACGGGGTGAACGCGCGGGAAGCTTAACATATATATTGTAGCATATCGCGCGGGGCTTGTCAATATATATTGCTTTTTTGTAACTATTTTGTAATTATTATACCAAAATATACTTTAGCGGTATCGTCCGCGAACATTCCGCGCCCTCAAATGTTCACGCCGGCGCTGTCAAGAGAAATTGGAGCGTTTCCCCATGTCGCGCAATTTCGATCGTGCTAAAGCCGAAACATTTCGGCTTTGGTACAATAAAAATGTGTCGGCGAAGCCGACACAATAATTCTGCATTATCAATTATAATATCATCGGGTTTAACGCTTCGTAAGTCTTTTTATCAGCGCGATAATGCCCTTGAGAAGCAGATTTACCGCGAGGATAGTCAGCGACACGAACGCCGCCGCTTCCAGCAGCACCTGCGCCTCGAATTGGTTTATCATCAGCGCTACGGGCTTCGTTTTAGCCGTCGCGAGGAACGCTACGGCGGATATCGTCATCATCGAGTTGACAAAGAAGTAAGAGAATGATTCCATTATCGTTGAACGCAGCGTCGGAATAAATACGTCGCGTATCATTCTGAACCTGCCTATGCCGAGCGTCGCGCCGACCGCTTCAAGATCCTGGCTCAGCTTCCCCATACTGTTGTAGAACATCAGATAGGGCGAAGAGAAGAAGTGTATGCTGTTTACGAGTATCAGTATCGCGAACGTCCCGTAAATAAACGACCCCTTGAACGCCAGGACGTAAGAAAGTCCCAAAACCATGCCCGGGATAGCGAGAGACGTTATCGAAAGCAGATGCAGCACCCGCGAGCTCTTCGAGGGAAGCCGCGACGTGAGATACGCGCTGACGAACGCTATCGCCGTGCCGAGCACCGATACCGCGAGCGCGATAGTCACCGAGTTCCCGAGAAAATCCAGCGCGCCCTTGTTTATCGTGGATTCTATGTTGTGCATCGTGAACGTCATATCTATCGGGTATTTTTTCGCGAACGTGAGCTGCGCGAACGATATTATCGGGTACACGACCATCGCGGATACTGTCACGAGAAAAGCGGTCGCCGCAATATCGCGCGGCAGGCTTCTTTGAATAACGAAAGGCTTGGTGACGACGGAATTCGCGCGGTTTTTGCAGAACATATCCGCGAAAAACGCCAGCACCGCGGGCACGAGCAGCATAGTTCCGAACACCGCGCCTTGGTTGAAATCAAGCCTTCCTATTACCTCCTCGTACATTATAACTGGGAGAGTTTTATAAGTTCCGCCTATCATCAGCGGCACTCCGTAATCCGTTACCACCATCGTGAACGTCGCGAAAACAACGTTCAGCAGCGGCTTTCTGAGATACGGCAGAGTTATCGCGGATATGCGGCGGCTTTTCGGAACTCCGAGCACAGCGGCGGCTTCATAGGGCGCGGCGTTTTCGTATTGAAGAATGTCGTATATCATCAGATATGCCACGGGAAACGAGTACATCACGCTCCCCATTACAATACCCCAAAAACCGTAAATACCCTGCGAAAGCCCGAGGAAACGCGTTATCTTGCCGTTCGCCCCGAACAGGATAACAAGCCCCATTCCGTGTGAAATGGAAGGCACGAGCATCGGGATTATCAGCAGAACGCGGAACAGCGGGCGGAGAAACGCCCGCGTCCTTGCCATGCAGTACGCGAGTATGAACGCCAGCGTCACCGATATGACGGTCGCCGTGAGCGATACGAGCACCGAATGGATTATTCCGCTACCTACCAAGGGGTTTGAGAATATCTTTTGGAAATTCGCGTCCTTCAGCTTTATAAGCAGGCTTAACAGCGGGAATATCACGGCCGTGAGGAAAAACGCGCCGACAAGCAGCTTTGAGGCGCTTGTTCCCAAAGAACGTTTCTTTATCATTGCGCCCCTCCCGCGTATTTTATAAGCGAAGCTATCTTTTTGTTGAGGTTGTCGATAACGAAGCTCTTTACATAATCATCGGCGGGGTCGTCGAGTATATCGCGCGGAGTTCCTATCTGATGAATGTGCGCTTCGCCCATTACCATAATGCGGTCGCTCATCGCAAACGCTTCCTCTTGGTCGTGGGTGATGTAGATCATCGTGGTGTGCGTTTCCGACTGTATGCGCTTGAGCTCCTCGCGCAGAGAAAGCCGCGTTGCCGCGTCGAGGGCGCTCATCGGTTCGTCGAAGAGTATTATCTTCGGCGAGAGAGCGAGCGTTCTCGCTATTGCTACTCTCTGCATCTGTCCGCCGGAGAGCTCGGAGGGATATTTACGCGCGTGCTCCGAAAGTCCCATTTGCTCTATCAGACGATCGGCGGTCTCTCGCGCGTGCTCCTTGAGCTCCGGGCGGAAACGCATGGCGTATTCCACATTGCGCCGCACCGTCATATTCTCGAACAGCGCGTAGTTCTGGAAGACTATACCCATTTCGCGCTTGTCGGGAGAGGCGTTGGTTATGTCTCTCCCGTCGAGCGTTATGCTGCCGGAATCGGCGCGGATAAGCCCTATAAGGATACGCAGAAGCGTTGTCTTGCCGCAGCCCGAGGGTCCGAGTATCGACAGGAATTCCCCGCCAGAAGCCTCGAAGTTTATGTCGCACAGCGCGTCCGCGCCGTCGAATTTTTTGTTGAGTTCTTTAACTATCAGTGATTCCATTTGTCAAGCAATCTTTCCTTCAATTCAACATTATCGATCCCCTCCATATTTCCGTAGGGAACGTTTTCGGGGAAGTTCTTCATAGTGGTCTCCTGATTTTTGAATACCTTCTCCGGCTCGTAGAGCTTTTTGTCCTCGGGAGAAACGTCGCTTACAATGTATTTGAACACCTTCATAACGTCCGCGTCCTTTTCCTTGCCCGCGACTACGGCGCTTGAATAGGTCGTGTAGGGAGCGCCCTCCTTAAAGAACGTTATCGTGAAATCCGCGCCGTTTTCGATCTCCGTCGCCGCCTGGAACGTCATTCCGAGACCGATCCCCGCCTCTTCCTGCAAAAGAGCCTTTACGGGACCCGAACCGGAGGTCGTGAAGCCCTGTCCGGACATATTCTCCGCGAGCTTGTCGAAATACTCGAATGCCGCGTCCTCGCCGCGCTCGTTCACCATATTCATAAGGAAAATGTAGCCCGTGCCGGAGGATTTGGGGTTGGGCATCGAGATAAGCCCCTTGTATTCGGGCTTGAGCAGGTCGTCATACGAAGTGGGAACAGCCACGCCCTTGTCCTTGAGCACCTTATTGTTGATGATGACAGCGCCGCTCATCAATACCCAAGGCGTGTATGTTTTGTCCTCGGGGACGTAACGCTCCTCGAAAACGCTGAAATCAATATCATCGAGCACCGCGAGGTTATCCTTCGACTTTCTGAGGTAAGTCGTCTCGAGCTCCATTATGATGTCGATATCGGTATCCTTGCCCTCCGCGGTGAACTTCGCCGCGAGAGTTCCCGTATCGATGTCCACGAGGTTTATGTCATACTCCGGGAAGTGCTCGGTGAGCATCTCGCGGGCGTGCTCATTGCGGTAATCTTCCGCGGAGGAATAGATGTTGATCGTTTTTTTCTTGGAGCTGCCGCAGCCCGTAAGCATCCCGCAGCACATAACGGCTGCCATAATGCCTGCAAAAATTCTTTTCTTCATAGTAAAATCTCCTTTTGAAATGTCGTTTGAAATTTTATTTACGCGGTATTCCCCGCCGCCGGCGGAGAATACCGCGGTTTTGTCATACGTCGTAGGTTTTGTCGAGCGCCTTCAGCTCGCGGAACGTGTCAATTTCCACAATGTCTTCTTCCCTGCATTCGATTATCTCTATCCTGTACTTCCCGCGGAACATCACGTTCGGCACCTGTTCCCAGTACATCTCCTTGCCGCCCGGCGACTGAAACGCCGTTTTGATGTCCTCGGCGAGACGCGCGCCGTCCGCGGAGTTCAGATAGTAAACGCCGTACATCTGGTGGCAGTTGAGCCCGCCGACCTTTTCCTCGTCTACATATCCGTCCTTCTGCGTCATACACCAGTCGTCCGTGCGCTCCCTCCAAACGCCGAGAACGTTGGAGCAGTAGTTGTATTTGCGGATTATCTTCGGGTTTGAAACAAGAAGATCGGCTTCGAGAACATAAGCGTCCTGCATCAGAAAACGCGCCGCCATTGCCGAGGAAATGTTGTTTGCCTCGTTGTAGGAGGGGTTTTCGATGAATTTTATCATCGGGTATTTATAAGTGAGCTGGTCGAACTGCTCCGCCAGATAGCCGCGCACGATGTATATCTCGCTTATACCTGCTTCAAGGCACGCGTCGAGCATCGTATCTATAAGGCGCTTGCCGTTCACACGGACAAGCGGCTTCGGGGTATTGAGCGTTATCGGCACAAGCCGTGAGCCGAAGCCCGCCGCTATGAAGATGGCGCGTTTCGCGCGGTACGGCTCGAGCGCCGCTAAGCCCTCGTCCGTTATCTTGCCTTCCTTTATGAGCCCGTTCTCCGCAAGCGTTTTGCACACGCGGTTTATCGTGGAGAGCGAAAAGCGCGTGGTTTCCTCCAGCTTGCGCTGTGTCATTGTTTTGTCCGCCTGTGCCAGAGCCGCAAGCACGTCGAATTCCTTATGTGATAAGTTCATTACATCACCCTTTTGTTTCACGATCTTGAATAATTGTTCCAACGAAACATATTGTAACACAATCTTAGCGTTTTGTCAAGGACTTTTGTTTCGATTTCACAATTTTTTCACATAAAATGAAACAATATTTTTTCGGGGAGCTTTCGCGGCGGGCTCTCGTAAAACGGCATAAAAACGCCCCTTGCGCTCGTTCGGGACGAACGCAAGGGGCGTTTCACCGTGAGTTTTCACAAAACACGGTGTTTTGTTTCAGCTTTTTTTGTTTATTCTTTCTATCTCGAGAAGGTCGTCCTCAAGAACGCGTATTATCCGTTCATCAAGGAATTCCGCGAAGAACGTCAGTTGATAACGTAATCCTTAATGTCGTCAAGAAACTCGCCGCAGTTTTCGCTGTGGATACGCAGCTCGAGCTCCTTCGAGAGGTCGAGACTGAAAATACCCATTATGGACTTCGCATCGATAGCGTATCTGCCGCTTACGATGTCCACGTCGAAATCAACGCCGGCAACTACGCTCACGAATTTCTTTACGTCCTCGATAGTGTTTATACGAATTTTTGCGGTTGTCATAATAAAACTTCCTTTCTGTCTTACGGTTTAGAGTACAAACTGCTTCGCGTCCTCTATGAACTCTTTGTTCTCCGCATCCTCGCCGCGGAGTATCAGCGTGAGATCCTTTGTGAGGTCGAGGCTGAAAATGCCCATTATGGACTTCGCGTCCACGGTGTATTTGCCCGAGACCAGATCGATCTCGAACGAGCGGCTGTTCGCCAAAGCGGTGAACTCCTTCACCTCCGCGATAGAGCCGAGCTTTATTTTACATTCCGTCATAATAATGCCGCCTTTCTTTGTATTTTCGGAAGCGGGAGAGCTTTTCCCGCCTCGCTTGCTTAAGCTCCTTCCGTATCTCTGTAATTTTTTGGAGCTTGCCTCGCCGAAGGCGGGGCAAAGCTCCGGAGATCTCTGAAGGTTTTATCGGAGCTTCAATAACATACTAGCAATTTTTTTGAAAATAGTCAATAGGTTATTGCAAATTTCGGAGATTTCAAGTATAATATAAGAGTAAAGGTTTGTCTGTTTGGTGAAATTGCACAAATCCACATGGCGGTTTTCTACACATTATCCAACAAAGATGATGCTGCGGTTTTCAAAATATACGAAAAGTATATTTGTCGACGATTATACAAAACTGCGATCTCCGGAAGATCGGGAAACAGAATATATTATTTGCGGTGATACGTTTATCATATTAAGGAGTAATCGAAAATGACCTATAAAGTAATAACTCTCGGGTGCAAGCTGAATTTCTGCGAGAGCGCGGCTATCGAAAAGAGCTTCGAGGACGACGGTTTTACAAAGACCGAAGGCAAGGCGAACGTGTATGTGATAAATTCCTGCGCCGTGACGGGCACTGCCGTCGCGAAGGCTCGGCACGCGCTCTCGAAGATACGGCGCGAAAACCCCAACTGCGTTGCTGTGCTTTGCGGGTGCTTTCCGCAGAGCTATCCCGAGGAAGCGAGCCTGAAGCTCGGGGCGGATATCGTCGTCGGGAACGCGGACAAGTACGGGATACCCGAGCTGGTACGGGAGTTTCTCCGAACGCGGGTAAAGCGCGTTAAGATAGAGCCGCTCTCGAGAGAATACGATGTGAAAAGCGCTCTCCCGGACGAGGACAGAACGCGCGCGTTCATCAAGGCGGAGGACGGCTGCGACCGCTTCTGCTCTTATTGCGTTATTCCCATTGCAAGGGGAAGAGTGCGCTCGCTTTCTCCGAAGATCATCACGGAGCAGGCTGAGCTTTGCGTGGAGCACGGACATCACGAGATAGTCCTCACGGGGATAAATCTCGGGTGCTACGGGCAGGACATAGGTCTGTCGCTTGCGGACGCGGCGCGCGCCGTGGAAAGCTCGGGCGTGGAACGCATACGGCTGAGCTCTCTTGAGCCCAAAATGATGACGGATGAGGAGATAGCGCGGCTCAAAGAAGTGAGGGGATTGTGTCCTCATTTTCATCTCTCGCTCCAATCGGGGAGCGACGCGGTGCTGAAACGTATGAACCGGCGCTACACTAAGGAGCAGTACAGACACGTTGTGGAGAAGTTAAGGGAAGCCTTCCCGAACTGCTCCATAACTACGGATATGATAGTCGGATTTCCGGCGGAGACTGACGAAGAGTTTATAGAAAGCGTGGACTTTGCCCGTGAGATAGGCTTCGCAAAGATACACGTTTTCCCCTATTCGTTGAGGAAAGGCACCGTGGCGGCGGAAATGGAGCAAGTCCACCCGAGCGTCAGGAGCGACCGCGCGGATATGCTCACCGCCGCCGCAAAGGAGCTGGAGCTGGCGTTCTACGAAACGCAGATCGGCACAGAGCATACCGTACTTATTGAAAAGTCACGCTCACGGGAGTATTCCCACGGGTTTACGGAGAGTTATATTCCCGTGAGAATATACGGTATCGAGCTGCCGAGACACACCCTCGCGGACGTTCGGATAACGGATTATCGGGACGGTTATTGTATCGGGAAGATGATTTGACATTCGGCACGGAAAGTGGTATAATATAAAGTGGGGTTTTGCGGTGAGCGGATCGGCTCGCCTTAATGCTTACGCACGCTTTGTCATAAAGCACAAACAGGCGGCGCATAATAGCAACGCTAAAAAATAATCAGTGCAACGGCGACAAGTAAAATTTGCGAAAGCGAGTGACCTTGCCGTAGCGAAGCGGAGGCAAGGTCACTCGGCTAGCGAACGGAGCGAAGCGAAGTGAGCGGTTCGCAAATTTTTTTAATAGGAGGATAAAATGGTTTATCGTATTTATGTGGAGAAGAAAAAGTTGTTCGCCGTGGACGGCGCGGCGGCATTGGCGGATCTCAATACCGCTCTCGGGATAAGCTCCGTCAAGGGCGTTAGGATCGTCAACAGGTATGACGTCGAGGGTCTGTCGGAGGATAAGTTCAGGGCTGCCGTGCCTACGGTGTTCAGTGAGCCGCCCGTTGACGAGGTGTTTGAGGAGCTTCCCGGGCTTGAAGCGGACGAGCGTATGTTCGCGGTGGAATTCCTGCCCGGACAGTTCGATCAGAGAGCCGATTCCGCGGCGCAGTGTATCCAGATGCTCTGCAAGGGAGACCGCCCCGATGTGAAGTACGCGAAGATATACATATTAAAGGGCGATATCTCCGACGAGGAGATGTCACGGATAAAGCATTATCTTATAAATGCCGTGGAAGCGCGCGAGTGCGGCTTCGAGAAGAAGGAAACCCTCAAAGTGAGCTACAATATCCCTACCGAGGTGGAGACGCTTGACGGTTTTCTGGACAAGTCGGACGCGGAGCTCGCGGAGTTCGTAACGAAATACGGGCTCGCCATGGACAACGACGACATCAAGTTCTGTCAGGACTATTTCAAGAGCGAGCACCGCGATCCCACGATCACCGAGATTCGCATGATAGACACATATTGGAGCGACCACTGCCGCCATACTACTTTCGGCACGATCATAGACAGAGCGGACATCAAAACTCCGTATATAGAGACCGCCTACGCCGAATACCGCGCTGACCGCGAGGAGCTTGGACGCGGCGGAAAGCCGATCTGCCTTATGGATATTGCGACTTTGGCGGCGAAGAAGCTCAAAAAGGACGGTCTGCTCCCCGACCTCGACGAGAGCGAGGAGATAAACGCGTGCTCCGTGAAGATAACCGTGGATGTTGACGGCAAGGACGAAGAATGGCTGCTGATGTTCAAGAACGAAACGCACAACCACCCGACCGAGATAGAGCCGTTCGGCGGAGCGGCAACCTGCCTCGGAGGAGCTATCCGCGACCCGCTTTCGGGGCGCTCTTACGTTTATCAGGCAATGCGCGTTACGGGCGCTTCCGATCCTCTGCTCCCCGTTGAGCGGACGCTCGAAGGCAAGCTGCCCCCGCGCAAGATAACGACCACCGCGGCGGCGGGGTATTCCTCATACGGAAATCAGATAGGGCTCGCCACCGGTCATGTAGCGGAGATATATCACCCCGGCTATATGGCGAAGCGTATGGAAATAGGAGCAGTCGTGGGAGCCGCTCCCGCGGAGAATGTCCGCAGAGAGCGTCCCGCGCCCGGAGACGTTGTGATACTTCTCGGCGGAAGAACGGGGCGCGACGGCTGCGGCGGCGCTACGGGCTCTTCAAAGGCGCACAGCGTTCAGTCGCTGGATAGCTGCGGCGCGGAGGTGCAGAAGGGCAACGCCCCCGAGGAGCGCAAGCTGCAAAGACTGTTCCGCGACCCGGAGGCTACGCGACTTATCAAGCGCTGCAACGATTTCGGCGCGGGCGGTGTTTCCGTTGCTATCGGCGAGCTCGCGGACGGCCTGGAGATAGACCTCGATAAAGTCCCCAAGAAGTACGACGGTCTTGACGGCACAGAGCTTGCCATTTCCGAATCCCAGGAGAGAATGGCGGTCGTAGTTGCGGCAGAGGACGTTGACAAATTCCGCGCGCTGGCTTCCAAGGAAAACCTGGAGAGCACGCCCGTGGCGGTAGTCAGGGCGGAGCCGAGATTGAAGATGAACTGGAACGGCAGGACGATTGTTGACATTTCGCGCGACTTTCTCAACTCCAACGGCGCGGAAAAGCACACCGTGGTATCCGTGCCCGAGGTCCATGTAAACTATTCGACCGGCAGGACTAACACTCCCGAGGGCTGGGAGAGCCTTGTCGCAGACCTCAACGTATGCTCTCAAAGAGGGCTGGTGCAGCGCTTTGACAGCACGATAGGCGCGAACACGGTGCTCATGCCGTTTTCGGGGCGCACGCAGCAGACCCCCGTACAGGCTATGGCGGCGAAGCTCCCCGTGCTCGGAGGAAAGACAAGCACAGCTTCCGTAATGGGCTGGGGCTTCAATCCCGCCGTTTCAACGCAGTCTCCGTATCACGGCGCTGTATGCGCTGTTGTTGAGAGCATTGCGAAGGTAGTTGCGGCGGGCGGCTCTCACGAAAAATGCTGGTTGACGTTCCAGGAGTACTTCGAGAGAACACTCGGCAAGGCGGAGCGCTGGGGAAAACCCTTCGCGGCACTGCTCGGCGCGTACAAGGCACAGCTCGCAATGGGATGCGGAGCTATCGGCGGCAAGGACAGCATGAGCGGCACGTTCGGAGAAGCGGACGGCGAGCTTATCGACGTTCCGCCGACGCTGGTTTCATTTGCGGTATCTGTAGCAAAGGCGGAGAACATCATCTCGGCGGAATTTAAGTGCCCGTACAGCAAGATAGGCTACATCGCGCCGCGTTACGACAAAAACGGTCTCCCCGATTTCGAGGACGTAAAGCGCGTGTTCAAAACGGTGGAAAAGCTCATCGCGGAGAAGCAGGCTATCTCCGTATGGAGCGTCGCTAACGGCGGCGCAGCCGAGGGCGTGTTCAAAATGGGTCTCGGAAACAAGATCGGCGCAAAGCTCGAAGCTCTTTCGGACGAGGAGCTTTTCACGCCCGTTTACGGCGCGTTCGTGCTGGAGCTCGACGGCGACTGCACTGAAAGCTCCGTTAAACTTATCGGTGAAACGCTGCCCGAATACGAGCTCATCTGCGGAGGCACGAAGCTCGACATGGCGAAGCTCGAAAAGAAGTGGAACGGCGTTCTCGAGCCGATCTTCAAGCAGAAAACGACATTCTCTCCCGCTCCCGAAAAGGCGGAGTACAAAGGCGGCTGCGAGCTTCTTGTAAACCGTAAGTCGCCGAAAATCGCGAAGCCGAAGGTGCTCATTCCCGTATTCCCGGGCACGAACTGCGAATACGACATGGCGCGGGCTTTTGAGGACTACGGCGCGGAAAGCGAGATATTTGTTATCAAGAACCTCTCCGCTTCCGATATCGAGGACAGCGTGAACGCTTTCGCGAAGCTCATCGACGGCTCGCAGATAGTCGCGATACCGGGCGGGTTCAGCGGCGGCGACGAGCCGGAGGGCTCGGCGAAGTTTATAAACGCGTTCTTCCGCAACCCGAAGATCTCCGAGAGCGTCGAGAATATGCTCCACAAGAGAGACGGTCTGATGATAGGCATCTGCAACGGCTTCCAGGCGCTTATAAAGCTCGGGCTTGTGCCGTTCGGGCACATCGTGCCGCTTACCGGTGACAGCCCCACGCTCACCTACAACGAAATAGGCAGACACCAGTCTCAGATGGTCTATACTAGGATATGTACGGACAAGTCTCCGTGGCTTGCAAGCTGCAAGGTCGGCGACATTCACGCGATACCTATCTCCCACGGCGAGGGGCGTTTTGTCGCGAACGGCGAGGTCATGCGAAGGCTCATCGACAACGGACAGATACTCACGCAGTATGTCGACCTCAAAGGCGAGCCCACTATGGACACGATGTTCAACCCGAACGGCTCCATGTGCGCGGTCGAGGGCATAATTTCCCCCGACGGCCGCGTGCTCGGCAAGATGGGACACACCGAACGCCTCACCGAAAACGTCGCGAAAAATGTCGACGGCAACAAGGAGCAGCTCATTTTCAAGAGCGGCGTGGAGTACTTTATCGGTTGACGTGGAATAATGCAATATAGCAATAAATATCCGGGGACGGCTTTCGTTCCCGGATGTTTTAATTAGACTTTTCCGGGGGCTCCGTGTTTCCGCGCCGGAGGCGGTTTTTCCCGCGTTTGAGTGATGTCAAGGAGTTTTTATTAAGGCAACACCGCGCAATTACCGCTCGCTGACGAAAAATTTGTTGGCGCAGCCGCTCTACAATAATTGTGCGGTGTTGCCTTAAAAAGTATTGACAACCGCGAAAAAATGTGCTATAATATATCCGAGTTAGCTAAAACTAACTTCAAATATATCCCGTAAATTTATGCAAGCGCGTATTTTTGCGGAATAGTTAGTGCATACTAACCTCATAAAATTCACAAACTCCGGAGGTCGTAATGGAACTGTTTGAGAGCCTTGAAAAAAACTTAATACGGCACTGCTCGCCGACGCTCGCTTCTCTGAAGACCGCAAGCCTTTTCACACTTGGTTTCACCTGCCGCAGGGAGCTGGACGACGTTCTGCGCGAATGGAACAGGCGCTTATCCGACAAGGGCGTGGCGATGACAGCGCTGCGGGAAACGAACGACCGCGCGTTGATCTATGTTTTCAGGAAAAGCAAGCTGCGCGAGACTTTGCGATGCCCGAAGATCGAGCGCTTTCTCAAAAGCAACGGCTACGGCGGCACGAGCCTGGGGACAGCGCTTTCCACGCTGAAAGCGCATTTAAGCGGGCTTGGAGATTTTCCGCACGAGATAGGCGTTTTCCTCGGCTATCCGCTTGACGATGTTATCGGTTTCATCGAAAACAAAGGGCAAAACTGCAAATGCGCGGGCTGTTGGAAGGTATACTGCAACGAATGCGAGGCGGCTAAGACCTTCGCGCGCTTCAAGAAATGCGAAACGGTTTATATGCGGCTCTGGGAGCAGGGAAGAAGCGTTCGGCAGCTTACCGTGGAGGCATGACGATCCAAGAAAAAAAGGCGGTGAGCGGTAGCGCTCAACGCCTTAAATTATGCGGTTTTATCCGCGATATTATTTCTTATTGTTATTGCTCTTATTGTTATTTTTGTTTTTGTTCTTATTCTTATTCTTGTTGAGCTTGAACGCCACAACAAACGCCGCGGCGGCGAGCACTGCCGCAACAATAATTATCGGAATGACCGGACTGACGGCGGACTTGTTCGTACCGGAGCTGCCGGTCTTGCTTGTGCCGGAAGCGCCGCTGTCGGAGGTGTTTTCGAAAGTCTCGGCAGACGAACCCAACGAGTTGTCGGGGCTGCCGGAACCGCCGTTGTTATTGGAACTGCCGCTGTTTGCGGAGACGGAAGCGCCGTTTTCGTCATCGGTGATACCGTAGCTTTCCGTGCCCGAGGGGGCGGTGTGGGTGGATGCGAGCATACCTATGGCGTTTTCGAGCACCAGAAGCGCTTCGTCAACCTCTTCCTGCGTGGAGCTTTTGTTTTCCAGCGTCGATCTTGCCTTGTTCAGCGCGTCGGTCAGCGTGGCGAAGCTTTCCTCGGTGTAATCGCCGCGCTTAAAGCTCTCCGCCCGCTCGACCGCTTCCTCAAGCGACGAGGTATCTGCCGGCTCAACGGGCTCAAAACCGGGATCGTCCTGTGTTTCAGACTGTGGGGACTGTGAAGAGCTTGTCCCGCTTGCGGAGCTCGCCGTGTTTGAGGAGGTCGTTGCGGAAGCGAAGTCCGGCGGTATTGACATAGCCGCGCCCCCCGTCGAGATCGTTACCGGCTCGGGATATGAGACATCGCCGCTCGGGGTCACGAGCTCGCTTCCCCTTACGAACTTTATCGAGCCTTCCTCGACCTTAACAGCCGCCGAAACGTTCGTGCCGCCGATTCTTATCCTGCCTACCGTGAGCGGCGAAGCGCCCGAAAAGAGCGCCTTCGTACCCGCAAGGTAGACCGTAAGCACGCCGGTATCGCTGTGGTAACGGCTTTCAACTATCTTTGCGGGAAGTCCGCTGTCGGGGATAAACTCAATATCCGCGCCGGAGCTCGGCAGTACGACAAGCGATATTTGCATCGAAGCTATCTTCTCCGCGGCAGCTTGCGGAAAATCCATAATAAGCCGAGCCTCGCTTCCCGACGCGTCGAGCTCCAACGTCTGCGTTTCGGGGTCAGCAAAGGCTCTCGTTCCGAGTGTCATCAAGCAGCACAAAACCGCTATGACGATCGCTATAGCTCTTAAGCCTTTTTCGCGGAGCTTAAAATTATCATTATACATATTGATCTACCGATCCTTTCCCGATATTTCCGCGTACTTTAAGAGCCGCTTTTCAGAGTTATCTGCGGTATTTCCTGCGGAATGTCGATAAAGAACGAATCGCTTACAAGTCTCTCGCCCTCGTTGGTAAGCGCGTTGTTTACGCGGTAGAGCTCGGCGCGAACGCCGCTCGCTCCTTCAAGCGCAGAGGGATCTGTCCAGTATATCCATGTGCCGTCGGAAACGTTCCCTATAAGACCGTCGCCCGGGTCGTCCGCGAGAATTATCTGCGAAGCGTTAAGGCTGCCGTCCTCGGAATTGCTTCCTATTACTTTTCCGTCTTGGTCGAACAGCATCACTACGTTGTACGCGGGGCTGCCCTTATACACGCCCGTGAATATCAGCGAACCTGCGGGGATAACCTCGCCCTCCGCAAACTTATAATCTTCGGAAAGTATGCCGATAGCGGGTGTGCCGTCGCCCGCGCGCCTGAAATCAACGTCGTCGCCGGTAACGCCGAGCAGGTCGAATTCCGCGAGGGAAATTTCCGCGGCGCTTGTTATCACGAGCTTCACCGCGTCGATCTTATAGGTGCTTATGTATTTTCTGTCGGCGTTCTCGAACCATACGGTCTTGCTGCCGTTAAGCGTACCTTCCGCCGCGTTGTGCCACTTGCCGTTATCGCGAACCATAAGCGTATAGTTTACGTCGCTGTTCGAGATATACTTAAATCCGGAAACCGTCTCCTGCTTGTTGAGCTCGAACAGTATCTCCGCGCCCGCGGAAGCATTGCCCGCGTATACGGTGCCGGAATTGCCGTCTATCGCGAGGATAGCGGGGCTTTCGGGCAGGGAGTTGCACGGCTCGTTGTCGTCGCCCCGTGCCGTTTCAAGAGCTGCCGCCGAAACGCCCGAAGCGCTTGCCGTCCAGCTTCTCTTGTCGAGACTTCCGTCGTCTGTTATCTTGATAGGCTCGAGCGTTTTGGGCGCGGAGCGGTAAAGATACCTGTCAACGACAACTATCTCGTATGTCACCACGCGGTTGTTGAGACCCGCGGCGTAATCCGTGAACTTGTTCCCGGTCGTGAAGCCCACGGCTTCACGGTGAACGCGCCCCTCCGAGATGGTGCTGCGCACTATCTCGAAGCCCAGGAACTCTTCCGCGGGGATATTAACGCTTTCAAGCGTGAAGTTTATCTGATAAGCGCTGCCGTTCGCCGGCTCGGCGGTAGCTTCTCCTACCGCGCGTACATCGCCGTTCGTTCCGA
Organism: uncultured Ruminococcus sp.; assembly: GCA_964454205.1. Taxonomy (GTDB): domain Bacteria; phylum Bacillota; class Clostridia; order Oscillospirales; family Ruminococcaceae; genus CAG-115. Next base: position 27,835 of record CAYVSV010000005.1, read on the forward strand.
GATAGCCGCTGCTTCCGCCGTTGTTCATGCGGTAGATACGCGAATCGTCGTCGGCGTAGTAAATAGCGCGCGTTTCCTTGGGGAACTGGCTTGCGTAATGCACGGTGGCGCTGTCGGGGAGCTTGCCCCAGCGCTCGAAGAACTCGAGCACGTTCTTTTCGGCAGCGGCGCACGCAAGTCTCATAATGCACTGATCCGCGCCGCCGCTCAATGTCAGCGCGATACCGCCCGGCGCGGGAGCTCTCGAGGGAGTGCGCGCGTAGGAATCCACTCTCGCGTAGAACAGGCTTTCAAGCTGCTCGCCGCGGTCGTTGAAGGTTTTGTAGTTGTACTCCTCGTCGTAAGCCGCGCGGAGCTGCCAGTACATACCAAGCTGCGTCGCGAGGTTGGAAGAGCTGCCCTGTGTGCGCGAGGTCACCTTGTCGTAGATGTTATTGTAGGTGAAGCGCATACCGGAATTTTTGTCCTTCGCCTGCGCGAGCTGCGCGAAATAGTTGTTGGTTATCTCGGGAACGGCATAGCTGCCCTGATTTATGCAGTGACCTATCTCATGCGCGATACCCCAGCCGAAGTAGCTGCCGCTTATGTAGCGCCCGTCCTCGTCGAATTTCACGGAGCTGCTCGAAAGCAGCCCGGAGCAAGAGCCCCACTCTATACCTATGTGATTGCCCGCGGCGTACATAAACGCGTTTGCGAACATTCTCTGATAGCGGATATTAAGATGTCCCTTGGGGAAGCGATCTTTCGCTTCCGCGGCGTTTTTGTTGAGCCCCTTGTGCTGATAGAACAGGTTCATCATCTCTTCCATAGCGTTAAGCGAGGTAACGGCTTTCGCCGCTCTTTCGGAAGCGCTGCCCGAGCCCGCTCCCGCGAGTATTCGATCCGCGGGGAGCGACAGCAGCATATCGTCCAGGAGTATATCCGAAGCGCCGAGAATGCAGTTTTTCGCTTCGTACTCGTATTTGTTGACGCTTCCGTTGGAGGAAGCCGCGTGGTGCTCCGCATGAAGAGCCGCGAGATTTGCGGTATAGTCCGCGAGCTCGGTCATGTAGACGGTCGTTTTCTCAAGTTTCTCCGTTTCGTCCGAAACGCCGTACAGGTCGAGTATCGGCACCTTAACGCCGCCGCTCACGCGCACGGCGTAACGGTCTCCCGCGCTGCTGCCCGTGTACTGAACGTACAAAGCTCCGCCCGATTCCTCGTCTATCGACCATATCTTCGGTATCTTAACGACATTCACACCGACTTTGAGAGTGCCGACTACCTTCGCGAGCGCGCCCGATTCCGCGTGATACTGCGAAGCGACAAGCTGGAGATTAGTGGCAGCGCCCGTTTTCTTGGTGTTGTGACCCACATAAACGGTGATAGTATCTCCCGCCGCCGCGGTCACGCCGATGGGCTGCCAAGCGTTCAGACCGCCAAAGCCTCTGCCAACGTCGTTTGTGCTTATGGAATTGTGGATGTAAACAGGGGGGTTCAGGTTCTCGCAGTTGAGGATGCTCTCCGCGTTTTTAAGCTCCCTTTCGAGAAGATCCCTGTCGGGGTTGAGTTCGCCGCAAGCGGGGTCGGGGGTGTTTATGCGAACTCTCAAAGCGTCGATGTCCGCCTGCGTAACGCCCTCTTTCAGAACAAGGTGCAGGTCGTCCGCGTACAGCGCCATAATATCGTCCGCAGTGGTATCGTAACGATAGAAATATACCTCGGCAACGTTTATCCTGCCGCTTGCCGAATAATTGGCGAGCGCTATCTGAATACGCTTTGCAGTTATTTTTGCCGGAAGATCGATCTGGAAATACTTGCGCCCCTCTTTGTCGGTCTTTTTGGAGACGTTCAGTCTGCCGAGCGCGGTCTTATTGCCGTTCTCGTCCCAGTAGTTGATGCGTGTGTAGAAGAATTCGGGAGAGCCGCAGATCGATTCAAAAAGCGCTATGCGCTGCATATCGTAAGCCTCGTCGAACTCATAGAACAGACCGTTGTTTCCGATGCTGTTGAAGCCGCCGTCGTCCCATGTGCCGCGGTAGTAGTACGAAGCCGGGTCGTGGTCGACCGTGCCCCAGGCGGAGCCCCCCTCCTCATCGAGGGAGCTGTCGATCATGCTGCCGTGATTACGCGAAGCCGAAATGATATGCGCACCCTTTTCACCCTTACTGCCCGTGTTGATAAGGTTGAATTTCGGCATTTCGGGCGGAGTGAGATCGGTGGTTTTCGCAAGCGCGGACAGAGAAGCCCCGCTCTCGCCGTGCTCGTTGAGCGCGGTTACATAGAGGGTATACTCCGTCTTGTCCTCAAGGTCGGGAATGGTAAAGCTCGTTGCTGTGATGTCGGCTATTTTGGTGTAAGCACTGTCTCCGACTGTTTTATAGTAAAGATTGTATTTATCCGCGTCCTCGGTCTTCTTCCAGGACGCTTTGATGCTTCTGTAATCGCCGACGGCGGTGAGTCCGTCGGGTCTGGGCGGCTTTTTGGAGGCTTTCGGGGTGACTTCCACCGCTTCGCTCCAGCCGCTTTTCCAAGCGCCGTTCACCGAACGCGCTCTTGCGGTGTATGTCGTGTTGTTTACGAGCTCCTTGCTGCCGAACCCGGCAACGCTTATCGAGCTGCCCGTTACTCTCTTTATCTCGGTGCTTCCTCCGCGGGATATTTCGACTTCATAGCCCGTAACGTTCACGCAGGGCTCCCAATTGAGCACGAACTTCTTGTCCCCGGCGGTCGCGGTCAAACCCTCGGGAATATCGGCGTCCGGCTCGGGTATCTTGTTTTCCATTCCGTTCACGAACTCAACGGAGGAAATTTCGGCAAGCGTGTTGTCCTTTGTCATGCCGAATATCTTGAATGTTACCTTTTTAACGGCTATCTGCGAGCCGAGGTTGATATGTATGTTTCCGCGCTTGTCAACTTCCACGAGAACGCTCTCCGTATTGAGAAGATGATGCACACCGTCCTCGATAAGCGCGATTTGATTTGCCAAAACTCCGTTTTCGTCGACATACGCGATGTCTACCTCCGCCTTAGCGACGGGGTTGTCCTCCGAAACGGAGATAACGATGCCGTCCGCTTGGGAAGCGGAACCGTCGCCGTTTATCTCAAACTCGAGCGAAACGGGGTTTGTATCCGATATTTCGACGTCGCTGTACAGCTTCACGCCGCCGCTGTTCGTAAAGAGGCTGTCGAGGTCGCCCTCGAAAAATGTTCCCTCGCCCGCCGTGGGCTTGATGACCGCCGCCGGGATAACCGTCTCGGAGACCGCGTGCGCGCTTGTCTCATTGTAGCCCTTCGCGAGAAAATCGAGGTCGACAAGGTCGATAACGCCGTCGCCGTTGAGATCGGCGAGCCCGTTCGCACTGCCGCTGTCCACCGCGTCGGTAAGCTGTTGTCTGTCTTTATTGTCGACAACGCCGTCATTGTTGGCGTCGCCTATGAGAAGAGTGCCCGGATGAGCGCCTCTTTGATAATCTATGCCCTCGGCAAAACCCGTCATAAGCTTGACGTTAGCCGTCTGGCTGCCTACGCTCACGGTCTGAACATAATCCGCAAAGCCGTTTGCGGTGACCTTAAGAGTATACTCCCCCTGCGCGAGACCTGTAAAGCTCGTCTCCACGACGCTGCTTTCGCTGTCGAGCGTGATAGTCTTTGAATTGCCGGAAAGCTCGGCGGTGAAGTCCACGCTGCCCTCTATTGCGAGCGCGGGAGCGATCGAAACGTTCACCTGCCCCGTGCAGACCCGCTCCGTATAAATGTCGGAACCGACGGTGTTCGCTCCCTCCGCGAAAACCGCAAAGCTTGTCTGCGCCGCGAACAACAAGGCTGCCGCGGCAGACGCCAGTATTTTCCCCCTGTGTTTCATAAGATCGTCCTTTCCCCAATTGGCGAGAAACGAGGGACTTAAATATTGCACGCTCGTTTCTCTTTTTTATCTGTCGTGCGTTTGTACTCTTTTGAAAGAGTTAAGAAAATGCCGATATAATGATTTTTATTTTATCCGGCTTCCCCCGCCGAAGGCGGTGGAAGCCGCCATTAAATCGGTATTTCTCCAAGCAATGCGTTATATATTTTTATATATTGCTTGTTAATTTAGTATTATAGCACATTATTTGACAAATTTCAATAAGCATTTTGCACAAATTTTGGCATTTTCGCTTATATATACGACACAAATAATTTCAATTGTCAATTAAAAAAGCCGCGCTTTGCGCGGCTTTTTTCACTGTCCTCCCGTAAGCAGCTTGAAGAACTCGTCCTCGGGCATCGGCTTCGCGTAGTAGTATCCTTGCACCTGGTCGCAGCCTATCCTTCTTAGAAGCTCGACCTGCTCCTTTGTCTCAACGCCCTCCGCGAGTACTGTTATGTTCAGGTTTGCAGCCATTTGCAGAACGTTTTCGAGAATGCGCTGACCCTTGTCCGAGGTCATCATATTCTCGATAAACCGCTTGTCGAGCTTTATAACGTCAAACGGCGATTCCAACAGAACGTTCAGTGAAGAATACCCGCTCCCGAAATCGTCCATAAGCAGCTTAAAGCCTTTCTCCTTCAAAAGCGCCGTTTGGCGGCTTATCTGGAGATCGTCCGCTGTCTCGGTAATCTCAAGCTCCAGAAGCTCACCCGGTATGCCCGAGACCCTCACCATATCAGAAAGTATCTGCGGACACTCGTCGCCTCTTAAATGAACGCGCGACACGTTCACCGAGATAGGGCAGGGCTCGATACCCGCTGCGATACATTTGCGTATGAACATACAAGCTCTGCTCCATATATAGTGATCCACCTGGACAATGGAGCCGTTTTCCTCGATGACGGGTATGAACTGGTCGGGGTAGATCATTCCCCTTTCGGGGTTTATCCACCTTACAAGAGCCTCCGCGCCGATTATCTTGTTTTTGGAGATGCTGTATTTCGGCTGGAGATACATCAGAAACTGGTGTTCTTCGATAGCCTTCCAGAGGTTTTCCTCGATGAATTTGATGTTGTAGAGCGAATCCTTGAACTGCTCCTTGTAAAAGACGATGTTCGAGAACGATCCCGCCTTCGCGGTGCGCCTTGCCATGGCGGCTCTGTCCTCCATACGCCGAAGCTCCATGCTCTTGTCGGTCGCCATATACACGCCGTACGAAAATCTCAGCGTTACGTTTTTGTATACGCAGAGCAGCTCGTCGAGCTTGGCTATAAACCTCCACGGATAATCCTCGTCCGGCGCTTCGGTTACTACCATAAACACGTCTCCGCGAAGATTTAGGAAGTATTGGTTCTCGTTGCAGAAGCTTCCGAGCGTGTGGGTGATATGGTCGAGCACCTCGTTTCCGAATTGCTCTCCGTAGAGGTCGTTGATTATCTTAAAGCGGCGTATGTCGAACTGAATGAAAGCGACGTTTTCCGCGGTCTCAAGAAGCGAGAGGACGTTGCGGCGGAATTTGTTGGAACGCCCCATGCGCTTTACCATGGTCTGAAGATCGTCGTTTTCGGGCAGATCCTCAAAATTTATCGCGGAGTTTGCCTTGTCGGTTATGTAGTCGGCGATCATATCCTCAAGGATATCTATGCTCGCCTCAAGGGCTTCGGGGCATTTTTTCAGGATAAGCCCGTTTTTGCGTATCTCCGCCATTTCATCGGGAATGGATATATCCTTTCCGAGGATATCGCGGCAGTTTACCTTTCCGTTCATCCTTTCGGAAAAGCGCCGGATAAACTCCTCGGTTTTCTTGTTTCCGTAAGCCTCCTGCTCGGTATCGCTCGAATTGTAGAACCCGAAGGTCATTCCGAGGACGAGAAGCCCCGCCGTAATGCACCCGCAGGTATTTCCGCAGCGCATACCGCCGCCGAAGCAGGTGCTTATTTTGAACGCCGTTTTCAAGTCGAGCCCGAGGTCGGCAGCAAAAGCGCCGAAAAGCGCTTGCGTGCAGTGGTATTTTTCCTCCAGGAGCTTTATCGCTTTTTCCTTATGAGTCATAATTATCCTCCGCGGCAGTTGCTAAACATTTCTTCCGTTTTTTATATTTTATCACAAATGAGGGCAATTGTCAAGGGGGCATTTAAGCGCCGATATAAAACCGCCGCGCCGTTTTGCATATCCCGCCGCAGAATGACCTTTGCCGCCGGTACGATACCGTGCTGTCGGAGCTATTGTTCTCACTGTTTGCTATGGCAATAAAATGCAAATTGATTCTCTCATATACCCATCTCCTCCTGCCGGCTGTTCGATCTCACGCATTTCATCGGCTTCCAGATCAAAATTCAAAGCCGCGAAATTTTCTTCCATTCGCTCAATATGTGTGGATTTCGGGATCACGATTATCCCTTGCTGCCATAAGAACCGCAGAGCGATCTGTGCTACTGATTTACCGTGATTTTCGGCGTTCTCCCAAAGCGTGTGATTTTGGAAAATTCCGTTTTGACCGCAGGCAAGAGGCGACCAGCTTTCATGCTTCGTTCCGATCTGACATTCAAACTGCCGCAGTTTCTTCTGCTGACGGAAAACATGGGTCTCCACTTGATTTACAGCCGGAACGACCTTACAGTGATTTACTAAATCCAAATACCGTTCCTCTAAGAAATTGGAAACGCCGATTGCGCGTATTTTTCCGTCTTTATAGGCAGCTTCCATAGCGCGGTAGATCTCATGCACATCTCCGGCAGGCTCATGGATCAGAAGCAGATCGATATAGTCCGGATCCAGCTTTTTCAATGACCCGTCAAATGATAAAAACAGCAAAAGCCATCCTGCCGGATTATTTATTGTGTGTCAAGCCTGAATATATGGAAAATGTATTAAAATATTTTAGAGAAAAGTATAAAACAGTCGAAAACTATTTGCTGCTGAAAGGGCTTTCCGAAATAGAAATACATAGATTAAAAAGTAAGTTACCGGATTAGACAAATTCCAGTTTATTGTGGATTTCACCTAACCGAACATAATAACAAAGAAACTGCACCGTTTATCTAAACGGTGCAGTTTTTGCTGTCAATCACTCGTCTGCCTGTGCTGTACCGTAAAGTATGTTTAACAGATGAGGATTTGGACGAATTCTAAGATATGGGAATGTCTATGAGAATGTGAGGTAATCATTTTGTTGGAAAACGAATACTAAAGGTTTAGACTTCAACAAATTGAAGTTCCGTGCATTCGTGAAATTACATAAAAAATTCCACAGATTTTAGAGGATCAGACAAAAATATTACACGTTGCGCAGGATTTCGACATTTTGCGCAACGGGTATTGAAAAACATATAAAAGTATTCTATAATAATTATAGGTAAGATTGTTTTAAAGAGGGATAAATGTTATATTATTAAAGTATAAGCTTTGTGGGAATTCACCAACAAATACAGTAATATGCTATATACATATCTTTTTGAAATGGGAATATGCAAAATTGTATGCAGATAGTTAAAACGAAATCGCTTTATTCTGTTATGCAATGCGCAAAGCGTTTATTATACGGAATACATTTACCTTGCTAATATGAAAGTGCGGGATTATACCATAAATCTTTGCTTTATTACCTAAGTTGAGTTATCTTCATTTTACCTACATTATTAAATATTTAAAGGTGGTATTGTGCTACTGTTATTAACATAAAGGCAGCCTCATAGGCTGCCCTCAGACTGTCGATAAACCCTCATCTACTTCGTCAGCCGCACTCGCGACAGCCTTTAAGGCTAGTCGAGGTGCGCCTTCCTCGTATCTGAGGGTTTCTCGACAGTCTGAAAGTAGACTTTTTCTACAAGCTGAAGGCAGCCTCATAGGCTGCCTTTATTTATCGCCTATAAAAGGAAAAGAATACAGTAAAAAGAGAGGAATGAATAAAATTGACATATTTTCTTAAAATATGTTGAAATCAACGATAAACAATTATGGAGGGAAATTAATATGTCAGCGCTTACTGAAAAAATATCCGGCTTCAAAAAACATCTGCTCGAACAGGAGCGAAGTCCGTATACAATTGCAAAGTATATTCACGACGCAAAGGTTTTTCTTGAATTTGCAGACAAACGAACTATAAATAAAGAACTTGTCATTGACTTTAAGTCGTTTTTAGGTGAACGGTATGCAATCTCAAGCGCCAATTCAATGCTTGCTGCTGTCAACCATTTTCTTAAGTTTATCGGATTCGCGGAGCTTATGGTAAAGCCCTTTAAAATACAGCGTGCGCTGTTTGTTCCCGAAGAAAAGGAGCTTTGCCGCAATGAATATCTGCATCTTATCGAAGCAGCGAGGCGGCAGAAAAACGAAAGATTGATGCTGATAGTGGAAACAATATGCGCCACGGGGATACGAATCTCCGAGTTAAAGTTTATTACGGTCGAATCGGTTGGAACAGGGCGGGCGGAAATAAAGTGCAAGGGCAAGCTCCGCACCGTTTTTCTGCCGCCGCAGCTTTGCAAACTGCTGAAAAAATATATTCAAAAGCAAAAAATCACCGCCGGAGCGGTGTTTATAACCAGAAACGGAAAACAGCTGGATCGTTCCAATATATGGCGCGACATGAAAAAACTGTGCAGCTTAACTGCGGTTTCTCCGAAAAAAGTATTCCCTCATAATCTGCGTCACTTGTTTGCGAGAACCTACTACTCGCTCGAAAAAGACTTGTCACGTCTTGCAGATATTCTCGGTCATTCCAACGTAAATACAACGCGTATCTACACAATTGAAAGCGGGCGAACACACGCCCGTCAGATTGAACGGCTTAATCTCGTTATTACAACATAATGTCGATTATGTTGTATTCATACACAAGCATACTTTTATTACATATATTGTATCATAAAAAGCTTTTCCTGTCAAGAGGTATTTTCCTGTCTGTTTTAACAAAAAACTAAGTCGAATTTTGTGTTTTTTTACATTTTACTGCCTTGTGAAATACAACATAATCGACATTATGTTGTATTTATAAAATCGAGGCGTTTATGGATAAAAAAAGTCAGCAGGAACCGAGACCCTATTGTGGAGCGTTTGAGCACATATCGGATATATGCCGTATCATTCGCTTATGCTTTGAGCCGGATCATTCGGAGAATACCGATAATTTGATGAAAGAGCTTGACTGCTTAAGACATTGTGAGGGTATGACGATCGAAACGGCTTTGCCGGCTGTTCTTGTGCGCGAGAGATTTGCACTTTCCGGGTTTGAGTATTTCTGCGTAATGCTTGGTATTTCCTCAGCTTTAGAGGGGAACGGACAATTCCCGACATTTTCGGAGGCAGTTTCACATTATCCGTTTGCGGAAAGCGAAAATGTGTATTTGACCATGCTCGACGGAAAACCGTTTCAATATCTTTTGGATATGGAGGAAGGGAGCGGAATTTCACGGCGTTTCAAGTTAAAAAGCTTTTTATTCAACTTTATTATCGGAAACGATGTTTCAATTCCGAATATATACTTTAACGTTTTTTCGGGTAAGCTGCCTATGCTGTACGGTGATTTACACGAATACGGCGTTGACTTTATATCGTCGAACGCATTGTCCTGCATTGTTATAAACGGCAAAACGGGGAGCGGACGACGCACCCTTGCCGCGCAGATATGCGGTTCACTCGGAAAGAATACGGCGGCGGTTTTAGTTGATGAAATAAAAGAGTTCGACGAATTTGTCGATGAATTGACGGGAGCATGTGTATTAACGGACAGCGTTCCCGTAGTGATAGCCGATGAAGAAGTCAAAAAAGCCGTGAGCCTTGTAAATATGCTTTCGGCTCTGCTGCCTATAGTTTTTATATGTATAAATTCGGAGGAAAGTCGGATAAGACTGCGCGGCAGGAGCTGTTTTTCTTTTAAAATAGCATCTCCGGACAAAACGCAGCGCCTAATCGCATGGGAATATTATCTTGAAGGCTCGGATATTGACGCTCGGATTCTAGCGGAGCGCTACCGTCTGACAGTCGGAGATATCGCCGAGGTCTGCAAAAGATATTCGTCGCGGTCTGCGGATATTAAAGAGCTTACGAACGGGATACTGTCCCTGAACAATGAAAATCCCATTGGCAAATTGATCCGCCCGATGTTCCGTCTTGATGATCTGGTCGCGCAGGAATATGTGCTCGAGACGCTGAAGCGTATTATCGGGACTGCCGAACGCCTTCCCCGTCTTATGGAACAATACGGTTTTGAAAAGCTGTTTCCTTACGGCAGGGGTCTGGGAGTATTGTTTTACGGCGCCTCGGGAACGGGCAAGACTATGTCAGCTTACATCCTTGCGGCGGAGCTGGGGTTGGACGTTATGCGTGTAGACCTTAGCCGTATCGAGGATAAATATATAGGCGAGACGGAGAAACGAATTTCCGAGGTATTTCAAAAAGCGGAGGAGAATAACTGTCTGCTGTTTTTCGACGAGGCGGATTCCCTGTTCGCAAAGCGCACGGGGGTCTCGGATTCCCATGACCGTCACGCCAACGCGCAGACCGCTCATCTGCTCCAGAAAATGGAGGAATACGGCGGGATAGTCGTGCTTGCGACCAATCTCGAGGGAAATATCGATCCCGCGTTTAAAAGGCGGCTGCATTTTACTTTGGAGTTTATGAAACCCGATGCCGCGGCGCGGGCGGAACTTTGGCGCAAGTTTATTCCCGAAGGGCTGCCGCGGGAGGATATTGATTTCGATTTTCTGGCGAACGCTTTTGATCTGTCTCCAGCCGAGATAAAATGGGCGGCGCTTTCCGCGGCTGTTTGCGCGGAGGGTTCGCCGCTTTCAATGCGGCATATCATATCCGCGCTGAAATACGAGTATGAGAAATTCGGTTTAGTGTTTCCGGATATAGGTTATAAAAAAATAAATTTAGGTGGTGATCCGATTTGAATACTTATGCGGAAAGAGCTGAAAAAACAGCGGCTGAAAAGGATAAAACGGGTATTCCCCGCAGAATGAAAACAGGCTTTGAGAATTCGAGCGGTTTTTCCTTCGATGACGTAAGAGTGCATTACAATTCGGAAAAGCCCGCGCAGTTCCACGCTCACGCCTACACGCAGGGGAACGAGGTCTATGTCGCTCCCGGGCAGGAAAAGCATCTTCCCCATGAGCTTGGACACGTCGTTCAGCAGAAGAGCGATATGGTAAAGCCGACAGGAGAGATCGGCGGACTTCCGCTCAATGACGATGAGGCTATGGAAAACGGCGCAGATATGATCGCCGAGAATGCGGAAAACGCCGAGGATTTTGGAGAAATGCCGGTTCAGGCTAAATTTAAGGGTGACGGGATTGTACAAAGAAATGCTGTCGATACCCAAGAATCCTATAATGCTTGGGCGGGATTCGGTTCGACATTTGTGGGTATGCTGGGCGTAGCAGGCGGTATAGGAAGCTTCTTATATTCAAAACACAACGACCGAAAGCACAGATATATTGAGGAAATTGAAAAATACGCCGATGCGGCGTGCGAGGCGCGGGAAGAGCAGATTGCCGCCGTTGAACAATTTAACGAGGTCGAAGAAAGGACGGAAAAAGCAAGAGCTCGTTCGGAAGCAATAAAACTGGAATCCAGAATCGCGAGAAACTACAAAGCGGCAATACAGAAGGCAAACGCAATGGGAAAAATTGATAATATATTCGATCATAAAGATATTGATAAAACGGATATTGATAATACGGATATCGATAATACAGATACCGATAATACAGATACCGATAATACAGCCAACGAGAATATGAATGAAATTAATAAGAATTATATGAATTCAAACCATGTAAAAATTTCAGATTACGATAAAATAAACGCTATCACTGACAAAAATGTCAAAAATGCGCTCACCAATGCAAAGAAAGCCTACGACGAACGAGTAACAAAAAACGATTTAGTTATGCCTCAGCAAGATCACGAACAGGAACAGCGGCAGCAAAATCATCAGCAGCGACGTCAAAGAGGAAGACGCCGTCGTTGAACAATCTTCTAATCCGTATGGAATCAGAAAATAGAAAAATCAAAGGGAAAAAAACAAAATGACCAACCTTGAACCCGCCTTGATATCCCTTTTCTCGCGCTCGCTCTCCGACCTGTTCCCCGGTTCGGGGCGCGTCGGGATATGCACTCCCGACGATCCGCGCGATCTTATGCTGGGACTGTACCTTTACAGTATACGTCCCTGCTATGACATAACTCCACAGCCGATTATACAAAAGGGCAGCGGCTTTCGTGAACAGTCACCGCACTTCCTGACGCTTTACTATCTTATGACCGCGTACAGCAAGGCGGAGGACGCGCACAAAACTCGGGAGGAGCACAATATCCTGTTACGCGCCGTTGAAACGCTGCTGAACACTCCCGTGCTGACGGAGCGCGAGCTTGGCTTCAGACCCGGAACGTATGTCGATAAGCTTCAACTGCGAATGCTTGATCTCACGCCCGATGAGATGTCGAATATCCAAAGCTTTCGTGACAGTCCGTACAGGCTTTCCGTAGGCTTCTGCGTAACGCCCGTCGAGGTCTCGGCAGCCGCGGGCGAAGCCGTTTCTGGAACGTCCGCCGCGGATATTCGGACAATGCAAAAGCCGCAAGGGAGAGAATTATGAAAATATCGCTTATAATTCAGTGCATAGATACGTTCGGATTCGTTCCCGCGGAGGACAAGCTGCGATTTTACGCCGACGGGAAGCGCTTTTATCCGGTATGCAAGAGCGGCGGATTTTACATAGCGTCAAAGGGGCTGCCGAACAAATTTGCGCTTTCGATAAGATCGGATATTTATTATGGCTGCGAATACCCCGCAAGTCTTGAAAATGAGACACTTCGTATAAATCTTATACGGAGAGCTCCGCCGCCGAGAAAATCCGCCGTGTGGCTCAACATTAAATCAAACGGTACGGCGGCGCTTGAATACGGATATTTTTATCTCGGTAAGCCAATCAAAGCCGGAGGCGAACATATTGCAATCGAAAATCCTTATCGGTTTTGTCTTGAAGGAAGGAGCTTTCTTCTGCTAGACACAAGTTCGGGCGCGGAGGAATTCGTCGTTCTTGAAAAGGCGGAAAACGCCTTAATGACGGATCACCTCGTAAAAAGGATCTCCAACGATTACAGCGCGGAACATTCCGTAATGCTTCCCGCATTTGATCTGTGCGTTAAAGCAAGGATACCCATAGAAAAACCGTTTGTCGGCACGGCGACAGTCAGAATTTACGACGAAAGCGGCAAAAGCGCCGTCAGAGTTCGGGCTGACGACGTGTGATAATAAACCGAAAAAACAAAGGAGGAAAACAAATGCCGGAATATTTATCACCCGGAGTATACGTTGAGGAGTTTGAATCGGGCTCCAAGCCCATGGAGGGTGTGGGCACCAGTACGGCGGGATTTATCGGGCTCAGCGTAAAGGGACCTGACAAGGGAATCCCGCAGCTCGTGACCAATTTTGCGGATTTCAAGCGCAAATACGGCGGCTATCTGTCGCAGGCGGAATTTGAGGATTATCGTTTCCTGTCTTATGCCGTGGAGCATTTTTTCATCAACGGCGGAACAAGAGCCTTTATTATGAGAGTTACGCCGTCCGATTCCAAATGCGCCGAAAGCGTTTCGGAGCAGAACGTACTTAAATTCACCGCGAAAGATCCCGGGAAATGGGGTAATTTTATCAGAGTGATCATTACCCCGTCCTCAAAGGCAAAAACGCAGATATTAAGCGCCGAGGAGCTTGTTCAGGGAACGGTTTACAAGGTCAAAAACGCCGCTGGATTTCAGACGGGCGATATTGTCGCTTTCACCGACGGAAATGAGATACAGTACAACAAAATTTCTTCGGTGCAGGATAATCTGCTCAGCTTTACGGGTGCTTTTAACGGAGATGTCACCGACGCGGAAATTTTGCCCTCGAAGGTGATTTACACATGCGAATTCAATGTTGAGATAAAGTATGAGGACGCGGTGGAGCTGTACGAAAATGTAAGTCTTAATATCCGCTCGTCAAGCTTTATTAAAAACAAAATGGCAAAGTCGGATCTGCTGGACGTAAGCGTTGAACTTCCCGAGCCCGAAACGTTATGCTCAACGTTTGAAATGATCGCGGGAAAGGATAAGGACATACTTGTAATCGGCATGGACGGCGGCTCCGACGGCACAAAGGACGCTTTAAGCGCGTCGGATTTTATCGGTACGGACAACGGTCCCGGAAAGCGCACGGGAATACAGAGCTTTATCGACAACGACGTTGTAAGCATAATTGCCGTTCCCGGCGTTACCGATCCGAATGTTCAGCTAAGTCTTGTGGTTCACTGCGAGGGATTGGCAAGCCGTTTCGCAGTGCTCGACCTGCCGCGCGGAAGTCAGAAGATAGACGACGTGGTCGCTCACAGAAACATTTTTGATTCAAGCTACGCCGCTTTATATCACCCGTGGATAGAGATATTCGACCCGCTTGCAAAGAAGAACACCGCCATTCCGCCGTCCGGCTCGGTAGCGGGTATCTTCGCCAGAAGCGACAACTCGAGAGGCGTACATAAGGCTCCCGCGAACGAAACGATACGCGCCTGCGTCGGACTTGACTGTATGTACAATAAAGGCGAGCAGGATATTCTTAACCCCAAGGGCGTAAATCTCATAAGATTTTTCCCGGGACAAGGCATAAGAGTCTGGGGCGCAAGAACTGTAAGCTCAAATTCCTCATGGAAATATGTCAACGTAAGACGCCTGTTTATTTACCTTGAGGAATCCATTAAGGCAAACACGAATTGGGTTGTTTTCGAGCCTAATGACGAGCTGTTATGGGTTCGCGTAAAAAGGACGATAGACGTTTTCCTTAATACGGTATGGAGGAGCGGAGCGCTTGCGGGCGGCTCTCCCGCGGAGGCGTTTTTTGTAAACGTCGGCAGAGAAACCATGACGCAGGACGACATAAACAACGGACGGCTTATATGCGTTATCGGAGTCGCTCCCGTAAAGCCGGCGGAATTTGTGATTTTCCGTATTACTCAAAGAACTTCTTCGGAAGAATGATCATACAAATTCGCCGTCAAAGTGTAGATAAAAAACAAGCCTTAATTTAAAGAATTATCGCACAAATAAGTCTATGCGTTGATCGCGAATTTATATTATAGGAGGAGAATATGGCTGATATTGTATATCCATACACCAAATTTCGGTATCGACTTGAGATCGACGGACTTGACGCGGGCGGTTTCAGCGAGGTCACGGGATTTGACGCTTCGATCGATGTTGTTGAATACCGCGAGGGTGATATGGTCCCTACGCCAATGAAGGTGCAGGGGCTCAGAAAATACGGAAACGTGACCCTAAAATGGGGACTTACCTCGTCTACCGTTCTTTATGATTGGCTCATGGAAGGTGTAAACGGTCCCGTGAGCCGCAAGACCGTGACCATTACGGCAATTGACGAATCGGCTGCCGACTGCGCCTCATGGCAGATCATAAACGCGTGGCCGTGCAAGTATACCGTCCCCGATTTCAACGCGACTTCCTCCGAGGTCGCGATCGAGACCCTTGAGCTTGCGCACGAGGGTATGACAAGGACGATGTGATAGCCCTACCGTTGAAAGGAAAGTAAAATGCTTATACAAACGGAATATGAATTTGAGCTGCCGTACGGTTACGCGGACGAGAGCGGCACTCTGCACAAACGAGGAACTATGCGCCTTGCCTGCGCCGCCGATGAGATACTGCCGATGAGCGATATAAAGGTACAGCAAAATCCCGCCTATCTTACCGTAATCATTCTTTCGAGAGTGATTACGAAGCTGGGCACGCTTCCGCAGGTGAACACAAAAATAATCGAAAAACTGTTTACCGCCGATCTGGCTTATTTGCAGGACCTTTATCAGAGGATAAATCAGAGCGATCCTCCCGTTTATAAGGCGGTCTGTCCCAAATGCGGCGAAGAGGCGGAGTTTCCTTTAAATTTTTTTCTGCGGGACGAATGACCCGCACGCCGGTTGAACAGCTTTACAAGGAAGCGGCGTTTATCGCGTATTATTTTCACTGGCAGCAAGACGAGATACTCCTGATGCCGCACCGTGTGAGACGTCAATGGTGCGGCTGCATTTCCGATATTCACGCCGAGCTTTCAGCCGACGGGAGAGAAAATATTTTTGAAATAAGGTGATCGCAGTGCATAAGCTCTTGAACGTCTACTCTTTCTTTGTAACGATAGGTCCGCTTAACGCGGGCTTTCAGAAAATTTCGGGAATAGGCGGAAGCGTTGAGCCCGAATATATTTACGAGGGCGGTCAGCTTTATCCGTATCCCGTCATCGGTTCAAAAAACAAGGCGGGCAGGATCACCTTTGAAAAGGGACACGGTTATTTTAATCCCTTTATGGGGAACGACGGTTTCAGGGCGGGCACAAGAATATCTCAGCCGTGCAGCATAATCATAAAGGATAAAGGCAATAAGCCATTAAGGATTTTTGCTTTTGACTCGGGACTTATCGTTTCATGGGAGATATCCGAGCTTGACGCTCAAAATGGCGGCGTTATGATCGACAAGGTAGTTATAGAACACAGCGGGATATACGAGATATGAGAGCGATTGGAATTGTAAAGCCCTTGAAGATAAGCGCCGCGGCTTTAAGAAAAAATATCCGGAAGAATATCGGCGGCGGATATGAAGTCGTGCCTGTTTTGTCCGTTCCCCAAATGCTTTACCTCGGTTCCGCAACGGAAACCGGTTTGTCGGGAACGGGAAAAAACAGTCTCAACATCGCGCTTCACAAATCGGAGTCGGTTTATCGACTTACGGCATATTTCGGGGAACGCAGCTCTTATAACACAAGCAGCAAGATACGGAGACTAGGATATTTATCGGACAACCTGTTCAGATCATATACGGGCTTAAATCGGCTTACGCAGGCGCTTTGGAGCATTTACAAAAGCAACAATCTGCAGCTAAGTCACAGCCTGCTTTCACTGATAAGGACGATCAACGAAAAAAACGGAATAGAGCTTGACACTTATTTCGAGGAGCTGCCGAATATCGTTCGGGTACAGAAAAAGATGATAGGCGTTCTGAAAAGCATCGATCATACTCTGTTCGGGCAATTATATTCAAAGTATGGCAATTCTTCGGTTGTGAATATTGGAAAACGTGAGATCTATCGGCATACCAATACCGTCACCTACAGCTGCGGAAAAACCTCAGCCGCGTTCTCACGTCTTACCGAGAACTTCAATTCAATGACGCCGCTTCTTATGCGGATATACGAGGGAATAGAAACGGGAGTTTATCTTTACAGCGCCGACAGCTACCGCAATGCTAAGACGCTTCAGCGGCTGACAAATTCTCTGTGGAAGGTCTATCTCGGTCAGAACATGGAGCTTTCCCGAAGCTTTTCAAGACTTATAACGCGCGTTAATCAAGAAAACAAAAGCGTTGAGCTGAGAAACGCGGAAAATAATATGTTTTCCGATAACCGTTCGCTGAAAAATCTTGTAAACGCGTTAAGAAAGGCTTTTTCAGGGAGCAACCTTGAACTCAGAAACAGCATGATAAGCTTGTTCGGAGATATTCACAAAGCGGGAAGCCGCAAAAATATCGCCGTAAATAAGCATTATGATCTGAGATCTGCCGTCGGCATTATCATGCTCCACAAAGAAATAGTTCCCGAATACGGACATATACGATTAGAGCACAGGATACCTGTGCGGTCTGAACGTCCCGAATCACAGGACGCTTACAGTCGTTTTGAGCGGGAAATTAAAACAAAGCTAAATCGGCTTGAGACAGCGCCGATCTCTACGCCGCGCACTAATAATACCGAGGATATTGTAAGAGACGTTCTGGAGAAGGTCAACCGAAAACAGCAGCTCGATTGGAGATTGGAAAAGCTGCAAAGGGGGATATTTTAATGGAAAAGGCAAAGATCATTATTTACGGCGAAAACGACGATCAGACTGCGTTCTCCGTTCTGTTCAATCCTGCCGAATATAATATCTCGCGGAGCGTAAATTACGCGAAGCTGGATATTCCCGGAACCGACAGTCCAATCATGCAGTTTATAAGCGGCGGCGAAACCTCTTTAAATCTCACGCTTTATTTCGATACGCAGAACGATTATATCAGCAAAAAATCAGACGACGTGAGGGAATATATGCAGCCGATCCTGGACGCTCTGTGGATCGACGGAAAGCTCCACGCTCCGCCGGTGGCGGCGTTCAGCTGGGGCGGCTGCTTTTTTAAAGGCATTATAACCGACGCGAAGCAGAGCTTCACAATGTTTCTGCCGAGCGGTATTCCCGTTAGAGCACGGCTGGAGCTTACCTTTAAGAGCAATGAGGACACGGTCGACGCGAGAAAAAAATCCCCGTTTGAATCCCCCAACCGCACCAAAGCCCGCCGCGCGGAAAAGGGCGCACAGCTATGGCGAATCGCCAATGCGGAATACGGACACCCGAAATATTGGAGAGTTATCGCGGATTTCAATAAAATATACAATCCGAGAAAGCTGCCCGAGGGCAGGCTTTTACAGCTGCCGCCGTTTAAAGAATTATGAAAGAATTGATGAATTCCGATACCTTCAGCTACTCCGGGCTTAAGGCAAAATACGGCGGATTCCGAAATCCGTGCTGCGCCGTTAAAGCAGGCGGCACGGACATACAAACGCTGGGACTTTATGTTTCCGAAATGGAGATACGCCAGACCATAAGGAACAAGGCGGGAACATGCACGTTTGTGATAAGCAACGGCTACGACATTGTTTCGAGCGGCTTTAAGGACGAGATCGCCGACAATTTTCCGCTCGGACAAACCGTTGAGGCGGGAATGGGATATACTACGCCCGTTTATATGTTCAAGGGCTTTGTAACGGATATCAGCTTTTCATTTGAGAGCGGCAGACCGCCGAGCGCCCGTATCACCTGCAGTGACATACGCTCGCTGATGATGCAGGGCAAGCTGAACGCAATGCCGCCCGTGGCAAGCTTTCCGCTGATGATTCCGCTGATCATGTGTATGTACACATCCATTCTCAATATGAAGATCGTCTATTATGATGTCTGGAATATTCTCGAGGATTTTCGGCAGAACACCAACGATTTTAATTATCTGTATGATTACGGACTGAAAAGAGGCTACGAATTTTTTGTTTTGGGTGAGCATTGCTATTTCAGAAAAAAATGGCAGAATACCGCGCTGCTTATGCACCTTAAATGGGGTGAGAGTATTATAAGCTTTAACCGCGCCACAAGCTACTCTTCAAATAAGCTGAGCGGCGCGCTTAGCGGTCTTTTAAGCTTCCTGCCGTTTTTTGAGGATAAAATGCTTACTCCAAAGGGGTATCCCAATAAAATGGCCACGCCTCAGATACCGAAGGTTCAGGTCGATACTTCGGAGGCAAAAAACACGCTTGACCTTATCAACATCATGATGACAAGCCTGCGTAATCTCGGCGACAATATGGCGTCGGGCACAGTAAGGTGCGTGGGTATTCCCGAATTGATCCCGGGTCGGTATATACGTCTTACGGGGCTCGACAAAAACTTTTTTGACGGAGATTATTACATAGAGGAAGTAACTCACAATCTTTCTTCGAGCGGGTATGTAACGTCGTTTGAGATAGGCTCGGCGAAATGATCAAGCCGAAGGGAGGGGCGAAATGCTGGACGATATCGCGAATATGCTGACGGACGACGAGCCGAAACAGTCATATATTATGCTGGGCACCGTTATCGCAAATTATAATTCCCTGAAACCCGCCTGCGTACAGGTCTCCTTGAACGGAAAGCCCGCCGGAATGGGGATCACCGCATGGGCAAAGGTGGCTATGCCTGCCGCTTCGGGCGGCAGCGGGATATAC
Source organism: uncultured Ruminococcus sp. (assembly GCA_964454205.1). GTDB lineage: Bacteria > Bacillota > Clostridia > Oscillospirales > Ruminococcaceae > CAG-115. Next base: position 47,550 of record CAYVSV010000005.1, read on the forward strand.
AGTCTGCCCGATATCGGCGATCATGTGGTTGTCGCGTTTCTGGACGGAGAGATCGATTCTCCCGTGGTTATCGGCTCACTGTATAACGGAACGGCGCTGCCGCCGACCGATACCATGACGCCGCTGAACAACATAAAGGAGATCAAAACAAAGCTCGGAAATGAAATAAAAGTCGACGATATGAAGGGCATAGAAATAAAATCGGTCACGGGTCATAATCTGGAGCTCAGCGATACGGCTTTGTCGGCTAAATTGAGCGATCCAACGGGAGAAACAAGCGTCGAAATTAAAAACGGAGTTCTTGCGCTTAATGGTCTGACGGGGATCAAAATAAATTCCGGTTCCTGTGAGATAAGCCTGGACGGAGCGTCGCAAAGCCTCACGATAAAAGGACTGAGCGTGTCGGTTGAGGCGGTGCAGGGGCTTACGCTGAAAGGAATGCAGACAAATTTAAACGGGCAGATCATTTCCGTATCCGCGGATGGGCAGCTTGATTTAAGCAGCACGGGAGCGACTAATGTCAAGGGCAGCATTTTAAAACTTAATTAGGCGGTGATTTTTTGGACGAACATTCTTTTTTGGGTAACGGCTGGAGCTTTGAAGTAATGCCCGATCCCGTTACGGGAAGAATTCGTATGTGCAGCGGAGAGGACGATATCGCTCAGGCGGTGCGGCTTATCTTGAACACAAAGCGCGGCGAACGAATTATGCGTCCCGATTTCGGCTGTCGGCTGTGCGATTTCGCTTTTGAATCATTTTCGCAGTCTGTGCGCTCCGAAATGATCGAGGAGATAAAAAAAGCGCTTACCCTGCACGAACCCAGAATAAGCGACGTAGAGGTCTCGATCGGCGATACCGCTCCGGAGGGGTGCGTCGTTCTTGATATAAGCTATATCGTAAGGGCTACAAACAATCCGTATAATCTGGTATTTCCGTTTTATATAGAGGAGGGCGGCAGTGGATTATAAAGCAATTCCGAAAATCGACGGCCGCTGCTTTCGGGATATTATTGAGGAAATTGCGCGGCTGGCAAAAGAGTATACACCCGAATGGAAGTTTTCTCCCGACGATCCCGACGCGGGAACGGCTCTTGCCTGTGTTTTTGCGCAGCGGACGGCGGAAACCATAGAAAAATTCAATCGGACGCCTCTCAATCATCGGCGCGCATTTTATAATATGCTCGGCGCCGAGGCGCTTCCCGCGGTGCCCGCCTCGGGTTATGTACAGTTCAAACTCAGCGGAATGAATAAAGACTGTATTTTTGTGAAAGAGGGCTTTAAACTTTTTTCTCCCGTTATTGACGAGCAAGGTGCGCGGCTTGTTTTTGAAACTGCGCAGAACGCATGGTTGACTCCGGCACACGTTAAAGAAACGATATATGCCGATCCCGACCGCGACCTGCTTTGCTTTTGGGACGAAAAAGAAAAGACATTTGAGCCGTCTGTCCGCAGTAATTCAAACGAAAGATACCTGTGCTTTAGACATAGGCTTCTCGGCAGTATTACGGAAAGCTGTCGCCTTTATATGACAATATCCGGAGCCGACGGAGAGCGGTGGTCGGAAAGGCTGAGTGATCCTTCGCTTGCGCGACTTGTCCAAATTACGGACAACGAAGAGGCGGAAATAGACTGCCTTAACGAAAAAGGCAGAATGAGAATAGCGGCTTCGGACTGTGACAAGATAAAAGCGGAAATAAAAAGCCTCAGCGAATTTGAGGACCTTTCATTCGGAGGAGTAAATATAACCTTTGAGGGGTGGAATATAAAGCCCGACAGCGTTTTTGTAAACGGCGAGCTTGAGACCGACGACGCGTTTTACGCCTTCGGGGAAAATCCCGCCGTATATGATTCGGTCTATATTGAATGCGCTGCGGCGTTATCCAAATCGGGAGCGGTCGTCACGCTTGCGTTTAATATTGATTTTGACATAGTCGTTTCCGGAGAATTGCCCGAGCCCGTTATTCCCGATAAGCTATTTGTCAAGAAAAGCGACGTTCACATACCCGAGCGAAAAAAGGTCTACATTGACGAGGTTGTGTGGGAGTATTGGAACGGAACGGGCTTTGCGGCGCTCCGTGAGCTTGATGAATATAAAAACATCTTTTCGGGAATTGACGGAGACGGCTGCGTCGTCCAAAAATCACATTACGAATTAAAATTCGTATGCCCTCCAGATATTTCTCCCGTATTGGTCGGAGCGGCTCAGCGTTTATGTATAAGAGCGAGGATCAAAAGAATGAAAAACGCGTATGCGTTTCCGTCGGAAAATTATCTTTCGCGTCTTGAAAATATCCGCGTTTCTTATAAATATGACAAACCGCTTTCGGTTTCAGATATCGTTATCGCAAATAACTGCGAAAGAAGTTCGGTTCCACGAGCTTATCCGTTTTCAAGGCTGCCCAATTCCGCTCTTTACATAGGTCTTGACGATCCCGTGCGCAGCTTTACGCTTCTGGTGTGCAAAGGCGTTCCGTCAAATCAGCTTGACCGTGCCGAATGGAGCGTGTTTGCCGGAAACAAGTGGGAGAGTATAAGTCCGCAGACCAAAGTGGAGTTTACGGGGTTTTTCGGCTTTGATCTGCCGACTGCGCCAACACAAAGCACAATATTCGGAAGAACGGCATATTGGCTCAAAGCCGAGCTATCTCAAAATGAAAAAATCACGCTGGATGGTCTGCTTTTAAACTGCGTACCCGTTATTCAGCGGGAGGAGATAGAGAGCTTCTGTTCCGACAGCAATATTGAAAGGATAAACCTTGATCGAAAAAATATACTTGGATTGCAGATCTGTATAAATACTGCAAAGAAAGATCAAGAGGAAAAATGGGAACCGCTGCAAAGCGGTTGGACGCTTGACAAGGCAGAGGGAATCATCCGCTTTTCTCCCGCGCTGACTTTGGTTCCGAACAGCCGCACGGTCAGGCTGAAATACCGCTGCGGCGGCGGAGCGGCGGGAAATTTTCCCGCGGGACAGGAGTTTGTTCCCTCGCTTACGGACGGCTCGATCTGCGGCGCGGCAAATCCCTTTCCATTTGCAGGCGGCTGCGACAGTGAGGACTCGGCTCACACGGAATTAAGGCTTGCGGGAGAACTCAGACACCGAAACCGTCCTATAACAAAAAGAGATTTTGAAGAGCTTCTGACCGATGGAGATATAGTATCGGCGCGTGTATCCGCCAATCGCGGCGGCGGACTGGATATTGAAGTCATGTCATCGAACGAGATAAGCGCCGAGGATATTCAAAATAAGGTTTATTCCAAATTGTCCGGTATGCTGCCGGTTGGCACAGGCGCGGTACAAATTAAGGTTATTTACGAAAACGGGGGAGATTATGCCGGAGCTTGAAAATTTAGACGACGTGAGCTTTTCCGAACTTATGAAAAAATCAGTTTCGGAAATTCCGCGATTATGCCCCGAGTGGACGGACTTCAATAATCACGACCCGGGAATTACTTTTCTGGAAATGCTTATGTGGTTGACGGAAATGCAGCGGTACTACCTTTCTCAGACCACCGAAAGTCATCTGGAGAGCTATCTGCGGCTTATCGGGACGACGGTAAGAACAGCAGAACCTGCGGTTATTTTATCAAAGTTTTTCACGGATGAAATCGTTTTGGTAAAAAAAGAAACTGTTTTTTATATCGGGGATATTCCATATCGACCAACAGAGGGTATGCTCATTGCTCCCGATAAGCCAGAAATTATTCTCTGCGAAAACGGCGGCGTTATTATCAAACAAGATCTCACACCGTTTAAAGGCGGAATTCTCCCTCTGTATTTTTCGCCTAACAATGAAAAAGACACAAATCCCATGAGGGACGGTTTTTATTCGCGGGCGAATATCAAAGCATATTTAATCTCGCGAAACGAGGGAATTAAATGTCCCGTAAAGGACGGCACCTACGGACTATATCAGAGCGGATTCATCAATATAAGCCTGCCCGAGGAGTTTGACGAAAGCGTGGCTTTTTTGAGATTGGATATTATATCGGACAATGATTTTGAACTGATTTCGACAGGCTGTTTCAATTCCGATATTCGTGAGCTGATTCAGCTTGACAAAGCAGGACATACTTTGGGTGCGGAAGGCAGAGTGAAGGAAAACATTTCTTTTTCAGCGGATATGGGAAATCATAAAATAAGCGCAGTAGTGTACAGGAATATCGGTGGCGGAAAAAATACCGAAACTCCGCAGGAGGCTTTTGAACGGTTTAAATCGGAGCAGCAGCGTCTTCCGAGAGCCGTCAGCAAGGAGGACTATATAAGGCTCGCGATGAAGACGCCGGGACTTCGCGCGGAACTTGTCAACGTATTCTCTAAAGAAGCGGGAAAGGTCTCGGTATGCGTAAAAACTGCCAACGGCAGCTTGCGCGAAAACGAAATAAAAAATTTGAAAAAAGTATTGTTCGATGCAAAGCCCGCAGGCACGGAAATAGAAATATTAACGCCGGTCATTTTTTCCGCGAGGCTCGTTATCGGCGCGAAAACAGACGGCTGGGCGGGAGGCAGGAGGCTAACGGAGCATATAAGAGACGTTTTTAAGCCACTCGAAGAAAGCATGGGCGCGCTGATAAATATGCCCGAACTCTTTAAGAAGATAGGTTCATCTCCGAGCGTATCGGAAATAAAAAGCATGATATTACATTTGGGAAAAGGCATTGAACTTACCGAAAAAGACACGATGAAGCTTCCGGAGGACGGTTTGCTTTCGCTTGACGAAGTAATGCTCCAATAAAAACAACGAGGTAAGATATGGATAAGATAAATCCACTTGAATACCTGCCCGAGCTTTATCTGAAATCGGGCAGCTTTACAGAAAGATTTCTGTCGATATTCACGGATATTTACTGCGAGATTGAAGAGAAAATTGATGCAAGCGCCGAACTTTACGATCCCGAGGTATGCCCCGAAGAGTTTGTCGAATGGCTGGGCAAGTGGATATCCGCCGAAAATATGCAGCTTTTTCCCGACGATAAAAAAAGAGAGTATTTGCTGTCGGTACCGTGCCTGAGCATGTATCGTGGCACGATCCGCGGATTGAGTGAGCTGCCGGAGCTTTATTGCGGAGCAAAGGTGTTTATTGTTGAGTGCTATCACGCAAAGCGTTATTTTTCCTCTTGCAAAGACCTCGAGCGCTTATACTCGGGAGGACGGTTTACCGTGTGGATATTGTGTTCTCCCACAAAAAGCAAACCCGACGCGCTTGAGGAAATCGTCGAGGCGCAGCTGCCCGCCAATATTACCGCCAAAATAAAGCTTCTGGCGAATATAACGGAGCTTAATAATTATTGCTATCTGGGCGTAAATTCCGTGCTTGCGGGTACGCGCCGTGGAGTGCTGGACGGCAAATGCGCTTTGAATTATGTTCATTTAGGGGGCGACAGACAATGATATCGGATGAATTAAAGGCACTTGAACGCAATAGATTTTTTTACGGAAAATTGCTTACGGCAGAGGACTTTATTGCCGAGCAGAATTATTTCAATACAAAGATAAGGCTGTTGAACAGCCTGCTTTTCGGCAGCGGAGTTATTGCGGGCTTGAACGTGATAAAGACCGACGAGCGCAGCGTGGCGATAGACAGCGGGATAGCGCTTGATTACGCGGGACGTGAAATAATCGTTCCCGAACCGATAATCGTAAAAATAAACGATCTTGACGGCTACGACGGATTTATACGCGAAAACGCTGACTATACGCGAGCGTATCTGTGTATCGAATATAATGAGACACGAACTCAGCCGATCCATTCGATAGCTAAAAGCGCTCTTGACGATGAAAACGACGGTCCCGAGTACAACCGAGTTACAGAAGGCTTTTCGCTGTACATAACCGACAAAGCACCCGAGGGAAATCCCTGTGAGAGTGAAGAGCGGGCAATAGTCCGCAAAACCGTGATTTCCGACGTGATCAATGTTTCTGTTGTTTTTCCGAGAACCGTGCGCGCGGGCGAGGAATTTATACTGGAAACAAATATCGACAAGGGAAACGCCGACAATGAGATCGAGCTTGAATTTGATCTGAAGCTCGAGGCGCTGACAGCGGCAGACGGTTCCGAAACGGTTCACATAATGTATAAAAGTCATGCCGCCGAACCCGAAAATGGGATCATCCGTACAAAGCTGAGATCAAGCCTGTCGTTTGCCGATAAGGGAATTATTAAGATCGAAAATGTAAAAGCTTTCTGCAACAAAGCTCAGCTTTTGGCGGCTCCTGTTTATGCCGTGACAGACATTGTCGGAGACAGCGGATTTTCAGTCATAAACAGTATTGAAAGCCGAAATGAGGAACGCCGTTTCGGGCTGTATCTCGCGCGGCTTGAGCTTTATGTTTCGACGCAGTATTTTATATTGGAGTCGGTAAAAAGTCTGCCGTTTTCACAAATCATACCTTCAGTTCCCGATCTGCGCGCTTTTCAGCTTCGGTCGGAATTTACGCAGACACGTCATTCAAGCATTGTTGAAAATCCCGTACAACCGTCGGTTCAGCAGCTTGTGAATTCGGGATATATCGGCGTTGAAATACCCGAAAAAGCAAAAAAGGGACAGATATTCCGCAGCCTCGAGATACCGCACGAATTGGGCACGGGGATTGTTTTTATCAACGCGGGATTTTCGGATGGCAGCGGCATAGTCTTTGAAAGCTCTTCCGTTGTGAACGGGGACTTCAGTTACGGAGTATGCGTAAACAGGGACACGGGAATGTTCTCCGTATCGGTAAGATTAAACCGCGATCATGAGAAAGATACGCTGAATTTTTGCTGGTTTGCGTCAAGACTTCCAGAAAAGACCGTATGCCGAAAGCTGGAGATATATCCGAGCGTGCATTATGCGGGACGGTACGAAACGGTGCAGTTTACCGTCAGCCACCCCGAAGGCGGAATATGGCGTAACGGAGAGCTTGAATGGAGCGTTACTCCCGACGACGGCGGCATTATTACTCAATCGGGGTTATTCACGGCTTTTGATAAAGCAGGTCTTTATGAGATCGGTGTGAGATGTTCGGCAGAGCCCGCTCTGACCGCTTCGGCGTTTTTGGTTGTTAAGTGATGAAGTTAATGGAGTATGAAGTCTTATATGTCGAGCACTCGGAAAATACGGTGTATATATGCCGCAAGCCGCCGGAAAGAAGGCTTTACCGAGTTATTGAAACGGCGGACAGAACGCGGATCGCGAAATATATAAAATATTTTTCCGTGTGCAGACCGAAAGAATTTTGTGAGGATTTTTGCCTGAACGAAAAATACTACGCCGTTTTCCGTGCTCCCGGCGGAATTCCCATTAAAGATTTTGGAGAAACGCTTACGGCGAAAAGAGTTGTAAGGGCGCTTGCAATGCAGAATCCTCCGCTTGAAATAGCGGTGAATATCCTTTCGCGGGATTATATTTTTGTGTGCGGAAATGAACTTGAGTTTGCCTATGCTCTGCCCGAAACCGATATAAAAATCACACGGGAATATTTCTTTGTGAGATTAGCGGATTTTGTAAATTCGATTTGGGAAACGGGTTTGGATCGGAATACCGAAAAATGGCTTGCCGATCTTCGCGGCGGGAAATTTAAAGACCTGCTGACCACTTACAGATGTATGCCGGATACGGTGGAGGAAACCGTTTTTCCCGATACGGAGCGTTTTAAAAAGATTAAAGCCGCCTTACCTAAGATCGCTGCCGTGATCGCGGCAGCTGCCGCAATAATTACGGCAGCCGCTCTCGTGCTTGATCAAAGTGGTGAGGAGCCCGATTACAGCCGCATAGATTCGCTGGGCACTATCGATTTGACACAAAAGTAAGGGAGACTTGATTATGGCAGAAAATTTTTTTGACGCGCTGATCGTTTACATAAACAAGAAAAAAATGCTTTTTATTCTTTCGTTGATCGCGGCGGCAGCGGCGGCATTTTACTTTTTTGTTATTCCGAAAATATCGGAGGGTCAGCCCGTGAAGGCGGCTGTGAATTCCCCGGAGATGGCTCGGATAAACGGCAAGGCGATCCTCACTTACAGCGATTGCGACAACGTGTTGTATAAAGGCGATATGCTGAACGGTCACGCCGAGGGCTTTGGAGCGCTTTATGAAAAAAACGGCGCTCTTGTCTACGAGGGCGGCTTTTCAAATGATATGTACTGCGGACAGGGAAAGCTCTATTCCGAAAACGGCGCGCTTATTTACAGCGGAGAATTCAAAGATAATCTGTTTCACGGACAGGGAACACGCTATAATGCTTCGGGAGAGGTCGAATATAAAGGCGGATTTCTAAATGGAAAGTACAGCGGATACGGCGAGCTGGATTCCGCGGGAATATTTTATGAGGGAGAGTTCAGCGATGGGCTGTTAAACGGAGAGGGGACAATGCGCAATAGCGGCGTTCTTCTGTACAAGGGCGGATTTCGGGATAACCTTTTTCACGGTTCGGGCGTGCTGTACGGTGATAACGGAGAAGTAGTTTTCCGCGGAAATTTTGAAAACGGTCAATACAACGGAGAAGGCGAGTTGTATGACGACGGAAAGCTCATCTACCGCGGCTGCTTTTTGAAGGGGCTGTACAACGGCGAGGGCGAAGTATATTCGGGGGACTGTTTGTTTTACAGGGGCAGCTTTGTTCTTGGCGCAAGAACGGGAGAGGGCGTCGAGTATAACGATAACGGCAACGTGAATTATTCGGGAGCCTTTGAAAACGGTATATACAACGGCGAGGGTTCGCTGTACGCATCGGGCAGTCTGTTCTATAAAGGTGAATTTCAAAACGGAAAACGAACTGGACAAGGCAAGGAATATGATTTCGAAGGTCACTTGATCTACGAAGGCGGTTTTTTGAATGGACTTTACGACGGCACCGGAACTCTTTACGACAGAAAAACCGGCGTTCAAATTTTTTCGGGAAATTTCCGCGATGGGAAAGCGCTGGAGGAAGAAACGAAAAAGCCGTCCGCGGTCGTCGCTTCGGAGCCCGAAACGACCTATGATCCGACCGATACGCCGATATCCGTCGAAGAACAGACGGCAAAAAAGGAGGGTAAGTAAAAATGGGATTGCTTGTTTGCGGAGGCGCAGTCTTGCAATGCAGCTTCGGTATGGCTCCGATGCCGTTGACTGTGCTTCCGAAATCGCGGGTCACAAACGCTATGCCCGCCGCGAATATTATGGACAATGTTCCTTTTGTGAATATACTTCCGTTTGCCATGTGCAGCTCAATGTCAAATCCCGCGGTTGCGGCAGCTACTGCGGCGGCGCTCGGAGCGCTTACGCCCATGCCGTGTACGCCCGTAACTACCGCGCCGTGGACGCACGGAAGTCCCACTGTTCTTATCGGCGGACAGCCCGCGCTTAATAATTCGTCGCAGCTTATGTGCTCATTCGGAGGCTGTATACGGATAAATGCGGCGGGACAGTTTCAGATTTCGGTTCCTTAAAGGAGTTTTTTATGTTGAAGCGATTTGCGGCAGGAATAATAACGGCGGTGGTTTTTCCGCTCCTTTATTTGCTTTTTATCGGACGAAATGATGTATTCACACGTTCCGACAGTATTACGGACGAACGGGGATACAATTATACTTTGCTTTACGATCTTGACGATATAATGTTTATAAAATCCGACAGCGGCGGAGAAATTCTCGGCAAATGGAAGACCGGACGCACCAACGGATATAATTACATAAGCGCCGAAGCAATGGATGTTTTTGAAGGTGAACTCTACTGCGTACTTACCGAAATAAACTCAAAGGATTTTATGATATGCCGCAGAAGCTGGATTAAGATCAATTTTGAAAGCGATTCCGCCGAGATGATATATCAAAAGGAATACGGAGATATTCAGAACGCATACAGCACGACGCTGACGGTTTTCGATGACAAAATGTTTACCGTTTCTTCCCTTATCGAGGGAATTATGGTCACCGACATATACGGACAAACCGAATATATGATCACACCTCCGACGGACGCGGTCGTGAATTACGCGGCGATTCTTCCCGACGGAAAAATCGTTTGCTCGGATATCCTTAACAGAATCTACATAACAGACGAAAACGGTAATTCGCAGCAGATATACAAAGCCGACGCGGCGGGAAGCTTTTACGGATTGTCCGTAAACGATGACGAATTTTGCCAAGTCTGTGATACGGATACGGACGAATATCTTATGAGTACGGACACAGTCAGCTCGGGTGAGATTGTTTTTAAGTCCGTAAAGCCACCCGAAGCTCCCGTTGAAATATCCGAATACCGTGATACCTTTGACGGCGTGTTTTTCGCGTACTGCGCAGCGGGGACCTCTGCCGGGATCATCGTTTTCGCACTTATGTCTCTCAAGCGTTTTCCCGTACTGCTTAAAATAGGGGTAATCCTTATCCTGTGTCTCGGTGTAGGCGGAGCTTCACTGTATGCGCTGATAAATTCCATAATGGAGAGACTTCACCTTGAAAGAAGTCTTGAAAGAGCCTGTATGTCGGCGAAGATAATCGAGGCGGAGATCGACCTTAAAAAGTTTGAGAATATAGATTGGAGCGCTCCCGAAAAAGGCGGTTATTTTTCCGTGCTTGCCGATCTTATGGAGTTCAGCGGCGAAAGCGACCGTATAATGACACCGAACGATGGTTCTTATATTACCTTCGACGACAAAAATTACTGTTGGATATATCCGATCATCGGCGGAGAAATAAAGTCGGGTATATGCGATCAATTCCCCGTAAATCTGCCGTTTGAAAAGGTCGTGGCAGAAAATCTGATAAGCGAATACAAAAAGGTAGCGGAGGGCAAGATTGGCGCTGCCGCCTGTGGAATTTCCGATGACAGTCTTGAGTGGGTGATCGCCGTTTCTCCGCTGAAAAACTCCAAGGGTGAAGTTATAGCGCTTATTGAAACGGGTATCTCAAAGCTTAATTACATGACCTCATCGAAACAGAATTCATCGGCTATATTGCAGATCGTCGTTATTTTTGAAGCAATTACAGGTGTGTTGATCCTCGCGGCAACGGTCGTTACGCTGCTGCCGCTTAAAAGACTGCATGGGGCGGTTGAGGCAGCGGGAAACGGAGATTACGGCGTTTCCGTCGAGGTAAAGGGACGCGATGAAATATCGGGTATCGCGGAAGCGTTTAACGTAATGTCAATGCAGATATACGCTCACACGCAAAATCTCAGACAATTAAACGAGGCATACCTCAGATTTCTTCCGTCCGGTATTATCTCCACAATAGGAAAAACATCGGTGCTGTCAATTTCAAGAGGCGATTACAGCAGCATAAACAGCTATATTCTACATATCACGTTGAACAATTTTTCCGAGCAGACAGCGGAGCTGTCGAACGATGACGTTTTTGAGCTTATAAACAATATAAGCCGTGAAATAATGGAAAACATTATCGACAAAAACGGAGTTATAGAAAGCTATAATCAGGAGGAATATATTTGTATTTTCAGCGAGGCGGATCTTGCGTATAAGACCGCCGTAGACCTTATACGGCAGCTTAGGCAGCATTATCCGCGGCTTAAAACTTCGTTTGTGATCGTGAAAGACAGCATATTGCTTGGAATCGTCGGACATGAAAAAAGGCTCGGGACTATTATGCTGTCGCACGGCATTAGGCTCTCAAAGAAGCTTGGGATGATCGCTTCGTCATGCGGAGCGAATCTGATCGTTACATCGGACATTCCTTTTTCCGTTCCCTGTCCGCAAAGGCTTCTGGGAAAAATCGAATTTAACGGATACGAATATTCTTTTTTTGACTGCTTTGGCGGCGATGAAATTTCGGTGTATCTGAGCAAGCTGGACGGCTGTGCTCAATTTGAGGAAATGGTCGTGCAATTCTGTGAGGGTCAATGGAACAAATGTCGTCATTCCGCCTTGTCCTATCTTGAAAGGCATAAAAATGATCCCGCAGCAATAAGATATCTGTTTTTGTGTGAAAATAACATTAAAAATTCCGCAAATGAGGCAGATATGGAAAGCATGATCTTATAAAGAAATCGTATAGTCGGGTGGTTCAGCGGCGGCTCTATTCTAGAAATAAATTGAAAAAGGATCGTTTGCTCATTCGGAGGATTTATTATGTACGAATTGTTGAAAAAGGGGAAAAATGAACCTACAACGAATACAACAAGCTCAAAAAAACTATCAAAAATACGTTTGATAGGCCGAATAGCATGTGGAATACCAATTCGGGGGCAAATATCTATGACTGTAAAGAAGATAAAGTTGTTCAAATGAAGCTTTACAATAGTAAGAAAAAAGGAGCGCCTGTCAATAATGTGAATGACTTGAACGAATATATAAGACAAGTGTTGTGTAAAACGTTAATTGTAACATATAATATGTTTGAGGCAGACAGCGAAGAAGTTGATGAGGCGATTCAAGAATTAGACTATATCTGTGAAGATGATATAGTGGGGGCAATTCAAAATAAAATTGAAGAATTGGCTTCGAGGCGAGAAACAGAAAAACAGACGGAGGAAGAAAATGAAGGACAAAGAATCCGGGATTTATCCGACGGATTAACAAAGATGTTTCAAGGATGTGCAGTAAAAGGTGAAAAAGGTCGTTTTGTAGGGGATCCGGCAAAATGGCATATACATACAGAAATTAAAAAAGTACATCTTAAATATGGCAGAGACCTCAGTTCCAGAGCAGTTTGTTCCGATCTGAAGAAGATTTACGGCGCGATCAACATTATAATTGAACGATTTTTATCGTTTTCTCATTTGTCGAATTTAGATATTTACACGGTTTGAAGGTCAGTTCAAATAAGGTATGTTTGTCGAAGGAGCGGTTGTCGGTTTTAACTATTGAAATGGGACCGCATACAATCAGCTGAATAAAGCAAACGCCCTTCGCGCAATGCGGAGGGCGTTCTTGTGTCAACCGTACACTGTCAATTCATAAAACGCCCTACTCCCCCACCTCAAAATAATACTTCCCAAAAGCATTGATGACCTGCGTTTTGTTTCTGTACGCGAGCCTTTTGTTTTTTGTGGAATAATTTAAATGCGAGTGACCGTGGATAAAAAGCATCGGCTGCCATTTGTCGATGAGGTCGTTGAAAACCTCAAAGCCAACGTGGGCGCGGTCGTCGACGTCGCCTGTGCCGAACGCGCCGGAATGAGCGACAAGTATGTCAAAGCCCTTGCGCAGATATATCGCGGGGAGCAGCTTTAACGCCCGCATACGCATTTCCTTCTGCGTGAATTGAAACGGACTTTCGTTGTTATAGCGTATCGAGCCGCCCAAGCCCAGCAAACGGATCCCCTTATACGTCTGCAATTTGCCGTCAATGCAAACGCAGCCGGCGGGCGGGTTTTCGAGGTAGGACTTGTCGTGATTTCCGTGAACGTAAAACACGGGTGCCGCCGTGAACGTGGCGAGATAATCAAGATACTCCGCGGGAAGATCGCCGCAGGAAATTATCATATCAACACCGCCCAAAGCCTCGCGGACGTTGTCGCCCCAAAGATATTCGTTCGGTTCGTCGGCGATTGTCAGTATTTTCAAATCATCCCCTCCCTGAACTCGGGGCGCACTCCCTGTATTCTCGCGAGCTTCTTCGCATCTTCGGTCAGTTCCGAAAAATCGGGTATTGCGCCCGAGACGTTTTCTGCGATAACATCCATCATAATTATTTTTTCGGGAGATAAGTTCTCTTTGTCGAAAAACGCGACCTTGCCCGAAATTATATCCCCGCGCAAAAGAGAAACGAGCCGCAGAGTATCGGGCGGAAGCTCGGGCGCGTAATTTATCTCAAAAACATTCGCGGAAAGACCCCACCAATAATTTACGGCTTTTGGGTTTTCCTTGCCGGAACGGTTTTTCCAGGCTCGGTCGAGTATCTCTCCGAGAATTCGTATGTAGAACTCCCCCCAATCGATACGCCAGCCGCAGAGCCGCTTGTACTCACCGTTGTCGATCTTATAAAGCGCGTTCTCTTTTGGCTGATTTTTCCCCGACATCTCCGAACAGGAGATAATGTCCGCGCCGCAGGAAATCAACTCATCGCGCGGGTCTTTGTTGCTCCGTAATCTCCAACGCAGGATTATTTGAGCGTAAGGGTCGGTCATTGCCGCGCCGCGGGCGAAGGCGTTTATCGCGGCGGGTTCTCCGTAAATGGGATAGTCGGCGATGTAACCTATTTTGTGAGTGCGGGTTACAGCGCCGGCTATAACTCCCTCCAAGAACTTCACCTCATACGTCCGCCCGTTGTAATTTCTTAAAGAAGGATGCGGAGAATACACCGAGCAATTGAGAAATTTAACGGCGGGATATTTTGCCGCCGCTTTCAGGCAGACGGGAAGAAGCTCCGAGGAAGCCGCGAAAACAACGTCAGCCCCCGCGGTCATCTCTTCCTCGATAACGCTCTCGAACCGCTCGGGAGTTACGTTCGAGGCGAAGCGCGAGGCGATTTTCCCGCCAAAAAACGCTTCCGCTTTTTGGCGCCCTTCATCGTGAGCGTAAGCCCAAGCCGATGTTTCGGGGGAATTCCCGCTTATGTACAATACCTTCAGCGTTTCGACCCTTATCGGGGAGAGGAGTATTTTTGAAAAGAGATTTTGCGCGTTTTTCTCAACGGGGTCGAGATCGAGCTCGATAGGCTCTGGGATAGAGCACACGGCGAGCTCGCTCCAGCTTTTCTCGATTTTTTTGCGCAAAACGGCGTCCGTTTCGGAGTGTATGCTGTCGATGTCGTAGATCTTGAGATAAGCGAGAAAAGCGTCCCCCGTCGTTCCGGGCAGGCGGTCTCCGCCCGCAGCCTTGAATATTTTGCGGAAGCGGTAGTAAGCGGCGGTAAAATCGCTGCGCTCTTCCGTAGACCAGACGTGCGCTTCTTCATTCAGCATACCAAGCAGCGACTTGAACTTTCCGGGTCTGCTGAACCAAATAAAATTCACACCCGTGAGCTTGTAAAACTCCAGGAAATCAAAATACACCCTGCTTTTTTCGGTGTTTTGGGGCTTCGGAATAATTCGTTTCACCGTGCCGGGGATAGTGGCGGCGTTAAAATACTTCATAACGCTGACTCTTTTGTTTCCCTCGACAACAAAGAACTTGTTCATGAACTCATAAGCGACGATGGGGTCCCGAATTCCCTCCTCGAGATGAGCGTCTGCCAATTTCGCCCATTTTGCGGAGAACTCCGTGCCCTCTTCCAAAATCGGCATAAAGTTCGCGGCAAAGGCGTTTGTCCGCCCCGCCGTTTTTGTGCCGACAATTCGCTCGATGGGGATATCGACAATACCGAGCGTTTCCTCGCCCTGCGTTTCGACAAACATCAGAATGGTGTCCAGCACCAGCAAATACGGATTTCGTCCGGTCGAAACACAGGCGCGGAACTCTTTCAGACCGAGCTCGCGGGCTTCCTTATACATACAGATACCTTCTTTCGTGACAGAAAATTCAAACGTTTAATGATCTTACATCTGATTTCTTAACTCTAACCTCTATTATAGCATATTGCTTTCTAATTTGCAAGCCGAATGTCAAAGACAGACCGCCGCCAAATGTTCACATTATCCCTTGCCAAGAGAAATTTGTGGCGCCTTTTGGGCTAAAGAAAATCCCTCCCGACGAGGTCTTTTTGCGTCCGTCACTTTTGGACAAATAACTGCTTTTATACCTGATTGGGAATACCTGAGATATATCAGGTAATTGACCGTTGCGTTTACTTTTACACAAAACTTCAACGTCCTAAGCACTGCTGCGTTCAAATTTCGCCGTTTTTTTGCCTAAAATCGTTGTTTTCACTGCTTTTCCACCTCTAAAAACAGGTTTTTCCTGTTTTTTTACCTCACTTTTTTAGGTCATGTTGCGTTTACTTTTACATTTGACGAATTTTTTCATTTTAGGGGTTGACTTTTGTTAGCGGGTCTTTCGTAATTCTTCCACGACATTGGAATCTATGCTGTGGATTTCATTTGCTTTCTTTGCTATCTGATTGATGTTTCCGCCGATAATTCGGAGCGCGTTCATCACTGTTGTAATATCACCAAGGCTATAATGTTTGATTTGCCCGTCAACCGATATGCGCTTTATGTATGTTCCGATTTTCATCGCGAGCTTGGCGGCGTGATATTCAATGACCGCCCACTCTTCGAGCGAGTATGTTACCTTCTTCTCTTTGACGTGCTTGAATTTTCTCATGATGAGTTCTCCTTTCGATTTGGATTTTTGTTTTCAAAACCTACCGGTTTGGGGGTAATTACTCTTAGGGCTGGGTTCCCTAAGAGGCATTTGGAGAGGTCATACCGGGAAATGGGAAAAAGTGTCAAAGTATGCACTTTTTTCTCTGCTTGCTAATCAATCCAAACACAAAAGTAGTCCATTCCAAATTTTTTGGCTTCTCGGCGCGTATGTGCACCCCCATGAAAAATTTTTCAAAAGCCAACGCAAAAATGGTATGACCCCTCCGATTTTTTCTTTCAGCCTTGCTTTTTAAAACTTCAACAATCCCGCTTTTTCGAGTGCGATTTCGTCAATCAGTCCAAGCAGTCTGGTCGTTTCCTCGTCGCTTAATTCGGTTCGCATTTTGCGCACCATAGTCGCTTCGGAAATTCACAGAGTTTTTGCAAGCTCCCACTGATATACCTTTTGCTCGCGCAGTTCATCGCGTATGATCTGATTTGCCATTGAAGTATTCCTCCTTGTGATTTTTTGACGATTATAATGATGACGACAACTTATCTCTTGCGGCGAACAGAGAATTGTTATTGTTGTTATCATCATTGTAGGTTCATTATACAACAAAAAATCGGACTGTGCCGTATATGCCATAATCCGAATTTTTTTATTTTTTCGTCCCTCGAATTCCATATATAGAATTTTTAATTTGGGAATAGGATGGGGCTTGACTTTGGGTATGAGAGGCTCCGTATATAGGAACGGTCAATAATATGCTGACGATAGCTCAGCATGGAATTGAGAATTATTACTCGGACAACAAGCCGAAGCTCAATGACTTTGACAACGATATGAATTATCTGAATGAAACGGTTATGAACGAAGATGACTTTCTCTGCTTTAGAATCTCCGAGAGGTTCAACCAGATTCTCCGCGACGTGTATGAGTTGTACAAGTCGAGCGTTGGAGATAGAATTCCTCAAAAGAAAAATTCCATAAATGAAATGACGGGAGATATTCTAACGGTGTTGGATAAAATTAAATCGGGCGAGGTCAAGGTTGACAGCATTGAGGACGCGATGGCGGCTATGAAAGCACAGATGGGAGTGTCCGATGTGGATATGGCGGATGCGCTCTCGGATATAGTGGATTTTTCGCCGTTCATGATGACGATGAAAGCAATTAAAAGCTTTTGGGCGAGTAACGTACATATAAAATTATCGGGCAGTATTTTGATGTATACTGTCCGATTGTGCGTTAGCCAAATGGCGAACGGTATTGTCTGCGCGGTGAACTGTATTTCCGTGCTATTGCTTTTTCCTTGCAAATAGTTTATAATATAATGGCATACAGGATTGTTGTACTGTAATGAGAATCTAAATAACAGGGAGGTGTGCAAAGTGCCGGATGATTTTGATTTGGAACTTATTAACAAATTGTTTGAAAAGTACGAACAGATGATGTTTGATGTAGCATTGAGGATTTTGCAAAACAGATCCGATGCAGAGGACGTTGTTCAAGACGCGTTTTCGTGGCTTATTAACAATCCAAAAGCAATTTCCCAAATTACTGAGAATGAACAAAGTTTTTATCTTGCCGGCATGGTAAAGCATATTTCGCTCAATTACATAAAAAAGAAAAAGCGCCATCCGCTTGAAAATATTGACGAGTATGAGGAATTGGCTTCAAATTATTCGGTTGATGAAACGGCATTGGAAAATATAACGATAGAGGAAATAAAGCAGGCGCTCAGCGAACTTTCGGCTTCGGATTACAGTTTGATGTATTTGTATGTGATCATGCAGATGAAACCCTCGGAAATTGCTAAAGAACTGAAAATTCCCGAAAAAAATATACGAGCACAAGTCAGATGCGCAAAGAAAAGGCTCATTAAAATCTTGAAAAGGAGAGGATTCAATTATGACGTTTGATGAAAAATTGGCTCTCGCCCTTCGTGATACTGCAAGAGAGCGCTCGGAGCAAATGAGCGTTGTCACTAAAAAGCACCGTTTTTCACTTTCATACAGGCTGTGGAGACATAAGGTTCTTAAAGATCTGTGTAAAAACCGCTATGACAGTCGTTGGACTTTGTTCAAAGCAAGGCGGATTGTAATCACTTCTTTTGCAGTAGCGCTCATTTTGTTTGCGACCACCGCATGCATGGTTGTGGGGCTGACGATCGGCAGATTTTCTTTTGAGGACAAGCGCGAATACTCTGTGCTGTTTTTGTCTAATCTTTCCTCCGATAAGACTCGCTTTGAAGAATACTATGGGCTTCCCGAGGAGGATGGGTGGGCAATCACTTACCAAGACAAAAACGATATCATCATTTACACAAATTATGAACGTGGTGATAAGAAGATTACGTTAGGGCAAGAAATAATCACCGGAAAAATTGGCAACCTGAATACCGAAAACGCGGTTGTTGAGCCAATGTCAGTTTATGAGGAAAACGACGGGTTCTTTATTGCCTTAAACGGCGGAAAATATTTCGTGCTGTATTGGATATATGATGGATACCTTCTTAGTATCCTTGGCAATTTGAACAAAGATGAATTGTTGGATTTGGCATATTCTACAAAAATTGTCGAGTTTTAAATAATTTTCTAAAAAACATATCACGTTTTGTGTTTCTAAATTGCTTCTATATTAGAAAGGCAAATCCGAGACCATCACGGTTTACAGTGATGAAAAACCGGTGCAAAACAAATTTTGTGAAAAATGCCGAAAAACGCTCTTTGAATTTGTGCGTTTTCGAGAATTTTGAGCAGTATGTCACGATGTCGGCATATTTATGCTATAATTAAAAAAAGCATAATTCGGCATTCATGGAGAATGGGTCAATCCCCAAACAACAAGAGGACAAATTATGGTAGTAAAGAAATGGTTGGCAGCGGCAATGCCGCCGATATATACCCGAACTCCGGAGGTCATTATGAAAAAAATTGCTTTGCTTATTGTTTTTGTTTTGTGTTTATTCACCGCCTGCTCGTCCGCTCAAATTCCTTCCGAACCGAAGCTTGACCTTGAAGAGCCGACAGGATCGAAGCTTGATCTTGAAGAGCTGACAGAGAACGTTTATGTTGATTATGACAGAACAAAATATGAAAACGTATCCGCGCCGCCTATATATTACGCCGAAACTATAAAACCGGATGACAGCGCCCTTGCTTCCCTGTTTGTAGATCCGCCTAAAATATATGATGATAATAATGAAGAACTGCAACATCGTGTATTTGAAAACGAACACGAACACGGTTATTATAGTCCACGAGGTATTGTCTCTTATTGCACGGATGACGGATCGGATATTTCTATAGTGTCTTATTTGTGTACTAAGGAAAATTTGTCTTCCGTAAAGGAACTGGATTTTATGTCCCTTGAGGAGCTTTATAAAAAGTTTGATGAAGATGTTCGCAAATTCATTGATAATTATGAGATCTTCGAGATAACCGCGGTCACTGCCGATATTTTTGAGCATATCACAACGCACTATGAAGACCCGTCGGGCATCGAAAGGGTCTTCTGCGAACCTAAAGATGTTTATTATATCAGAGCCAGACAATTTGTAAATGACATTCCGACATTTACAGGGGTATCATATACCAATGTTGATACAATGTTCCATTGGGGAGCAACGATAGAGGCGCGCTATACGAATAATGGTCTGGAACATTTTGATATTACAGGTTATAGGGTCGGAGAGGAAAAACCGGTAGACGGAGAATTTATCGATCTTAAAGGCGCGGAGCAGCTCATCAGAGATTATTACACAATGCCTTACAAACCCATATATGATAGAATAAGATTATATGACTGCGCCCTTGTTTATATCGCAGTTTTTGAGGGCGACAAAACCGTTCTCACTCCCGTTTGGGAATTTTATTCTGATTGGGGTGGTAATGGACCATGGGATGATCTTGGTTCTCCTGAGATCAGAATAAACGCGTATACGGGAGAGTTTATGCGATGATATGAAAAAACTGTTTTTATTAACATTATCCGCTCTGCTTCTGCTTACGGGCTGCGCGCCCGAGGAGCCTGTATCGGTGGAACTGCCGTATGAAAAGCTCGCTGACGAGCTTTACGTAAATTACGACAGGACGAAATTTGAGAATACCGCCGCGGTGCCGATTTATTACGCCGAATACATAAAGCCGGATGACAGCGCACTTATTCCCTATTTTTCCGCGTCGCCAAAAATATATGATGAAAGAAACGACCGCGAATTTGAAAACGACAGCGAACACGGCTACTATAACTCGCACGGTCATGTATTTTTCGGCTCGGGGGATTGGGCGTGTATTAGTGTTATGTCAGAACATTTCTTTAGATACAGCAATTCTTCCCCTAAGGATTTGGATTTTATGCCGATGTCGGAGGTTTATAAAAAATTCAACGATGACGTGCATAAATTTATTGAAAAATATGAAATTTGCGAAATTACCGCAATTTCCGCTGAAGAATTTGCTGAGGCGACGGCTGCAGTTTCCGCTCCCATCAATCATGACGGAGAACGAGTCTGGTGCGAGCCGAGGGATGTTTATTATATTACCGCGCGGCAAATCGTGGACGAAACGCCGATTTTTACGGGAGTTTCGCCGACGAGTATCGAAACGGCATTTCACGACGGCGCTGAAATAGAGGCGTGTTACACGAAAAACGGACTTGAGCATTTAAGTCTTACGGGCTATAAAATCGGTGAAGAAAAAGACAACGAAAATGATTTTATTGATTTTGAAAAAGCGGAACAAATTATAAGGGAGGAATATGTCGCGGCTTACGGAGCGGAAAATA
Source organism: uncultured Ruminococcus sp. (assembly GCA_964454205.1). Taxonomy (GTDB): domain Bacteria; phylum Bacillota; class Clostridia; order Oscillospirales; family Ruminococcaceae; genus CAG-115. The sequence goes on from CAYVSV010000005.1 coordinate 68,445, forward strand.
CAGTGCTTATCGACGCGGAGCTTGTGTATGTCGGCGTGTTTGACGGCGATAAAACAATTCTTACTCCCGCGTGGGAATTTTATTTTGGACTTGACTATTCGCCGGTTTCTCCATATCGGAAACAAAATCAGGTGATAATCAGATTAAACGCGTATACAGGAGAGTTTATGCGGTGGTCTTAAAACCGCTTTATAATACAATACATATATTAGGAGTTTATGCGATGAAAAGAGTTTTATCCGCGATTTCGATCAATGTCTCCAAAGCGCTTCGCTCTGCGAGATTTTGGGGAATGGTAGTCTTATATGTGCTGCTGCTTATCTACTCTGTTCGCTATACATTTTACATAGGTCAGCCTGTTTCTTACACCCTGACAGACGCATTAATGGTTGACACGGAGAGCTTTTTGCTGTTGATCTGCGCGGTGCCGTCGGCGGCTCTGTTCGCGGAGGACTGGTGCAGCGGACGCTTCCTGTTTTCCTATCTGCGAACAAAAAAGCTTGGCTATGCCGCTTCAACTATGCTGTCGACATTTATTATTTCGGCGCTTGTTTCGGTTATAGCGCTTTCGCTTTTTATAGTTGGACTGTCGTTTATAAACCCGCTTGTCGGTGACATTGAAAGCGATAGTTATATCTTTCGTACAATGCAGACCACAAACGGCGAGCTGCTTCTAAAGGGACATACTTTCCCATTTTACTTATTGACCGTCCTGACCTTCTCCTGTTACATGGGAACAATGTCGACCTTTGCCGCGCTTGTTTCGGTATGGCTGGCAAATCCGTATATCGCGATGGTAAGCCCCATTGTATTGATCGAATTATTTCAGATTATTATTGGACTTTTTCATCTTCCGGCGATTGGCTATCCGAGAATAGCGTTCAGTATGCTGAACCACCCATATCAGCTTCTTGTCCATGAATCGGGAATGGGCGGGAGCGTTATCTCAACGCTTTATCCGTTTATTTATACGCTTGTTTGCTTGACGATAATTATTTTTCTCGCGTATATTCTGATTGAACGAAAATACGCGGTAAATTTCGATCCGAGGTAGGTGCGATATATGAAAACAATCTGTACGGCTTTGCGCATAACGCGCCGACATCTGCTTTATATTATTAACAGCCCCCGTTCTTGGGCGGCGGCTATATTGATACTTTCCTCGGTTTTTGCGCTGATCGTGCCATACGCAAATGCGGCAAGGGCGCTTGGTCAAAATGTGAGCATAGGTATTCTCGCGTATAACTTTTGTTATCCAAGCATGATTATAAAGCTTTATCTGGCGCTGCTGCTTATTTTTTCGGAGCTTCCGTTCAAGGACACGCAGCAGCTGACTATCATCACGCGCAGCGGAAAGAAGGCATGGTATCTCAGCCAGTTGTTCTGCGTTATCGCGGTCTCAATTATTGTGACATTAGTGGTCTCGCTCGTAAGCGCGGCTATTCTGATCGGGCGTCTCTCCTTTGATGATTCGTGGGGAAAAATACTCTCAAACGCGATCTCGATGTATAAATACAAAATAGCGTGTGCCATTCCATCCGATGTGCTTAAAGAACTCTCGCCCTATGATGCTCTTGGATGGAGCCTGCCGGTGGGAACGCTGAGTATGATTTCATTCGGGAGCGTTATTCTTTCGCTTAATTCGCTTTTTCGCCGTTCCGCGGGAACGATAGCGGGGGCGCTGATCATCTCGCTTACGCTTATCGGCAGATTTATCGGCGTTACGGGTTCGCTTTATCTTATGATACTTGATTGGAGCAGCTTTTCAAATCTGAATTTTCACAACGCGCCCAAAACGCCCTCACCCTCGCTTGAGATCGGCGTTTTAGCCGCGATGCTAATCGTTTCAATTACAGTAATAGTATTCTGTTCAAGAAAGAAAGCGGAAATAAAGCTTGACGAGGTGATTTAAATGGCGGTCATCAGTATTCATGATCTGACTAAAACTTTTCGCGGAAATATTGTTTTAAACAATGTTTCTTTGGAAATAGAAGCGGGCACCGTAACAGGGCTTATCGGCAGAAACGGCAGCGGGAAAACCATGCTGATGAAATGTATCTGCGGACTGGTCTCGCCGACCTCGGGAAGTATCACCGTACAGGGCAAGCAGGTGGGAAAAGACGTTGACATTCCCGACAATATCGGCGTAATAATCGAAACTCCGGGATTTTTGCCTAATTTCTCGGGATATAAAAACCTGATGCAGTTAGCGGGGATCAGGCGGAAAATCGGTAAGAACGAGATTCGTGCGGCTATGGAGCGCGTAGGTCTGAACCCCGATGATAAAAAACACGTCGGTAAATACTCGCTCGGTATGCGCCAAAGATTAGGGCTTGCGCAGGCAATAATGGAAAACCCCGAGCTGCTGATCCTCGACGAGCCGATGAACGGCTTGGACAAGGACGGAGTGAAAGAAATGCGACCGTATCTGCTTGATCTAAAAACGCAAGGCAAAACGATATTAATAGCCTCACACTCAGCAGAGGATATTGATATGTTGTGCGATACGGTTTGCGAGATGGACAAGGGACGGTTGGAAGTTATACGATAGTCATTTTTTTTACAACTGCGAAAAATTGCAGCATTTCAAATTGCGGTAATAAAAAACGATAAGCGGGAGAGCATTTCTGTTCTCCCGCTTATAGCTTGTCCGCGCCCAGTCTGTCATTCCGATTTGTATCTTTATGGTAGTGGCTTAACAATGGTCGTTGCCGGAACTGGGCTGGGGCTGTCTATCGTCAGGCGCGCGGCAACGATTCACGGCGCGGTTATCGAAGCTCAAAACAAGCCCAGGATTGGAGCCGTAATAACGGTGAGCTTTCTGAAGGAATATAAAGATGATTTCAGCTGATAAACAAAAAGCGGCAGTACCAATTCAAAAACAGTGCTGTCGCATTTTGTGCATTATCCGACGATTGTCTGTAACGACTTGAAAAACTTCTATATTGCTACCCAACTAAAAGCATGGGCATTTTTGCGCTCTTTAACAAAAAGCGCCTCAAAGCATATAATGTAACATCAAATGTTACGGAGGTTTGCTATGAGGATATTGTTTATCGGCGGGGATACCCGCATGGAGTACGCCGCGCGGGAGCTTGAAAAGTTACACGAGATCTCGCGTTTCGGCGATGAATGCACCGGCGCGTTTGACGTGGTCGTGCTCCCGACGCCGCTCACAAGAGACGGAAAAACGATAGAGATCCCGAACGGCTCTCCGATGACCTTTGAGGAGCTCTGCGAGACCATCGGCGGGCTCGCGGACGAGCACACGCTCGTTCTCGCGGGCGGCGAGTGCTCCGCCCTTACAAAAATATGCGGAGGGCTCGGCTGTCGTTTCGTAAACTATTTCGCGCGTGAAACGCTCACGCTGCAAAACGCCGCGCTCACCGCGGAAACGGCAATGTGCCTACTCTCGCAAAGCACGGACGGCGCGCTGCTCGGTTCAAGAGTGCTCGTCACGGGAAGCGGACGTATCGCCGTGTTCCTCGCGGAGCGTTTGAGAGCCTGCGGCGCGTATGTGGCGTTCGCGGCAAGAAGCGCGGACAAACGCACTCTGTTCGGGCTGAACGGCTACGAGACTATCCCGTTGGAGGAGCTTTCGGCTCGGGTCGGAGGCTTCGATTTCGTTGCGAATACCATTCCCGCGCCGCTCTTCGGCGAGGCGGAGTTTTCCGCGATGAGAAATGGCGCGGTCTTTATGGAGCTTGCAACTCTCCCGAGCCAAAAAGCCGAGGCAGAGCGTTTTGACATCAACTACATTTTTGCGGGCGGCTTGCCCGGAAAATATTCACCCAAAGCGGCGGGCGGATTTATCGCCGCGGCTGTCGCGGAGGAAATAAAAAACCGCTCTTAGCGGTTTTGGAAAGGATCGAGTATGACTGATATAGAAAGGCTTTCGGGATTGCGGGTCGGCTTTGCGGTCTGCGGATCGTTCTGCTCGTTTGAGAAGGCGTTCGCGGAGCTTGAGGAGCTTGTGGAGCTCGGTTGCGAGGTCACCCCGATAATGTCCCGCAACGCGTATTCGCTGGATACGCGGTTTGGCACGGCTCAGCAGAACGCCGCGAGGCTGTTCGAGATAACGGGCAAGACGGTTCTTCACGACATTCCGTCCACCGAACCGATAGGTCCGAAAAAGATGTTTGACATTCTGGTAGTAGCGCCCTGCACGGGAAACACCCTCGCGAAGCTCGCCTTGGGGATAATCGACAGCCCTGTATGCATGGCAGTAAAGAGCCACCTGCGCAATCAGCGCCCCGTGGTGTTGGCGGTCTGCACGAACGACGCGCTGTCGGGCGCGGCGAAGAACATCGGGACGCTCCGCAATTACAAGAACTTCTATTTTGTTCCGCTTTATCAGGACGATCCGCTCACGAAGCCGTTTTCGCTTGTCGCGGATTTCAAAAAGCTGCCGCAGACTATGCTCGAGGCGCTTGAGGGAAAGCAGATACAGCCTGTTTACAGCGGAGTTTAAATGTATCGTAATCAGGACATATAAACATTGACATTCCGGCGCGAAAGTGCTATAATATAAATGTGAACAAACACAGGTTTGTTTCGCATACCCCCATTTTGATCCCCATTTCCCAATTATTTTGCGAAATTATTTAGCGCCCTGCAAAAATGCAAGGCGCGTTTTTTTAGGCGGCTTACGCGTCCCTTGCAATTTTATCCAAGCCGTGATATAATTGTATGTAGAATTTTTTTTGAAAATATCCGACACTTCGCGGTTCTCAATCGTATTATAGATGAAGGGAGGTCAGAGCAATGTCAATATCTTTGTTGCGTACGGACAAGGAAATTGAGGAAATCTACGAGCGGCATCGTATGACCGTATACCGAGTGTGCTTTGCCTATTTGAAAAATCCCGAGGATACCGAGGACGCTGTTCAGGAAACGTTTATCCGACTGATCAACAAAGATCCGAAATTTGAATCCGAAGAACATGAAAAAGCGTGGCTTATCAGAACGGCTGCTAACGTATGCAAGGACGAGTTAAAGCACCGGCGGCGAAAGAATGAGAACATTGACGATCACCTTGAATTAAAGACAGAGGACACGATAAAAACCGATGATGTATTTCAAGCCGTAATGGGGCTTCCCGACAAATACAAGACCGTGATCTATCTTTATTATTATGAGGGATATGACAGCGCGGAGATCGCAGGTATTCTCAAAAAGCCAAAATCGACGATACGGAATTATTTGCATGAAGCCCGTGATCTACTAAAAGAAAGGTTAGGTGAATATTTCTGTGAAGAATGAAAAAATCATTGCGTCATGGGACAAGATACTGCCCGATGAAGCCTCGGACGAGCGTATGCGCTCTAAGATCATAGAGTACCGGCGTTCGTATACCGGAAAGGATAGTGTGATATCAATGACAAAAACTATGAAAAAGCTGTTTCCGATCGCAGCCTGTTTTATTCTTGCAATTGCTGTTACGGCATTTGTTGGGATACAGAACAATTGGTTCAGTGCAAAGAGCTATACCGTAACGCTTGAAAACGGGGAAAAACTTGTGTACGGTAATGGCATTACGAGAAGCGCAGCAAATTATGCTTATAATTACGAGGTTAAGGGCAGGAATTTGACTGCCGATGAAATGCATACACTGTTTCCCGCAATGAATGATATAACGGAGAATAATTTGCCTTATGCTGCATTCAAAGCGGACACGGGCGAAATGCTCCGTTTGGAAACGACATACGATGATATTCATATCCATCTTGCAAAATTGGGATTGCCGGCGACAGACGCTGTTATTGTCGGAGAAGAAAGCACCGCCGACATCAACGGAATTGCTGTGAAAACAGGCTATTTCGTAACAGGCGCAAACAGCAAGGGGATTAGGATCGCTGTCTTCTTCGCGGAATATGATATGAATAATACAACGATTTATTTAGAGCTTGCAGGGAATGAACAGGACAGCGATCAGCTCAGCGAGAAGCTTTCAGATACCGTTTACGGTATGATTGTCAGCAATCCTCCCGATATTTCGGCTATCAAATATGAATGACCACACAGCCGTCCGCGAAGAAATTCGAGGGCGGCAGATCCCGCTAAATATGCTCCTGTAGTTTGAATGTCTATCCCCTCAGCCACATAACCGCGATCTGTGTGCGGTGTTCGAGTCCCGTTTTCTCCAGGATCGCGCTGATGTGATTTCTTACTGTGCCGTTTGAAAGGAACAGTTTTTCGGCGATCTGCTGATTGGAAAGCCCCTCCGCGACAAGCCGGACTATCTCCGTTTCGCGCGGAGATAGCTCCGAAAACACATCGCCGCCGCTCGTTGGGGATATCTTTTTGCGGACATATTTAAGAATGTCCTCCCGAAAGACCGTGCCGCCGGCGTTCACCGTGCGAACCGCGTTTATGATGAGCTCCGCGGGCGAATTTTTTAGGATATATCCGCATATCTCGCTTTTCAAAGCGCGGAGGATAAAGTCTTCTTCGTCGAACGTTGTAAGCAGGAGCGGCGCGCAAAGTTCCTCCTTGAGCATACGCTCCGCCGCGGTCAGACCGTCGCATTCCGGCATACGAATATCGAGCAGCGCGACATTGGGGCGAACGCTTCGGGCAAGCTTCAATGCCGCGTTTCCGTTTTCCGCTTCGCCGCATATTTCCATATCCTCCTGCGAGGAGATTATCATTTTCAGACCCTCGCGCACTATAAGATCATCGTCCGCTATCAAAACCCTTATCATACTCCACCCCAAAAATATTTATCACCTTAAACCCCGCCGCGCCGCATTGGAACAAGCATTTGCCGCCGCAAGCCGCCGTTCTGTCCTCCGTCCCTTCAAGACCGATCCCTTTGGAAAAGCCCGCGCTAGAGCTGCCGTTGTCGGCGAATTCCGCGCGGATGATTTTATCGTAAACGCGTATTTTCAGCGTGAACTCGTCGGCGTTTGAGTGCTTCAGCGTGTTTGTGAGCGCTTCAGTTAAATTGTCCTTTATGCAGTTCCATATCTGCGGAGGTATTTTTTCCGCGCTGCCCTCTATCGAAAGCTCTGTTTTTATATCGTAGTCTACCGAGAACCGCCCGAGAGTCTCTTTGAGCTCGGCGGCGCTTGCCGTGGAGTGCTTCGGGCGCTCTTCGCGGAGCGCGCCGCGTATGCTGTCAACGCTGCCGCGGAGGTTTTCTATCGCGATACCTAGGGATTTTTCCGCCTGTTCGGGATTTGTCCGCAGATTTAATTTCGCGCCCTCTAAGAGTATCACGCTCCCCGAAATGCCGTGTCCGAGCTTGTCGTGGATACGCGTTGAAAATCGGCTCCGTTCTTCAAGAGCGGCGGTCTCGCGGAGAGTTCCCGACCACGCCCTCAGCTTGCCTATCCTGCTGCTTTGCGCGGATATTGTCTCGCGCTGTTTTTCGGAAAGATCGCGGAAATACTCCACGCGCTCGACAGCCGTCCGCGCGAAAGCCCCTGTTATCGTCAGCAAGACCGCCGTTATAAGCGCATATTCCTCCGGGCGGAATATCAGCGCGGAAAGCAGTGCCGAAGCCGCCGAGATACCGTTAAAATATTCTTTGGCTTCAAGAGCCTCGGCAAGCTCGAATATCTGCATAAGCAGCAGCGGGAAGAACTCGTCCGCGCCGCGGGCGATGCAGCCCGCGACGCCGATAAGGGGACACACGAGCCGCGCTCCCTTTGTTCGGCATAGCTTGTTTATCAGATAGCCGATTATAAATAAACAGCAAAAGGCGAGCGCGGAAACGACAGTAAAGCCGTCCGTGTTCGCCGTGATATTTTTCGCCGTGACCGCCGTAAGCGCGGCGAGCTTGAAGGTGAGATAAAGTGAATTCTTATTCATTTCGTTTTACGCGTTCTTTCTTGTAAAGATCACCGCGGAAACAAGATACACCAGCACCGCCGACAAGGCGAGTATGCAGATATTCGGCAGGACGTTGAGATCGGGCTCAAGCGGATATTTTCTTAACAAGTCCATAAGCCAATACTGCGGGAATATTTTAGAGAGACCGCTGATAAACCCGAGCTCGATATTGATAGGGAACCACGCTCCGCCAAGCATACTTCCGATAGTCGCGTAGCCGATGCCGAATGACATCAGCGTGAGCTGTTCGTTCGCTATCAGCGCGATCAGCACCGCCAATCCCACCGAGAATACCATAAACAGTTCGTTTACCCAGAACCCGAGCCCGAACGGAACAGGCATTTCTTCGCACACGGAAAACGCGAACAGATTGAACAAAAGGTTCGACGCCGTGCAGCATATTATCCCGAACAAGCTCACTCCTATCACATATTCCGAGGACCTGAGCGAAGAGCATTTCATTCGGTCGAACGTGCCGAGCTGTCTGTCTGTGAGTATCTGATTAGAGAGGAAAACCGTTATCCCCGAGATCATAAACAGCATAAACCCAACAGAAAAAACATAAGCGTCGGCGGCTTTTTCGCGCTTGTCTGTCTGCGCGTTCATCTCGGCGAGTGTGATCGTGTTCGGAGACTTTTGCTCGGAAAGCATTTTCAAAAACGTCTCCGCGCTGCCGTCCGCCGCCTGCGAGATGACCGACACGCCGCGCATATACGAGTTCAGATACGCCTCGATGAATGCGGAATTTTCGTAGTCGTCAAGCGTGGTTATCCCGAGCTTTTTGGGGTTTTTGTTTATTGCCGATGTTTCAAATCCCTGCGGTACTTCTATTATAGCAGAAATTTTTCTGTCTATCAAGAGGGTTGACAAATTATCATAGTCATCCGAAACAATTACCATTTCAAGGGAATTGGTAATATACTCCTTCAAATTCTCCGAAAGGGCGCTGTTATCGGAGTTGACTAACCCGACGCTTACGGTGCTGTCGGCGTATACCGATTTGTCGGCAGAAATCTTCATGTAGAATATAAAGCCCATCAGCGCGGCGGCGGCAAGCGCCGTTATTAACATAAGCATATTTCGGAGAATGCTGTTTTTGAAGATCAACGATATTTTACTCATGTGTTTTTTCTCCTTGAATTGACCTTGACGCAGCCTATAATTATCAAAACCGCGAATATTGCAAGCGACCATATCGTAACGCTCACCGCTTTATCGCTTCGCGAGAATACGGTAAGATCGAACGCCGCGTTCAGAACTATCCGCGGCGGCAGATATTCCGAAAATCCCTCGATCACCTGATCCTTCTGGAACACGCCCGAAAAGTACATCATCACCCAGATTACCGGATTTAAAACCGCTTGCGAGGGCAATCTCGGGAATATGAGATTAAGCAGTACTCCCAACGCCAGCAGCGCGAGAGACGCACTAGTGAGCATTGTGAAAAGCAGCATATTTCCCGTGAACGTCGCGCAGTAATGCGCTCCGTAAAACAGCGAGCTCACGATCATCACCGTACCTGTTTCCAACAGCGCTATCGGCATATTTCCGATGATTTTTCCGAAGTATATGGCGGTTTTGCTGAGCGGCGCGGTCGTCAGGCGGTCAATGGTTTTGAAAGAGTATTCGTTGCCGTAAGTCGAAGCTCCGCCTATACACGAACCGAAAAACGCTATAAGAACTGCCATAGCGACCGCGTAGTAGTCCATCATCGAGCGCGTTCTCCCGAAATCGTGCGGCTGCACATAGCCTTCCTCCGAAAGCTCTATGCTCGCGAGAGCCTGCGGGTTCGTTTGCGCGACCGTCATATATGCCGCGGCTGTTTGGTCATAGCTGTCGATAAGAGCCTTTACCGTGCGGTTTTGTACGGCGTTTGTGCCGTTGTGGATAACGATCGCCGTGCCGAGGAGCTCCACGGCGGCGGAATAATTTCCCGCTAAGCTTTCAAGCTCGCTTGAAGTTATTTTTTGGGCGGAGGTTATCACGTTTTCCTCTTCGAGAGTTAGAATAAATTCCTCGAAGGTATCCGCGGAATAACCGCCGTTCTCGACGCAGTAAGCGATATTCAGCTCGCCGACGACGGAATCCGAGACCTCTATTTTCTCAAGAAACGTTCCGAGAATAAACGTTATAAGGCTTGGAAACAGAATGGTGAAAAACACTACCGAACCGCTTCGGAAGCAGGAGCGTATCCCGTTCAAAATAATGCTCGGCATTACCTCAGCTCCTTTCCGGTGAGCGCGATGAACACGTCCTCGAGGTTCATCGACTCGGAGGTTATTCCGCAGACCGGCAGACCGCTTTTTTTGATGTAGTCGAGATAAAGCGTGAAATCCTTGCAGGCTGTGTTTATCTCGAGGATGATCTCGTTTTCATCTATACGCGCTTTTTTCACATCCGGGAGCTTTGACAGCTCGGAAACAAATTCCTCGGCGTGGAAGTCGGATTTTATATCCGTCGCGATCTTCAGCGACTTGCTGTCGCTCACCATTGAGATAAGCTCCTGCTCTGTGCCGCAGGCGACGAATTTTCCGTGGTCGATTATCGCTATCCTGTCGCAGATGTCCTCGACCTCGTTCATATAGTGCGAGGTGTAGATGACCGTCGCGCCGCGTTCGCGCAGGGTATTTATCGAGCCCAGGATATGCTCGCGCGATTGTGCGTCAACGCCCACAGTGGGTTCGTCCATTACTATCAGCTTCGGGTGGTGCGCGATACCGCACGCGATGTTCAGCCGCCTTCTCATACCGCCGGACATCTTTTTCGGGCGCATTTTCGCGCGGTCGGAAAGCCCGACGAATTCCAGAGCCTCGCCCGCAGCCGCGGAGAGCTCCTTTCCGCGAAGCCCGTATAAAGAGGAGAAGAATTTCACGTTCTCTTCGGCGCTCAGAAACGGGTACAGCGCGATTTCCTGCGGCACTGTGCCTATTATGCGCCTTACCCTTTCCCTGTCCTTTACAATATCCATTCCGTCTATCGAGACGCTGCCCTTGCCGAAATCGCACAGAGTTGTGATGACGTTCATTGTTGTGGATTTTCCCGCTCCGTTGGGTCCCAAAAGCCCGAATATCTCGCCCTCGCGTACCGAGAAGCTCAGGCTGTCGACCGCGCAGAAGTCGCCGTAATTTTTCGTAAGCTCCCGCACACAAACAAATTCTTTCATAGCATTACCGCCTTTCTGCTTTTAGTATAACACATTTGCGCGGCTCCGGCAAGTGCGTTTAGAATGTTTTTGGGGTGACAATTGTCATTGTTAGAGGTTAGAGGTAAGAAAGGCAGCCATAACGTATTTTTACCCTTTACCTCTTACTTCTTACCTCTGAAAGAGAATATTTTACATATTTTTTCTACTCCGGCACCCAAATTGTGTTAAAATTGCCGAAATTCTTTAAACCTATTGACAAACAAGGTAAAAAATCGTATAATACATACAAAGCCACTAGGCTTTGAAGAAGACGACTACAAAATATGATCCGGAGGTAAATAATTATGAGTAAGATCAATGAAAGCGCATTGGAGCTTATCGGAAAAACCCCGTTGCTGAAACTGAACGGCTATATGAAAAAGGCAGGGATAACCAACGCGGTGCTCCTGGCAAAGCTGGAGTACTTTAACCCGGCGGGTTCCGTCAAGGACAGGATTGCGCTCGCCATGATCGAGGACGCGGAAAAGAAGGGCGTTCTCAAGCCCGGCGCGACTATCATCGAGCCGACAAGCGGAAATACGGGTATCGGTCTCGCCGCGGTGGCGGCTTCAAAGGGCTACAGAGCGATCCTGACGCTTCCCGATACGATGAGCGTCGAGAGAAGAAATCTGCTTAAGGCATACGGTGCGGAGCTCGTCCTCACGGAGGGCGCAAAGGGTATGAAGGGCGCTATCGCAAAGGCGGACGAACTCGCGAAGGAGATCGAGGGCGCTGTGATACTCGGTCAGTTTGTAAATCCAGCGAACCCCGCTGTTCACAAGGCGACTACGGGTCCGGAGATATGGGATCAGACAGACGGCAAGGTGGATATCTTTGTCGCGGGCGTAGGCACGGGCGGAACTATCACGGGCGTTGGCGAGTATCTCAAGGAACAGAACCCGAACGTGAAGATAGTCGCGGTCGAGCCCGCGGGCAGCCCCGTGCTTTCCAAGGGAACGGCAGGCGCGCATAAGATACAGGGTATCGGCGCGGGATTTGTTCCCGATACGCTCAACACAAAGGTTTATGACGAGATCATCACTATTGAGAACGACGACGCGTTTACCGAGGGAAGAGCGTTTGCCGTAAGCGAGGGTATCCTTGTGGGAATTTCTTCGGGCGCGGCTTTGAAGGCGGCTTCTATTCTCGCCGCCAGACCCGAGAACGCGGGCAAAAACATCGTAGTGCTGCTGCCCGATTCGGGAGACAGGTATCTGTCCACCGCGTTGTTCGCCAATGATTGACGTGGAACGTTTCAGAATAAAACGCGCATAAAAATTGCCGCGCAAGGCTCGGAAAAGGGCATTGCGCGGCGATTTTGCGCGGTTTTCTCAAATAAATACAGGTACTTGCTATATTCTGAAAAGTGTGTTATAATAAAGACAGCGGCAAAATCATTTAATATGGCAAAAGGAGAATTCGGTATGAGAACGATCGAAAATATGACGTTTGACGAGGAGAGAGCGCTGTACGGTGAGCGCGGTCTGATCGTGCTCGCTTGCAGGTTTGAGGGTCCCGCGGACGGTGAGAGCGCTTTCAAGGAGTGCGCGGACATCGCCGTCGGCGGCTGCTTTTTCGATCTGCGCTACCCGTTCTGGCATGACGACGGGCTCAAGATCGAAAATTCCGACATGACGGAGAATTGCAGGGCGGCGCTGTGGTATTCTCACGATATAGAGATAACAAACACCAAGCTACATGGGATAAAGGCTTTGCGCGAGTGCGGGAACGTGAAAATCAGGGACTGCGATATTATCTCCCCGGAATTCGGCTGGTCGGTGAGCGGGCTTGAAATGACGGACTGCACCGCCGAGAGCGAATATTTTATGATGCGCTCGACCGATCTTCGCTTCAAAAACGTTGATTTTAAGGGAAAGTATTCGTTTCAGTACATTGAAAATTCCACGTTCGAGGATTGTATTTTCGATACCAAGGACGCTTTCTGGCACGCGAAAAATGTCACCGTGAAAAACTGCGTTGTGAAGGGAGAGTATCTGGCGTGGTATTGCGAGAACGTCACCTTCGATCACTGCAGGATAATCGGCACTCAGCCGCTCTGCTACTGCAAGGGTTTGAGGCTTGTCGAGTGCGAGATGACGGATACCGACTTGGCGTTCGAGAAGTCGGAGGTGGAAGCGAGCGTTACCACTCCGATAATCAGCGTGAAGAACCCGCTTTCGGGACGTATCTGCGCTCCGGGCGTAGGCGAGGTTATCCGCGATGATGAGAACTCGCGCGGCGAGGTCGTGATCTGCGGCGGAGAGAACTGCTGCGCTTAGAGGCATTGAAATGAGAACCGCGAATGGACGAGTACCGCAAGAAAGGACCGCGGGAACTACTTCGCGTTCTTCTGAAATTCCACCAACTCCTTATTAAGCTGTTTCGCGGAAAAATAGGTATTCATAATGATGATAAGATGGACAATTATAAATATCACCAGAACACTGATACTCACGCCTATAATAACCTCGATTTTTTCCGTGTGGATCATAGGACTTAAAACGCAAACACCTATCACTTCCGCTTCTATAACCGCCAGCTGTATAATTTTACGCAGAATTATCTGCTTGTTTGATAACTCTTTTGAAGAGTAC
>CAYVSV010000006.1:0-75297 GCA_964454205.1 uncultured Ruminococcus sp.
CGCTTTTTGTCGGATTTTTCTCTCCCCCCTCTCCCGAAGGGTTGTTCCCTCGCACCCCGCCACACAGTAGTAAAAGTTAGTGTTTGGGAAGAGCAGATAGTGTTCCCCCTCGCACCCAGCCACGGAGCGGCAAAAGTCAACGTTTAGTGGAGGAAGAGGTGTCACCTCCCCTACTTCGCCTTTTTAAAGAAATCCTTACCGAGCACCGCCTCGAACTTGGGCTTCACGCCCGTTTTCTCGTCGATATGCCCGTAGTTCTGCACCATATCATAGCTCGGGAGCGTATTTCCCTCCACAAGCACGGGCTTTTCGGGAGTTATCGCGACGTCCCAGCCGACATACGCCACCTTGGGGTAAACGCACGCCGCCCTTTTACAGAGCTCGACCGCCTCCCCGAACATCGGGATCTCAAAGCCGTTAAACTCCGTTTTCGTGAACGGGTGCGCGGCGTAATACTCTCCCGTAGCGTCGCAGTAGGCGGGCTTGCGGATAACGCCGTCGCCGCATATCGAAACGTACATTCCCCCGCTGCAAATGTTGTCGACGCAGGTCGAACCGTTGCTCATGCGGACGAGCGCGTACATAAAATGCGCCTTATCGTTATAATACAGCGTAACTATACGGATAGTATTTATGGAAGAGGGTGAGAGCTCGTTCATTTTTTCGTGCTGAATTATCACCTGTTCAACAAGGAACTGCTTGTTTTCGCGGAGCCGTTTGTAGAGCTCGTCATAATCGGTCGTCTCGGTAAGCTCCTCGCGGGAAATGCCGTTCCCGCCGAAGTCGTTCACGCGCTTCGCGAACACCGTTTTTTTCCCCTCGCAGAACGCCTTCAGAGCGGAGCTGTCGGCGCTGCGCAAATCAATAAACTCACGCCCGATAAACTCCCCGAACTTTTCGTCAAACAGCGCTTTATCGTCAAAGTATTTGAAATACTCGCGCGAATTCAGCGCGTGCGATATCGCGGTGTTGTCGTTCATCGTCATAAAAGTGCGGCGTTTCTTTCCCTTTATCTTGGCGAAGCCGAAAACATGATAGTCCATATATCCCACTCCATAGCGGAATATGCACCATATCATATCAAAGAACATCGGGAGCTTTGCCGCGCCCGTTTCCTTGTGTATCAGATCCATCTGCTTGAACATTCGTTTGAAGCTGCCGCCAAACAGACGGCGGAAAAATATCTTGATTTTGTTCATGTATCGGTCGAGCCTCCGTTTACCGCCTCAAGTCTGTATATCGGCTGTCCGAGATCTGAAAAACGTTTTTCGTATTCCGTGACGATATTCCCCTCAAATCCGCTGTTATGCAGATCGAGCGAAACATTCTTCAGCGGGAAGCCGTTTTCGGAAAATTGTTCTATCGAGAATTCAAAAAAGTGCATATTGTCGGTCTTTTGGTGAATTTCCGCGCCGCTTTTAAGGACTTTGCGGTAAATTTCGAGAAATCGCGTGTGAGTAAGTCTGTGGTTCGCGTACTGCTTTTTCGGGAACGGACAACTGAAATTAAGGAACAGTCTGTCCACGGTGTGCTCGTGAAACAAATGCTCAAGGTACTCCGCCTGCCCCATGCAGAACCGCAGGTTCGGGAGCATAAGCTCCATCTGAGTCTCCGCGCCCGTAACGAGTACATTCGGCGTTTTCTCGACAGCCACGAGATTTATCCCGGGATTTCGCTTCGCGAACTCCACCGCGAAGCCGCCCTTTCCGCACCCTATCTCAAGGTACAGCGGGTTGTCGTTACCGAAAGTCCGCTCGGAGCTCGCGAAGAACTCTTCGGAAAGAGGGTCGCCGGCGTGCTCGTTCTGGCACTGCATATAGAGAAGCACGGGCTTGCACGCGGCAAGGCGCTCGTCTAGATTTTTCTTTCGTCTCATTCTCATGGCGGGTTCTCCGATCGTTACATTATGCTGCTTTCCCCTCCTGCGGCGGGGAAAGCAACGGGGTCATATACAAAATCGCGGGTCTATGTAAACCCTACATTATTGTATATTATAACTCATTTTTCCCCGCTTGTCAACCACGGGAAAAATGACTGAAACACGCCGTGTTTGTTTTGTATTTTTGTCTATTCTGTACAGTTTTTCCAACTGCCTCTTTTTAGTAAATTTTACAACATCATCGTCGCGATTTTCCTTTTTCAGTCAAAAAAACATCGTTTTTTCAAAAGGTTACAAAATGGTTACAATAATTTTTTGTGCAGACTGCACAGTTTCAACAAGCGTTTTATGTTTGACATTTACGAAAAAATGAGCTATAATAGCACTATCGTCGGCGCGAACCACAATATGTGCCGCGCCGGCGGCAGGATAAAAGAAAACAACAGACAAAAAGATATATACATATCACAACGAACGGAGGCAGGTTATGAGACCCCAGATAGTAAACGCCAAGATGAACCGGATGCTGTTCCGCGGAAAGCTCGTCAAGGCTATGATCTTCGCGGCTATCGTATTCTCGGTAGTGATGATGACTGGTTACCGCAAGTTCAACAACAGCGTGTTCATCACAGACCGCGGCATAACAAAGGAAATAAAAACCAACGAGAGCGACGTATACGAAATTCTCCGCGCGGAGAACTACGAACTCGGCGCGGAAGACCGCGTAAGCTATACCAAGAACGACAAAAAGGAAGGGCACATCACGATACGCCGCGCGTTTGACGTTACGGTAAAGGCGGACGGCGAGACCAAGACCGTCACCACCATTGGCGGCAAGGTATCGGATATGCTCGAAAAGGCGGGCGTGAAGCTCGCGGAGGACGACACGACCGAGCCCGCGCTCGATAAGAGCGTATCCGAGGGCAGCGAGATAGTCGTAACGCGCGTAAGATACAGCACTCACACCGCGACTTTTGAGGTTCCCTTCGAGACGGAGTACATCGACGACCCGAACCTCGCGATAGGCGATGAAGAGGTATTCACCGAGGGCGTTCCGGGCGTTCTCACCACTACATACAAGGATACCTACATCAATAACAGGCTCTCGGATTCCACAAAGGCAAGAGAGAGCGTTACAACAAAGCCCGTGAACGAGGTTGTAAAGCGCGGCACGGCTCTTGCGACGCCCTATAACCGCAACAACACCCCCGAGGACTTAAAGCTTGTGAACGGTCTGCCCGAGAGCTACACCAGGATAGTTTCCGGCAAATCGACCGCCTACAGCGCCAGAGCGGGCGCGCGCACGGCCAGCGGACGCTACGCCGTAGTCGGCACGGTCGCTGTTAATCCGAACGTCATTCCCTACGGAAGCGAGCTCTACATCGTTTCCCACGACGGCTTGGTCTACGGCTACGCGATAGCCGCCGACACCGGACTCGGTATGATGGAAGGCACCGTCGCGGTCGATCTCTTTATGGGAAGCTACGCGGACTCCTGCAGGTGGGGAGTGCATTATGTAGACATTTATGTGCTCTCGGAGGGCAGAGGCTAAGAAGTAAGAATTAAAGGGGGCGTTCAACGTCCCCTTTTTTAAATGTACAATTGTAATTATACATTGTCAATTTTTTCTCTTGACAAAACCCGTTTTGTGTGCTATAATGTATTAAACTAGGGTACTTTGTTTTTTCTTTTGAAAGAAGGTAATATTATGATATGCAGCAAATGTAACAGCGAGATCGCCGATGGTTCGCGCTTCTGCTCCGTTTGCGGAGCTTCCTGCGGTTCTGCGGCTGACGTTAAGCCTGCGGCCGCCGCGCCGATGTCTTCCGGGAAGTATCACTGCGCCAAGTGCGGGCTCGAGCTCGAACAGGGCGCTAAGTTCTGCGTTTCCTGCGGAGAACCCGCCGCTAACGTCGGCAGCGTTCTTCCCTCCGTCAACAGCGGCGAGACCTTCGGGAACGGGGATATGGCTCCCGTCTCACTCGCGAAAGAACCCGACGCGAGCGATCTTGTCGCGGCTATGAACAACGCGGCTTCCGCGCCTGCCCCCACGTCCGCGCCTACTCCCACTCCCTCCGTAATTCCCGCGCCCGCGCCCTCCTCCAACGAAACTCAGGGCTTTGCGCCTTCGGGCGGGACCGGATTTATCCCCGGCGCGGCAGTCGGCAGCTACAGCGGCATGAGCGGCGCGGCAGCGGCAGTTATCGCTCCTCCGGCTGTCAAGAAGAGAAGCGGCGCTAAAATAGCGCTTATCATCGTGCTCGTGCTGGTATTGCTTATCGGCGGAGCGGCGGTGTTCTTCTTCACAAACAAGGCGGCGGCGCTCAGCCTCATAATGGGCAAGCCCAAATACGCGGCTATGGTGGAAAAGCAGTCGCTCAAAGAGGTTTCCGAAAAGCTCGACACCGAGAATTTGGCGGAACAGATAAAGACGTTTTCCGCGCTTATGTACACGATGTCCGACGAGGATATAGCAGGCGGCCCGCTCTCATACTTCGGTCTCAGCAGCGGCTCTTCCGCTCCGCGGACCGTAAAGCTTATGCAGACATCCTCCGGCGCTCCCGACATCAAGGGCATTTTGAAGGGCTACAGCGACCTTATGCAGAGCACCTACGGAGCGAGCAGGATATACGGCACAGCCACAGCGAATATTTCCGTAGGCAGCAAGCTTAAAGATGAGCTCGTCGATTACGACGACATAAAGCCCGTTCTCGACGCTTTGAGCGGCGCGAAGATAACCTACGACGCAGGCGGCACGGAAAAGATCTTAGGCACGGAGCTCGGCGTTGACCTCAACGGAAATCCCATTAACATAAGAGCTGTCATAGCGGACGACGGCACTGTTTACGCGATGTTCCCGTTCGCTTCCGACAAGGCGTTCAAGTATGAGATGGAGACCGGCGAGAGCTCGGCGTCCTCGAACAATACCGCCGTGATGCTCGAGCTTGACGAGAAAGAGCTTTCCCGCCTGATAAACGAGCTTGTTGATATCTATACGGACTACATAAAAGACAGCTCCGTTACAATGGAAAACGGCGGGCTTACAGTCGCGGGCGTTCCCGTTACGGGCAAAGAGATATCGGCAGAGATAGGCGGCGATAAGCTGCAGGGCTTGGTTGCGGCGATTTTTGAGCATATCGCGAACGACGAGTATTTCTGCGGCAGAATAGTTGAGTACGCGAAGAACTTCGATCCCGGCTACACCGCCGAGGACTACAAAAACGACATTATCGAAGCCATTCCCGCAAAAGGCTCCGTAAGAGACTCCGAGAAGCTGGTAATTACTTCCATAGTAAACAACAGCGGCAAAGTCCTCGCGAAGAGCTACAGAGCGGTAAAAGACAGCAAGAGTGTGTATGAGTTCCTGTTCGCGGAGAACGACAACACCGTCGCTGTAGAGCTCAAAGAAGAGGATAAGACGACGTTTACCGCTCTTTGCGAGATGACGAGCGCCGCGGACGGAAAGATGACCATAAAGGTCGGCACGGACGACGATGAGGCTCTCGGCATTATCTTGACTTACAGCGGAGTCGGCAAAGAGAAGTTCGGCAAGCTCGATGTTCCCACCGGCTCTTATACCTTGAAGTTCGACGTTTCCGGGATAAAGGACAGCTATGACGAGGACGAGAAGGAGCTCATCGGCAATTTCGCGCTCAACTTCTCGGCAAGCGTGAGCGGCGGCGTACTGAAATACACGGCGGCTTTCGATATCAAGGACTACATCACGGCGGACGTTTCGGCTGATTTCACGCTTTCCGACGATATGTCGAAGTTTGCCGCGCCCGCGAACGCGATAGATATTGAAAGCGCCATCTATGGCGATGATAACTATGATCAGCTTGAGGAGTTCGGCAAAGAGCTTTTGAGCGGACTTCAGAAAGCGCTCGAAGGCACGCCTCTCGAAGAGCTCTTGACCGCTTCAATGCTTGGTTCGGGCTCTATGTCGGGCAGCAGCGGCTCTTTTGGCTCGGGAAGCTCCGGAAACGGAACGAACGACATAATTACAACGGCTCTCGACGCGCTTGAGGATGATGTCTGGGAAGCGTATGAGGAAGCCTATGACTGGATCATAGACTGTGACGTATACACGGGCGAGGCGTTTGACAAAGCGCTTGATTACTGGGAGAAGCTGAGCGACCTCGACGACAGGATATGGGAGGTTTACGACGATTGCACCTCGGAGCAGTTAGTGGCGTTCCAAAATGAGTTCAACGCGCTCACGGCTAATAAAGAAGCTATCCGCAAGGCGCTCGAGGCGGCGGCTTCCGGCACTGTGAACACGAATATGACGGCAGCGACAGCGCCCGCTTCCGCGGCGGCAGCGCAGAGCGGTCATCACAGCGAGGAACATCACGGCGGCAGTCACCACGACAGCGCCTGCCCCAACGGAAGTCACTGTACACTGGGACATAATTGCCCCTATTACGCGTAAGTTAAATCAAATGACCGCCGGGCGTTATGCTCGGCGGTTTTCGCTTATATAAATGTCGAGGAACAGTAAAACAACCGTGCTTCGCGCGGCTGTTTTTATTGCGTGTGTATGTATCTATTTTCTGACATAATAAGGGTTCGGCGAAACTCCGATGCGAATAAGATCGCAGAAAACGCCTATCCCGAGAAGCCCCCAGGTGAGCGCCCACAGGATACCCGTGCCTATCTTGCCCTCATAGAAACGGTGAACGCCGAGCCAGCCGAAGAAAAAGCAAAGCAGAAACGCCGTCCATTTTTGAATGGGTCTGCCGCTCGGAATGATGCCGTATCCGTTGTTCATGTTGTTGTTATTCACATTATTGTTGTTGATGATGATAGGCTGCTGAGCCTGAGGCTGCTGATTGAGTATCGCCACCTGGCATCCGCAAGCCGGGCAGACCACCGCCGCCCTTGCGATAAGGCTTCCGCAGTGCTCGCAGAACTTGGTCTCGCCGTTCGCCATGGGCACGGGTCTTTCGAGCATGGGGTTCATCGTCGCCATAGGCTGCTGCTGATATGGCGGCTGATACTGCTGATACTGCGGATATTGCTGCGCCTGCTGTTGATTGGGGTACTGCGGCATAGGCTGAACGTCCTGCACTGTCCCGTAAGGCTGAGCCCCGGGCGCTTGCCCGACAGCCGTATTCGCGGGGCGCGGCACCGCCGAGGTCTGAACGGAAGCGTAAGGATTTCCCGCAGGGTATATCTCGCCCGTTATCGGATCCGTCCACGACTGCGAGTTGTTTTGATCGTTGTTCATGGTATTTTCTCCTTGGTCAAAGAAAAACTTTTGCTGTTTCTATTATAACACACATTTTGGCAATTGTCAAGGTCGCTTCACGTACTAAATATTGCCTTGTTTTTGAAGAACGCCGCTTTCGGGGAGAGAGTGCGGGGCTCCGCCCTTCGGAGACCCGCTCTCCTGCCGCCGTGTAAAGCGTCAACGGAATAATATGAATCTGAAGAGCTCCAAAAGCTTTCGTGTGACAAACACAAACGTCATAGTGTAGAAAGCCATTAGCAGCATTATAATAACGGTCGGGCGGGAGAGGAATATCCCCCAGCGCTTCTTTGAGGAGAGCTCCGTCTGCATTTTCGGTACACGGTAGCGCTTGATGTGAACGAGTTTTATTATCGCCATAATAAAACCCGCAAACGCGAACAGCAAAACTATCATCATCCAAACAAGGAAAACCACCACCGGCGCGGTCATCTCCGCCGCGTTGCCTAAGCCGAGCGCGAGCATATAGTCCTGAACATCCGGGTTCGCAAGAAGGATTGAAGTAACGCACCCTATGGAGTTGAACATCGCGTGCATTACCGTGGTCGTGATGATGCTCCCCGTCTGCACCGCGACATAACCAAGCACCACGCCTACTACCGTCGTGTAGAGGAACTGCCCGAGATTTGCGTGCGTAAGCCCGAACAAAAGCGCCGAAACGAATATCGCGAAGCCGTTTCCGTAGGGTTTCAGACTGTGAAGCACCATTCCGCGGAACCAGAACTCCTCGAATATCGGCGCGAAAATCACAATGTGGAACACGGTCAGTGCAATGCTCGCGGGGTCGGTCATATTCATAGCGGTTTGAGCGCCGTCAAAAGAGCCCGCTATCGAAGTGTCCTGAAACAACATTCCGATAAGCGTCGTAATGAGGGAGCAGAAAATAGCGAGCCCGTAGCCCGCGGGGAACACTCCGAACGATCTCGCGAAATAGCGCGGCTTCGCGTAAAGCTCGCCCAGCGTGCATTTGTCTCTGAATTTGAGGATAAATATCCCCGCCGTTATCGGGATAAAGTTTAAGAAGATAATAGCGGAAACGACTTCCGCGGCAGCCCGCGCAAATCCCGTCCAACTGTTCACTCCCAGAATGGAAAGCAATATCGAGCATATCCCGCGGACAGTGAAGACCACGATCATTATCACGCCGATACGCGCGCATACGCTTTTAAAGCCCGGCAAAAGAGAGGGCTCGCCCTCGCTTTCGGGAATTTCCTCGTTATTTTCAAGTACTTCGGCTTCTTTGATTTCTTCGATATTTTCGATTTGGTCGGACATCTTATCACACCCCCGCAAATTTATGGAGATCGCAAATTTCCGCGACCGTTTCCTCGGCGGTCTTTCCGAGGCATTCTATCGTGATGTCGGCGTATTCCGCGTAGAGCTCCGCGCGGCGCTTGAACACGTCCTCTATCGTATCCTCGGGGCGCTTTGCTATCCCGCGCGTCTTGATGTTCACAAGGCGCTTTGAGAGCTCCGCCGATGGCAGCGAGAGGTAATAAACCAGCCCGTTCTTTTTAAGGAAGAGCATAGCCTCGCGGCTGTACACCGCGCTTCCGCCCGTTGCTATCACGGCGTTTTCCTCCGCTTTTACGGAGCATATCGCGCGTTCCTCGTCGATACAAAACGCGTCGAGACCGTCCTTGTCGATTATATCTTGAAGGAGCCGCCCGGTGTTTTGCTGGATTATCAGATCGGTGTCCACAAACGCGAACCCGAGCGTTTTCGCCAGAAGCACCCCGATAGTCGATTTTCCGACCGCGGGCATACCTATAAGTACTATATTCTTCATCAGTATCTCACCTTATCCAAACTCATTGTAGCGTAGGCATTCAGGCTCTCGTCCGCGAGAGCTCCCTTTTGATATTCGTAGAACGCCTGCGCGCCTATCATCGCGGCGTTGTCTCCGCATAGTGAAAGCGGCGGCACGAACAGCTCAAAGCCGCGCTTTTCCGCCTCCTCCGAGAGCCGCGAGCGCAAGCCGCTGTTGGCGGCAACTCCCCCCGCGAGCGCGAGCTTTTTGTAACCGTGCTCCGAAGCGGCGGCTATGAATTTATCGGTGAGTATCTCGCTCACCGTCCTTTGAAAACACGCCGCGAGAGAGTTCACATCAATCTCCTCTCCCTTTTGCTCCGCGTTATGGATAAGATTTATAACGGCGGTCTTAAGCCCCGAAAAGCTGAAATCAAAAGGATTTTGGGTGTGAGGCTTCGGAAGCTTGTATTTTTCCGGGTCTCCGAGCTTTGAGGCGTTGTCGATAAAAACGCCGCCCGGGTACGGAAATCCCATAGCCCGCGCCGCCTTGTCAAAGCATTCTCCCGCCGCGTCGTCCACGGTTCTGCCGATAGTCACGAACTCGGTGTAGTCCTTCACCTCAACGATGTGAGAATGACCGCCAGACGCCACAAGGCACAAATACGGCGGCTTCAGCCCGGGGTGCGCGAGGTAGTTCGCGGCGATGTGCCCTCTTATATGGTGTACGGGAATAAGCGGCTTGCCGAGCCCCATAGCCAGCGACTTCGCGTAATTCACGCCGACAAGCAGCGCACCGATAAGCCCCGGCGCGAACGTCACGCCGACAGCGTCCACCGCCTCGGCGGACGTTCCCACCTTTTCGAGCGCTTCCGCCACGACCGCGCATATACTCTCGCAATGCCGCCTTGAAGCTATCTCGGGGACTACTCCTCCGTACAGCCTATGCTCCTCTATCTGGGTAGCCACCACCGACGACACGATCTCTCGTCCGTCGCGGACGACCGCGGAGGCGGTCTCGTCGCAGGAGCTTTCGATTGCTAAAACGATCATTTTATCTCCTTATTTTAATTTGAAATTTGCGAACCGCTCACTCCGCGCTTCGCGCTCCGTTCGCTAGCCGAGCTATAAAAGCTCCGTTCCGCTTACGCTCCACTCCGCTTTCATAGCTCGCTTTCGCAAATTTCACTCGCTAAATACAGTTGACTTAATTTATGCGCGCCTTAAATGCGCCGCCGTTTGACTATTTCTCCTCGGGCTTTCTCGACGTAAGAAATTCGATAGCCCTCTCTATGGACGTCCTGACATGCTCCATATCCTCGTTGTGTAGATTTCTCGCGTTGCGGTAGTCGAAGCTGTCGCAGAACTGCTGAACGTCGTCGTTAAGCGACTTCATATAATCCCCCGCAAGCTTATCCGTCGCTTCCGCGAACGTCCTGAGCTCGTCCTTTTTGAGCTTTTTCATTGCTCCCGTCATCAGCAGCTCATAGTGATCGAGACAAAGATACTCCTGCTCCGAATACAGCTTTCTGAAGCCCTCGTCCTTCCACATATTGTAAAGAGTTCCCAGCGTATGTTCGATACCCCAGTTCACCTTTTCGCAGACAAAGCAGGTCTTTTCTTCGGGCTCGCTTTTCTTGGAGTACCGTTTGAGCCCGCCCTTGCCCTCGAACATTTTCTCCCGCCGCTCCGCGAGATGAGTGTTCAGCATAAGCGCCAAAGACAGCCTGTTGTTCTGCTTCAATAACATTCCGTAATGCTCGCTGCAAAATCCGAGCCTGTTCGTTTCAACGCGGACGTCGGGCTCCATCATAGCCGCGCCCATGATATATTCGCAGATATGCTGCTCCACGGTATCGCGCATAGCGCATATCGGACAGCCGACGCGCGGCTCGAACACCTCGTTTATTGGTATCGTAAGTATGCTCTCTCTCATTTTTAGTCCTTTCTGTCAAAGTGACAACCGTGTGCAAATTTCCGAAAAAATTGCGGAAGTACTTGAATTCTTACTTATATTGTATTATAATTAAAGTAAATAATCAAGGGGTTTTTGAAAATTTATGAAAATAATTGCGAAAAATACTAATTTTGACCTTAAACAGACCTTTTTTTGCGGACAGTGCTTTCGCTGGAAGGAACAAGAAAACGGCCCGTTTTCGGCGATAGTCGCGGGGAAGAGGATAACCGCGGCGCATAGCGGAGATGATATCGTTATCGAGAGCGAACATAACGGGGAATTTCTGGAACGATACTTCGATCTCAACACCGACTACGGCGAGTACATACGGCGCTTTTCCGCCGATCCCGCGCTCAAAACCGCGTGCGAGCACTCCTCCGGGATACGGATATTGCGGCAGGAGCCGTTTGAGACGCTGATAAGCTTTATCATCTCCCAGAACAACAATATCCCGCGCATCTCCGGCATCATCGAGCGGCTGTGCGAGAGCTTCGGCGAGGAAATTGAGAGCGGCGGCTTCGCGTTCCCGACGGCAGAGCGCCTGAAAAACGTCTCCGCGGAGGATCTGGCGTCCTTAAGAGCGGGCTTCAGAGCGCGGTATATCGCTGACGCTGTCGCGAAGGTCAATTCGGGAGAGGTAGACTTCGCCGAGATAGACGAGCTCCCGCTCGACGATGCTCGGGAGCGCTTAAAGCGCATAGTCGGCGTTGGAGACAAGGTCGCGGACTGCGTGCTGCTGTTCGCGTTCCGAAAGCTTGAGGCGTTCCCGAAGGACGTGTGGGTAAAGCGCGTTATGTCGCAGCTCTACCCAAGCGGTCTGCCGGAGTGCGTAAAAGGCGCGGAGGGCGTAGCGCAGCAATACCTGTTCAACCACGTCCGGAACAACAACGGACTTGTTATATCAACAAATTGATCTGAAAGGAAGAATTATTATGTTTTGTGAAAATTGCGGCAAAGAGTTAGGAGAAGACATCAAATTCTGCACGTTATGCGGAACTCGCCAGTCGGCGACGGTCATTGCCGCTTCCCGTTCGGTGCAGACCGCGGAGACCTTCGTTTCCGCCGAGAGCGAGAGCATTCCCGCAAGCGCGCCGGAGACCGCTCCGGAAAGCTTTACGGAAAATGTCGCGGTTGAAGCGCCGCAAGGCATTCCCGCCGGAGCGCCCCAAAGCGTCCCCGTAAGCGCGCCGCAAGCCGCTCCGATAAGCCACGCCGTCCCCACGCCGAACACCATTCCCGTATCGGGAGCGCCCGCTTACTCCGCAACTGTTGTCATAAAGAACGAGGAAAAAAAGCCCCGCGAACGCAAGTACACCCTCGGACACCTGATACTCTGCCTTTCGGCTGCGGGAATTATGGCTGTCGCGGCGGGAGTGTTCGCCGGACTTTATTTCAGCGTGGTCTGATAAAACGCCCTCTGTAAACGTTTACCGCTGCAAAATAACTAAAATCCGTCTGCGAGTTTAGCTATTTATACAAATTTCATAAATTCAATTGACTTTTAGGGAGAAATATTGTATAATATATGTATCGGCGCGTTTAGACAGTGATATGATATTTCCGCGTTTTGTTCTCCCCGCCGGTGGAGAACATCGGAGCGGAATATCAACAACTGCGGCAGCGCCTTAATTGAAAGTCAGAGGTTTATTTATGAAATGCAGAAATTGCGGCGTCGATCTGGTAAGAGGTTTTACATTCTGTATGGAGTGCGGTTTGCCCGTGCCCCCCGAGGCGCTTGAGGAAAGCGGTCTGCCGCAAAGGAATATCGACAGCGGCGTGCAGGAAACGTTCGGCTCGGAGAACGGCGGCGCGCCTTCCGCGGGAGAGGAACGGGAAAAAAGCGCATCCAATGTCCGCCCCGATGTTCACGAGGAAGAGATAACGGAGCTCGAGCCGGTTTTGCACGGCGGCTCGGACTTCTCGCAGGGCGAGGCGCTGAGACCCGAGCTTAAGGGCGGCGCGGATTACACGCAGGGAGAAGCGCTGAAGCCCGAGCTGCGCGGCGGCTCTTCGGACGAGGACAACGGCGCGGCGCTTAAGGCGCAATACGTCGGCGGCATCCCCGACGAGGGCTCGGACAAGGGCGCGGATGTTCAGGCGGTAATGCGAGAGGGCTCCGCTGACGACAGCGATACCGCCGTGGAAAAGCTCGTGTTCTGCCCGAATTGCGGTATGCACATGCAGAAAAATCCGACAAAATGCGAAATGTGCGGTATGGCTCTCGGGAATATGCCGACAAGCAGCGTTCCCAAAACCTCAAGCGGAATTCCGCTGTTCAACACGGAATCGGACAGCTTTGGCGGATTCGGGGGGTTAGGCGACTTCGGCGGGATAACGACCGAGGAAGCGGAGCGCATAGACAGCTTTATGAATCCCGACCCTCTGTTCGGAAACGGTATCCCGACGATAAACGCGCAGGCGACCCCGGACGACTTCGCGCAGCTCACGGAGCAGCTCGCGAGCTTCAGCGCCGCGCCGACATTGGACGTCACGCAGAGCACTGTCGTGCGGCAGCAGTCCACCAAACAGGGCGAGGATTTCCGGCTCACGGATTTTCAGCTTACGGACGATCTGTCGGACGTTGTTATACCGATATTTGACAACAAGGTGCACGTTGTCGAGGATTTTTCGATGGAGGAGGACCCCGATAATCCTCTGCCGGATCCGTTCGCGTTCCTGCAGACATCGCTGGACGATTCCGCGATGATGCCCGCGGCAGAGCCCGTACAAGAGCCCGTTCCCGTAAGTGAACCGCAAACTTCGCCTTTCATAGAGGAAGCCCCCCCAGTGATAACGGAAACGCCCGCTTCAAAACAGCCGGCGCTGACGGATATAGGCGAGCCGACGAAGCCCGAAGCTCCCAAGCTCGAGGCGATAAAGCCCGAAGCTCCCAAGCTCGAAGCGATAAAGCCGGAAGCTCCCAAGCTCGAAGCGATAAAGCCGGAAGTTCCCAAGCTCGAGGCGATAAAGCCCGAAGCTCCCAAGCTCGAGGCGATAAAGCCGGAGCAGATAAAGCCGGAGGTTCCGAAAGCTCCCGCTGCTCTGACCGCGCCCGGAGCGCCGGAAGCGCCGCAGCACGCGCCCAAGATACCGCCGGACATGAAGATGTGTGTGGCTTGCGGAAGGCAAGTTCCGGTCGGCGATAAGTTCTGTCCGAATTGCGGCAGGTCGATGAACCCTTCGGACAACAAGCCCGCGCCGAAAAAGAAGCCGGTGGCTTTGATAGTCGTGCTGGTTATCGTGCTGATAGCAGCGGCGGCGTTCTTCTTCCTGAACCGGGACGGCGCGTTCGCGTGCGAGCTCCCGGCAAACGGCATTGCAGAGACGTTTTACTTGACCGAATAGCGAAAATCCGCGCGAAAGCGCGGGTTTTTTTCGCCTCAGTTGTGCTTTATTTTAATAAAATGATTTATTTTATAAAAAAGTGTTGAAAACTTGGACGTTTTATGTTATAATTATTTATAAGTAGCAGTATAACCGAAATTGAACCGAAAGGAGGCTTGTCCGTGAATTGCGCGTTGTGGCTGAACAGAAAAAAGATCCTGCACGCTTCGGAAATATCCGAAAACCTTGATATTGCCTCGCTTCGCGGCTATTTCCTCGCGGGAAGCCTCATCGGGTGGCTGGAGGAAAATGGCGGGAAGAAGTATGCCGCCGCGCTCCGCAAGGTACGAGCGGACGACAAACGGCTCAACGAAAAGCTTGCCAAGGTGTTCGGCGGCGTGCCGCTGCCCTCTAAGGCGCTCGACGGAACGGGCGCGGACGCTTCTGCCGCGGGCGCGGGCGAAAATTTGAATAACGGCGGCTCGTTCGTTCCGGGGAGCTTCGGCGGTTTTGGAAGCTTTGGGAGCTTCACCGGGTGGGAGTGGCTGTTAAAGCTCTTTTCAAGCGGATCGTTCGGCTCTTTTCGGTTCGGGAGCTTTCACGAATGGGAGTGGGAGTGGGTCTATCGGCTGTTCTTCGGCGGCTCGTTTACGGGCGGGAGCTTTGGTCAATGGGAAAGGCTGTTCGGCTATTTCGGGAGCTTTGGCGGAGCGCTCGGCTCGTTTTATTTCGGGAGCTTCGGCGGTCTTTTCGGGAGCTTCGCGCCGTTCGCGTTCGACGCTTCAAAGCTCGCGGAGCTCGACGAATATGACCGCGTGATGCTTGAAACGCTGGCTTTCTGTCCTCTGGACAGGTTCGGGTACGGTATCCACAATATCTGAAAACTGCCCGGAAAATGCCGGCATAATATAACCGTATGTATATAATATATAATATTGAGGTTGTGCTTCAAGTCCTCATCGAATAAAGCAGATTTGGAGAACGATTATGAGTATTAAGAGATGCATCGCGTTT
Source organism: uncultured Ruminococcus sp. (assembly GCA_964454205.1). Lineage (GTDB taxonomy): Bacteria > Bacillota > Clostridia > Oscillospirales > Ruminococcaceae > CAG-115. The sequence continues at coordinate 15,175 of CAYVSV010000006.1, forward strand.
GTTCTGCTTGCCCTGCTTATTTACGGCGGAATATATATCACGGTTTACGGTTTGAACGGATATGTGATGTATTCGGGTACGGAACGCGGATTTTATTCACGCAAAGAAGACTTAGCAAATGGGCTGAACATCAAGGGCAGCGTTGAGACCGTCATCAAGCAGCTCAGCAGCGAAGATATTACCCAAAAAGTCCTTGGGATACCGCTCAAACAGGTAAGGAGATACTACTTCGTGCTTCCGCTTGGGTGCGCGGAGGACGGGGAAGTCCAGCAGTATTGTGTTATCGCGGCGGATGACCCCGCGGACGTTGAAGCTCTGCAGTCTCTGATGAAAGGCGCTCCCGTGCCGCTTGACCCAAACGCGCCGAGGTTTGAGTTCCGCGGACTTGTAATGTCTTCGACGCTGGATGTGCAGAAGTATTTGACCGAATATTTGCGCAATGTGTACGCAACAGATTTTGCCATCTATCCTGCCCTTGTTAACGTCAACAAATATATAGTGCCATACACCATTTATGTAAAATCCGCCAATGACGACAGCTATCCGTTTGCCGTTACGATAGGGTTTATCGTGACGCTTGCCGCGGCGGTTCTCGCGATACTGTTGGCGGTGAACACCTACAAAAAAGCGCACAGATTTGATTAGGAGCATTTGATGAACGCTATCCACATAGCGTCCTTTGCGCCGGCGCGCGCAAAGGGCAGGCGCGAACCGCGCGTTGAGGACTTCGATCTTTACTGCACGGCGTTTTCCGCCTTGCAATGGCGAAAAAACGGCGGGCGTATCGTTATGTGCTGCGACGGCGCGTTTGCGGAGTACTACGGGCGCATAGGATTTACGGACGTTTGGGACGATATTCAAGTGTGCGTTTCCGACGACCTTGAGAGGATAGACCCCGTTATGTTCTGGGCGGGGGCGAAGCTGCTGGCGCTCCGTGAGGCGAGCGCTCCCGTGGTGATGCTGGACACGGACTTTATCTGCTGGAACGCGCCGGAATTCGGGAATGAAATAATCGCGGCTCACCGAGAGGACATTTCGGACGGGATATATCCGCCGCTTTCGTTTTTCAAGACGAACGGGCACATTCTCCCGGACTTTTCCGAGAGCGTTCTGCCGCTCAACACAGCTTTTTTGTATGTTCCAAACGACGATTTCAAGGAATTCTACACCTCGCAGGCGATAGCGTTTATGAAGTCCGCGGTAAAGTGCGGCGAGCCCCTCAAGTACATGGTTTTCGCGGAGCAGCGCCTCGCGGCTATGTGCGCGGAGTTTACCGACACTCCCGTTAAGACGCTTCTTGACAAGGACGTTTTGTTCCGTCCGCAGAGCGATTTCACCCACCTTTGGGGCGCGAAGCAGGCGATGCGCGACCACCCGGAGCTCCGCGCCGATTTCCTCGCGAAGAGCCGAACGCGGCTTCTCGCGGATTTCCCGGAGTACGCGTATCTCGCTGATGTCATTGAGCGGGCTTAGGGCGCGCATCTGTCCGTCCCGCGAATAACCCCGCCAAAACCGCGCATACTAAGGAAAAAGTATTTTGGGGTGAGATTATGGCAATTCGCGCGGAGGAGCTTCATAAACATTATAAGGTGGGAGGCGTGACCGTCCGGGCGTTGGACGGAGTGTCGCTCGATATTGAGGACGGGGAGTTCGTCACGGTGGTGGGGGCTTCGGGCTCGGGGAAATCGACGCTGATGAATATCCTCGGGTGCCTCGATACGCCTACCTCCGGAAGGTATTTTTTGGACGATAAGGAAATAGGCTCATTGTCCGACAGCGAGCTTTCGGATATACGCAGACACAGAATAGGCTTCATTTTTCAGAGCTTTAACCTGATAACCGGGCTCACGGCGCTGGAAAACGTGGAGCTCCCGCTGCTGTATAGGAAAATACCGAAAAAGCGCCGCGAAAACATCGCGCTTGAGGCTCTCGAAAGCGTGGGGCTTTCGGACAGAGCGCTCCACCGACCCGCGGAGCTTTCCGGAGGACAGCAGCAGCGCGTCGCGATAGCGAGAGCCATCGCCGCCGATCCGCAGGTGATACTCGCCGACGAGCCCTGCGGCAACCTCGACAGCCGTTCGGGGAACGAGGTTCTGGATATCCTTGCGGGATTGAACAGGAACGGCAAGACGATAGTGATGATAACACATAACGAGGATACCGCAAAAAAGGCGCGGAGACTTATAAGGATCTCCGACGGAAAACTCATGCAGTAAAACGGAGGCTTTGAAATGGCAATGACATTGCAGCAGATAATCAACGACAGCAAGCGCATAGTGTTCTTCGGCGGCGCGGGAGTGTCGACGGAAAGCGGGATTCCCGATTTCAGAAGCGCGGACGGATTGTATTCGCAGCAGTATAAGTTCCCGCCCGAGCAGATAGTCTCGCATACGTTCTTTATGCAGGAGCCCGAGGAGTTTTTCAGGTTTTACAAGGACAGAATGATATTCCCGAAGGCAAAGCCCAACGCGGCGCATAAAAAGCTCGCCGAGCTTGAACGCGCCGGAAAGCTTTGCGCCGTGATAACCCAGAACATCGACGGGCTTCACCAGGCGGCGGGAAGCGCCAACGTCATAGAGCTCCACGGGAGCGTTCACAGGAATTACTGTATGAAGTGCAGGAAAGCCTATCCCTTGTCCGCCGTGATCGAAAGCGAGGGCATACCGCTCTGCGAATGCGGCGGCAGAATAAAGCCGGACGTGGTGCTCTACGAGGAAAGCCTGAACCCGCTCGACATAGAACGCGCGATATACGAGATCGAAACAGCCGATACGCTCATCATAGGCGGAACGTCGCTCGCCGTTTACCCCGCCGCGGGGCTTGTGCGTTATTTCAGGGGAAAATACCTGGTTGTGATAAACAAAAGCGAGCTCGACACGGGGGCTGACCTGGTGATAAACGACAGCATCGGAAAAGTCCTCGGAGCGATAAACATTGACAATTGAGCCCGGACTTAAAACGATAATATACATTAGGAGATACATATTATGGACGTTGTTCAGACAGTCACATACCAATGCCCGAACTGCAACGCGGCGTTGGAGTACGACAATAAGCTCGGGGGGTTCAGGTGCTTTTACTGTGACAGTAAGTTCACAGACAGCGACATACGCCGCATATTCGCCGACCGCGACAACACGGTAGACCTCGAAACAGCCGAGCCCGAGCTCACCGGGGAGCAGATGACCGCGGAGGAGTTTACGGGACAAAGCGCGCTGTATTCCTGCCCGAACTGCGGAGCGAACGTTATCTGCGATACGCTCACGTCGTCTACGAGATGCCATTTCTGCCACACGCCGGTAATTCTTTCGGGGCGGCTTTCGGGCGAGTTCAAGCCCGACCTCATCATTCCGTTCAAAAACACGCGCGAAAACGCCGAGGAGCAGTTCAAGCAGTTCACGAGCGGGAAGTTCCTCTTGCCGAGCGGCTTTTCCACGGAAGCGCAGCTTCAGAACATCTCCGCGCTTTACGTCCCGTACTGGCTGAAAAGCGGTCAGACCGAGGCGAAGCTGACGGGCACGGGGCTTACCGTGCGGAGCTGGACAACGGGCAACACCACCTACACTCACACAAAGGTGTACAGAGTGGAGCGCGACGCGGAGCTTGTGTTTATACGCGTGCCCTACGACGGCTCGCGGCGCATAGACGATTCCCTTATGGAGAGCATAGAGCCCTTCGATTTCAGAGAAGCGAAGACGTTCAATATGAGCTATCTTTCCGGCTGCGCGGCGGAAAAGTACGACGTTACGAAAGAGGAAGCCGCGCCGCGCCTCGACGAGCGCATAGGCAAAGCCGCCGAGGAAGAGGTCCGCAGAATGGCTTCGGTCTATTCCTCGCTTAAAGACGTGCAGTGCAGCATTTTCTACAGAAATCAGCAGTATATCTACGCGCTCCTGCCCGTGTGGTTCCTGAACTACACCTATAAGGGCAAGGACTACGAGTTCGCGATGAACGGGCAGACGGGCTTGATGTTCGGGGAGCTCCCGATAAGCCCGATGAAGAAGTTCCTCTTCGGCGCGGGGATATTCCTTGTGGCGGCGATAATAATAACGTTGTTGGGAGGGCTGCTCTTTGGTTAATATCAATTATGTGAAAAGGGCGCTCGCGGCTTTATTGGCGCTTGCCGCGCTGTTTCTGGTGAACACGACCGCTTTCGCGGAGGGCTTCGTCCCGATAAAGCAGCTCGGTACATACGGACAGCAGGCGCGTATCGCGGATTATGACAACTGCCTTACCGAAGCGCAGGAGAACGAGCTCCTTGAAACAATGCAAAAGGCGGCGAAAAGCGCGAAGTGCAATATCGGGATAGTCATAGCGAATGAGCTTAACGGAAAGAGCCATGTAACATACGCCAATGATTTTTTGGACGATAATTTCGGGAAGACCAGCAACTCGATAGTGATACTCTTCTTCAATTCATACAACCGTCCCGAATACATCAACGCAAAGGATCATATATCCACAACCGGCGCGATGATAAATAAGACTCAGTCCAATATTACCAGAATATTCGACAGGATATACGCCAAAATGGGAAACCCGCGCGGCAACCAATATGCCTACAACACCACAACGAATACCTACGGCGGCTATGATTACTTCGCCGCCTGCAAGGAGTTCGTTAAAAACGTAAAGCGCTACGGCTCAAGCGGATTTGTGAAGATAGGCGCGACGATGGCGGACTACGTGGCGGACTCTCCAATGATGTTTCTCGGCGGGCTGTTTATCGCGTTTGTGATAATGTTCATAACGGTGAAGGCGAAGGTGAACGGCTACAAGCGTAAGGCGACGCTCAGCGCGGCGACATATCTCGATAAACGCGCCACTCGCGTGACAAGGCAGGTAGACCAATTCGTCCGCGAATACACTACCTCGCACACGAACTCAAGCTCGAGCGGCGGAGGACATCATGGCGGCGGAGGCGGCGGAGGTCACGGCGGAGGCAGCGGACATCACAGGTGATCTTGCCATACATAGAGGAATATATGAGACTTGTTATACAAAGAGTTGAGAGCGCTTCCGTTTCGGCGGACGGCGCTGTTGCCGGGGCGATAGAGGGCGGCTTTCTCGTGCTTTTGGGAGTTGGCGCGGAGGACACCGAAGCGGAATGTGAACGGCTTTCGCGGAAGCTGATCGACCTGCGCATCTTTGCCGATGAAAACGGCAAGACGAACCTTTCAATAAAAGACGTTGGCGGCTCGCTGCTTATCATCTCGCAGTTCACTTTGTACGCCGACTGCCGCAAGGGAAACCGCCCGAACTTCCTGCAAGCTAAGGAGCCGAAGGAAGCGGAGCGCCTCTACGAGTACTTCTGCGGGCTTTGCTCTCGGGAAGTGCGTGTGGAAAAGGGCGTGTTCGGCGCGGATATGCGCGTGGAGCTCGTGAACGACGGACCGTTTACCGTCATTCTGGAATAGGAGAATACAATGGCTGTATCCAACATGACAGCGGAATTATCCGCCGCGGTCGAAAACGTCTGGGCGGTCGTCACCTCGACCGAGAGCGGGTGGCGGAGCGATCTGCGCGAGATCAGGCTCGTTGATGAACGCCATTTTATTGAGATCGACCGAAACGGTTTTGAAACACGCTTTACCGTAACGGAAACAAAACCGTATTCCCTTTTGAGATACGAGATCGAAAACGACAATCTGACAGGCGTATGGACGGGAAGGTTCGATTACAAGGACGGTAAAACGATCATTGATTTCACGGAGGACGTAATTCCGAAAAAGGCGATTATGAAGCTGTTTGTGAAGATATTTCTGAAAAAACAGCAGAAGACATATCTTCGGGATCTCGTAAAGGCTCTGTCCGAAAATAAAATCCCCAAAAATACTTGAAATCCTTAATATATTATGATATAATAGAGGTAGTAATTCTGTAGAAGCAAAACGCTTCGGAAAGGACAAGTTATGCCCCTGGAAGAAATAACACGGGAGTTTTCGTTCCCGCTCAAGAAAATGATAGACGAGATGAAGCTCGAAACGCTCTATATGCCGGAAAACGGCGAGAACTCGCTCATTACGAACAACGACACGAACCGCCCCGGCTTGCAGCTCGCAGGATTTTACGACTATTTCGACAACAAGCGCGTGCAGGTAATGGGCACGATGGAGCATGCGTATCTTGAGGGTCTCGACAGCGAAACGCGCAGAAAGCGCATCGAGGACCTGCTCTCGTACCGCTTTCCGGCGCTTGTGCTCACGCGAAGTCTTGAGGCGTTCCCAGAGCTTATGGATCTCGCGCCGAATTATGATATCCCCATTCTCCGCACGGACGAGAGCACGACCGTGTTCATCTCGAAGCTTATGGCGTTTCTGAATCTCCAGCTCGCGCCGAGAATAACGCGGCACGGCGTTCTTATCGAGATATACGGCGAGGGCGTTATGATAATGGGCGAAAGCGGCGTTGGTAAAAGCGAGACCGCCGTTGAGCTCATCAAGCGCGGTCATCGCCTCATCGCGGACGACGCCGTTGAGATACGCAAGGCTTCCAACATCACGCTCGTGGGCTCTTCTCCCGACAATATCCGTCACTTTTTGGAGCTGCGCGGCATAGGTATCGTAAACGCGCGGCAGCTTTTCGGTATCGGTTCGGTAAAAATGTCCGAGAAGATAGATATGGTCGTTGAAATGGAGCTTTGGAACCCCGAAAAAACATACGACAGAATGGGTGTGGACACTCACTATATGACGATACTCGGCGTTAAGGTGCCGCTTCTGAACATTCCCGTAAAGCCCGGGCGCAACCTCGCGGTAATTCTTGAGGTTGCGGCGATGAACAACCGCCAGAAGAAAATGGGCTACAACGCGGCAAAGGATCTCTTAAGGCAGCTCGGTATGGATTCCGACTGCGAGGAAATCATGTCCGATCTGAATATTTAAAACGTTCGGCAATTTGTTGTAAGGAGAACGATCATGTACAATATAGGCATAGATTTAGGAGGCACAAACATCAAGGTCGGCTTGGTGAACGAGAAGTATGAGATAATCGCGAAGGCGACCGCGCCCACCGATCTCCCGCGTCCCGCGGAGGCTATCTGTAAATCAATCGTGGATACCGTATGGAAGGTGCTCGGCGAGGCTAAGGTAACGATCGGCGAGATCAATTCCATAGGAATAGGCACTCCGGGCGTTGCGAACAGAAACAGCGGAGTGGTTCTCTATTCGTGTAACCTGGGATTTGAGAATACCGATCTGAGAACGCTTATTAAGAAGCGGCTCGACAAGCCGATCTATGTTGAAAACGACGCTAACGCCGCGGCGTTCGGCGAGGTGCTCGCTGGCGCGGGCAAGGGCTGCAAGGACGTTGTTGTGGTCACGCTCGGCACGGGAGTTGGCGGCGGCATTATCGTAGACGGAAAGATCTACACGGGCTTCAACTTCTGCGGCGCGGAGCTGGGTCACACGGTCATTGAGTACAACGGGCGGCAGTGCTCCTGCGGGCGCAAGGGCTGCTTTGAGGCGTACTCATCGGCAACGGCGCTCATCAATATGACTAAGGAAGCCATGGAAGAGCACAAGGACAGCAAGATGTGGGAGATAGCGGGCGGTTCGATCGACAACGTGGACGGCAAAACGGCGTTCGACGGTATGAGAGCCGACGACGCGGCTGCAAAGAACGTTGTGAGAACGTACATCGAGTACTTAGGCTGCGGACTTACGAATATCGTGAACACATTTCAGCCGCAGATGCTGCTGATAGGCGGCGGTATCTGCAAGGAGGGCGCGAACCTCACCGATCCTCTGAACGAAATTATCCGGCGTGAAAGCTATTGCATAGACGCGGAGCGCATCACAAAGCTTGATATATGCAAGCTCGGCAACGACGCGGGAATAATCGGCGCGGCTTTCCTATATACTATTGCAGAGTAATATTTTTCGGGGACGGATTTTTCCGCCCCCGAGTTTTGAGGGGGAGCGGGGGAGTTATGGATTATTCGGAAATAGAAGCCATCTGCAAAAAGTATAAGAATGATTGCGTGTGCGAAAAGAATTTTCCGCTTGCGAACAAGACCACGATGAAGATCGGCAGAGAATGTGATCTGTTTGTCGAGCCATACTCCGAAGCTGTTCTTGTAGAGCTGCTGAACGCTTGCCGCGCGAAGAATATCCCGTATTTTATTCTCGGTAAGGGAAGCAACGTACTTATAAACCGCTTTCACGGCGTTATGATCTGCGTCGGAAAGTTTCTTGGAACGGTCATTGTCGGCGGCGGCACGATAACTGCCGGCGCGGGAAGCTCCTTGTCGAACGTATGCAATACAGCTTTAGAGAATTCTTTATCGGGAATGGAGTGCTTGTACGGCATACCCGGCTCGGTGGGAGGAGCTCTATATATGAACGCGGGGGCTTACGGCGGCGAGATGAAGGATATCGTGAAGTCTGCGCGGTGCTTGAACGGGCGCGGCGAGATTGTCACTGTCCCCGCCGAGGAAATGGGGCTGTCTTATCGGCACAGCGTATTTTCGGAGAACGGGTGGTGTATCCTTTCCGTCACAATGGAACTCAAACCGGACGATAAGTTGGCGATAAAAGCGCGAATGGACGAACTTATGCAAAAGCGCCGCGACAAGCAGCCGCTGGAATATCCCTCCTGCGGCAGCACGTTCAAGCGCCCGGAGGGGTATTTCGCCGCGGCGCTCATTGAGGAATGCGGTCTCAAGGGGTATTCCGTCGGCGGGGCTCAGGTAAGCGAGAAGCACTCGGGATTCGTGGTGAATAAGGGCGGCGCGACGTTCGAGGACGTTATGGAGCTTGTCTCGCATATCAAGTCGGTAGTCCGCGAGCGGAAAGGCGTGGAGCTCGAGTGCGAGATGCTGATTGTTGACAGGTAAGATGGAGCAGTAAATGATCGAAAAGGTAAACTTAAAAGAAAAAGTAAACGCTATTGATAATTTATTTGAATATAAAAGAGTAGGTACGCTGAACGATCATATGCTGAATGTTCTTCAAGCCGAGAACAGAACGCTGGATTTTCACATACACGAGAATTCCGATGAGATGTTTTATTGTATTGAGGGCGAATTCGACATTGAATTTGAGGACGGTCTGACGCATTTGTGCGGGGGCGATCTTATAATTATACCCAAAGGAACGATGCACCGCCCCGTTTGCAAAGGATTGGTAAAGTGCCTTTTGATTGAGATCGAGGGAACTCTTAACAAAGGAAATACGGGAGGAGCTTACGGAAAGAAATGATCCAAAAATGAATTTTGAAATTTTAAATATGGACATAGCCGACATAAAGGCGTATGCAAAGCTGTTTTGCTCCGTATTCAATTCGGAGCCGTGGAACGATAAGTGGACGGCGGAAACAGCGTCGCTCAGAATTGAAAGCATGATGAACACAAATACATTTATCGGAAAAGCGTTATATTCTCAAAACGACCTTAAAGGCTTTATATTCGGGCAGAAGGAATATTTTTTTGACGGTATCCACTTTCAGATACAGGAATTCTGCGTTAAAACAGGCGAACAAAAAAAGGGTTACGGAAAAACTCTTCTTCAAGCATTGAAAGATGAGTTGACGCTAACAGGCGGCGTTACCAATATTTTCTTGATTACGTTAAGAGGAGACAGAACAGAGGGATATTATCGGCGCAGGGGCTTTGTAACCTCCGATGATATGATCCTTATGACCAACGCTCCGACAATTCAAGGGTGAATACAATGGAATTCATAATAGTTACTGGAATATCCGGCTCGGGAAAAAGCTCATGCATACAGATACTGGAGGACATAGGGTTCTTCTGTATTGATAATATGCCGCCGCAGCTTATCTCGAACTTCGCTGAGATATGCAGCGAGAGCCGAAACGACAGGGGCGAGAAGATCTCAAAGGTCGCGATAGTCACGGATATACGCGGAGGCGCTCTGTTTCTGGAGCTCTCCGACCGCATCGAGCAACTAAAAAACACCGACGGAATAGACCTCAAGGTGCTGTTTCTGGAGGCTTCCAAAGAGGTGCTTATGAAACGGTACAGCGAGACCCGCCGCAAGCATCCGCTCGACGGCGCTTCAAACGGCGATCTCTCCAAGGCTATTGACGCGGAAACGGAGCTTTTGTCCGATATCCGCACACATGCCGACTACATTATCGACAGCTCCCTTATCACCTCAACTCAGCTTAAAGAGCAGGTGGCCGAGCTCTTTCTCGCAAAGCCCGACAGCCGCATGATAATAAGCTGTATGAGCTTCGGGTTCAAGTACGGAGTTCCGGGGGAGGCGGATCTCGTGTTCGATGTGCGCTGCTTGCCGAATCCGTTTTATGTTCCCGAGCTGAAGCACAAAACTGGTCTTGACAAGGAAGTGCGCGACTATGTGATGAACAGCCCCGATTCCGAGACGTTCGAGAATAAAATCTACGAAATGGCGGATTTTCTGATGCCGCTCTACCTTCGCGAAGGAAAGAGCCGCCTTGTGATAGCGTTCGGGTGCACGGGCGGAAAGCACCGCTCGATAACCTTCGCTTACCGCGCCGCCGAGCATTTCCGTGAAAAGGGCTGCAATGTCCGCGAAGTCCACCGCGATATAGATAAGAAATGAGAGATGTGTAATGTCGTTTTCCTCCGAGATAAAAAAGGAGCTCTGCCTTGTAGGGGCGCTGCGCGAGCTCTCCTCCTCCGAAATGAGAGCGATGCTTTACGGAATGTTTTTCGCGGGGAAAACGCTTGAGGGCAAGCCCGCTATCCAGACAGAAAGCGCCGAGATAGCCTCCGCCGCCGCGTTTTTGCTTGAAAACGTGTTCGCGGGCGAGCGCTTTGAAGCGAAGCGGCTCGTAAGAAGCGAGGGCTCGCTGTTTACATTCGCGGTGCGCTCGCCGAGAGTGCGGGAGATTTTCGGGGACTTTTCGGAGGTCTGCGCGGATATGGTTTCGGGGAGCGACAGCAGCGCGGGAGCGTTTTTACGCGGAGTTTTCGTGTGCTGCGGTTCCGTTACAGATCCGAACAAGGAGTATCATCTGGAGCTGGTTTTGCCCGTCCCGGAGCGCTCGGAGCTCCTTCGGCGGTTTATCGAGGAGCACGGAATGGCGATAAAGCTCACCCGGCGCGGAAAAACGCCCATTCTCTACGCAAAGGAGAGCGAGCTTATCGAGGATTTCCTCACATACATCGGTGCGGGAAATCACGCGCTTACTATCATGCAGGTGAAGATTGAGAAGGACTTCCGCAACCGCGTGAACCGCTCCGTGAATTGCGACAGCGCCAACCTCGACAAAACCGTCGCGGCAAGCGAAAAGGCAAGGCGCGACATCGAGTTCATTCTGGAAAATTTAGGGGTCGAGGCTCTGAAGCCCGAGCTTCGCGAGACGGCTCGCCTTCGTCTGGAAAACCCCGAGAGCTCGCTGTCGGAGCTTTGCGAGCTCTTCACCCCGCCCATTTCGAGAAGCGGGCTCAATCATCGGTTGAAAAAGCTCTCGCGCATTGCGGAGGAGCTGAAAAAAACTAAATAAACCGTTGTTTTCCACGCCTGCGGCTGGGAAAACAACAGCAATAATATTTCGGGAGGTTTTTTATGAAGGTCATTTTAGTAAACGGTTCGCCGCACGAAAAGGGCTGCACCTACACCGCTCTTAACGAGATGAAGAAGGTGTTTGAGGCAAAGGGCGTTGAGGCGGATATCTTTTGGATCGGGAACAAGCCCGTTTCAGGCTGCATCGGCTGCGGCGCTTGCAGAAAAACGGGCAAGTGCTGTATCGACAGCGACACGGTGAACGAGTTCGTCAAGGCGGCAAGCGAGGCGGACGGCTTCGTGTTTGGCTCGCCCGTGCATTACGCCTCGGCAGGCGGCGCTATCACCTCGTTTATGGACAGGGCGTTCTATTCGGGCAAGGCGGCGCTTCAAGGAAAGCCCGCGGCGGCTGTCGTTTCGTGCAGGCGCGGCGGCGCTACGGCGACATTCGACCAGCTTAACAAGTACTTCACGATAAACTGTATGCCTGTCGCCTCTTCCAATTACTGGAATCAAGTCCACGGCAACACCCCCGAAGAGACGTTAAAGGACGAGGAGGGCATTCAGACTGTTCGGGTACTTGCCGAAAATATGGCGTGGCTTTTGAGGTGCATAGAGCTCGGAAAACAGAACGGCGTGACGTTCTCCGAAACCGAAGCCAAGATCTATACTAATTTCATTCGCTGATGAATATTACGCTCCTTTTGCGCGATACTACTAAGAGCCTGAACAGGCTCTAGCACGCGTGAAAGGAGTTTTTTTATGAAAGTCGATATCGACCGTGACGGGTGCATAGGCTGCGGAGTTTGCGCGCAGGTTTGCCCCGACGTTTTCCGCATAGCCGAGGACGGCTTGTCGGAGATAGTTTCCTCGCCGGACGGCTGCGAGGAACAGGTAAAGGAAGCGGCGTCCTCGTGTCCAGTGGAGGTAATTCACACCGAGGAATAACAGCCTTATAAAAGTACAATAAATTAGCCGCGCTTCGCGCGGCTGATTTATTGTACCCGTTAAAAGACTTTTACTGCCGTATGTATATTCCCTGCTCCTCGATGTAATCCTCAAGCTCCTGCTTCATATCATCGACCCATGTTTTGTCGCCGGAGGTTTCGGGCTGCTTTTCGGTCGGTTTTTGCTGCTTATCGTCCATTGTTGTCTCCTTATCAAGTTTTTTCGCGCATATCTCGACCCACGCGGGGCGAAATCCGCAGTTTATCGCGATGTTCTGCGAATGTATGTTCGCGGGGGCTGTTCCGTAAAACGGAATATCTCCGCGCTCCAAAATAATTTCCTTAAGTTCGTTCACGAGAAACGTACCAATGCCGCGCCCTCTGTATTCGGGGAGCACGTCGATCCCGATCTGAAGCCAGCTCGGACTTCCAGAAAAGTCTCGTGAAGCGCCCGCCATTCCCATTATCTTATCGCCGTCCATAGCAAGAAGCGCAAGGACGTCGGGGCGCTCCGGGAGGAATTTCTCACAAAGCGCGTTGGAAAAGCGCGGGTCTCCGTAGAAACGCCCGAAGCTCTCCAAACCCTCAAGACGTTTTACGCTGAATTTCCGCGGAAGATGAACGGAATACTTCGGCAAAAACATATAATGCGCTCCGTTAAGCGCGTATCCAAAACGCGAAAGCTTCACGTTAAGTTCCGCGAGGCGCTCCGCCGTAAAGAGGAAATGTCCCGGCTTTTCGCGTCCGGCAAATTCACGAAGAAACGGCAGCAGACGCTCATCGGCGGTGATCACGCAATTTGTTCCCAATGTTGCCATGGAAAAGAAATCGCTGTCCGCCGAATATTTTCGCCCGCCCCTGTTCTCTGACACCGTAACAACATTTTCAGAGCCGCCGATAAGCTCCTCGGAGCAATTATATTCAAGCGCCAACAGACGTTTCAGGTCAGCGGTAAAGTCCATTTCAATCCCTCCGTGCCAGCGCTGCCGCTATTGCGCGATACTCCTCAAGCATTTTCTCCTCGGATATCGTGCGGTTCGCGGGGCTTGTCGAGGGCAGGCAAACGTCACCGATCTCCGGGAAAAACCGCTTTAGCAGCTCGTGCGCCTTTTTGCCTGTCGTGAACACAGCCGTTATCGGACATTTTCGGAGCAGCGCGGGAATGTCGTTCGGAGCGGCGCTTTTTATGGAGCTGTCCGCCGCGCCGCTTATCTCGCAGCTCGCGAGAACGTCCCACAAAGCGACGTTGCGCCGCAGACAAAGCTGCCGCCGCTCCGAAACGTCAAGCGGAAGCGGCTCTTGAAGAGCCGCCGACAGCATTTTCCAGAAACGATTTTGCGGGTGCATATAATAAAAGCCCGCCTCGCGCGACTTCGGCGACGGCATCGTTCCCAATATCAGCACGCGCGAATGTTCGTCATAGAGCGGAGGGAACTCGTGAAGAATGCGTCCGCTCATACCTCATAGTCCACGCTGACAGAGCCCGTGCGGATAGTCTTGCAGAAATCCGATACGGCGACATGAAGCGGGTTTACGCTGTAAGCCTTCATATCCTCGAGACTGTCGAATTCCGCCACGAGAACCGCGTCGTAGCTGCGCTCGGAGGGGTTTACGTTTATCCCGACCTCCATCGAGCGTATTTCGGGTATTTTTCCTTTAAGGTCAAGCAGGCGCTCTTTGAACAGGAGCATATTTTCCCGCTCGCCTTCCTTGAATTTCCACATTACGATATGCTTTAACACTTTATCCTCCATAAAAAGATAAATTATTTTATTCATTCTCTCCCCGCCTGCGGCGGGGGAGAATATGCTGTTATTTTTTCAGCGTAAAAAACGATAAATTGTCTTATTTATTCTTCCCGCCTGCGGCGGGAAGAACGCCTTTAATTATTTCCTTTACAACTCCTTGACCGCGCTTAAAACCGTTTCGTAATCGCGCTTTACATCTTCGAGGAGCTTCGCGGCTTCTTCCGTTACCTCCGCTTTATCGCGCAGCGCCTCCGTAAGCGCCGATGAGGATTCGTACAGCTTTTTAAATTCAAGATTAAGGCAAACGCCCTTTAAAGTGTGCGCCATTCTGAAGGCGGTCTCAATATCTCCGCTTTCGAGGGACGAAATAAGAGTAGGGTAGGTGGCGTCGTCCGCGAATTTCCGCACGAACTTTTCAAGAATACTCTCCTTGCCGCACATACGTCCGACTGCCGCTTCGTAATCCGAGCCTATTTTCTCATAACATTCCTGTAATGTCATCGAGCTCCACCCCCTTCATAATGCCGAATTCGCTCTCCGCGGGGACGAGCTTCCCTATAACGCCGGTGTAGCGCTGCGGCTCTTCGAGCGTGAACGCCGCACGACAGATAAGCTTATATGTGGTGTATTTCGTATTGCGCGGGCATTTTATCGAGGTCTCGGAGGCTTCCGTTATACGGAACATCATTTCGGGTTCTTTATCTTCGCTTTCCTTGGTAACAAGCACATGGAAATTATACTGCACTATCGGGTTTTCGGGCGGAAGCGAACGGAACTTCGCTTTAAGCTCGCGTAGCTTTTCCTGCCCGAACAGCGTGATAAGCCGTTCGTTGTGCGTGGGGTCTACTATCGCCTCGTCAATGCCGAGCACCTTTGCGGCGTTCGCGGAAACGGTCATCAGCTTGCTGCTTGCAGTGTACTCGAACGAGAAGCCGCCCGTTATTCCCTCGAAGAAGCGGTTCTTCATCTTCTCGTACTCAAGCAAGTGGAGCAAGCGGTCGGAGGAATACAGCGAATCGCTCTTGAGCAGATCCATAGCGAACTTCCGCACATCGTAATCCGTATTCGCGCCCGTACCTTCTTTTACGAGGCGCATTTGCTCCGCGGCGTTGTTAAGACAGGTTATAAGCAGCGGGTTGAACTGCCCGCACTCGCCTTTGGTTATCATTTCCAGAGCCGTATCGTGCGAGAACGCCTTTTTATAGCAGCGTTCCGCGGTGAGCGCGTCGTAAACGTCCGCCAAAGACACCGCCTGCGCCTCTATCGGTATATCGTTTCCTTTAAGACCGTCGGGGTAGCCTCTGCCGTCCCAGCGCTCGTGATGCCAGCGCGCTATCGCGTAAGCCATTTTGACAAGCGGTTCGTCCTTATGGAAGGGAAGATCCGCGAGCATTTGCGCGCCGACCGCGGAGTGGGATTTCATTATCTGAAACTCCTCGTCGGTAAAGCGCCCGGGTTTATTGAGTATCTCATCGGGTATGCATATTTTTCCCACGTCGTGGAGGGCGGCTGTTTTGGTGATGAGGGATATTTTTTCGTTGTCGAGGTTATACTCGTCTGTTATCTTCGCAAGCTCGCGCAGCAATATCTCCGTGTATCTCTGCACATGGACAACGTGCATACCGCTTTCGTTATTGCGGAATTCGACGATATGCGCGAGGATGTCTATCATAAGACGGGAATCCTTTTCGCGCTCATAATACTGATCGGCGAAGAGCCCTGCAAGCTTTTTCTGCTTGGAGTATAGGTTTATTACGTTCATACAGCGTCTGCGAACGATGAACCAATCGAACGGGCGGCGCATATAATCGGCGGCTCCCAGGTCGTAAGCCTTGCCTATCGTCTCGGAGCTGTCCTCGCTGCTCATGATTATTACCGGAATATCGTTTATCCAGCCGTTTGTACTCATCACCTTCAGCACTTCTATGCCGTCCATCTCCGGCATTATTATGTCGAGCAGCACGAGGTCTATTTCCGTCTCGAACTTATTGATAGCCGCTATCGCCTCCTTGCCGTTTTCCGCCTCGCAAATATCGTACTCGTCTTCGAGTATTGCCTTTAGTATATCGCGGTTTATCGCAAAGTCGTCAACAATAAGTATCTTCCTCATAACAAAAACGCAAGGATATTTTTATCGCTTGCTTCTCCTTTCTAGTTTGAATTCAATATATCATTTTTATTATACCACATTGCGACAAATTTGTCAACAGGTTTTCGGGGCGCGTGATACCGTCAGACCTTGTTTTTCTTATACTCCGTGCCCCATATCTCCATAGCGTTCATGATAGGACGCATGGACTCCCCGAGCTCGGAGAGCGAATACTCCACGCGCGGCGGGACTTCGGGGAACACGGTGCGTATTATCAGTCCGTCCTCCTCCATTGAGCGCAGGCTGTCCGTAAGCACCTTCTGGCTTACTCCCTCGAGGTCTCGCCGCAGCTCGTTAAAGCGCCACGGGCGGGAAAGCAGATCGCGCATTATGAGCAGCTTCCATTTGCTTCCTATAAGCGCCACCGTTGTGGCAACGGGGCATGCGGGCATTTCTTCCTTTGTCAGCATATTATTTCCTCCAATAGTTCAAAATCAAGTGTTACACTTAAATTATAATATATATATCCGAAAAAGTCAACAAAATTTTTTTGCTTTGTTCTTCTTTTTACAATGCAAAAGTCACTCAAAAGTAACTATGTAATAAAAAAGTGCGTACTTGTAAATCTTAAAATGTTGTGTTAGAATTAAGTTACGGAAGAAATTCCGAATACAAAAGGAGGTCAATGTTATGGCGCTTTCAAATCTCTCCGACTGGAGCAATGACAACAGCGTTGCTGCCGCTTCCGCTTGCGGAACGAGCGACAAGCCCGCGGCGTGCGGCTCCGGCGACAAGCCTTCCGCGTGCGGTTCGGGCGACAAGCCCTCGGCTTGCGGTTCTGCCTGCGGAGCCGGCGACAAGTAATTCGCTTCGGGGAATTACGAGGTTCCCGAACGGAAATTTTCGTTCGGGAATAAAGAAAACTATTCGGGCAACCGATAAACATATTATGAGGTAACGCAATGAGCAAGTTTTTTTCCTTTCAATGGCATATTACGGACGACTGCGATCAGCGCTGCAAGCACTGCTACATATTTTCGGAGGACAGCTGCAAAGCGCTTGATTCGATGAATGGGGAGCAGATTCAAGACGCGTTCTACAACTGCCTTGACTTCTGCAAGGTATACGGACGTATGCCGTATTTTTACATCACGGGCGGAGACCCCATTCTGCACCCCGATTTTTGGGAGCTGCTGAAGCTGTTGAAAAAGAACGAGATTCCGTTTACAATACTCGGAAACCCGTTTCATCTGAACGACGAGGTCTGCCGTGAGTTGAAAGCCCTCGGCTGCGAAAAGTATCAGCTCTCGCTTGACGGAACGAAAGAAACGCATGATTGGTTCAGAAAGCCCGGCAGCTTTGATACTACGCTGGAAAAACTGGAGTGTATCAAGAAAGCGGGTATACGGGCGGTCGTTATGACTACCGTTTCGGGAACTAATATCGGCGAGATACCCGACATTATCGATACCGTTGCGAACCGGGCGGACGTTTTCGCGTTCGCGAGATACTGCCCCACGAGCGGGGAAAAGGATACGAACATCGAGCCGCTGCGCTATCGGGAACTGCTTGAGCTCTGCGACAAGAAATTCAGTGAGTATGAGGAGCTCGGCTGCACCACTTATTTCAACAAGAAGGATCATTTGTGGACGCTTTACGAATACGAGACCGGCAAGTTCAAAATACCCGAAAACGCCGAAAAGGATATGATTTACGGCGGCTGCAACTGCGGGAACTGCCATCTCACCATTCTCCCGAACGGCGATATTTACGCCTGCCGCCGCGTTCAGAACAGCAAAGTCGGGAACGTTTTCGAGGACAGGCTTGCGGACGTGTGGGTGTGTGAAATGGAAAAATACCGCGATTACGAGAAATTCGAGAAATGCTCGAAATGCGAATTAAAGGCTTGG
This sequence comes from uncultured Ruminococcus sp., assembly GCA_964454205.1. Lineage (GTDB taxonomy): Bacteria > Bacillota > Clostridia > Oscillospirales > Ruminococcaceae > CAG-115. The sequence continues at coordinate 33,322 of CAYVSV010000006.1, forward strand.
TGCAGAGGCTGTCCCGCTGTGGCAAGCGGCAAAAACGGCAATTTCTATGCCGCCGATCCGCAATGCTGGAAAGAAGTTTTGTGATAAGGAGATCTTGCAATGTTAATGGATATAATTAAGGCACGTCATTCAATACGGAAATACACCGATAAGCAGATTTCCCGCGCCGATCTGGAGCTTATTCTGGAGGCGGGAAATTACGCTCCGAACGCGGGCGGCGGTCAGCGGAGCATGATAATCGGGATACGCGACAATGCGCTTACAACAAAGCTCGGAATTATGAACCTCGCGAAATTCGACCGCTCGCGGCTTGCCGGCTCTTATGTATCCGCGGAACAGCCCAGCACGATAGACGATCCGACTATCAAGAACGGATTTTACGGAGCGCCGTGCGTGGCAGCAATTTTCGGGCAGAATAACTTCGCGTTCCGTGTAGCAGACGCGTTCTGCATTGCGGAAAATATAGTGCTGCAAGCGACCGAGCTCGGCATTTCCTCCTGTATTATTTCGCGCGGTGAGGAAACGTTCGACAACCCCGAGGGCGCCGAGCTTTTGAAAGAATGGGGCGTTCCCGAAAACTATTCCTGCATATGCTTCGTGATATTCGGGTATATCGACGGCGAACAGCCGCATACCAAACCGAGAAAGCCCGGCAGGGTAACGATAATTGACGGTGAGGACGAATAATGGACGCTAAGACTTGTCTCGAGAAATTAAGGCTTGTAGGAGTATTATCGTTCGCTACCGTTGACGGCAGAGGCGCTCCGCAGATACGCTGTATAAGCGCCATTCACTTTGATGATGAGAGCTTTTATTTCTTCACTGCGAGAGGAAAGAACTTCTGTCGCGAGCTTCTTTCGGACGGCAGAGTGCAGATACTTGCCTACACGCGCTTCAAGGAAATGATAAGACTTTCCGCGAAAGCCGTTCCCGTGTCGGACGAACGGCAGAATGCCTGCATTGATACTATATTTGCGGAGCAGCCGTATCTTTCCAACGTTTACCCCGCCGATACACGAAAGATCGGTATTGTTTTTGAAATAAAGGAAGCGGAGATCGAATATTTTAACCTTGGCGTAAATCCGATTTTCAGAGAGACCTACGTTATCGGAAACGTTAAAGCGGAATTAAAGGGTTATAAAATAACCGATAAATGCATTGGCTGCGGAAAATGCGAAAAGGCTTGTCCGCAGCGCTGCATAAAGCCGGGCAAGCCGTTTGAGATAGCCGCCGAGCATTGTCTGCATTGCGGCGCTTGCTTTGAGGGCTGCCCTGTTAAGGCTGTTGAAAGGTTGGGATAATTGTGGAGAGACCGGAAAAACTGTTATATTTGATAAAATATCTTCTGTCCGAAAACCCGGACTATAAAAACATTTCAATTCCCGATAGCGCGGAGGAGCGTTTTCGTCTGTTCCGCAGTTTTGTAAACGTGCGCGCTCCGAAGCCGATATCAGAGGAGTTCCTAAAGGTACAGGACGAATTTCTGCGCGAAACGCTCTCCGAAAAGGGTATCGTGGACTATAAGGAGCTCAAGCTGATAGAGCCGCGCGTTTATCTTTGGCAGGGCGACATCACAACGCTGAAATGCGGCGCGATAGTAAACGCCGCCAACTCCGCGATGCTTGGCTGCTTTTGCCCGTGCCACGGCTGCATTGACAACGCCATCCACACTTTTTCGGGAGTGCGGCTGCGCTTGGAGTGCGCGGAAATAATGACCGCGCAGGGCTCTGAAGAACCCGTGGGACAGGCAAAAATAACGTCCGCCTATAATTTGCCGTGCGAAAAGGTGATACACACCGTAGGTCCTTATGTCGGCGGAAAGCTCACAAAAACGCACTGCGAGCAATTGCGCTCGTGTTATACGGAATGTCTGAAAACGGCTGTACAAAACGGTATCTCAAGTATCGCGTTCTGCTGTATATCAACGGGGGAGTTTCGGTTCCCGAACGAAAAAGCCGCGGAAATTGCCGTTGAAACGGTGCGTGAATTTATGCAAAGCAACAATTCTATCGAGGTGATATTCAATGTTTTCAAAAACGAAGACTACGTTATTTACAAAAAAATACTCGGCGGAGATTGACCGCTTGAAAAAGGCTCTTAATGCCGCGGAAACGGTAGTCATAGGCGCGGGCGCGGGGCTTTCGACGGCGGCGGGGTTCGTTTATTCCGGGGAGCGCTTTCAAAAAAACTTCGCGGATTTCGAGGAAAAATACGGCTTCCACGATATGTATTCGGGCGGATTTTTTTCCGTTTGAAGCTCCCGAAGAAACATGGGCTTATTGGAGCAGATACATTATGATAAACCGCTATTCCGAGCCGCCGAAGCCCGTTTACCGCGATCTTCTGGAGCTTGTTCGGGACAAGGACTATTTTGTCATCACGACAAATGTCGACCACTGCTTTCAGAAGGCGGGGTTTGACAAAAAGCGGCTGTTTTACACGCAGGGGGATTACGGTTTGTTTCAGTGCTCCGATCCTTGCTGTCAAGAGACCTTCGACAACGAGGCGCTTGTTCGGGAGATGTACGAGCGGCAAAGGGATATGCGTATCCCTTCCGAGCTGCTCCCGAAATGCCCGCACTGCGGAAAACCGCTTGCAATGAACCTTCGGGCGGACGACAAATTTGTCGAGGACGAGGGCTGGCACAAGGCGGCGGAGCGATATTCCGATTTTATCCGCTCGCGGAAGAATTCGCGCGTTTTGTATCTGGAGCTGGGGGTCGGATACAACACTCCCGTCATCATAAAATATCCGTTTTGGCAGCTCACCGCCGCGAACCCGAGCGCCGTTTACGCGTGCGTAAATCTCGGGGAGGCGAGCTGTCCGGACGAGATAGCGGGGCAGTCTATCCTCATCGACGGCGATATAGCAAAGGTGCTCGATGAATTGAAAGGTTGACAAAGTCCGCCCGAATATGTTACAATAAACAAAAATGCGGGAGGACGAAATGCACGATATATGGAACCCGTGGCACGGCTGCGTGAAATGCTCCGAGGGCTGCGAGAATTGTTATATGTACTTCCTCGACGAGCGGCGGGACAAAAACGGCGCGGATATTTACCGAACCAAAACCGCGTTTGATTATCCTCTGCAAAAAAGCCGCGGCGGCGCGTTCAAGATACAAAGCGGAGAGCTGATACGCGTTTGTATGACCTCGGATTTCTTTTTAGAGGAAGCGGACGAGTGGCGGGACGAGGCATGGGAAATTATCCGCTGCCGCCCGGACGTGAAGTTCTTTCTGCTGACAAAGCGCCCGCAGCGCGTTTCGGAGCATCTTCCCGAGGATTGGGGAGTGGGCTGGGAAAACGTTATCTTCAACGTCACCTGCGAAAACCAGCGCCGCGCCGACGAGCGTATCCCGATACTGCTCGAGCTGCCGTTCAAGCATAAAGGAATAATGTGCGCTCCGTTCATCGGCGCGGTGAGCGTCGGGAAATATCTCGACAGCGGACAGATAGAACAGGTGATCTGCGGCGGAGAAAATTACGGCGGCTCGCGCCCATGCGACTTCGATTGGGTAAAAAGTCTGCGAAGCGAGTGCGTGAGCCGAAACATCACGTTTTGTTTTATTGAGACCGGAACGGTATTTATTAAGGACGGCAGGCGTTATGTTCTCCCGAAAAAGCAGATACAAAGCGAAATGGCGTTCAAATCGGGAATGAATTTTATCGGAAAGCCGATAGAATGGAAGCTCACGGATCGCTTCGGAAACGCTGTTCCCGAAAACGAGCTTTACGTTCCGCGCTACGGCGCGAGCTGCGAAAAATGCGGCAGCAGACCTATCTGCAACGGATGTTCATCCTGTGGAAAATGCGGAAACAAACTCTCAACATAACAAAAGTGCGCCTATTGAAACGCTTTGAGTATTTCAACAGGCGCACTTGATTTATATCCTTTTTACCAAAAATCCGTAAATATCGCGCATGACCTCGTCTCGGTTCAGCTCGAAGATAAGCTCGTGCCTTGCTTCGCGGTATATCCGCACGCTTACATGGCAGCCGTGGTCGATATACCTTGCCGCCGCCTTGTGTACGCCGCTGCCGTATTCGCCGATCGCGTCCATGCTTCCGCTTAAAAAGAGCATCGGGATATCCGTCGGCGTGTTTTCGATGACTGGTTTACTGTTCGCGCAGAGCAGCGAGTTTAAAAGATCGCGGAAGCCCGCGACCGTAAACGTGAAGTTGCATTTTGGGTCGGCGAGGTACGCGTCGACGCTTTTGTCGTCACGCGAGAGCCAGTCGTTCGGGGTGCGGCGGTTCTTTATGCGCCTGTTGAACACCTCGAACATCTTCGAGCCCACCCTCGAGCGGTAATAGTCGCCGCGGTCGCGCTCCAGAATATCCAGAACCGTCCTGAGCGGTACAGAGCCCGCCATTCCGCCCGCCGTGCCCATAATTATCGCGGCGCGCCAGTTGTCTCTGTACTTTGAAAGATATATCCTCGCCAAAAAGCTGCCCATGCTGTGTCCCATCAAAAAATGCGGGATATCCGGGAAGCGCTTGTCTACAACCTCCGTTTTCATCTTGTGAAGATCGCGCACCATATTGATATAGCCGCGCTCCTGCCCGAAATATCCGAGCATACTCTCGTCGGTTATGGAATTGCCGTGACCCACATGATCGTTCCCCGCGAACGCGATGTCGTTTTCGCAAAGGAACTCGGCGAACTCCTCATAACGCTCCACATACTCGCACATTCCGTGCGACAGCATAACAACAGCCTTCGGCTCTTTTGGAGTGTAGATATAATAGTGTATATCGCATAGATTACTTGACGATGGGAATGTTCCCGTTATCTTTTCCATTTCTTGTTCCTCCGAAAAACTTCCGAAGCGTTTTCCCCGCCTGCGGCGGGGAAAACGCGATTTATGATATTATTTACACGATGTCGAATGTATATTCGGTCACCGACCTAAACTCCGCACCTTCTTTTAATACGCAGCTCGTAAACTGCGGCTTGTTGGGGGTGTCGGGGGAGAACTGCGTTTCAAGGCAAAGTCCGCCGTATTTCGGGTAGACCGCGCCGCCCTTGCCGTTTTCATCGTTGAGCCCGATGCCGATGTACATCTGAACAGCCGGCATATCCGTTGTGACGGTCATCATCCTGCCGGTTTCATGCTCGAGAACGGTCGCCGCAATGCGTTTCTGCATATCTTCACCGAGTATGAAGTTGTGGTCGTAGCCGTTCGGGAGCTTTCCGTTGTCCATATCCTCCCCAACGCGCTTCGGCACGCTGAAATCAAACGCCGTGCCCGCCGTGCTCGCGAGCTCTCCGGTGGGTATGAGCGTATCGTCGACGGGGGTGTAATGCTTCGCGTTTATCTGAACGACGTGTTCCTTCACATTGCCCTTTCCCGCGCCTCTGAGATTGAAGTAGGAGTGGTTGGTGAGATTTACCACGGTGTCCGCGTCGCAAACGGCGCTGTACTCTATCCTGAGGCCGTTTTGCATCAGTGTGTACTTGACTTTAACGGAAAGCGTGCCGGGGAAGTGCTCCTCGCCGTCCGGACTTATGTAGCCGAACTCCACAAACGGCTCTTCGCCGTCCCGAAGCTGCTCCAATGTCCAAACACGCCTGTGAAAGCCGAACTCGCCGCCGTGAAGAGTGTTTCCGTTGTCGTTCGCGAACAGCCCGTACTCGATACCGTTCAGCGAAAACTTCGCGCCGCCTATTCTGTTGGCAACTCTGCCGACGGTCGCGCCGAAGCAGCTGTCGCCCTTTATATACTCTTCCAGAGTATCGTAGCCAAGCACAACGTCGTCGAAGCTTGCGGTGTTGTCCGGCACGCGCAGCGACTGCACTGCCGCCCCGTAATTCGTAAACGAAGCGGAAAAGCCGTTTTTGTTCTTAAGCGTTACGAGATAGCAGCGGTAGCCGAGGTAATAACCGAACTCTTTCCACTCAACACTCATTATCTAACCTCCATCAATACTTGTTGGGATCCATTCTTACGGTGCGCTTTACGGGCTGCATAGTCGCCTTCTTGACTACCTGCCCCGCGGGAGCGTTGTCGTTCCCGGAAGGCTCCGTTCTCGCGGGCGCGGGAGACGGCTTGGGCGCGGAAGCCGGTTTTGGTGCGGGTGCGGGCTTCGGCGCGGGGGTCTCCGGCTTTTTATCGTCGGGGAGCTCTATCTTGGCCTTGGTTTTGGGCTTGGAAGCTGCCGCCGCGGGTTTCGGCGCGGGAGCAGCCGTTATTTTGTCATCTGGGAGCTCTATCTTCGTTTTGGGTTTGGAAGCAGCCGCAGCCGCGGGTTTCGGTGCCGGCGCGGGAGCCGCGGGCTTGGGCGTCGTCGCAGAGGGCTTAGGCTCGGGAGCAGCGGGCTTGGGAGCGGGAGCCACGGGCTTGGGAGCGGGAGCGGCGGGCTTCGGAGCGGAGACAGCGGTACTCGGAACGAAAGTCGTGCTTCTCGCGCGAGCGTCGCGCTCGTCCAGAACGAAGTTGTTTACCGTCTCCTCGAGCATCGCGGACTGTGTCGCGAGGGTCTGCGAGGAGCTCTGGCAATCGTGCGCCGCGGTGCTTACCTGTGTAATGGAAGAGGTTATCTTGTTCATATCCTCTATGGTCTGCTGTATCGATTCCGCTTGCTGTGTAGCCGCGTGAGCTATCTCCTCGACTACCTCCGCGGATTCGTTCGCCTTGCCGACTATGGCGCTCAACATATCGGCGGTCTCGTTTGCGATGACGGTGCCGTGCTCTACCGCTTTAAGCGATGTCTCGATGAGCTTGGTGGTGGATTTCGCCGCTTCCGCTGTCTTTCCCGCGAGGTTTCCGACCTCGCCCGCGACAACGGCGAAGCCCTTTCCGGCAGCGCCCGCTCTTGCCGCCTCTATGGAAGCGTTGAGCGAAAGAATATTGGTCTGGAAGGATATATCCTGTATGGTCTTGATGATATTCGCTATCTGCGCGGAGGTCGCGTTGATCTCCTTCATAGCCTCCAGCATAGCGGACATCTTTTCGTTGCCCTGGTCTACGGCGGCTATCGTGACGTTTGTCATTTCGCGGGCCTTGCCTGCCTTTTCCGCGCTGTCGTTTATCTGATCGTGGACGTTATTCAAATCCGTACTCATCTGCTGAACGATAGCGGTGCTCTCGTCCGCCGCCATTGAGAGCGTCGTGGAGTTCACCGACATCTGCGAAGAGCTTGCGCTGACTTCGTGTCCGGCTTCCTCGATATTCGCGACGACGTTTTTCATTGAGGTGACTATCTCCTCAAGCGAGGTCTTTATGGGCACGAAATCGTTGTTGTACTGCGCTCTGGGTCTTACGCAGAGGTTTTGACGCGCTATTTCGTCGGCGGTGTAGTGAATGTCGTTTATGATGTTGTTGGTGCAGTCGGCGAGATAGTTTACCGAGGATGCGAGGACGGCGAGCTCGTTATCGCCGCCTACCTCAACTCTGTCTCCTGTGAGATTTCCGCGGGACATTTCCATTATCTTATCGCGTATTTTCGCGAGCGGAGCTACCATGACCTTCGAGAAGACGAAGTTTGTCAGCACCGCCATGATCACCATAACAGCGACAAGCGCGCCGTTCACCCAATATGATGTGATAAGTCCGTTATAATATTCGCCGGAGGGCACGCCTATAAGGAGCGTGTAGTTTGTGCCTTCTATTTTTTTGGCGGCGTAGCACATACGGCTGCCCTTAGTGCCGGTGGCGTTTGTGTAGAGCTGCTGCCCGGAGCTTTGAACATAGCTGCTGTAGTTGGACTGCGCCGTGCCGCTCTTCATATATGAAGCCACGGTTTTTCCGCTGCTGTCGAGAATGATGGTATTGCAGGAATTTCCGTTGATTATGACATTCCAGTTTTCGGGCGTGAGCTCCGAGGTATCGGAAAAGACGCTCATACCTTTTTGAACTAGCGCGTAGCTCCCGTTGAGGTTATCGGTGAGCATACTTGTGACGTTTTTTTCCGCCTGTGAAGCCTGCAGAACCAGACCAAGTGCTACGTTTGCGACAAACACGACCAACAATACGATCGTGATGAGCAGCATAGTGCCCTTTACGGATTTTTTCATTTCCATGAGATTTGCCTGAACCATTTTTATCCCCCGTTTTCCTACTAATTTTTCAGAGTAAAAACCACTATATATAGAATACCACATTTCGGGAAAAAAGTCAATATACAATTTGTTATTTTTGTACTATAATCATGGACAAAGACAAATTCAATTGACAATGTACGCACAAGCCTCCCCCGCCGCGCGGGGAAGGCTTGTGATTATTGACTGACCTCTTCTTTTTCCTCAAGCTCAACGTCCTTGGCGTGCTCCGCCTGGATGTTTGGGTCGAACGAGAGCATTGGCTCGATTTCCTTGTGCTTTATGCGCCTGTCGACATAGTTTTTGGTGAGCTTGATGACAACGGGCAGCATCGCGAGTACGCCTATGAGGTTCGGCACCATCATCAGTCCGTTGAAGGTATCGGAGATATCCCAGGCGAGGGAGCTCGTAAGCACCGCGCCCGAGATCATCATCAGCACGAAGAACACCTTGTAGCCCTTCGCCGCTTTAGTCCCGAACAGATACTCAAACGACTTAGAGCCGTAGTGAGACCATCCAACTACCGTCGTGAACGCGAACAGCAGCAACGCCACGCTCACGAATACCGTGCCGAACGTCCCGAAGTATGTGCCGAAGCTCTCCGCGACAAGCGTCGCGTCGTTCGTGCCATTGGCGACCATACCGGTGTTGAGGTCTATCTTGCCGCTCGCGAGAACGACCACCGCCGTCATCGTGCAGACAACGAACGTGTCCGCGAACACCTCGAAAATGCCCCACATTCCCTGCTTAACGGGCTCGCGCACATTGGAAGCGCTGTGCACCATTACCGAGGAGCCGAGACCCGCCTCGTTCGAGAACACGCCGCGCTTGCACCCTTGAGTTATAACATCTTTTATCACCACTCCCGCAGCGCCGCCGGCTACTGCCTTGATACCGAAAGCGAACTTGAAGATGCTTCCGAAAATAGCGCCGAGATTTGTTACATTCATGAAGAAAATGATAAGACAGCCAAGTATGTAAGCTACCGCCATAAACGGCACAACCTTTTCCGCAAAGGAAGCGATACGCTGAAGTCCGCCGAGTATTATCAGACCGCCCACTATCATAAGCGCGACGCCTATGATGATGTGCGTCCACTTGACTCCGCTTGTGCCGATAGTTCCGAGATCCGCGCCGGCGGGGAGGACGTTGTCGATGTTGATGACTATTTTGTTGATCTGCCCCATATTGCCGATACCAAAGCTCGCCAGCACCGCGAACACGGAGAAAACGCACGCCAGCACTCTTCCGAGCACCTTGCAGCCCTTATATCCGCCGAGACCGTCCTGCAGATAGTACATCGCGCCGCCGCACCACTCGCCCTCGGCGTTTTTGCGGCGGTAGTAGATACCGAGGATATTTTCGGAGAAGTTCGTCATCATACCGAAGAACGCCGCTATCCACATCCAGAACACCGCGCCGGGACCGCCCACGCAGATAGCTGCTGACACGCCCGCGATGTTTCCCGTGCCTATCGTCGCCGCGAGCGCCGTACAGAGCGCCTGGAACTGCGACACCGAGCCGCTTTCCTTATTTTTACGCGCCTTGCTCTTCTTTGAGAACAAACCGCCTATCGTATTCATCCACCATGTCTTTATATGCGACACCTGGAAGAACTTTGTGGCGCAGGTAAGCACCACGCCCGCTCCGATAAGCAGCACGAGTCCCATATTCGTCCACACGAACGTATTGATCTTATCGTTGACAGACGCTATTTTATCCGCGAGCGAGGGTGCTGCTTCCGCTGCCGCTGCCGCTGCCGCGGTCAGCGTTGTAAAAAAACTCATGATTTCCACCTCTATTTGTGTTTTATGGTTTATCCGAATAATTTCGGCATGGAAAACGCCGAAAGCTCCGAAAAAACAACCCGAACACCATTATTATACCACATTCCTCTTATAATTGCAAGCTTTTTTTGAAGTTCACACAATTTCTTTTCGGAGCGGCGCGCAAAAACCAAACCAAAGCAAACGGCTCATCGGCAGGCAAAAGCTGCCGATAAGCCGTTTAAATACGGTTTATCGAAACGGAGATCACAGCTTGAAGCGGTCTGTCATCTCAAGCAGAGACTTCGCCTCGTCCTCGAGGGCGGAAGCGGTGCCGGTGTTTTCCTCGGCGGTGGAGGAGCTGGTGCTGATAGCGGCGGACATCCGGTCGAAGCCCTTGATGATGTCGGTTATCATGTTCGATTGCTCCTCGGAGGCGGAGGCTATCGTCGTCACGTTCTTCTCTACCGTCTCGGTGAGCTCGGCTACGCCCTTAACGGAAGCGTAGGTCTTTTCGGCAATTTGGTTGCCGTTGTCTACCGCGGCTATCGTGCGCCCGATAAGCTCCGTCGTATCGTGAGCCGCTTCAGCGGACTTGTTGGCAAGATTTCGCACCTCGTCCGCAACGACCGCGAAGCCCTTGCCCGCCGTGCCGGCGCGCGCCGCCTCAATAGCCGCGTTGAGCGCGAGTATGTTCGTCTGGAAGGCGATGTCCTCTATCGTCTTGATGATCTTGTCTATCTCGTGTGACGCCGCGGAAATGTCGTCCATTGCGGAACGGAGATTTTCCATCTCGGAAACTGCGGTGTCAACGTGATCTGCGGTGCGCACGACAAGTCCGCTACTTTCCTCGCAGTTTTTAGTGGTCTCGCGAACCTTTTCGCCGATATTGCGGATAGTCGCGCTGAGCTCCTCAACGGAAGCCGCCTGCTCGACCGAGCTCTGCGAGATGACCTGAGCGCTCGAGGACACATGGTCGGCGCTCTTTGAAACGTCGTTCGCGGATATGATTATCTGCTGAAGCACCTCGCGGAGCTCGTCGCGAATGGAGTTTATCGCGACAATAAGCCCGTTGAAGTCGCCCTTGTAAGCTTCAACGCCAATTCCGGAGTTCACGTTGAAGTTGCCGGAGCCCATTTCGGACAAAAGATCGCTCGCGTCTCCGATCATCGTCGTGATGCTTGAGACCACCGTGGCTGTCGCGTTCGCGAGTATCTCGGTCTCGGTGCGGGTCTGAATATAGGGAACTGGCGAGATAAGGTCGCCTTCGGAAAGCTTTACGATTCTTTCCGCGCATTGTCTTATGGGACGAACTATGCGCTTTGATTCCCTGATAGACATCATTACGGCAATGAACCCTGCGAGCAGCAGCAAAGCCGTCACAATTACGATAGTGCGGTCTGTTGAAGCGAGGAAATCCCCCTGCGGCGCGACAACGGCAAGCGACCATCCGCTTGCGTTTTCAATGGGCGCGTAAGACACCAGCATAGTCGTAGCGCCTACGGTGCGCACATCAACGCCCGTCTGCCCGTCACGCATATTCTGATATGTCTGACCGAGGTTGGAGATAACGGTCTCCTTCACCTCGTCGTTCATCACTTTTTCGGAATCGACGTGCGCCGCGATGTTGCCGCTGCCGTCCACTATGAAGGCGTAGCAGTTCTCGCTTATATTTATCTGGCGGAGAATGTCGTTTATTACCTCGTCCTCGGCTACCATATAAACGCAGCCCATGGCTCTCGAGCCCTGCACGCCGTTAGTCCACAGCGGCGCCGCGAATATCTGGATCATCTCGCCGGTGTGCCTTGAAACGATTGGGTCGAACACGCAGTTGTTTCCGTTTATGGCTTCCTTAAAAAAGCCGTAGTCGGAGAAGTCCATCATTTGGGTTATCTCGACGCCGTCCTCTTTTATGAGATTGCCGAGCTTCATACCGTTCTGCCTGGCGAGGGTGTTTACGGTCTCGAGACGTTCCGCGTCTGTAATGCCGCGCCCGGTGAGCTTGGAGTTCACGCCCGCGGCGCTCGCGAACGACAGGAACATATCGAACTTTGATTCCACATAATTTGCTCCGAGCTTAGTCATTACAGCCATATCGTTTTTGGCGGTATCTATTGCGGTGAAGTAGCTTGAAAATATGCAGAACAGAGACACAGCCACCAGCGGTATGAGCGACAGCAGCAAAGCCAGCCGCATGATCTTATCTTTTATCGATCTCATTTTTCTCTCTTTTGTCGATGTATTTTTTTTCATAAGCTCACCTCGTTTATATATTGGAGCAGTTTTAAACAAACTTATACTTATATAAATATTTTAGTATATTTCACCAAGTTTGTCAAGAGAAATAGCAAACTTTTGTATGCTTTGTGCAAATAGTCTTATGTTTTTTGTGATATTACACAACCCACCGTTTGTCAATTGTAAACTAAAGCCCGCCTGAGAGGCGGGCTCGTTTGGTTTGGTTTTATCCGTCGATAAACAAGTGTCTGGGCAGTCCGTCTACCATGAACGGCGACAGCTCTCCGATAATGAGCGGTCTCGCGTACTCGAAGAAATCGTTGGTAACGTAAGAGCCGTTGTTTACGAGCCATTCCGTAGGAACGCGCTTTTCAACGTTCGCGACAGCCGAAGCGGGGCACGAGCCTGTCTTGAGCTGATACGGATTGTTGGATATTCTTTCAAACACGATCATCTTGCCCGTTTCGCCGCTCAGCGCGAGCTGAACGCCGTCCGCGCCTGCGGTGAACGCCTCGGTGATGTCGCGGCGAGAAACGAGGTGGGAAGCGCAGCGCTGAAGGGTCGAGAACACGATACCTCTCGCCTTAACGCCAAGCTCCGCGCCGATGAAGTCAGCAAGATAGAGCGCCGTACCGCCGAGCGCCTTGTGCCCGAAAGCGTCCTCGCTCATTGCGCGCTTGTTCGCTTCGCAGACATACTTGCCGTCCGCCGTCTTGATACCCTCGGATACTGCGATGGTGATGACCTTCTTGCGCGAACGCGCTTCGTTTATGTGCTTGATGAATGTGTCGTAATCGAAAACCGTCTCGGGGAGGTAGATAAGGTCGGGTCCCGCGCAGTCCTCGGAACGCGAGAGCGTTGTAGCGCAGGTGAGCCAGCCCGCATCGCGTCCCATTATCTCGACGATGTTCACGCTCTCGTTCGGATATGTGTTCGCGTCGCGGATTATCTCCTTCATAGCGGACGCTATGTACTTTGCCGCGCTTCCGTAACCGGGAGTGTGGTCGGTCATTGCGAGGTCGTTGTCTATCGTCTTGGGAACGCCGATAAACGTGATGTCGCTCTTGATGATGTCGGCATACTTAGACAGCTTGTCGATGGTATCCATGGAATCGTTGCCGCCGATATAGAAGAAATGTTTGATGTCCAGCTTCTTTAGGATAGCGAATATCTTCTTATAAGTTTCCTCGTCGTTGGTGTAGTCGGGGAGCTTGTAGCGGCAAGTTCCCAAAAACGACGAAGGCGTGCGCTTTAACAGCTCGATGTCCAGATCGTTTCTAACGTACATGGACATATCCACCCAATGCTCCTGCAAAAGTCCCTCGATACCGTTGCGCATACCGTAGACATGGGGGCAGCCCGCGTCCTTTGCGGTCTTGAAAACGCCGACAAGGCTGGAGTTGATAACGGAAGTAGGTCCGCCCGATTGTCCGACAATTACATTTCCCGGCTTCATAATGTAGTCCTCCTTATAAAAACAAATAAGTTTTATTTTACGCGTTTTTCCCTGCCTTCGGCGGGGAAAAACGCCGTTTGATCGTCATTAAATGTACTTTACAACAGCTTCTTGTAGAGCTCGGTGATCTCCTCAACGGAAGTGTCGCGCGGATTTCCGGGGCGGCAGGCGTCGTCAAACGCGGATTGCGCCAGGAACGGAATATCCTCGGGCTTTACGATGTCCTTGAGGCTGTCGGGTATGCCGACGTCCTTGGAAAGCTGCTTTACAGCGTCGACAGCCGCTTTTCTGTATTCCTCGACGGACATGCTCTCCGTGCCCTTAACGCCCATTGCCTTCGCTATATCGCGGTACTTTTCGCCGGTCTCGGGCGCGTTGTACTCCATAACCGTGGGGAGGATTATAGCGTTCGCAATGCCGTGGGGAGTATCATACAGAGCTCCGAGCGGATGCGCCATAGAGTGCACGATACCGAGTCCGACATTAGAGAAGCCCATGCCCGCGACATACTGACCGAGCGCCATACCCTCGCGCCCCGCGGGCTCGTTGTTCACCGCGCCGCGCAAGGAAGCTGCGATTATCTCGATAGCCTTGAGGTGGAACATATCCGAAAGCGTCCAAGCGCCCTTGGTGATATATCCCTCGATAGCGTGAGTGAGAGCGTCCATACCGGTAGCCGCGGTGAGGCTCTTGGGCATCGTGCTCATCATATCGGGGTCTACTACCGCAATTATCGGGATATCGTGCGGGTCTACGCAGACCATTTTCCTGTTCTTCTCGGTATCCGTGATAACGTAGTTTATTGTTACCTCAGCCGCCGTGCCCGCCGTTGTGGGGACGGCGATTATCGGAACGCAAGCCTTTTTCGTGGGAGCTACGCCCTCAAGGCTTCTCACGTCCGCGAACTCGGGGTTGTTGATTATTATCCCGACAGCCTTTGCGGTGTCTATCGAAGAGCCGCCGCCGATCGCGATGATGTAGTCCGCGCCGCTCGCCTTGAACGCCGCCACGCCCGCCTGAACGTCCGTGATGGTGGGATTAGGCTTTATCTGCGAGAACATCTCATACGCCAGACCCTCTTTATCGAGAATATCCGTCACCTTTTTGGATACTCCGAACTTGATAAGGTCGGGGTCGGAGCAGACGAGCGCCTTTTTAAAGCCTCTGCCCTTAACCTCGTCCGGGATAGCGCCGAGCGCTCCGCTGCCGTGGTAAGAAGTTTCGTTGAGAATAAAACGGTTCATAAATTTCCTCCTGCTTTAAAAATTTATCACTTTTACGCTTGCGTTTCGACCGAATTGCCGTAATTAAATTTTCTTTTGCGTTTCCCCGCCGCCGGCGGGGAAACGCAAATTATCGGAAAACGAGCCGCTGACAAGCGTTATTGCCGTTACTTTATCTCGGAGATGAGCGTGTTCACCTCTTCGAGCATCACGCGGAGCTTTTCGATGACCGCCTCGTTCTGTCCGATCGCATCGCGGATGCCGTTTATCTCCTCGTTTATCGCCTTCATCGACTTCTTTATCCCGCCGAGCGTTTTGTTTATCTCCGCGGTCTGCTTTGTGTTCTTATCGGAGAGCGAGCGCACCTCCTGCGCTATAACGTTAAAGCCCTGACCTGCCGCGCCGGCTCTTTTCGCTTCTATGGAAGCGTTGAAGCCGATGAGCGTGAGCTGCGTTGAGGCGTTTTCTATCGTTCTGACGATGCCGTCCGTGTTTTCTACCGCTTTAGCGGAGGAAGCAACTACCGATGTTATGGAGTTAAAGTTTTCCGAGAGGCTCTTTATCGCGTTTACGGAAGCCTCCATCTGCCCGTTTATTTCGGAGAAGCGCGACTGGATATCGGCGACGATAGCGCCGTCGTGCTCCGCTTCCGCCTGAGCCAGAGCCCGCTGATACCCGACATCAGAAAGCGCGTTCGCCATTTCATAGAGAAGGTTCGCGGCTGCGTCTATTCTGCTTTTGGGAACTATCGGGACTTTATGTACGGCGTTCACATATTTGTCGGGGTCTACGCCTATTTCCGCGGCTATTCTGCGGAACTTCGCGTCGTCCGGCGCTTCGGTTAGCACCTGCCCGCCAATGAGCGAGCCGATGTGCTTTCCGTTCACGATAATGGGCGCGGCGAAATCCACCAAGCCGCCGTGACAGAAATACACCGAGGGTCTGCCCGTGCGCGAAGCATCCGAACCGCCCTGAAGGTCGCACTTATTGCACCGCTCGCACCCGACGGGCGATCTGCGCGTGAGGTTCATGCAGAACTCCGTGGGATTTGACAGCCGCGTGACAGAGCCCGTGGAATCCGTCGCGAGCGCCGCCATTCCCGTAGCCTCCGCAAACGCGTCCTGAAGCGACTGCAATGTTTGACGTTCTATAACGTCAAGCAAGGTGATGTTGGATATATCCATACTTTAACTCCTTAAATCAGAATTGTTGTTACAATTTTATTATACAGCGTTTTCACCAAAAAATCAAGGGGTTTGTTAAAAAAAATGTATAAAACGCTATGTATAATGAGCATACTATTATACAACGTGTATCGGAATAGCTGTTAGTAAATAGTTGTTAGCAGTTAGTTAAAGTGCGCCGCCTGCGGAGGCAATTATAAAAAAGCCGCGCTCGGCGCGGCTTTATAATGTACGTTGTCGATCGTTGATCGTTTCCAGCAGCGCTGCGGCGTGAGCGCCAATGCCCGCCCCCGCAAGCCCCAGCCCCTCTTCCGTCGTTGCCTTTACGGAAACGCGCTCAACGCCGCACCCGAACGCTTTCGCGAGACTTTCGCGCATTTTGGGGACGAACGCCGCGAGCTTCGGGCGTTCCGCGATGATCGTGATGTCGAGGTTGCCGAGCGCGAACCCATGTTCCTTCATTTTCGAGATAACAACGTGAAGAAGCTCCATGCTGTCCGCGTCCTTGTATTTCGGGTCGCTGTCGGGGAAGAGACGCCCGATGTCTCCGAGAGCCAGCGCTCCGAGGATCGCGTCCATAAGCGCGTGCACAGCCACGTCCGCGTCCGAGTGTCCGAGAAGCCCGACCTCATACGGGATTTCGACCCCGCAAAGCACCAGCCGCCTTCTCTCCGCGAAACGGTGAACGTCGTACCCGAAGCCTATTCTCATACGTTTTTCACCGCCCGTCTGCTTTGATAAACAGCCTTCGCCGCCGCCAAGTCCTCCGGGCGCGTTATCTTCATATTGCAGCCCTCTATCTCGGTTATTTTGACGTATTCCCCGCACATTTCGAGTATCGAGCTGTCGTCCGTCACGTTTTCCGCAGCCGCTCCCGCCTTTTCCATACAAGACAAATACAGCTTTTTAAGGAACACCTGCGGCGTCTGCGCGTAAAAAAGCCCTTCGCGCGGCGGAGTGCTCTCGATAAAGCCGCCGCTCCCGACCGCCTTTATCGTGTCCACCGCCCGGACGGCGGCTATCGCGGCGTTGTACTTTTCCGCTTCCGCGAATACTTTTTCGATCTGTTCCGTTTCGATAAGAGGTCTTGCGCCGTCGTGTACGGCTATGTAGTCCGCTTCCGGCGATACCCGCTCCAGACATTTCCGAACGGACAGCATCCGCGTTTCGCCGCCCGGTACGACCGCCGCCAGCTTGCTTACGCCGAAGCTCCGCGCGAGCTTTTCAAAGCGCGCGACATCGTCCTCCGGCGCTGCGACGATCACCTCGCCCACCTTTTCCGAGCGGTCGAATTTCAGCGCGCTCATCACGAAAACCGGCGTGCCGTCTATCTTTTCAAGCTGTTTGTTCACGCCGTTCATGCGCGAGGAGCTCCCCGCCGCGACAATAATTGCAGATACCATTTTTACCCCTTGAAATTCCCGTGGAATTTGAAATAGTTGAGCTCCTCCTCAAAATTCTTAAGAAGCCGCCGTATAATGGGGTCGTTGATGTTGCCGGAAAATTCGATATAGAACATATAGTCGTCCGGGTATTGCAGCTTTACTTCGATCGGCAGCGGCTTCGACTGTATTTTCGACATCGAAAGTCCGTTTACCGCGAATTTTGTAAGCAGTCTGTAAAGAGCGCCGGAAATATTCGGGATAGACAGCGACACGGCAACGGTATCGGCGTTGTCGTACACCTCGGTCTCTTTGGATATGCAGATAAAGCGTGTGCAGTTGTTTGGGTCGGAGGCTATCTGCTTTTTCAGAATATCGAGCCCGTACATCTCGGCGCATTCCGCGGAGCAGACGCACCCCAGTGCTCCGCTGGAATTTTCGGAGACCATTTTTGCGGCTGTGGCGTTGTTCTGATACGGGATCACCGTAAGCCCCGGATGCTCGGAGATGTACCCCGCGCATTGGCGAATCGCCTGCTCGTGCCCGAAGAGTATCCTTATATCATCTTCCTCCACGCCCTTTTTCGCCGCGAGAACGTGCGCGCACTCCACCCTTGTTGTGCGGCAGATATAGACCTTGTGGCGCTCCAGAAGCTCCATGTTCTGCGTGACCTCGCCTGCCATGGAGTTTTCCACAGGGATAACGCCGTAATCCACGTCTCCGTTTTCCGCAGCCTCAAAAACCTCGCGGAAGGAGGCAAAATAGCTTATGCTCCCGTTTTGGAACATCTGCTTTGCCGCCGCGTGACCGTAAGCGCCCTCTATCCCCTGAACAGCCACGGATGGTCTGTCCTTGGTTTTGGTTGAGTGCGGTATCTCCGCGTCGGGCGTTATCGCGTTTATCTGCGACACCTTCGAGATGTCGAGAAGGTTTCTGAAAAGGAACTCGGCGCTTTCGCGGAGCTCTTCGGGGGAATTTTTCTTCACTCCGTCGATTATGAATTTCTCTCTTTCGCTCTGGAACACAGCCATGCCGTGCTCCGCCTTGTATTTCGCCACATCGGTGGCGAGCCCCATGCGCTCGAGAAACAGGGCGAGTATCCTGCTGTCAATATCGTCTATCTTAAGTCTTATCTCATTGAGATCCATAATTATCAATCACGTCCTTTTGAAACATATACCGTAACGGTCTCGCCGTCTCTTACGTTGATGAGGTCGCCCACTGACTTCCCGCACTTAATTATATACCCCGTTCTTACGTCCCCGCTCGTCACTTCTTCTATCAAATACTTGATGTTGAGCTCCGTAAGCTCCGCGATATAATCCTCGCTCGTTTTGCCGCTGTATTCCGGGAGCGGCACCGCGCCGGGTCCCTTGCTCACCTTCACGGCTATCTGCTCGCCCTTTGCCGCCATCGTGCCCTCTTCCACGGACTGATCGTACATCAGCCCCGCGGCGTGCGTTTCGGAGTATTCGTATTCCGGAACGAAGGTGAATATTCCCTCGAATTTCGCGACGGTGCTCTCAAATCTGCGGTCCGTGAAATCGGGGACCTGAACCGTCTCTTCGGGGATAGAGGTCACATTGTTCGTATTATCGGAGTTCTGTCCGCTCTCCCCATCAAGCACGGAGCTTTCCGCGTTCTCGCCGCCGGAGCTCTCCGCGGGCTGCGAAACGACCGCGGGTCTCGAGGAAACAGTGCTCGCCCCTCCGGAGCTTGCTTGCGAGGTATAGTCCACGGTCGGGTTGAACGCCCCGGACATCGCCATTGCGAAAACTATCGCGAAGGTTATAAGAACAATGCCCATGATAACAAGCACGATAAGCGTCTTGCGGCGCTCCTTCTGCTGTTTTTGGAGCCGTCTTTGCGTTTTTGAGGAAACGGCGGGCTTTGAAGCCCCCGAGCCGTTCGAGCCCGGCACGAATTTAGGCGGCGCGAAAAGCCTGCTCACAAAATCCCCGATGTCGCGTATCCGCCTTTCGGGAGACCGCGCCATACCGTGCATTATCACCTTTGAAACGTTTGCGGGGACGTTTCGGTTTACGAGCATAGGCTCCGGCATATCGTCGAACGCCCCGGAAGAAGCGTCCGTCGGCGCAATTCCCGTAAGAACGCGGTAGAGCACTGCCGCTATGCCGTAAACGTCCGTCCAGGTGCCGTTTATCTCGTCGTTAGAGTACTGCTCCGGCGCGGCGAAGCCCGTGAATATTTCGCAGGCTATCTCGGTATCGGTGGTGCGGGTGGCGGTTATGCAGAAGCTCGTGAGCATAAGCTCCATTTTGTCCGTCACGAATATCGTCTGCGGCGAGAGACCGCGGTGGATTATCCCCGCCTTGTGCGTCATGGAAAGCGCCGTGAACACGGGCGGGAAAAGCTCCTTTACCTGATCCCACGAAAGCCCGCCGTTGGAGTTCGCGAGGAAGGCCTTAAGCGAGATGCCGTTTATGAACTCGAACACGGCATAGCAGGTGTTGTTCTCGCTGAAAACATCGAGAACGGCTTGGATATGCGCCATTCCGCTGAGCTTCATCAGCGTGCGGTGCAGCTCCTCGAACTCCGACATATACGTCTTATAAAGAGGGCTGTTTGCGGGGTTTACGGAGACCTCGGTCTCGTTTTTTCTGCGTGTGCAGAGCGTGTCGGGCATAAACTCCTTTAAAATGACCTTAGAGCCCGCGGATGTATCGAACCCCATATAAGTAGCGCCCTCGCCGTTGTAGGAAAGCAGCCTTCCCACGATGTATCGCCCGCCGAGCATGGTTTTCGGGGCGAGATATGTCGGTATATACGGGTCTTTGTCGCTGTACCCGCAAAGCCTGCACGGACCGTCGTATGTCTTGTCGTTCATACAGCCCATGCAGAGTGTGGTTTCGGTAAGCATATAGATCTCCTTAGAGTAACAATTGAGAATGTACAATATTATGTGCGCTTCGCGCGATTTTCGGTCGTATCGAAGCGGAAACGTTTCCGCTTCAATACAATTAAAATATGTAGGCGGAGCCGACACAATAATTCTCCATTGTCCATTATACATTCTCAATTACTAATTATACTATATTTAAAGTGCAAAAGTCAATAAAAATGACGGCATTGTAACTTTTTCCTTACAAAAGGTTACGGAATTGTAACTTTTTTCTCTGTATTTCACAAAAGTTTAGGTAATATTTTGTGAGTTTCGTACAACCGTAAAACTCTTTTGTGAATATTAAACGAAAACACTTGCAAAAAGAGGAAAAACGTGGTATAATAAATCATACGGAGCAGCGGGCTCCGATTTTGAAAGGAGTTTTGTAAGATGAGTTTTCTTGATAATGTTATCAACACGACCAAGAATGTCGCGGCAACGGCGGGCAAAAAGACCGATGAGACGATTCGCGTATCCAAGCTGAAGGTCAAGGCGAGCCAGCTCAACATCGATATAAAGAACAAGAACGAGAAGCTCGGCGCGTTGGTTTACGAAATGGCGAAATCCGGCGAGAAGGATACCGAGGCGTTCGACGCGATAATCGCGGAGCTCGACGCGGCGAACGAGGAGCTTGTTGACATCGAGAAGCAGCTCGACGAGCTGCGCGGAGTTGTGGCGTGTCCTTCCTGCGGCGAAAAGACCGACAACGACAACACCTTCTGCCCGAAATGCGGCGCTAAGCTTCCGGAAAAGCCGGCAGCCGAAGAGCCGATCGTTGACGAGGAGAAGCCCGAAGAATAACGATTAAGAGTGCAGAATGAATAATTGAGGATTTCGGAGCGGCTTTGCCGCAATTTAAAAAGCCGCCTTTGGCGGCTTTTTTATTTGCCGTTGCAGGCGGCGTGCCTGAATTCCGCATTTTCAATGCCGCATTTTCGTTTTATTTTCGTGATTTTGCTGAAACTCAACCGCGAAAATACAGCATATTTAACAAAAAATCACGAAATCTCTCCGGCAAATATAAAATTCCGTTGTCAAACCGCGAGAAATATGTTATAATATTAATGTGATTTTTGCTTTTTGGCATTAAAATCATAAAACATATAATCAGGGACAAAAAAGGAGAAATGAAAATGAGTTTCAAAAAGATTTTTGCGGCGGCTCTGGCTTCCGTTATGGCGCTGTCGATGACCGCGTGCTCCGAGAGCGGCGCAGGCAACAAAAACAAGGTATACACCGTGGGTATTTGCCAACTGATGGAGCACGAAGCTCTTGACGCGGCGACAATGGGGTTCCGTGACGCTCTCACCGAAAAGCTCGGCGAGGATCACGTAAAGTTCGATTACCAGCCCGCTCAGGGCGAGCAGACCAACTGCACGACTATCGTCAACAATTTCGTTTCGGCAAACGTTGACCTTATACTCGCAAACGCGACATTTCCGCTTAGTGCGGCAGCCTCCGCTACCGACAAGATACCCGTGGTAGGCACGTCTATCACCGATTATCCCTCCGCGCTCGGCATTACAGAGGGCTGGACGGGCAAGAGCGGCAAGAACGTTACCGGCACCACCGACCTTGCGCCTATTGATCAGCAGGAGAAGCTGCTTAAGGAAATGTTCCCCAACGTGCAGAAGGTCGGAATTTTGTACTGCTCTGCCGAAACGAACTCGAAGTTCCAGGCGAACCTCTTTGAGGAGGCTTTGAAGGCTGACGGCATCGAGTACAAGGAATTCACGGCGGCGGATTCCAACGAGATCGCAAATACCACGCAGGCGGCTATCGGCGAGTGCGATGTGCTTTATATCCCGACCGACAATACCTTCGCGGATCACACCGAGACCGTAAAGAATATCGTTCTTCCCGCAAAGATCCCCGTTATCGCGGGCGAAGAGGGCATCTGCAAGGGCTGCGGCGTGGCTACTCTTTCGATAAGCTATTACGATATCGGCTATATCGCGGGCGAAATGGCTTATGAGATACTTGAAAACGGCAAAAAACCCGGCGATATGGAAGTCAAGTCCGCGCCCAAGTTCACAAAGAAGTATAACGCGGCAATGTGCGAGGCGCTGAACATAACCGCTCCCGAGGGCTACGAGGTAATAGCGGATTAAGCCGAAAAAACAACAAACCTATAAAGCAGGGAACGGAGAAATGTCATTCCCTGCTTTTTGGAATTTTTAAATGAACGGAGTTTGACGATGGATAAGCTAATGACGTTTGTCAATTCACTTCCCGGAAACGTTTCTCAAGGACTTATCTGGGGAGTTATGGCGATCGGTGTGTTTATCACCTACAAGATACTGGATTTCGCCGACCTCACGGTAGACGGCTCGCTCTGCACGGGCGGTGCGGTAATGCTTATGTTGACATTGGCAGGCGTTCCCATTCCCGTTGCTATGCTCTGCTCCTTTTTGGCGGGGTGTCTGGCGGGACTGATGACGGGTCTGCTGAACACGCTGCTCGGTATACCGGGCATACTTGCGGGAATACTTACGCAGATATCGCTGTATTCGGTGAATTATGCAATAATGGGTATGAAATCACAGGTCGCGGTGAGCGTTGATCAGTTTCCGTTGTTTATCTCGTCGCGGCGTATCGCCGTTTCCAACGGTTTTCCTACCGTAGCTCTGGAGCTTGGAAAGATTTTTCTGACTGTCGGGCTGATAATAGCGGCGTTGTATTGGTTCTTCGGCACGGAATACGGCTTTACGATACGCGCCACGGGAAGCAATTCCCACATGGCGAGAGCGCAGAGCATCAACACGAAGAAATCGACCGTTATAGCGCTTGTTTTGTCTAACGGACTTGTCGGTCTGTCGGGCGGCTTGCTCGCGCAGTACTCGGGTTCAAACGATGTGAACATTGGCAGAGGTGCTATCGTTATCGGGCTTGCCGCCGTCATTATCGGCGACGTGTTGGGTTCGGCGATCATGCGCGGGCATTTCAATTTCGTGGCTCGGCTTGCTTTTACAGCGCTAGGCGCCATAATCTACTTCGTGGTGCTTCAGATGGTTATGCTTATTGGTCTGCCGTCCTCTTTCAACAAGCTGTTCTCGGCAGTGATAGTGGCGATATTCCTTGCTGTTCCCTATATAAAAGAAACGGCGAGAACCTCGTTTCGGCGAGCCGCGAAGAATTCCTTAAGACCCGAAAAGAAAGGAGCGGCGGACGATGCTGACGCTAACTGAGATCAAAAAGACCTTCAACGCGGGAACGATAAACGAAAAGCACGCGCTCAACGGCGTTACCCTTGAGCTGGAGGACGGCGATTTCGTAACGATAATCGGCGGAAACGGCGCGGGAAAATCCACCACCCTTAACGCGATAGCGGGCGTGTGGCCGATAGACAGCGGCTCTATCGTCATAAACGGACAGAACGTCGTGGGGCTTCCGGAGCACAAGCGCGCGAAGTTCATTGGAAGAGTTTTCCAGGATCCAATGACGGGCACCGCGGCTACCATGGAGATACAGGAAAATCTCGCGCTCGCGAGGCGCAGAGGAGAGCCGCGCAGCCTGAAATGGGGCATAACGAAGTCCGAGCGCGAGGAGTATCACGAGCTTCTGAAAACGCTCGATCTTGGGCTTGAGGACAGAATGACTTCAAAGGTGGGGCTCTTGTCTGGCGGACAGCGGCAGGCGCTCACGCTTCTTATGGCGACGCTCAAAAAGCCGGATATACTTCTTCTGGACGAACACACCGCCGCGCTCGACCCGAAAACGGCGGCAAAGGTGCTCGAGCTCTCCGATAAGATAATAGAGGAGAACCGGCTCACCGCGATGATGGTAACGCACAACATGGAAGCGGCGATAAAGCACGGCAACCGTCTTGTGATGATGAACAACGGCAGGATAATCTACGATGTGAAGGGCGACGAAAAGAAGCGGCTCACGGTGGATATGCTGCTGCAGAAGTTTGAGGAAGCGAGCGGCGCAAAGCTCAATAACGACAGAATGTTGTTGTCGAGGGATAACACCTGATCGTGCTGTTTAGTGGGAAAGTTATGTTGATGAGGAAAGCGCTTGGTTCAATGCTCCTGTGTGCCGCAATGCTGATGGCTGTCGGATGTAAACCGGAAGTAAAAGATGACTTTATTGATACGGAATTTCCACAGCCGACAATAATCGAGGGTGTGGTTATGGAAACGGAACTTGCCGAATACGACGGAAACACGGAACGGATACGCGTTAAGTTAAGAAACGATCGGGACGAGGAGTTCACTTATGGCACATACTTCTTTCTCCAAAAGCTTGATGACGATGAGTGGCGTTATCTGGGCGTTAGCGGGAATTTCAACATGGTGAGCATAGGTATCCCGTCGGGTTGGGACGGTTGGGAGTCTTTTCAGCTAAAAGATCATGTAAAACAACCGCTTTTGCCCGGCAAGTACAGAATAGGTTACAGCGGTATAGGTGATGAAGATCTTCCCACGCCCATTGCGGAATTTACCGTAAAATAAAAGATTTTTGGGAGCGGACATGTGCCGCTCCCTTTTTCGGTAAAAAATCACAAAATTTTCGCATTACCCCTTGAAAAATTAAACAATATGTAGTATAATATATATGTATGGCAGCGTATTTGGCGGTAACGCCCGATCGCGCTAAATTTAAGTGAAGGAGAAAAATGTATGACTTATTCTCATGAAGTAGACGCAATGTGTCCCGTAGCACAGGGCGTTGCTCACGGCTGCGCTCCTATCCCCGAGGAAGCTAAGTGGGTAAAGGCAAAGGATGTTAAGGACATTTCGGGTTTCACCCACGGCGTGGGCTGGTGCGCGCCTCAGCAGGGCGCCTGCAAGCTCTCGCTGAACGTTAAGGAGGGCGTTATCCAGGAGGCTCTCGTGGAGACGCTCGGCTGCTCCGGAATGACGCATTCCGCGGCTATGGCGGCAGAGATACTTCCCGGAAGAACCATTCTCGAGGCGCTCAACACCGACCTCGTTTGCGACGCTATCAATACGGCGATGAGAGAGCTGTTTTTGCAGATAGTTTACGGACGCTCTCAGTCTGCCTTCTCCGAAGACGGTCTGCCCGTGGGCGCGGGACTTGAGGATCTCGGCAAGGGTCTTCGCTCCCAGATCGGTACGATGTTCGGCACGCTCGCAAAGGGTCCGCGCTACCTCGAAATGACAGACGGTTATGTTACCGATCTCGCTTTGAATGAGGACAATGAGATAATCGGCTATAAGTTCGTGAACTTCGGCAAGATGATGGATTTCATCAAAGCAGGAGACGACGCAAACACGGCTCTCGAAAAGGCAAGAGGTCAGTACGGCAGAGTTGCCGACGCCGTGAAGTTCATCGATCCCAGAAAGCAGTAATACGGTTATTTGGTTTTTAGGAAACAGCGGAAAGACTAACAACTAATCGCTGTTAAACTAATTACTACTAGGAGGTACATAAGAATGGCTTTATTTGAATCCTATGACAGAAGAGAAAAACAAATTCTCGAAGTCATCAATAAATACGGCATTAACTCCATTGAGGAATGTGCGGACATCTGCAAGGCTAAGGGCTTCGACCCCTATAAGATAGTAGAGGGTATTCAGCCTATCTGCTTCGAGAACGCGAAGTGGGCGTACACCGTCGGCTGCGCTATCGCTATAAAGAAGGACTGCAAGAGAGCGGCAGACGCTGCCGCGGCTATCGGCGAAGGGCTTCAGGCTTTCTGTATCCCCGGCTCGGTAGCTGACCAGAGAAAGGTCGGTCTGGGTCACGGAAACCTCGGCAAGATGCTGCTTGAGGAAGAGACGGAGTGCTTCGCATTCCTTGCCGGACACGAGTCGTTCGCCGCTGCCGAGGGCGCTATCGGTATCGCGGAAAAGGCAAACAAGGTTCGCCAAAAGCCCCTGCGCGTTATCCTCAACGGTCTCGGAAAGGACGCTGCGCAGATAATCGCGCGTATCAACGGCTTCACTTATGTTGAAACGGAAATGGATTATTACACCGGCGAGGTTAAGGAGGTTTTCCGCAAGGCGTATTCCGAGGGTCTTCGCGCGAAGGTAAACTGCTACGGCGCGAACGACGTGACCGAGGGCGTTGCAATAATGTGGAAAGAGGGCGTTGACGTTTCCATTACCGGCAACTCCACCAACCCCACGCGTTTCCAGCACCCCGTTGCGGGCACTTACAAGAAGGAGTGCGTAGACAAGGGCAAGAAGTATTTCTCCGTTGCTTCGGGCGGCGGTACGGGACGTACTCTCCACCCCGACAACATGGCGGCTGGTCCCGCTTCCTACGGTATGACCGATACGATGGGACGTATGCACTCCGACGCGCAGTTTGCGGGCTCGAGCTCCGTTCCCGCGCACGTTGAGATGATGGGTCTTATCGGAATGGGAAACAACCCCATGGTAGGCGCTACCGTTGCCTGCGCTGTTGCGGTTGAGGAAGCGATGAAGTAAACAATTGACAATTATTCGGCAAAACAGGCGGCTGTTTGAGAGAACAGCCGCCTGTTTTTATTCATCCCCGCCCGCGTTTCCTGTTGTCGAAAACGACGGAATTTTGCAAAAATAACACAAAACTATTGACATTCGGTACAAAATATGATATAATCATTGTGTAGCGATTTTTGAAAGGAACATTTGATTATGAAGATCAAATCCCTTGCCGCCGCGCTTTGCTGTATAGCTCTCACCGGCTGCGCAAGCTCCGCCGCGAGTGCGCCGCAAACCGAACGCACCGTTTTCGTTATGGATACCGCCGCTTCCGTTAAGGGGACGGCTTCCGACGTCGACGCTGCCGTCGATATTTTAACGCGCCTCGGCGAGCTTTTTGATCGCTACGACCCCAAAAGCGACATTTATTCCATAAATAACCGCCGTAACGCCGCCGTTTCCGACTACACCGCGGAGCTTATCGAACAGTCGGTACGGCTTAGCGAGGAATACGGCGGAAAGGTAAGCATATTCGCGGGCGACATCACGGACGCCTGGAACATAACCGCCGCGGAACCCTCCGTTCCTTCGGAAGAGGAGATCGCGGGCGCTCTGGAAAGCTTCCGCAGCGCTTCGTTTTCAATTGATACTATGAGCTTCGCCGATGAAAACGGCTCTGTCGACGTCGGAAGCGTCGCGAAGGGCTACGCTCTCGATAAGATAGAAGAGCGGCTCGGCGGCGAATATTGCATCGTTTCGATGACGTCTTCGGTGCTTCTGCACGGAAAGAAACCGAACGGCGAGAAATTCGCGGTTTCGGTAAGAGACCCGGCGGACGGCGCGGGCTCGCTCGGGATACTTCGCACTGACGAGTGCTTTCTCTCGACCTCGGGCGGAAGCGAGCGCTTTTTCGAGATAGACGGCAAGCGGTATATCCACATTTTCGACCTTTCAAGCGGAACGCCGTGCGAGAGCGATCTTACCTCGGTGACAGTGGTATGCGGCAGCGGGATACTCTCGGACTTCCTCTCGACGCTTATTTTCATAGAGGGCAGGGACGGGCTCGGAAAATATATGAACGACCCGCGGCTCGGGATAGTCGCCGTCACGGACGACAACACCGTCTATATAAGCGAGAACGTCGATTTTTCGCTTGCGGGAGGCTGCGGCTATAAGCTTGAGGTGTGGAGGAATGGGTAAAAAATTCCACATGATAAAGCCCTTAGAGGGCGTTGTTATAGGTCTTGTCCTGCTCGGGAGCGTTGCGGCGATGTTTATAATGAGCCGCACGGGCAGCGGTTCGCGGAAGGCTGTGATACGCTGCGGAGAAGCCCGGCACGAGCTCCCGCTTGACCGTGATGGCGTGTTCCGCTTTGAGGGTATCGAAGCGGAGTTTGAGGTCAAGGGCGGGAAGATACGCCTCACAAACGCTGTCTGCCCCGACAAGATATGCGAGAAAACGGGTTATATCGGTTCATCGGGACAGAGCATAATCTGCGTTCCCAACAAGATAACGGTCGCCGTTGCCGGCTCGGACGATGGCGTTGACGTTACTGTGGGCTGACAATAAAATGTTATGAAGAGATCACGTTATATCGCCGTTATGGGGCTTATGCTCGCCCTTGCCTCGGCTTTGCAGTTCCTGGAAAGCCTGATACCGATACCGCTTCCGCTGGGAGTGAAGCCCGGCATTTCGAGCATAGTCGTTATGGTGGTTCTCGTTAAGTTCGGCTTTCCTTCGGCGATGACGACAGCCGTGCTGAAAAGCGGCTTTGTCTTTATCACGAGAGGCGCGACAGCTTTTTGTATGTCTATATGCGGCGGCGTTCTTTCGGTAGCCATTATGGGGGTGTTCTTTGCCGCCTCGCGAAAGTCGAAAAACGGCACGGGCATACTTCTGATGTCGACACTCGGCGGCATATTCCACAACATAGGACAGCTCGCCGCAGCTTCGCTTTTTATGGGAAGCATTGCCGTGTTCTCCTATTTACCGGTGCTGTTGGTTTCGGGAGTTGTCGCGGGACTGTTCACGGGGACTGTGTTCAAGTTTACAATTGACAATTTAAAATGGACAATGGACAATTAAGGCGCGCGCTTCGCGCGCGGATCATTTATGCGATGCAGCGCGGCAATTCGCATACGATCCGAATATGCCTGCCTAAGGCGGACACAACAATTGTCAATTGTTAATTGTACATTATAAATTGATGATTAAGGAAGGGGATTATGATGAAACTCAACGGAATAAAGCTGGATCACCGTAAAAATACGGAAAACAGCGCAACGGTCGACTTTCCGCTGCCTTCAAAGGTGAGGATACCCATGTCGATGTGCATGGGCGCACCGTGTCAGCCGCTTGTAAAGGTCGGCGACGAGGTAAAGGTTGGTCAGAAAATAGGCGATGCGGACGCCCCGTTCAGTGCTCCCGTGCACTCGGGCGTTTCGGGCAAGGTAACGGCTGTGAGCGATTACCGCACCGCAATGGGCGCGGTGTGCAAGGCTGTGGAGATCGAAACGGACGGTCAGCAGACCGTCTCGGAGGAGGTAAAGCCGCCTGTCATCACGGATAAGGAAAGCTTTATCAAGGCTGTGCGCGAAAGCGGCGCTTGCGGATTGGGCGGCGCGGGATTTCCCACGCACATAAAGCTCAACCCCAAAACCCCGATTGATACGCTTGTTATCAACGCCGCGGAGTGCGAGCCCTACATAACCGCGGATTACCGCGAGATGGTGGAATGTCCGGACGACGTTCTCGGCGGTATCGCGCTCGTTAAAGAGAAGCTCGGCATAAAAAGCTGCAAGCTCGCTGTTGAGGCAAACAAGCCCGAGGCTATAAAAACCTTCGAGAGAATGACCGAGAAGGACGATTCTGTCGAGATAGTAACTCTGCCCTCCTCTTATCCGCAGGGTGCGGAGAAGGTGCTTATCTACAATTCCACGGGAAGAATTGTAATGGAGGGTCAGCTTCCTTCCGATACCGGAGTTATCGTGCTGAACGTCTCAACCGTCGCTTTTCTGTATAGATATACCAAGACGGGTATGCCTCTTGTTACAAGAAGGCTCACGGTCGACGGAAACGCCGTTGGAGAGCCTAAGAATATTCGTGCCGTGATCGGTACGTCCTTCCGTGAGCTTCTGGAGTTCTGCAACACCGATATGGAAGCGGTGATAAAGCTCATCGGCGGCGGTCCCATGATGGGAATGTCCATTCCCGACCCGGATATGCCGGTAGTCAAAACCTCAAACGCTCTGCTCGCGGTAAAGACCTACGACGCTCGCAAAGCCACCGCGTGCATACGCTGCGGGCGCTGCGTGAATGTCTGTCCGATGGGACTTATGCCCGCGGATATCAATAGGGCTTATAAGATAAGAAACGTAGACGAGTTAAAACAGCTTAAGGTGATGCTCTGCATGAACTGCGGAAGCTGCACCTATGTTTGCCCGGCTAACAGAAAGCTCGCGGAGACAAACCAGCTCGCGAAAACCATTATTCCAAGAAAGTAAGGAGGCTCAGCATAATGAAAAAGCTTATCGTTTCACCGTCTCCGCACGATGAAAACTACATAAAAACATCAACAATAATGCTCAATGTCATTATTGCGCTTCTGCCGGCTTTGGCGGTGGGCTGCTACGTTTTCGGACTGCGCGCGCTCCTGCTTACCGTCGTGTGCGTCGTAAGCTGCGTGGTATTCGAGTTCTGCTGCCGAAAGATCATGAAGCGCGAGAACACAATAAGCGACCTTTCCGCGGTGGTAACGGGCGTTATTCTTTCGATGAACCTGCCCGTAACTCTGCCTATCTGGATGGCTGTTGTCGGCTCGTTCGTGGCTATTGTCATTGTCAAGCAGCTTTTCGGCGGGATCGGTCAGAACTTCGCAAACCCCGCTATCACGGCGAGAATAGTTCTCATGCTTTCTTTCCCGACCGCTATGACAAATTGGGCTGTTCCGTTCTTTTATAAGGAAGCGGGCGATGTTGTAACCGGCGCTACGCCTCTTGTAAGCGGAAACGCTTCGTATTCGGATCTGTTCTTCGGTAAGGTCGGCGGATGTCTCGGAGAGACATGCGCTCTGGCGCTGCTTATCGGCGGGCTTTATCTCGCCGTAAGACGTATCATCTCGCTCGCGGCTCCTGTAAGCTTTATCGGGTCTTTGGCGCTTCTTTCGCTTATCGCGGGGGACGACCCTCTGTACGCTATCCTGGCGGGCGGCGTGTTCCTCGGGGCGTTCTTTATGGCGACAGACTACGCGACTACTCCGATAACCACCAAGGGCAAGATAATATTCGGGCTCGGGTGCGGCATTATAACGTTTGTTATACGGCATTTCGGCTCTTATCCCGAGGGCGTTTCGTTCTCGATACTTCTTATGAACGTGCTTACTCCGTACATTGAACAGGTAACGCGTACCAAGATATTCGGCGCAAAAAAGGAGGATAAGCAGAAATGAAAGACAAGATCCTTCCAACAATAGTTCTCACGATAATCTGCGCAGTCGCGGCTCTGCTGCTCACGTTCGCCCACGAGGTCACAAAGGACAGCATTGCCAAGCAAAAGGAGCTTAAGTTCAGCAAAACGGTTGAACAGCTTTTCGGCGAATGCGAGATCAAAATGCTCGACAATAACTTCGGCTGCGACGAGATAAAGAACATCGCGGTGACGACGGACGGCAGAACAGCCGTTGAGATAGTAGCCGACGGCTATTCCAAGGGCGGACTTGACGTGCTTATCGGATTTGACGAAAGCGGCGCGGTGTCCGGGATAGAGTTCGTCTCGCTCGGTGAAACGCCCGGTCTGGGCTCTAAAGTCCGCGACGAGGAATCGTTCAGAAAACAGTTTATAGGCGCGACCGACGACAGCTACGCATTCGACGCGATAAGCGGCGCGACATTCTCCTCAAAAGGTATGAAGCACGCCGTTGATACTGCTCTGCAGGTCTATAACGAAAATAAGGAGGCGATATTAAATGGCTGATAAGAAGGTCTCGCTCGGCAAGGAGCTGACAAAGGGCATCATAAAGGAAAATCCCACGCTTGTTATGCTGCTCGGAATGTGTCCTACTCTGGCTGTAACAACACAGGCAGCGAACGGCATAGGAATGGGTCTTGCGACAACGTTCGTGCTTCTCGGCTCAAATATCGTTATTTCGGCTTTGAGAAAGGTCATTCCCGATAAGGTGCGTATCCCTTCGTTTATCGTAATTATCGCGAGCTTCGTTACGCTTATAGGATTTCTCCTGGAGGGCTTCGTTCCCGATCTTTACGACAGTCTCGGAATTTACCTCACGCTTATAACCGTAAACTGTATTATATTCGGACGCGCGGAGATGTTCGCCTCCAAAAACGGCGTTGTGGCTTCCGTCTGCGACGCTATCGGAATGGGCATAGGCTTTACCATCGCGCTGTTCCTTATGGGGTCTGTGCGCGAGATAATCGGTTCGGGGAAGTGGTTCGGAATGGAGCTCCCCGTGCTCAGCTCAAACCCGATGCTGCTGTTTATAATGCCCGCGGGCGGTTTCTTCACGCTCGGCGTGATAATAGCTCTCGTAAACAAATTCTCGCACAAAAAGCCGCCGCAGGAGCTTGAGTGCGGCGGAGGCTGCAAGGGCTGCCCGAACGCGGCAAGCTGCGGCAGCGGCGCACAAGCCGCCGAAAGCGGAAAGGCGGGTGAGGACAAGTGAAATTCTTGGTCATTATACTCGCGGCTATGCTCACGGATAACTTCGTTCTCTCGAAGTTTATGGGTATATGCCCCTTCCTCGGAGTTTCAAAGAAGCTCAACAGCGCGACGGGAATGGGTATTGCAGTAACGTTCGTAATGATATGCGCTACGCTCGTTACATATCCGATACATCACGGAATTCTCGTTCCGAACGGGCTGGAATACTTTGACACGGTTTTGTTCATACTCGTTATCGCGCTGTTCGTTCAGCTCGTTGAGACGATGATGAAAAAATGTATGCCGCCGCTTTATAAGGCGCTGGGCGTATATCTGCCGCTCATTACGACAAACTGCGCGGTGCTCGGCGTTACGGTGCTCAACATCGACAACAACTACAGCTTCGCGGAATCGATAGTGAACGCGCTTGGCGCGGGTCTCGGATTTATGCTGTCGCTCGTTATTTTCTCGGGCGTGCGCAAAAAGCTGGAATACGCGGATATTCCCGAGACGTTCAAGGGAGTTCCCTCTACTCTCATCGCCGCTTCGATCGTTTCGATAAGCTTTATGGGCTTTTCGGGACTGTTCAGCTAAGGAGGTGCGGATATTATGACTTATGTTATTCCTGCGCTCGTCCTCGGGATTTGCGGTATTCTCGCGGGAGTTCTTCTGACTGCCGCCGCTAAGATATTTTATGTAGAGGTCGACGAGCGTATAGAGAAGATAGGCGAGGCGCTCCCGCAGGCAAACTGCGGAGCGTGCGGATACGCCGGCTGCGCGGACTACGCGGCGGCTATCGTGAACAACGGCGCGGAGACAAATCTCTGCCGACCCGGCGGCGCGGAAGCGGCCGGGAAGATAGCCGAGGTCCTCGGTCAGTCGGCTTCCGAGGTCGTCCCGATGACCGCCGTCGTTCACTGCAACGGCGACTGCAACGCCACGGGCTCTGCCTTCGAGTTCGACGGCGTTCAGTCCTGCAAGGCGGCTAAGCGCTTTTACAGCGGTACGGGGCTTTGCAAGTTCGGCTGTATGGGTCTGGGCGACTGCGTTTCCGTCTGCGAGCACGACGCTATAAAGGTCGTGAACGGCGTGGCAAAGGTAATCCCTTCTCTCTGTGCCGCCTGCGGAAAGTGCGCGAAGGTCTGCCCGAACGCCCTCATCGAGATAAAGCCGCTCGCAAAGCATATCGACGTGCTCTGCTCCTCGGCAGACAACGGAAAAGTCACGAAGCAAAGCTGCCAAAACGGCTGCATCGGCTGCAAGCTTTGCGAAAAGAAGTGCCCGAACGGCGCTATAAAGGTCGAAAACTTCCATGCCTCGATAAACCACGAGCTCTGCACAAACTGCGGAGAATGCATGGCAGCTTGCCCTGTTAAGGCTATTCACTCCTGTGAAAAATAATCGGGGAAATACGGCTCTAATGGCGTTTTCCCCGCCGGAGGCGGGGAAAACGCATAAAACAAAACATAAGCAACACCGCACAAAGCAGCTGCTTTGCGCGGTGTTTTTCTATCTTGCTTCAGTTACGGTTACCTGCGCTATCGTTTCGTCCGCGTTCAGTATCGACAGCTTTCCCGAGGAAACGTCCGCGGTAATCCATGCGCCGCCGTTGTTCAGCGTGACTGTCTCGTCGTCGCGGATCTTTTTGTTCACCCCCGCGCAGTCCACAACTATGCTGCCAGAACTTACGTCCGCGTGTATCTCCGCGTTGACGTCTTTCGGCAAATTCACGGTGAGATTTCCGCTCGAGACGTTGAATTCGCTGCCGTCAATGCTGTCGGTATCCGCGAACGCCGCTATGCCTTTGCCGCTTGCCACGTCTATCGAGCCCGTGCCGCCGAGACCGTTCACCTCAAACTTACCGGAGCCCATAGTTATATTGAAAAGCTCCGTTGCGGCGGTCTGCATTATCACGGAGCCCGAGGAGATGCCGAGGCTCAGGTACTTTGCTGCGGAGCGCTGCACCTCCGCCGAGCCCGAGCCCATGTCAAGGCTGAATGTGTCCGCGGTAAATCCCGTGCTCTGCGAGAACATCAGCTTTCCCGAACCAATCGAAAGGTCGTTTTCCAAAGCATTTATGTTTTCTGCCGTGACGCTTCCCGAGCCTACAGACAATTGCAGTTTGTTGTAGATCGCATTTGGCAGACCTATTTCCGCCGTTATTGTCGATATATCCATAATGAAAAGACCTTTATGCCCTATCGCTATCCCGAGACATCTTCTGTCCTTATCCACTGCCGCCTTTACCGAGAGTTTTCCCGTTCCTACCGAGATCCCGTCCGATTTTACCGAAAGCGTTACCTCGTTTCCCTCAACGGGAGTGATGTGCGCTTTAGTTCCGGAAAGGCTCAGCGCTATTTCGGGACAACATTCAAACGTCCACGAGCCGTCCGTGTCCTCGTCGAGCAGCAGCTCATCAAAATCCGCGTCAAACTCTCTGAAATCCGAGAAACTCCCTGAATTCGTGCCCAGTATCGCAACCGACATTCCGCCCGCCGTAAAGAATACCGCGGCGGATATTAACGACCCTATAAGACCCTTTATCATAATGCTCCTCCTTAAATATCATAAATCGCTTTAAGATGCCGCGAGACCACGTATTTCACGAGCGACGAGACGGGCTTTATCAACAGCGAGCCCAGATTTGCGGCAACTCCCGTCAGGCTGAAGAAACCCAGCGCGAAGAGAAGTCTCGTGATAAACTTGAACTCATTAAAATCGCCTCGACCGAGGATCGACATGATCCCCACTCCCACCAGAGCCACCGTCCCCGCGAAGAACGCAACGACAATTGCCAATACCATCGGTATCAGCCAAATCCACAAAAACAGATCGAGCATGATCTCCCCGAAGAGCCTTGCTCCGTTGACGTTGGGCTGAAGCCCCGTGGTGTCCACGAATTCGCTCTTGCCCTTGATCTTGACTTTGGCGGATTGCGGCGGTATATCGGCGTGCTTGCCTTTGTTCACGCTGGCGCGGTAGCTGTCGCTCGGTCTGAACGCGCCGACCTTTTCGTTGACCTTCTCGCCGGCTTTTCCGATTGCGCTCTCCGCCTTGTTGAACGCCTCGCCCAGCGCCTTTCCCGCCTTTTCGCACACCTCGTCGACGGTCTTGCCTATTTTTTCAAAGGTTCCGTTCGAGCCGCTTTGGGTGTTGGGATCAGCCGCGCCGCCTTGGTTCGCGGAGCTTGATGCGGTGTTTTGATCGGCGGAGCTTGCCGTGCCGCTTTGAGCTGCGGAGTCCGACGCGGTGTTTTGGTTCGGAAAACTCCCCGTACCGCCCGGATCGGCGGGATTTTCCGCACCGTTTTGGCTCGGTATGCTACCCATGCCGCCCGACGGCGGCACGGTCTCCTCGGCAATATGCTCGGGAGTGTAGGAGCGCACGCAGTCCTCCTGCGCTTTTTGCTCGCTGTTTACGGAGTTCGGCGTGAGAGAGGGGTCGGCGGGGACGGAGCGCCCGGGCTTTGTGAGACTAACGCGTTTGCGGCTCACATCGCGCGCGACCATGCTGTTTATCGCGGAGCTCTTCAGATCAAGACAGCTTCGCGCTATCTCCGCTATGTTTCCGAGCTCGCGGCAGGTCTCCTCCTCGCTTATGCCGCGGCGGGCTCCCTCCGCGAAATGCTCCTCGAGGTCGTATATCAGCTCCGAGCTGTCCTCAACTCCCAGCCGCTGGAGCTCGCGCTCGAGCTGTTCAAAAAATTCCTGTTTGTTTTCCGCTATCATTCAATTACCTCCCTGTATGATGTGCTGAATTTATATTGCACGATAACTTCTTTTCCGATGAGCGTTATCGCCTTTTTCGGGCACTCCGAAAAGCACCGGTAGCACATCGTGCACCTGCTGCCCGAGGCGGCTCCGCCGTTTTCCATGCGGATATTTCCCATAGGACAGACCGTTTCGCAAACGCCGCACCCGACGCATTTTTCCTTGTCGATCTTCGGGTTTTGAGTGTAGCTTTTTGTTTTCCCGGAGAACCACAGCCGCTGTCCGAGAAGCCCCGCGATATGATCGAACGCGTTCAGACCGTCGCGCGGAGGCTTTCCGCCGCGGTATCTCTCCGCCGCCTTGTCGATCTTGTAAGCCGCCGCTTTCACGAGCTCCGCGTTCCGCTCGGGCGGCTTTTTCAGAAGTCCCACATCGCCTATGCAGTCTGGCATTTTGACGTGCAGACCGCCCGTGACCTCCGCGCCGAGCTTTCTCAATATCCTCGCGGAGCACCCCGCGCCGTCTCCGCTGAAAAGTCCCATAGTCGCGATAATGAACACTTTTTTCCCGCGCCAGAGCGTCTTGCTTTCAAGGATAAAGTCGCGCACTATCTTCGGGAGGCTGCTGTAATACACGGGGTACGCGAGCGCGAGCTCCTTGCTTTCTTCCAGCACGGAGACCGCTTCATTGCTCTCGATGGAGAACGCGCGCGCTCCGTTTCCGAGACGTTCAGAGAAGCGTTCGGCGCAGAATTTCGTGTTTCCCGTGCCGCTGAAATAGATCGCGTTCATACGTCCTCCTCCCGCTTCAAAAGCCTGTTCACGCTCTCCGAGAACTCGAACCATTCCTCCGTGAGCCGCGCGAGCTCCGCCGAGCCCGCCTCCGTTATCATGTAATACTTCCTTGGCGGTCCCTCCGGAGACTCGACGATATAGCTGTCGATAAGCCCCCCGTCCTTGAGCCGTTTCATCAGCGGGTATATCGTGCCTTCGGTGATCTCCATACATTCCGAAATCCTGTTTACCAGCTCGTAGCCGTAGCAGTCGCCGCGGCTCACCACCGACAGCGCGCATAGCTCCAGCGTGCCGCGTTTAAGCTGTGAATTCATTCTCCCGCCTCTTTTCCCAAATCGTTTGTTTTAATTCTATTTTATCACAAAGTATCTTGCAACGCAATATAGATAATGCATAAATATCCGAGCTGAATTCGCAAGCGAATTGGTAAAAATCACAAAAGAGGCAAGAAAATCTCTTGCCTCTTACTTCCGTACCTTTAATTTTTAAAAATAGAACAGATCCTCAAATTTCTTATCGAGCGCAATGCAGAGAATAAGTGCGAGCTTTGCGGTGGGGTTGAACTGCCCCGTTTCAATGGAGCTTATGGTGTTGCGCGAAACGCCGACCAGCTTCGCGAGCTCCGACTGCGACATTCCGCGCTCGGTTCGGGCTTGCTTGAGGTTGTTTTTCAGTATCAGCTTATCTTCCATATTCGCACCGCCGCACTTTAATGATGTATTATGAAGAGTATAATGCATACGGCTGCGCATATACCCGTTGTTATAAAGGCGAACAGATTTCTCTTATCGTGAAGTTTTGAAAACCGATAAAAGCACCCCGCACTTGCTCCCGCGCTTATCGTAGCGGCAAGATCCGTCGGGTGCTGATCGTTCTCCAATCTGATCAGCGAGAACACGATAAGGCATACTCCCATTGCGATGAACACCCACCACATCGACTTGTCCTGCACGGTTTTTTCCATTTCGTCCGTGCCCTCTTCGCGAGCCTTCTTCAAGATGTCTTCTTTTTTCATAATAGCGCCCCCTTAATGTCCCTGAAAAAATCTCACGGTCGCAAAAACCGTCATTGCCGCAAGAACCAGTCCCAAAATCAGATAACAGACTTGCTTTAACCGGAAAAAGCGATAAATACAGCACACTGCCGTTGAAAAGCATACCGTCGCTGTCAAGTCCATTATAGGCGCGTTCTCCTCGCGCATGCACACAAAGAACCCCGCCGCGACAGCCATAGCAAGCGTCATCCACACCGCCGATCTGTCGCGTACCGAATTCTCCATTTCGTCGGATTTTTCCTCCCGGGCCTTTTTGAGAATGTCTTCTTTTTTCATAATAATACCTCCTGAACGAACCATATAGCGCACAAGACTGATCCGACAGCCATAAATATTCCCGCTATAAGATTTCTCTTGATATGGAGCTTTTTGTATTGATAAAAGTTCTGCACCGCCACTCCCGCGGTGATAGTCGCTGTAAGATCGAACGTGTATTGATCGATCCGACGGCGGATTATCGTGAACGCGATAAGGCAGATACCCATTGCGACAGCTCCCCACCACATAGAGTGATCCTGAACGAATTTTTCCATTTCGTCCGAGCCCTCTTCGCGAGCTTTTTTCAGGATTTCTTCCTTTTTCATACTGTAACACCTCCCAAGTGCCAAGTTTTATTGTCAACTCTATTATATCACTGCCAAGTTTACTTGTCAAGTGCTTTTTGAGGTTTTGCCAAGTTTTCTTTGCTTTTTGTGAATTCGGCATAAATTTCGCGGAATGTTTTGTTGATATTCCACGAAAAAATATTTTAAAAACCTCTTGACAAATTTACGGAAAGAGTTTATACTGTATATAGAACACATAAACACTTAAAACGGGGTGATGACTTATCAAAATAATGCAGAACAGCGACGTACCTATTTATAAGCAGATAGCGGCGCAATTCAAGGAGGATATCATGAGCGGCAGGCTCGCTGAGGGGGAGTATCTGCCGTCGATACGCGGGCTCGCAAAGGATCTGAGGATCAGCGTTATAACCACGATGAAGGCGTATGAACAGCTCGCCGAGGAGGGTCTCGTCGCGGCGGTTCAGGGCAAGGGGTATATCGTGAACCCGCAGGACAGGGAGATGGTTCGCGAACAGCACCTGCGTCTGCTCGAGGAGCATCTTCAGAACGCTCTCGAAAGCGCAAAGCTCGCGGGAGTGTCGCGCGAGGAGCTTATAAAGATGATAAATGTGCTGTTTGATAATTAAGGAGGATAATTATGTTGGTGTATTCATTTGATAAAAAGAGCGTTGCGGACGCTTCTCTTTTGCAGGTGCAGAGAAATCTCGGCGGCGGCAAGGAAGCGAAATACATTATAAGCGCGAGCCGCGACGCTTTGGGTGAGACGGTCGTTATGGCGCAGTTCGCCGATGAGAAAACCGCCGTGGACGCTCTCGAAAGGGCGTTTCGGGCGTTTGAGGAAGGCGCGGTATCTTACAGGTTCGGGAGCGGGGTGATGTAATGGAAAGCATATTGACGGCGGCGGGGCTTACGAAAAAGTACCCGAAGTTCACGTTGGGAGAACTCGATTTTGAGATACCGAAGGGTATGTCTACGGCTCTTATCGGCGCAAACGGCGCGGGCAAGACGACGCTTATCGACGTGCTTTGCGGAGTTATCCACAAGACGGCGGGCGAGGCGACTTATTTCGGCACGGAAAAGGATATCGACAAGGAGGAGGTTCGCGAGAGGATAGGCTACTGCGCTTCGCAGGGGTTCTTTCCCGCGTCGTGGAAGCCAAAGGATATCGCGGTATCTATGGAGCTCGTGTACCGCGGCTTCGACAGAGCGCGCTTCAACGAGCTCTGTGCGGAATTGGAGGTCGACAACGAGTTCAGCAAAAAGACCGTGGCAATGTTCAAGCAGTCTGACGGAAACAAGATGAGAATGGCTCTGGCGGCGGTCTTTGCGCGAAAGACCGACCTTCTGATACTCGACGAGCCCGGAAGCTCTCTCGACCCGCTCATGCGCGACAGGCTCTGCGACAGGCTGCGCGATTATATCGACGAGGGGAACGGCGAGAAGTCCGTGCTGTTTTCCACTCATAATATAGCGGATATGGAAAATGCGGCGGACAACGCTATATTTATGGATAAGGGAAAGATCATAGAGCGAGGATTTGTCGAGGACCTTAAAGAGAAGTACATAATAGTGCGCGGCGAGCCCTCGGATTACGACAAGGCGAAGGATCACATGCTGTCGCACAATGTCAACAAAACGACGTTTGAGGGCTTGGCGCTCGCGGAGAACGCGCGGGTGTTCGGGGAGCTGTCGGCGGTGTGCGAGCGCCCCACTCTCCAGCAGCTGAGCGTGGGCTTGCTGAAGTACGCGGAGGAAAACAGATGATAAGATCATTTCGTATAATGGTGGGCACCGTAAAGGCGTATGTGATAATGTTTGCGGGTCTGCTAGGCGGGATAGCGGCGATAGGCGTTATCAACAGGCTCGTGAATTTAGAGTGGCTTAGCGGTTTTGTAAGCACGGCGGTGCCTGTTATCTCGACGGTGACGCTTCCGGTGTTTACGGCGGTCACGTTGATAGGCACGTTCAACACCAACAACCCCGAAGCGGCGGGATATAAGTACTATCACGCTCTGCCGAATTCCGCGGGGCATTTCGGGAGCTCCATACTGTTCTCCGAGCTGTTGGGGGGCGCGATGACGGCGGCGTTTGTGGCGGTCACGGCTTTGTTTTTCAGAGCGGATCTCGCGATGTGCACGGCGGCTGTTTCTCTGTTCGCTATGGGAATGGTGAATTTTATGGGGTACACAAATTCGCTTTGGGCAAAGATGGTACCGCTTTGCGTTGCGGGCGGCATGGGCGGAGCGTTTTTCAGCGGATTTGTTGACGGCGCGGAGCTTGCGGAGAGTTTTACGGTGTTTGCGGTCATGACGGTGATAGCGGCGTTGGTTTTCATAGCGGGAGTGGTTTTCGCCGTCGTTAAGGCGAGGTCGGCTTGGGAAAGCGAGGGAGAGAAATGCGCGGAATAAGGTTTATGCTCAACAGCTGGAAGAGAATGCCAAAGGCATTGACGATATTTGTCGTGCTGATGTCGCTTGCGGCGGAGGTTTTACCGTTTGTTTTCCACGAGGAGCTTGGAAAAGAGGACTATATGTTTCCGAAGGTGTTCCTGTTTTTCGGAATGGTGGTGTTTGTGTGCTTGTTCGCCATAGCTTCGGGCGGAGAAATGTCGATGAACAAATTCGTTCGCTCGACGCCGATAGCCAAGGAGCTTTACACGCGCTCCGTGCCTTTGTTTATCGTGGGCGCGGCGGTAGTTCAGACGGTCATTATGGGCGGGTATTTCGTTTTTCTGGGAATTAAGGGCGCAGAGATCGTGCAGTTTTCCGATACTCTGATATTGGGAGCTATCGTGTGCGGTTCCATGATGCTGTTTATGCCCGTGACATTTACGATCTCGATGGGCGGCTTGTTGGGATTGTACGCGACGCTCGTACCTATCATCGTAACGCTGCTAGCTTTGGAAAAGGGCATAAAGCTCAACGGCTTCGGAGCGCCGCTTCCGTTGGCTGTCGGTATCTACGCGGGAACGCTCGTTCTCGGGACGGTATGGGCGTTCGGGATATGCAGGTCGCGGTTCAAAAAAAGCAAGGTGGTCATCTACAATTCCGTTGCGGCGGCATGCGGGAAATAAAAACGCAGCCGCGCCGAGAGATCGGCGCGGCTTTATTTCACCCCCTTGTTATCTTCCCAAAAAATCCTCAACCAGCTCGTAAGCATGGATCTCCGAAGCCCCTAAACTGTTTAACTGCCGAATAAATTCTTCTATCTTATGTCTGTTTGGCGAGATGTCGTTTATCACCGTTTCTCCTGTGCGGATACCGTATGTTTCGTACTCCTCGCCGTTCTCGGCAGCCGTGCGGATCGTAGTAATCTGCCACACGTTGTAAGCCTCCTCGGATTTTCGGGCATTCCTGCCCTTGGAACGGCTGCCGCTTAAAGACCGATAGTCCATTCCCGGTGCCGTTATAATTATTTTAGCATAGACCCTCCGCTTGTTCAAGAAAGGA
Source organism: uncultured Ruminococcus sp. (assembly GCA_964454205.1). Lineage (GTDB taxonomy): Bacteria > Bacillota > Clostridia > Oscillospirales > Ruminococcaceae > CAG-115. The sequence goes on from CAYVSV010000006.1 coordinate 75,128, forward strand.
TATTTGTCAACAAAGAAATATTTCGGGGTTTTGAGGGTCTTCTGCGCGAGTTCAGAAATTACCCACGATTATCCAAATCTTTGCGCGTTTGAAAATCTCCCCAAATTCTTTAAAACGTCAAATGCAAAACAAAATGCAACACAACCCGAAAAACAGGCAAAAAAATCACG